>CAYPEW010000005.1:0-95124 GCA_964409845.1 uncultured Jutongia sp.
CAATACGGCACGCAAGGCAGATGGTTTCCCCGAAAGCGTAAGGTCGCTAGTCAGGACAGATTTCTTTCGGTTCGGACGATTTACAAAATAGTGGACAAGCAGACAGAACCACGGCAGACAATGCAATGTAAAAAGGACGGATAAGCAGAAATTATCCATTTTGAAAAGGTTCTAGTGTGTGTAAAAAATGGGGAAAGTCAAATGTAATTTATGTTGCGGTTTTCTGTAAAATAGAATATACTGTTGTCTAGAAAGTGGGTGTAATTTATGGAAGAGATCACTGTATTTGATGGTAATAAAGAAACCAGAGCCAGGACAGTAGCGATTGGTGTGCAGGATTTTGAAACATTAATACAGAATGATTGTTTTTATGTTGATAAAACAGGTTTTATTAAAGAATGGTGGGAAAGCAGGGATGCGGTTACTCTGATTGCCAGACCCAGACGTTTTGGTAAGACCTTAAATATGAATATGTTAGAGCGCTTTTTTAGTATTCAGTATGAGGGGCAGGGAGATGTCTTTGAACATCTTTCTATTTGGAAAGAGGAAAAGTACAGGAAGTTGCAGGGAACCTATCCGGTACTTTTTTTGTCACTTGCCGATATTAAGGAGAGCAATCTGGAGGACGCGATAGAAAGCATCAAATCTAACATTGTATCCTTGTACAATCAAAACCGTTTCTTGTTGGAGGAAGGTTTTTTAAATCCAGTGGAACAGGAGCAGTTTGAATCGGTTACCATGCACATGTCAGATGTTGTAGCCGCCAAATCCATTCGATTTTTATGCAGTTATCTCAATAAATATTACCAGAAAAAAGTGATTGTTCTATTGGACGAATACGACACTCCTTTGCAGGAAGCGTATATCAAAGGTTATTGGGACGGAATGGTTTCTTTTACCAGATCACTGTTTAATAATACATTCAAGACCAACCCGTATTTAGAACGTGCTGTTATGACCGGGATTACCCGGGTTAGCAACACTTCTTATGAAGTGTCAGAATCCATGTTCTCTGATTTGAATAATTTGAAAGTAGTCACTATGACTTCTGACAACTATGCTTCTTATTTTGGATTTACTGAGGCAGAAGTATTTGCAGCGATGGATGAGTTTAATCTAACCAATAGAGATGAGGTCAGGCATTGGTATGACGGATTTATTATTGGAAATTTGAGAGATATGTACAATCCATGGTCTATTATATGTTTTTTGGATAAACGGCAGTTGAAATCTTATTGGGCTAATACTAGCTCTAATGGACTGCTTAGTAGTTTAATCCAGCAGGGAACCATAGAAATCAAAGAAATTATGGAGAATTTAATTCAGGGAGATTCCCTGTTTGCTGAGATTGATGAAGAGGTTGTTTTTAGTCAGCTGAACACAAAGAAGAATGCTATTTGGAGTTTGATGCTTGCCAGTGGATATCTCAAGGTATTAAATAGTGAATTTACGAATCATGGTACATTTTGTTATGAGTTAGGTATCACAAATTTTGAAGTACAGGTTATGCTGAGAAATATGATACATGATTGGTTCAACAACATGGGGAATCATTACAATGATTTTATTAAGGCTTTACTGCAAAATGACAAAAAAGCAATGAATTACTATATGAATAAGGTTGTAATGCAGACGATCAGTTATTTTGACACTGGTAATAAACCATCCGATGAAATAGAGCCGGAACGGTTTTACCATGGTTTTGTATTGGGATTAATGGTTGATTTATCAGATCAATATCATATTTTATCCAATCGGGAAAGTGGCTTTGGCCGTTATGATGTCATGTTAGAGCCCATCGAGACGAAACAGGCTGCATATGTTTTAGAATTTAAGGTTTATGATTCAGAGGATGAACAGGGATTACAGGATACCGTGCAGTCAGCTTTGGAACAGATACAGACAAAGCAGTACGATTCTAATTTATTAGCGAAAGGAATTTCGCCAGAACAGATTTTTCATTATGGATTTGCCTTTCGTGGGAAAGAGGTACTAATCGGATGAAGATTAAAAGTTGCATAAACAATCAATGACAATAATATTGGAGTTTTTGGAGGATATCAATGAATCAAATTAAGAAATATTTCAATGGAATAGGCGATGTCATACGTTTGATCTTCGGTGCCATTGGAGGGTATCTGGGAGTTGTGTCGAGTATTCTGGGAACCATTCTGGGAATTATGGCGTCCACCCTGGTGATCTGTGCCATCGCCGCTCTTTGTCTCTACGCTAAGTTGCTGCCTGATTTTACGGAGGCGAGAGAGGCTGTGTTTGATAAACTGGTCAATATGGATCAGGATGATTTTATCATGAAAGAGGACACAGTGGTGTATGACAAAAATGATCAGGAGGTGGGGTCTGTTAATGCGGGCAGATATCAGTATGTTGAGATCAAAAATATCTCGCCTTATCTCTATGAAGGTTACATTGCTGTAGAGGACAAGCGTTTCAAAACTCATGCCGGTGTGGATCTTCTTGCCACAATGCGTGCCGGTGTTTCCCTGATCAGACATAAAGGAGAGATTACCCAGGGTGGTAGTACCATTACGCAGCAGGTTATCAAAAATAATTTGTTGACACAGGAAAAAAGTTATACCCGTAAGATGGCAGAAATTCTGCTGGCGCCTAGGGTGGAAGCGGAGTATAGCAAGGATCAGATTATGGAATTCTATTGTAACAGTAATTTTTATGGAAATCGCTGTTATGGTGTGGGTGCCGCCAGTGAATATTATTTTGGAAAGGAAGCAAAAGATCTGGAACCACAAGAGGCGGCGTTATTGATTGGTCTGTCCAATAGTCCTTCCGCTTATGATCCGGTCAATCATCCGGAAGCAGCATTAAAGAAGAGGAATGAAGTGTTGGAATCCATGAAAAAGGAAGGTGTCATTACAGAGAAAGAGTTCAATGTGGCACAAAAAACGAACATTAAGGTAATGCAGGTAACTTATGAGGGAAGCAATGAGGGTTATGTAGTCAGCTATGCCATCCATTGTGCAGCAATTTCCATGATGGAAAAAGACGGCTTTGTGTTCCAATATACTTTTAAAGATAAAGAGGATTACGAAAAGTATCAGACCCGGTATAACAATGCTTACAGTGAAAAGAGTAACGAGATTCGTTCCGGTGGATATAAGTTATATACTTCCATTGATATGAATAAACAGAAAAAACTGCAAAAATCCGTTAATCAAGGTCTTGCCTTTAATACAGAAAAAAATAAGGAACGGACAAAATATGCCTTGCAGGGAGCGGCGGTCTGTGTGGATAATTCTTCCAATTATGTGGTGGCAATTGTGGGAGGCAGAGGAACGAAAGATTCTTACAACCGTGCCTATCTTTCTGCCAGACAGTCCGGTAGTTCTATCAAACCCCTGATTGATTATACTCCGGGATTTGAAAGTGGAGCATATGCACCATCTACCATAGTAGACGATCATGCTATTGAGGATGGTCCAAAGAATTCCGGTGGAAGTTATTATGGCAGAGTGCATATCCGGGAAGCTGTTGCACGTTCCCTCAACACCGTTGCTTGGCAGGTGTTAGATGCCATTACACCGGCTTATGGAATGTCATTTCTGGATGCGATGCATTTTCATAACTTGAGTTATATTGATAATGATAATCTGTCCCTGTCTCTGGGGGGTTTTACAGAAGGTGTCCGGGTGGTAGATATGGCAAAAGGATTTTCTACCCTTGCCAATAATGGTACTTATAGTGACCGTACCTGTATCCGCAAGATTGATCATGCATCCGATGGTACTATCTATAATAATACAGAAGAAACGAGCCAGGTTTACTCGGAGGATGCGGCATGGATGATGACCGATGTTTTAAAAGGAGTTCTGGAAGAAGGATATGGTACAGGACGTGCTTTGAAACTGGACGGTGGACAGATTGCAGCAGGCAAGACGGGAACCACCAATTCCAGCAAGGATGTCTGGTTCTGTGGGTATACAAAATATTTTACCACAGTAGTGTGGTGTGGTTATGATACACCGAGGGCTATGCCGGGAGTAACCGGTGCATCTCTTCCTGGTGTGATCTGGAAAGATTATATGAATAAGATTCATAAGAACAAAGAACCAGAGGACTTTATTGCACCGGCAGGAATTTGTCTGGCAAAATATGATAGCGATGGAAATTTTGTAGAGGGAACAGAGGATAAAACGAATCTGAAACGGACGGAGGGGAAAGACTATTTCTCCACTACCATATTGAAAGATAAATCTTCCTATGCAGCGGAACTGGCAGCAGAACAATATCAGAAGAAAGTAGCAAAGAAGTTAAAAGCGTTTGAAAAACTGGTAATTGAAAGCATAGCGGATTACTATACCCTGGAAACGGAGTATAAAGAGCTGCGGGATATGATTTCTGCAATAGAAGATGAGGATACCCGTAATTCTTATGCAAGGAGAGCCAAGGATAAATATGATTCCCTCAAGGATGAAACGGTAGAGTGGAAAAAAGTGGTACAGGCTTATGAACAGCAGAAAAGTGAGGAAAATGCAGAGCTTGCCAGAAAGAAAGCAGCTTCGGCAAAAAGTGCGAGAGAGATACAGAAGAAGCAGACCAGAATTGATTTAGCAAAAACACGCCTACAGGCATTAACAGGATATAGTTACCAACCATCCAATATGGCTGCATTGCTTGCTGCTGCAAAAAAAGCAGTGGATGCATGTAAAAATTATAGTGAGTATGCTGAGCTTAGCCGGAAATACGAATCCTATCGTAACGCATTATATGCATTACCAACCAAGGCGGAATATGATGCTAGACAGGGAAATGTCAGTCCGGGAGCTACAGATAATACGGGGAATACCCCTGCTGGAACTACAACTCCAAATGTGCCGCAGACGCAGGCGCCGGAAACGGGACCGTCGACTGCCGTACCGGCACAGTAAATAGGGATAGGAGGAACGGATGGATAAACAGGAAGAAATCAGAATCAAGAATCAAAAAGCGGAAGAAGCGATGCGCAGGGCAAGACAGGCACAGCGGGCGAATGAGAAAATGCAGAGAGAGCTGCAGGCTGCCGCTAGAGAACTTGCCAGACATCAGGAGCTTGCCAGGAAGGTTTCTATGCAGGAGATGGCAGCTCGGGAGGAAGCAGCAACCGCAGAACGCAGGGGAGGAGAGGGAGCAGTTTCTGGAACAGCTCCCGCAAGTCGTCAAAATGCCAGACAAGTGCAGCAAACAGAAAGTAAGATCAAGACAGATGCCGCATTAAAGCAGCAGGAGGCTTCCAGGGAAGCAGCCAGACAAGCAATGATCTATGAGGCTGCCAAGAGGCGTGCAGAGAAAAAGGAAGCGGCGAGAAGGGCAGCGGAATTAGTTGCGGCACAAAAGGCGGCAGAGAAGAAGGTACACCATACCTCACCGGAAACGAAAGAATTACAAAATCTTCTTTTGCAACAGATTGCGGATATTATGGATGAAAAGGATCCGGAAGAGGCGAAACCAGAATCTTCTACTACGGAAGATTTTAGTGATCTGGTTATTATGGATGTCCATGGAGAGGAATTGCAGCCGGAATCTTCCGCTGCTTTGGAGAAAAGACTAGAGAAGGAACGGATTAGCCAGGAGCAGGATGCCATACAAGATACAGAACCGGAACCGAAGTTGGAAACATGGGGACGTATGGGGAACTGGTTTATCACTTTTTGTTGGATGCATATTCCGCTTATCGGGTTCTGGTATATGGTTGTGATGGCATTACGTAAGAAAACACCGAAGGAAAAAAAGGCATTTGCCAGAGCATTTGTATTATATCGAATATTAGTGTTGTTTTTGGCATGTACCATTTTGTATATTTTTTATCGTATGGGATTGGGCTTTCTGGAACAGATCCTGTCCTATATGGAGGCACATCAATAAAGTCAAAAGTTGCTACAATAAGGAGGTAGAAATAATGGAACAGTACAAAGAGGAATTTATTCGCTTTATGGTGGATAGCGATGTCTTAAAATTTGGGGAATTTACACTGAAGAGTGGGAGAAAATCACCGTTTTTTATGAATGCAGGGGCTTATGTGACCGGGTCACAGCTTATGCGTCTTGGAGAATATTATGCCCGGGCAATTCATGAGCATTATGGAGAAGATTTTGATGTTTTGTTTGGTCCGGCATACAAGGGAATTCCCTTGAGTGTGGCAACCACCATTGCCTTTGCGAAACTGTATGGAAAGGAGATCCGCTACTGTTCCAACCGTAAAGAGGTAAAGGATCATGGAGATACTGGGATTTTGTTGGGAAGCAAAATACAGGACGGAGATAAGGTGGTTATTATTGAAGATGTGACCACATCCGGCAAATCGATTGAAGAAACATTCCCGATTATCCAGGCACAGGGAAAAGTAGAAATTATCGGCTTAATGGTTTCGCTCAACCGCATGGAGAGAGGATTGTCTTCAACTGCCAGTGCCCTGGATGAAATTCAAGAAAAATATGGGTTTGCCGCCAATGCCATTGTTACCATGGAGGATGTGGTAGAATGTTTGTATAATCACGAATATCAGGGGAAAATTTTGATTGATGATGCGTTAAAGGCAAAGATTGATGCATATTATGAGGAATATGGTGTAAAAGTATGTAAGAGTTGATTGTTTGGGAGATTGGATTGGAGGTTATAATGGCAGAGAAAGTATATAAAACAATGAAATCAGTTGGTGCGTTTAATATTGTAATTGGGATTTTAATGATTCTTTCAGGGATAGCAACCGGTGTAATTGTCATTACCAAAGGTGCGAAATTATTGCAGGATAAATCCCATCTGACATTCTGATGGTTGGATATGTGTTAGGTCTGTATCCGGATTTTTCCTGTATTGCAGATCGTTGTCCGGCAAGCTGTTGTTCCGGATGGAAGATTACCGTGGATCAGGAGTCTTATCAAAGATTTGCACAGCTGGATGATGATGAATTGCGGCAGGATATTTTGACGAATCTGGTGGAGCAGGATGGAACATTCCGTTTTGCCAATCAGCAGAATGGTGCCTGTGCCATGCTGGATGCAGATGGTTTGTGCCGGATTCAGAGGAATACCAGGGAGGAAATGTTGTGTTATACCTGTCGTAAATTTCCTCGTATTACAGCCGAAATATCCGGATGTGATATCGTCTTTTTATCTCTGGCGGCATCTTGTCCCGTAGTGGCAGAATATATACTGGATGGATTGGTAGTGTGGTTTTATCTGGATGAATTAGGACAGATTCATCCATTATCCCCTTTACAAGAGAAGAAACTGCGGGAAATAACAGCAATGCCCGTGGTGGAGGATTGGACAAGAGCCATATGGGAGCCGTTGGCGTTATTGGATAACTATGTTGATTTAGCCTTAGATGTTTTGGAGATTTTACTTCATTTTCCGGAGATTCCTTATCTGGAACATTCCTTTGATTTTTATGAATCAGAAAATCCGGATATGGACCGCTTTGTTGCTTTTTTTTCTGAGACGGAGAGAACCTGGCGTGCTTTTGTGGAACACTATATTACTTATCGTTATCCTAGCCGTTACCTGGAATTCCAGGCAGAGGACAGAGTGGAGAGAAGACGGCAGATTCAGGGAGAGCTGTTGTTAATGCGGATCATGTTGTGCAGCAGATATGTTCTTCGTGGAACTTGTACTCGTTCTGACTACCTGGAGATTTTGCACTGGGTTTACCGGTTTTCTGCCCATGGTCAGGTCATGGCAGAACAGGTTCACGGATTGTTTGTTTCCTGGAAAGAGGAATGCTTTCAAACAATATATCAGAATGTATGTTTGGAGAAATGAATAAAAATGGCATGAATGGAGAGATACCCCTTTGATTGGGGTATTTTTTCGTTATTTTTACAGAAATTTTTTTCTTTAAAATATCGAATCTGTAGAAAATAAGGAATCTATGAAAAATCCCTTTACGTAAGTTTTGAAAAAAATTATCATTAGCAGTGCACACAATATCGCGATAAATGGAATGTGCAAGTTACTTATGAGGAATGCGGATTAGATGATTTGTTAGATTTTAGTAATCCGATTTGTAGAAACGAGGAGGGAGTTTATGAAGATAGCATTTTGGAGCCCGGTTAGAACTTCGCCGGGTGTTACCACCAATATGGCGTGTATGGCAGGGATTGCGTCTATGTCGGGGGCAAATCGTACTATTTTGTTAGAAAATCATTATGCAGCTCGCAATATTGCAGATATTGTCATGCCTGTGGAACAAAACAATACTTTGCGGGAACAGGCAAATTATTATGGAAAATATGGCTTGGAATATGTACTGAAACAGATTTATTCTGGCAGGAATGGGGTTGAAGTTATCCATCAATCTGCCGTTTCTTTATTGTATGAGAGATTGATGTATCTGCCGCAGAGTTATATTGTGAACAGGGAAGTTTTTAATTATGATTTTGGATTGGTTAGAGAAGAACTATTTCGCTGCCTGGAGGAAACGGCGGACTATGTATTTGTTGATACGGAAACCAATTGTAATCTCAGTACCAGTGCAATTTTGTCAGAGGCAGATCTGGTGGTGGTTACTCTTAGGCAGGACCGGAAAATGTTAGATGATTTTTTTCAGGATCATGCATCTTTACGGGAAAAAGCAGTTTATCTGATTGCTGCGTACGAAAAGGATATGGAATTGGATTTGCGCCGGATTTGTTATGATTATCAGATCAGTCGTGACCGGATTGCTGCAGTCCCTCTCAATTTGGAACTGGTGTCGGCTGCAGCGCAGGGGCGTCTGCTGCAATTCTTGAGCATGAATTATTATAAAACCAGTGGCAGGGAAAATGATTATTTTATGAGGCAGGTCAAAAAGGCGGTTATTATGTTACGGGATAATATGCTTCGGGTGAGACGTTGCCATGCATCATGATTTTTTTCTTCTGGATCTTTTCGTGGACAGGTATTTCGTGTTACAATGGAAAAAAGAGGATTTGGATCGTAAGGAGTGTGGTAATGATGCAGACAGAACAGGCATTAGAATCTCGGAAATATCAGCATCCATATGCACAGTCAGAACCGTCTTTCCAGTATTTGTATTGTTTCGGTCTGGGTGTTATGGCTATGGGGAATATGCGTGCCATTACAGAATTGCAGGACTATTTTGAGAAAATCTTAGATGAAATTCATCTGCCGATGAAGCAGAGAGAGCAGATCATTGTAGATATTAATAATTATCTGGAATTTCGCTTGACAGAGGTGGTTAACCGGGTACAGCGAAAAGAGGAACGATATTGCTTTGTCCTGGATCTGTATCGTTTGTATAATCTGTCATTATGGTCGCAGGATTATTGTGAACACATTTTAGAGAATTACATACAGATTTTTCATTTCTCCCAGGAAGAGCGCCAGTTCTTTTATCAATTTAATGAGGCTGCGAAAAAGACTAATTGTGAGCGGGCAGTAGAAGCCTATGAGAGTTTTTGTAATCAGGGGTATGAAATATCATATGTGGCACTGAGGCATTTTTTCCCAGGTTTTCATCTGGAGACCAGCTATGGCAGTCTGACAGTGGCAGCAGGAGAAACTTTGCTGTTAGACAGACCTGTCAAAATAGATGGGGATATTACGGTAGAGCGGGGTGGATCGCTCCTTCTATATGGAGCAGATGTGACCATGAACGGATCTATTTATATGAATGGTGGAAGGTTTCGGATGCGTGGTGCTACGGTTCGCATCGGTGGATGTGGAACAAATTACTGGCTGACACTGCATCGGACAGCCGTAGTTAAAATTGAGGATACAGAGATTGATCTGGGGCTTCATTGTGGGTTGTTGTCACAGGATGCCGGGCGACTGATTATGACTGGATCACGGATACTGCATGCGGCAAAAGCGTATATGCTTTCTTTCTCTGGTTATTCTGCTATAATTGACCACTGCCATTTCAGACACGGCAGGGCAGGACTGCTTTCCATTGGGCAGGCAGCGAAGATGTATGTGGATGATTGTGTTTTTGTGGAGGGAAGCGCAGAATATGGAGGCGCTGTTTATTCGGATTCCATCGGTAATGTCCGGCTCAATCGCTGCCATTTTGAACGTTGTCAGGCAAAATATCTGGGTGCAGCTATTTATTTCAAATACCATAAATTTGGACAGTTGGTACAGAACTGCATCTGTCAGTCCTGTACACCAGAGGATAAACCGATTTTTCATGTATATCCAGATGATGTTGAAATCAAGATCCGATAGGGGGGAAAAGTATGCAGGATATATTGACAAAATTTAATGAAAAAAAGAGGCTTTGGATGACACCCAAACATAGTTTTTATCTGCGTCCGTCTGAGTTTAAAAAATATTATGCAGCTGCTTTATTTCTGCAGGCGCAGCGCAGCGGGGATGGTAACGTATTAAACAACATGGAGTTGGAGCGGATCCTGCAGGCGGGTCTGGGGCTTTCCAATAGCCAGATGACTACTGTAATGCAGCTGGCAGGTGAGGAAAGTAATGTTTTGGATCATGTTTCCGACATAATTGTATCCGAGCATGATAAAATTTTATTTATGCTGGATTTATTGGCGGTGTCTTATACAGAAGAAGGCTGGGATACCGATGCAGATGAGTGGATTGATCTCTGGGAACGAATTTTGGGTGTTTATTCCAAATGGTCTCAGCTTTTACGGGACTTTATCGCTAGTGTTCGACAGGAAGAACAGGACAGAACCGAAGAATTGGCAGAGAAGATTTATAGGCTGGATACTGATTTGTCGGAATCAGAGCTGAAATTCTATGGTGTGCCGCTGGGGAATGAAACCATATGTACACAGAAGCAGTTGGAACAGGATAGAGAGGTTCATCTGGTAGACCGCAGTGAAATCCACGAAGATCTGGTTCTTCGTTCCGGCATGCGTCTGGTTATTGATCATGCGGAGGTCAGAGTATACGGGAACATTGCCTTAGAGGGCGGAGAGCTGCTGATTGAAAAGAGCAAAATTATCCGTAAAACAAACAGGCATCGTGCTTGTATCAATATCCATACCCAGGGTGGCAGGTTAACCATACGGGATAGCGAGGCAGACTGCCGTAATTTCGGTATGTTCATCCGTGCTGAAGATGGTACGGTGGAAATGACAGATAGCAAAGTATATCAAACCACCAGGGGTGCTGCGGTTCGTTTCTGGGGAGAGAGGATTCGTGTTGAGCGGTGTCGGTTTGTAGAGTGCTATTCTCCGGAGGATGGCGGAGCATTGATGCTGCGGGGTGGAACTGGTGAAATCAAGAATTGCTATTTTCGGGATTGTGAGGCGAATCGTGGAGGTGCAATCTATTCTGTTCCTGGAATTGCTGTACATCATTGTCACTTTGAGGACTGCTGTGTGTCTGAATATGGTGCTGCTGTTTTTTATAACGGTATGATAGGAAAGGCGGTACATCATCTGGAATATGCGGATTGTCATCCTACTGGTGCAGAGCTAGTGCAATATCTGTATCACAAGGCAGGAGTGACAATAACGGATCAGCTTTTGATACAGGATTCTGTCATTATTGACTGTCCCGTGGATATCAAGTCCCAGGGGGCATTACTAATTGAGAACGCCAATGTATATCTGAATTACCAAATTCGTTGCCGTGGTACTCTGAAAATGGAAAACAGCAAGCTTGTCTGTGGTAGTCTGGAAAAAGGGGACATGATGGTTCTGGATCATGCCAAGCATGCAGAAATCTGTCATTGCGATTTTGATGGTATGCTTCGTACTGGTGCTATTCATGCCAATGGTACCAAGCTGCGGATACGCCGTTGTGTTTTTCGAAATACCCAGGGGGGAAGGGCGATTTATAACGCCTATGCACCGGATATTCAGGATACTATTTTTAATTTTTGCCAGGGTGGAGCAGTATATACCCAGGGAGGTACCTTGAAACGTTGTGTATTCATTAATTGTCGAGAAAAGAGTGGCGCCGGAATCCGTATGTATGGCAATACACCGGGGCTTGTGGAACAGTGCAATTTTAAACGCTGCGTGGCAGATTCCAGAGGGGGTGCAGTGGACCGGGGAATTGGGCATAAGGTTCGTTCCTGCCTGTTTGAGGATTGTCAGCCGGACAATGTATACTAATCTAATCAGCCAAAAAGAACAACCCTATGTCCTGTGTTTTGCAGGACATAGGGTTGTTTGGATTATCTCTTATATTATTATGAATCGCTTTTTTCTGAACCTATGTTGTTTTCTCCTTCATCTTCTTCCGAATTTTGGGGAAGGAGATGTAATTTTACTTTATCAATACGGTTTTTGGATACCTCTAATACCTTATATTCGGCATATTGATCGCTGATGGTTTCTCCGGCATCTGGGAAATGATCCAGCAGCTTAATGACATGGCCGGCAATGGAATCATAATCTTCGGACTCAATAGTAATGCCTAATTGGGCGTCAATATCATCTAGTTTGGCAACACCCAGCAGAATATAGTTTTCATCATCAATCTTTGTAATATCGTCTTCTTCATTGGTATCATACTCATCCCGGATTTCGCCGACAATTTCTTCAATCAGGTCTTCCAATGTGAGAATGCCGGCAGTCGCACCGTATTCGTCCAACACGATAGCCATAGGAATAGAGTCCTGCTTCATCTCAAAAAATAGTTCTGAGATTTTCTTATATTCATAAGTAAAATATGGTTCTCTCATGATTTTTTTGAGCTTGAAATCCTTCTGGGAACCTTTATAAAAAAACAGGTCTTTCAGATTGATAATGCCAACAACGTTGTCGCGGTTTTGACGGTAGACTGGCATTCGGGTAAATTTGTACTCAGAATAACATTCATACAGTTCTTTGTATGTAATGTCTTCATTGACAAACCCTACATCCATTTTGGGAACCATTACATCTTTTGCCAATGAATCACCAAAGTCTACCACATTGGTAATCATCTGATGTTCTTCGCTTTCGATGACACCTTCTTCGTGGCTGACATCTACAATCGTTAATAATTCATTTTCGGTAATAGCCGGTCTGTCTTTAGGATCAACATGTAAAAGAATCAACAGAGCATCCGATATTTTATTCATAATATATGATACCGGACGGAGCACAGTAGTAATGGCATAAATCGGCTTGGCATATACCATGGAAAGTTTCTCTGCATTAATGGTAGCCATTGATTTTGGAACTATCTCACCAAAAATCAAGATGAGCAGAGTCAGAATACCGGTTGCAATACCAGTACAGAGACTGGCGTTCTTCGTCATCCCTGCCCGTGTAGATAGCTGAATGGCAAATGATGTGGTCAGAGAAGATGCTGATAAATTAACTACGTTGTTACCAATGAGGATTGCACTTAGCATCTGGGTTGGGTTTTCAATTAGTCGCAATACCAGAGAGGCATTGCGGACATTCTCCTCAGCCATTGATTTGATGCGCATTTTGTTTACTGTAGTCAAACAGGTCTCTGCAGAAGAAAAAAAGGCAGAGAGTACTAGTAAGATCAATAAAATGATGATCCTCGAGGCGTCACTAGAATCCAAATAATCAACTCCCATCTATAGCATAGTAATATCAAGGTAATTCTACAGAGGAAATTACAAAATGTCAAGGTGGAAGGAAGGATTCCGTAGAGAAATATTTCCATCAGATTTTTTCGTTGTAGAAAGGTGTTTGCTTGCATGAGTGGAAAATATGGCGTAATATAGTGGAGTTGGTGTCTGTATTGTAGCGAAAGGAATATTGCAGCAGACAGTCATAGGAATTACTGTAGCAAAGACATTAGTTTGTACGAATATATAGCAAATAGTTCAGAAACGAGGTAAATCACGAAATGGAGATTAACATGGAGAAAACAATTTGGGAGTATTTGGCAGAGCAGCCCCTGGTATTTGATGGAGCTATGGGCACCTATCTGGCGGAGCAGTACCCACAGTATACTGCAGAAATATGCGAGAAATTAAATATAACGCATCCGGAAGTGATTCAGGAAATCCATCGTGCCTATTTGGAGGCTGGTGCAGTTGCCATTAAAACCAATACATTTGGGGCAAATCCCTATGCCTTTTCTCTGGATAGTAAGCAGACGGAACAGATCATCCGGGCGGGAGTGGAAAATGCCAGAGAAGCCATTTCCAGCATGGCTGAGAATCAGGATGATTCTGCTGTGCAGATGGATGCGTATGGGGAAAAATCCTTGTGTTTTCCGTGCTTTCTCTTTGCTGATATTGGACCGGTCCAGGTGCCGGACGGGGTATCTCAGGCAGAGATTTATAACTGGCTTGCAGACCAATTTCTGGCTTTGGATATTCATTGTTTTCTGTTTGAAACCTTGGATTCTGCTGAAGGTCTGGCAGAGGTTGCCCGCCACATCAAAGAAAAGGATGCAGATGCTTTTGTGGCAGTATCTTACGGAGTGTCGCCGGAAGGATTTACCCGCAGTGGTTATTACGGAAAAAGCCTGTTTCAGAAAACTTTACAGATGCCAGAGGTGGATGCAGTAGGCTTTAATTGTATCTCTGGTCCCAGACATTTGTCTGACATGGTACAGAAATTATCAGTACAAGGTGCTGGAAAATATATTACAGTCATGCCCAATGCTGGTTATCCTACCGTGGTGGGTAATCGTACCTATTTTGGCAAAAACCATGCCTATTTTGCCAGGATTATGCATGATCTGGCAAAACAGGGAGCGGCAATTCTGGGAGGATGCTGTGGTACGGAACCCGAGGATATCCGGGCGTTGAGGCAGGAATTACAGCAGCAGCCTGTTCCTGGACGGGATCGTCTAAAAGTCCAATCTATGAAAACAAACATAGAAGTGGAGGTGCAGGATCCCTCTGATCCCATTAATAATGTGCACAATGCCTTTGCCAGAAAGTTACAGAGCGGGAAAAAGGTACTGGTTGTAGAACTGGATCCGCCGGTAGAGCCAGAAATAGAGTTTTTCATGGAGGGAGCAGCCAGATACCAGCAGGCAGGCGTAGATGCCATAGACATAGCGGATTGTCCGATTGCCAAGGCCAGGATTGACAGTAGTATTCTAGCGTGTAAAGTGATGCGCGAAATTGGTCTGACTGCCATTCCGCATATGACTTGCAGGGATCGAAATATCAATGCCACCAAAGCATTATTGCTGGGACTCAACGTGGAAGGCGTCAATAATGTACTGACCGTTACCGGGGATCCTGTGCCAGCGGCAGAGAGAGACCATGTTAAAACCATGTTCAGTTTTAATTCGGCTGTGTTAGCTAATCATATTAGAACTTTAGATCAACAGCTTTTTGCAGAAAATCCGTTCATGGTCAGTGGAGCGCTGAACATTAATGCCTTACAGTTTGACAGTCAGTTACTTCATGCCAGACGAAAAATTGAAAATGGTGTCAGTGTTCTATTTACACAGCCGGTTCTGACCCACAGAGCTTATGAAAATCTGCAGCGTGCCAGAGAGGAACTGGATGTCAAGCTTTTGGGGGGGATTATGCCGGTTGTCAGTTATCGCAATGCCTGTTTTATGAATAATGAGATGGCTGGAATTGATGTAGACCAGAAAATTATAGATGCCTACCGGGACAAAGACCGGGCAGAGGGAGAGGAACTGGCATGGAAGATATCAACCCGGATTGCCAGGGATATTACACCATATGTAGATGGTTATTATCTGATTACGCCGTTTAAACGGGTGGAACTGGTTTTACGGATTGTACAGAGTATTCGGGAGATAATAGAGTCGTAGAGTTCTGTTCTACCGGTCTGTTGTTACCATTCACAGTCAATTTTGTCGTGGATAATTTTCTGTTATCCGTTGGTTATTCGTTTCGTTCTGCTGTTTCGTAGGAAAATGTATCGTTATGTCCGGGTAGACAAAATTTGCCCTGCCTGGCAAGTTTACGGATTTTGGAGAAACTATTTGCCGTCTGCTGTATCTGTCTTATTAGCGTGCTCTCACACAATCCATCTTTAGGCAGGCTGCGTTTTCGTGTTATGTGTTTCAGGCATTTTGAATACGCCGGTACTTACGAGGTGTTCTATACCTCGTTATGTACCGCTGCGTATGAAACATAGCGAGAGCGTGCCTGAAACATATAACCGAAAACCTGCAGCGCCTTTCAGATGAAGTTCACGAGCACGCACAGATACCGCATAGACGGCAAAGTTTCTCACAAAATCCTATTGCACTACGGCAGGGCAAAATTTTGTCTAATTCGGACATTGATGACAACTTTTGAGCGAAACAGCAGAACGAATACTGGGGGTTGACGGATAACAGAAAATTATCCTGTTAAAAATAACTGTGAATAGTAACGGTCTGTTGGCAGCATTGCAAAGAAAATAAAAAAAGTACTTGCAAAATGAATAGACCTAGTATATAATGTACGAGTGCCTGCGGTAAGGTAGGCAGAATATTGGGCTATCGCCAAATGGTAAGGCACTGGACTCTGACTCCAGCATTTCAAGGTTCGAATCCTTGTAGCCCAGTTTGATCTGGTTTTGCCAGATTATTTTCTCCCTATGCGTCATGCATAGAGTAGAGCGTTATTAATATCTTTGATGGGCTATCGCCAAATGGTAAGGCACTGGACTCTGACTCCAGCATTTCAAGGTTCGAATCCTTGTAGCCCAGTTATCAACCACAGTATAATCTGTGGTTTTTTCTTTAGAACAAAGAATCTCGCACAGAAAAAGCGCAATGCCATAACATTGCGCTAATCTGAAAATGGTATGATATCTCACTATTTATGTTAGAAAACAATCTAGTTAATAGTATTAGTCTATTAGTCATTTTCTTCTGCCTGAACGGACAGGATCTGTCGTTTTCTTGCCATTTCATCACTATCCAGATATTCATCATAAGTTGTAATCTTATCAATCAGACCACCTGGAGTCAGTTCCATGATTCGATTGGCAATCGTTTGGATGAACTGATGATCCTGGGAGGTAAACAGTACTACGCCTGGGAATTTAATTAATCCATTATTTAATGCTGTGATAGATTCCATATCCAGATGTGGGGTTGGTTCGTCCATAATCAGAATGTTTGATCCCAAAATCATCATTTTAGATAGCATGACACGGACTCGCTCGCCACCGGACAAAACATTTACTTTCTTGATTCCGTCTTCTCCTGGAAAGAGCATACGTCCCAGGAATCCACGCACATAGGTAGGATCTTTTTCCGGAGAAAATGGCATCAGCCAGTCCACGATAGTTTCGTTCCGGTCAAAGAGTTCCGTATTATCTTTCGGAAAATAGGAGAAACTGGTTGTTACGCCCCATTTGTAAGATCCCTCGTCTGGCTCCATCTCTCCGGCGAGAATCTGGAATAGGGTAGTAGCGGCAATGGTATTGCTTCCCACGAATGCTACTTTGTCCTCTCTGCCAATAATAAAAGAAATATCATCCAGAACCTTGACACCGTCGATAGTTTTGGAAAGATGTTCGACTGTCAGGACTTCATTGCCGATCTCGCGATCTGGTCGGAAATCAATATAAGGATATTTCCGGCTGGAAGGTTTCATATCGTCCAGTTCAATTTTTTCCAGAGCACGTTTTCTGGAAGTAGCCTGTTTGGATTTGGATGCATTGGCACTAAAGCGCTGGATAAATTCTTGCAGCTCTTTAATTTTTTCCTCTTTCTTCTTGTTTGCTTCCTTCATCTGCTTAATCATCAACTGGCTGGATTCATACCAGAAATCGTAGTTTCCGGCATAGAGCTGGATTTTCGCATAGTCAATATCAGCGGTATGGGTGCATACTTTATTTAAAAAGTAGCGGTCATGGGATACCACAATGACAGTATTATTAAAGTCAATCAAGAATTCTTCCAGCCACCGGATAGCGTCCAGATCCAAATGGTTGGTTGGCTCGTCCAGTAACAGAATATCCGGCTCACCAAATAAAGCCTGTGCCAGCAGGATCTTAACCTTGTCACTGGCGGTCAGTTCCTTCATTTGTTTGCTGTGCAGATCCTGTGGGACGCCCAGTCCATTTAAGAGGGTGGCAGCGTCGGATTCTGCTTCCCAGCCGTTCAATTCAGCGAATTCTGCCTCTAATTCGCTGGCACGGATTCCATCTTCCTCTGTAAAATCTTCTTTGGCATAGATGGCATCCTTTTCTTTCATAATATGATAAAGATGTTCGTTTCCCATAATGACAGTATCCAGCACGGCATACTCATCATATTGGAAATGATCCTGCTTCAGGAAAGAGAGCCGTTGACCTGGAGTAATGATAACTTCTCCCTTGCTTGGTTCAATTTCTCCGGTAAGGATTTTGAGAAACGTGGACTTTCCGGCACCATTGGCACCAATCAGCCCATAACAGTTTCCCTCGGTGAATTTGATGTTAACGTCCTCGAATAATGCTTTTTTTCCAAGACGTAATGTTACATTACTAGCTTGAATCATAATAAACCTCATTTCTTCACGGTATTTTTGTTCGTTTACTATTTTACAGTAATTTAACTAATTTGCAAGGTTTTTTTGTTGAAACCAGAGGTTGCTTATGATAAGATGGTACTATTCACATCAAAAACCAATCAGATAACGATGTGTTTTATAGAATATTTGTGCCGCCTGTGGCAGTTGCCAAATGCAAGCGGGCTTGCATCAGATATACATTTGTTTCGGTCCATCCTTAACATGTGCTATTGGCATATAGGACCGTTGCTTTACGGGAATAAATTCGATCATTGGGCAGAATGGAGCAATAGAATGAAAAAACAAAAATTTACGATAAAACCTGGTCATGCGTTGCCACTGGGAGTGACCAGGGTGCAGGATGATGTTCAGTTTGCGATATATCTACCAGATAAAAAACAGTGTTTTTTAAAGTTATACCGATTAGGAGAGTCAGAGCCGGAATACCGAATTCCTTTGACTGACGAATTTCGTGTTGGAAGTGTATATTTTGTTTTATTACATTTAGATCTTTCCGCAGATAAAACCGTTTCCAAGGATGTATCAGAGGCACATGTTCTTTCGCTATCACAAATTTTGACAGAGCAATATGAATATTTATATGAAGCAGACGGAGAAGACCTGGTGGATCCCTATGCTTCTGCGGTCAACAACCGTAATGTATGGGGAGAATGCGGTCAGGGGACTCAGACCAGAGGGCGGATCTGTCTGAAAGGCTTTGAGTGGGAAAACGATCATCCACTGCATATCCCTTTTTCAGACTTGATTCTCTACCAATTACATGTCAGGGGGTATACCCGCCATTCTACTTCCCGGGTCAGGCATCCGGGGACTTTTGATGGGCTTCTCCAGAAAATACCGTACATGCAGGATCTGGGAATCAATGGAGTTTTATTGTTGCCAGTTTATGAATTTCAGGAGGTACAGCGTACTTATTTGCATGGTCGGCAGCAGGATATAGTTTCACAGTCTTTTAATTATTGGGGATATGGTGCACCGGAAACTTATTATTTTGCGCCAAAAGCTTCTTACAGCAGTGATCCAGGTCTGGCAGACCAGGAATTGAAGTCTCTGATCAAGGCATTGCACCAGGCGGGCATTGAGGTTTTATTGGATTTTTATTTTTTGCCGGGAACCAATCTGGCCTTAATGGTTGATTGTCTGAGAAACTGGGTATTGAATTATCATGTGGATGGATTTCGTGTCAATACAGAGGTTATGCCTTCAATTTCTCTGGCTTCTGATCCGATCTTGTCCGGTGTGAAAATGCTGGCGTCCTACTGGGATGCCCGGATGCTATCGGATGCTGGTGTGCATCATGAGGAAAATTCTTTAGCGGAATATAACGATGGTTTTATGAACGATGCCAGAAGATTTCTGAAAAGCGATGAAGGATGGACAGAAGCCTTTTTCCGTCGCTTTTATTACAAGCCGGACAGGGCAGATGTGATCAATTACATGACACATGTCAATGGCTTTACCATGATGGATCTGGTGTCCTATGATATTAAACACAATGAGTCCAATGGGGAGAATAATCGGGATGGCACAGAATATAATTATAGCTGGAATTGCGGTGTAGAGGGAAAATGCCGTAAACAGGCAGTAGTTAACCGGAGAATGTGTCAGATTCGTAATGCTTTTCTGATGCTTTTGTTCAGTCAGGGGACACCAATGATTTTGGCGGGAGATGAGTTTGGTAATACCCAGGATGGCAATAATAACCCCTATTGTCATGATGATGCCGTTACCTGGTTAAATTGGCGGGAATCCAAGCAAAAGACTCAGATTCGTGAATATGTGAAACGGCTGATTGCGTTTCGCCGGGAGAATCCGGTATTGCATCAAGGCAGAAGGATGCAGATGATGGATACCATATCCTGTGGTATGCCGGATTTGTCGGCGCATGGAATACAGACCTGGCGACCGGATTTTTCAAACTATAGCCGTATACTGGGAATTTTGCTCAGTGGTAAATATGTGGAGAATGATCGTGGAGAGCCTGGAGATTCTATCTATATTATTTTTAATATGTATTGGGAAACGAAATCCTTTGATCTTCCTATGTTGCCGGATGGCAGTGAGTGGCATGTGTTTTTGGAAACCTATGATGAGACATTTTCGGAATTACCACCATGTAAGCCCAAACGAAAAACCAAAAAACGTAAAAAGCAGATGGGAATCCAGCGGAAGACTGTGGTGCCGCCACGATCTATTGTGGTATATGTGAGTCGTTAAGATAAGAGTTGAAGACTTGAAGTACCACTAAGCTCGTAAAGGTCTGTACCTCGTTTCGGTCGGTGCTTAACATGTGCCACTGGCACATAGCATTTTGCTAGGTGATACTAAGGTCCTAAAGAGTTACTATCGTAACTCTGGGAGAAATTTGCAACAGCATAAATGCTGTGCAAATTTCTTCCCATCAAATGCTTGTAGTGCAGTGGCATGCCGTATGAAAGACTTTGATGTTTTATCGGCACTCGATGGGAAGAATGGACAGTATTTATGCTGTGCATTCTTCCAGTGTGTTAGAAATTCTTCGGCGATGCATTCATATGTGCATCGTCGACTTTAGAGTTTCTTACACACTTACAGGTGATGATTTTTCATGATCTCCTGATACAGATCCAGATCACATACGTCTCTTTCTTCGAAATGTTTGCAGTTTTTGCAGGTTACACCGCTGGCAGTTGAGTTTGAGCAGTCGCAGTTTTTGCAGTCACATGGACTAAAACGAGTACAATGCTCAGCTACTGCCTTCAGGCTTTTGGCGTCTTTCTTCATGATATCCTCCTTTCCAAAGCTTCTACGCTTTTTGTTGATCTCTATGAAAAAGACCGAATGCCGTAATCCGTAGAAATCTATAATAAAGTAGATTTTCTGTCGGTGCATCTGGTCGTGGAATTAGTATGTACAGAAAGAAGGATTTTATGATTTTATTAGAAATTTCTGATATAAAATTAGCAATGGTGCATTTGCTGATACGTGACAGCTTTGATCTGTTCTATCTGGACAGTGCCGAGTTGACCACTTTTGCCACTATGTCTTTGCGGGGACGCAGGAATCTTGCATGGTATGATAGTGATGAACAGCAGGAAAATATTTCCTTGTCAGAATGGATTCGGTGGTCAGAAGTGAAACCAACGGTATTTTCCTACATAAAGGGTTCCAAGACGCCGGATTCCATGAAAATTATCCTTAAAGCAGATGCCAGCTGGGCGAGATCCAGACTGGCACAGCAGGGTTTAGAGACACTGTACCAGCAGCAACATCCAGAGCTGATCGTCAATTTTCGATATGAAAGAGAGGCACTTTCGGTGATTACTGGTGTATCTTACACAGAATTTACCATGGATAAACAGATTGAGTTTGCATGGGATGAGATAGTTTCGCATTATTTCAGCCACTTAGGTATTGCGTTATTTTGAAAAATTAACTATAATTGTAGTAAGTGATTATTTAAATTGGGGATAAGTGTGAATAAACAAAGTTTATTCACACGACAAGTTTGCGCTGCGAGCAGCACAAACATTGGCGGATTGGCTGCTTCCGATGGTCGCAGCATGACCGCAAGTATGTCCTAAAAATTTCTACATAGCATATGATGATATATGAAGGAGGGGACTATGGATAGTTTTAGTTCCAGAGGACGCCGTAAGAGACGTTTGGGAGATTCTTTAATTGATGCTGGAGTGATTACCAGAGAGCAGCTGCAAGAGGCATTGGAAGCGCAGAAACAGAGCGATGTCAGACAGAAACTGGGTGTAACTCTGGTAGAGCTGGGAATTGTATCAGAAGATGATATTGCAGATGCGTTATCACAACAGTTAAATATGGAACGTGTCAAATTATCGGATTATCATATTGAGGATGCGGTGCTGGCATTGGTTGACGAGAGAATGTTGCGCAAATATATGCTGATGCCATATGAGTTCCTGCCAGAGAATCCTAATGTGGTAAGGGTTGCCATGAGTGATCCTATGGATCTGGCTGCTATTGATGATTTGTCTATTGTAACCGGTTTGCAGATTGAGGCGAAGGTTACCACGGTGGCAGACGTAGCGCAGGCATTGGATCGTTACTTTGGAAATGCAGAAGCCATGAAGATGGCGGATCAGTTTACTCAGGAGCATAATGAGCGCTATGGTAATCGAGGACAGAAAGAGGAAGAATCCGAAGAAATCAAGCAGGCTCCAATCGTGCGTCTCTTAAACCAGATTGTAGAGCAGGCAGTACATAGAAGAGCCAGTGATATTCATTTTGAACCGATGGAGTCACAGCTTCGTATCCGTTTCCGTATAGATGGTGTGTTACAGGAGGCGATGAAACACGACATTACACTGTTTCCGGCTTTGGTTGCCCGTATCAAGATCGTCAGTGGTATGGATATTTCCGAAAAGAGAAAACCACAGGATGGTCGTATGAGTGTAGTGGTTGACCGTCAGGAATATGACCTTCGTGTGTCTAACCTGCCAACTGTATATGGCGAGAAAGTCGTTATGCGTTTGACGCAGAAAAAGGCGTTGACAAGGGATAAGAAAGATCTTGGTTTCACACCAGAGGATCTGATTAAATTTGACAAGATCCTGTCCCATCCACATGGAATTATTTTGGTAACAGGACCTACCGGTAGTGGTAAATCTACTACGCTGTATACAGCGCTTAGTGAATTAAATACGGTAGGTGTTAATATTATTACAGTAGAGGATCCGGTGGAGGCAAATCTTGCAGGAATTAATCAGGTACAGACCAATCCAAAAGCAGGTCTGACCTTTGCGGCAGCACTTCGTTCTATTCTGCGTCAGGATCCGGATATCATTATGATCGGTGAGATTCGAGACCAGGAAACAGCCAGTATAGCCGTAGAAGCATCTATTACTGGTCACTTGGTGGTTAGTACTCTACATACCAATAGTGCTGCCAGTACCATTACCCGTCTGGCGGATATGGATATTGAGAGCTATATGATTGCGGATGCATTGATTGGAGTTATTGCGCAGCGTCTGTTACGTCGAGTGTGCCCAGCATGCAAGAAGATGGTGCCGTTAACGGATTTGGAAAAAGAAGAAATGCACATCAGACCGGAGTTCCGTAGCAGAGAGATTCTGGTGCCGGAGGCAAACCGGGGTGGTGAATGTATGCAATGCGGCGGCGCTGGCTATCAAGGGCGTATCGGTATCTATGAGATTTTGCCGGTATCCAATATGATCAAACGTGTTATCGTTAGAGGTGGTTCTGCCGAGGAAATTGAAAACCAGGCGATCCGGGAAGGAATGAAGACCTTGGTGACTTCTGCTAATCAGTTTGTATTACAGGGGATTACAACAATAGAAGAAGTTCATCGTGTGGCATATGGGGATGAATAAAATGAACGCATAAGCATGAGCGCAGAATTATTATAATTAATCTTTGTCTGTTTACAGGCAGAAAGATTAATTATAATGATTCTATGAGAGTGCAACGAACACTGAGAAACCGAAGGTTTCGAAGTGAGCGCTCATGCGAGAAGATATAAAAGAGTGAGCATCAGAAGGTATTATAAAATAAAAAATAAAATTGGGGGAAAAAGCTATGTTAAGTTTTACAATCAATGATTTGTTGGCACAGGCGCGTAAAATCGGTGCATCCGATTTACATGTGGCTGCAGGTACAGAGGCGAAATGTCGTGTACATGGTACTTTGCAGAAGATTACCAGAGAGCCGTTGACACCAGCAGATACTGCTGAGTTGATTATGCCTATGGTACCGGAGAGAATTCGTGATAGTCTGGAGGAGACAGGAGAAGCCGATTTTTCCCATGTTATCCCTGGCAATGGTCGTTTCCGTGTGAATGTACTCAAACAGAAAGGGGCGTTGGGAACGGTAATTCGTCTGATCAGTACGGAGATTCCTCCTGCGGAAAAATTAGGCCTTCCACCATCTGTCATAGAACTGACCAAGAAGAAACGTGGAATGGTTCTGGTAACAGGACCTACCGGTAGTGGTAAATCTACCACGCTGGCATCTTTGATTGATATTATCAATCGGGAGCGGAGTGAGCATATTATTACTATGGAGGATCCAATCGAGTACGAGCATTTCCACAAGAGTTCTATTGTCAATCAGCGTGAAGTTGGTATGGATACCATGTCATTTTCAAATGGTCTTCGTGCAGCACTTCGTGAAGATCCGGATGTTATCCTGGTCGGCGAGATGCGTGACCTGGAAACGATTGAATCAGCCATTACGGCGGCTGAGACAGGCCATTTGGTATTCTCTACCTTACATACCATTGGTGCAGCGGCTACGGTAGACCGTGTTATCGACGTATTTCCACCGCATCAGCAGCAGCAGATTCGAGTACAGTTAGGTAATGTATTGATTTCCGTTATTTCGCAGTCCTTGATTCCAACCACTGATGGGAAGGGGCGTGTGGCGGCATTCGAGATTATGCACACTACACCTGCAATTCAGAATCTGATTCGTGAGAACAAGACACATCAGATCAGTTCCTCTATTCAGACCAGCAAGAATCTGGGAATGATTACCATGGATGATGCGATTTTTAATCTCTATATGGAAGGTAAAATTGACTCCACTCAGGCAATAGAGTTTGCGCAGGATCCGGATACATTGAAGAAAAAGCTATTTTAAATGGATTTTATTCGTCAATATTACTAAACGTGATATAGGAAAACTGTGTAATACTGACAAAAAATACAAAAATAATAAAAAAATTGTAAAATAATCTGGTCCAATGTGTTATAATATTTTAAATAAATTATGAACGTTTGAATAAAATATGAACAAAACATAGTATGGACATGATGGGACTATTGTTTTTCGGAATGAATAGACGATGACGATAGGACGATTGGAGACCGGAGATAAGGTTTCAGGGAAGGAATAGGTGAGGCACATGGCAGAGTTTGCTTATGTTGCGGTGGATGATTCCGGTAAACAAAAGAAAGGTATCATCGAGGCAAATAACCTGGATCAGGCCAGGGCAAACCTAAAGGGACAGGGGCTGACGCCCATTACAGTAGATGTCCCAAACGCATTGAATAAGGAACTGAATATTAATATTGGAGGAAAGGTTAAGTCGGGAGATTTGGCATTGCTCTGTAAACAGTTCCAAAGTATTCTTCATGCCGGAGTTACAGTAATACAGGCATTGGGGATGTTAGAAGACCAGGCGGAGAATAAAAAACTTCATGAAGCACTGACAGAGGTTCGGACTCTGGTGGAAAAGGGTGATACCTTAGCAGGTGCTATGGGAACCAGGGATGATGTGTTTCCGAAAATCCTGATCCACATGGTGGAGGCAGGAGAAGCTTCTGGTAGCTTGGAGACTGCATTAGAGCGTATGGCGGTGCATTTTGAGAAGGATGCTAAGATCAAGGGCATGGTTATGCAGGCCATGATTTATCCGATTGTTTTGCTGGTAGTTATTATTGGCGTAGTAATTTTGATGCTGGTAAAGGTAGTACCTTCTTTCCAGGATACCTTTGATGCAGCAGGTGGTCAATTGCCAGCGATTACTTTGGCTGTAGTGGCAATGAGTAATTTTCTGATTAAGAGATGGTACATATTTGTAGGTGTGATTGCAGTGTTGGTAATAGGGCTCCGTATCTTTTTGAAAACGGAAGCAGGAGCACAGACTTTTGGTCGGCTGGTGATCAAGTTACCGGTGTTTGGCGATATGGTAATTAAGCAGGCTTGTGCCAGACTGGCTCGTACTCTCAGTACTCTGTTGGCATCTGGTATTACTATGGTAGGTGCTATAGATATTGTGGCAAAGATTATGACTAACCGCATTGTTCAGGTGGTAATAGAGGATGCCAAAGGCGAGGTGGAGCGAGGTGTGCCGCTGTCTCAGCCTTTAGAGCAGTCGGAAGTGTTTCCGCCGCTATTGTGTCATATGATGCAGATCGGTGAGGAAACCGGTAATATGGAGGAAATGCTAGAGAAGGTTGCTGACTACTATGATGAAGAAGTGGAACGTGCCACTCAGGCGGTATCGGCGATAATGGAGCCTTTGATTATTGTTTTGATGGCGGCTTTAGTTGTGCCGATTATGTTGGCGATTATGGCACCAATGCTCAGTATCTACTCTATGGCAGAGAATGCATAAACTTGTATTATTGGCTGTTTGCCAAGGTCAGCCTTTAATAAATATAAAGAAAGAAAAGGAGAAAAAGTTATGAAGAAGGCAATTAAGAAGTATTTAACACAGTTGCATGAAAACGAAGAAAAAGGTTTCTCTCTGGTAGAGTTAATCATCGTTATGGCTATTATGGCTATCTTAGTAGGTGTAGTAGCTAGCCAGGTTATCCCTTACATGGAGAAATCTCGTCAGTCAAAGGATCAGCAGGTTATCAGTGCTCTGTTGACAGACATTACATCATCTATCGCAATGTCTGGTGAGTCTTGCGCAGGTGGTACAAAGGAATTGGGCGATCTTAAAGATGTAACCAATGACAAGACAGTATCTGAGCTGATGGAATTAAGACCGGCAGCAACTGGTTCTACACAGACAATTTCTACTTTGTATACTTCATTGAAGGGCCAGTTAAAGTCTAAGGCATTTAAAGGCAAGAATATTTATGTGTCTGTTGATGCACAGTCTGGGAAAACAGAAGTGTTTATTAATAGTACTGCTACTAAGGATACATCAAATTCTAAGTCATATGTAACATCTGAGGAGTCTTCTAGTGGATCATGATTGACTGATTGATTGTTTAATGCTTGCCTGTTGTAATGGCATGGAAGTCATTGTGATGGGAATGTAGTATGGATGGACACTGACAGATAGGAGATCAGATCATGCCAGAATGGTTCTTTTATATGATGGGATATGTAGCGGTATTTCTGTTTGGGATCGTAATTGGAAGTTTCTTGAATGTATGGATCTTTCGGGAACCGAAGCAGGAAACCCTCTTGGCAAATTCCCATTGTATGCATTGTGGATATGAGCTGCGATGGTATGATCTGATTCCCTTGTTTAGTTACATTATCTTGAGGGGCAGATGCAGGAAGTGTAATACCAGATTATCACTTCAGTATCCCCTGGTGGAAGGACTGAATGGAGCTTTATATGTGATCGTTTTCTTGGCAAACGGTTGGAACTTGACTAGTATCGTGTATTGTCTCCTGACATCCGCCCTAATTGTAGTTAGTGTGATTGATTGGCGAACGAAACGGATTCCTAACCAGCTTAATTATTTTATTCTGGTATTGGGGATTTTTGCTACTTTATTAGATTTGTCTCATCTGAGAGATCATTTCATTGGTATGGTGTGTGTCAGCGCAGTGTTGTGGTTGATTTTTCTGCTGTCGGTAGGGCGTGCTATGGGTGGTGGAGATGCGAAACTAATGACAGGTGCCGGTCTGGTATTAGGAGCTATGCCGATTACGCTGGCTCTAATTATAGGCTGTATCGCTGGTTCTGTGATTCACACGATTCGTGTAGCGGCATTTCATGCAGATCGAAAATTGGCATTTGGACCATATCTTGCATTTGGTATCTGGTTTTCCATGTTGTTTGGAGATCCGATTGTTTCCTGGTATTTGGGATTGTTGGGGATTTAGTTTCATTGTCCCAGAGGGTTTAACAGTAAACTCGCACATGTTGAATCTTGTGTGATGTGAAATTGAAATCAAAAGTAAAAATAGTAAGCAATGAAGTTTTACGATGGATAAAGAGAATAAAGCAGGGAGGAACAGAATAGATGGCAAAAAAGGTATTGAGTATTGAGGTTGGACAGCAGGTAACCAAGGCGGTTGTAGTTGATTATCTGCGAAAGAATCCACATGTGTACAATGCATTTTCTTTTGATACACCACCAGATGCAATGGAAGATGGGTATCTCAAGAATAGGGATTCGATTGCTCAGATGTTGAAAGCACAGATCCGTGAAAATGGCGTTAAAGAAAAGGATGTAGTATTTTCTATTGCTTCCAGCAAGATTGCCAGTCGTGAGGTCGTAGTGCCATATGTGCCGGAAAATAAGATTAATGATCTGATTAATGCAACAGCGCAGGATTATTTCCCGGTTAATATGGAGGAATACACTCTGGCATATAATGTGTTGGATATTGTCAAAGAGGGAGATAAAAAGAATTTGAAGCTGTTGCTTTTAGCAGCTCCGGATACTTTGATTCAAAACTATTATAGTTTGGCGGATGCCTTGGGAATGCATGTGGAATCCATTGACTACTATGGTAATGGTTCCATGCAGGTGTTACAGAAGCACATCGGATCCGGCTATTGTGTCAGCGTGCAGATCAGTTCTTTGAATACCATGGTCAGTGTGTTGCGTGAGAGTCAGCAGATTATGCAGAGAACCATTCCTTATGGTGTGAATACTATATTAGATACCATGTTGGAGCAGCAGGCATTAGGCTTGCATGATCAGGCAGAAGCTATGGAAATGTTGTGCCGGGAAAATATCATCTTTACCACTTTGGATTATGATGATATTGAATCCGTACGAAGCACTCGTATGACGGAAGATCAGATCAGTCGTTCTAATTACAATCGAGATGCCAGAAAGGCGGTTACTGATGCGATTGGTGGAATTTTACTCAGTGTAATCCGTGTGGTAGATTACTTCAACTCCCGATATCCGGATTGTCAGCTGACCCACGTCTATATCACTGGTATGGGTGTCAAGATTCGTGGTATTGACATTCTGTTTGAGAAAGAGATGGATCTGCCGGTAAGACGTTTGGAGAAATTAACCAATATTACCTTTGCCAGAGGTTTTGCCCGCAGTCTGCAGGATCAGACGGAATATATTGCTGCTATTGGTGCAGCGATTGAGCCGGTTGGTTTCAGGTTGAAATCTATGACCGCCAAAGAAAGCCAGGCAGAGAGCATGCGAATCGTGCATCTGGTTTTCGGTGTGATGGTGGTTGCAGCGGTTGCTCTGGTAGGAATTGCCTGGATACAATTACATAATGCACAGAAAAAAAATACAGATTTAAAGCAGCAAAAAGCAGAATTAGAATATATTAATCAAATATATCAGGAAAATGAAGCGGCAAAGAAGTCTTATACAGAGGTAGCTACATTGGATGGTGCTACCCAGCATCAGAATGAGTATTTAAATAAACTGTTAGATGATTTGCAGCAGAATTTGCCGCGGGAGATGGCAGTAAGCAACTTTACCTCTAATGCTGAGGGAATTACCATGACCATTGAAACTAAAACTAAGATTTCAGTGGCACAGATGTTGCTGGCATTGGAAAAGAACTTGACATCCTTGACGGATATTGTGGTTCCAGCGGTTTCCATGAATGAAGATGAAGGGAATATTACCTATAGTTTCACGGTTACGGCACAGTATGTAGCCCTAGAAGAAGAGGGTGCTGAAGGAGAAAACGGGGAAGCTGTACAGTCAGATAATGCAGTAGCACAGTAGAAGGGAGGATGATAGAGATGGCAGAGGGCTCAGCAAATAAAGCAAAAATTTCAGATCGGGATAAGAAAGTTCTCTTTATCGTAGCAGGAATTGTCATTTTGGCATTAGCTTATTTCTTGGGGTTCCAGAAGATGATGGCGTCCAGAAGTACTTTAGTAGAGGAAAATATTACATTAGAGGGGGAAGTGAATAATCTTTTGACCATGGTTGCCGATAAGGCAAGGGTAGAGAAGGAGACCCAGGACTATCTGGCAGAGAAAGAAAAAATTCTAGCGAAATATCCACCAGAGTTACGAACTCAGGATGTGATTTATCAGTTAGATTTGTTAGAGCAGGATGTAAAGGGATTGTTGCTGGAGACAGAAGGATTTACCATGAATCAGATCTTCTTTACTAACGGTGCTTTGACAGAGACGGCGGTACAGGATGTGGCAGAAGCTCCGGTTAATGCATCAGGAGAGGCTGTAGAACAAATCACCGGGTATCGTTCTGATATTACCACAAATTACAAGACAAATTACAAGTCTTTAAAGAATATTGTAAATTTCATTAACCAAAATGAAAACCGTATGGTTATTGATACTATTACCGTTGCCCAGAGTGAAGGGGAGAAAGAATTAACATGTACTATGGGCTTGCGGATGTATGCAGTTGGTGGTACTGAGAAGGAATATAAAGATCCTGATGTTGCCCCTGGTAGATTTGGTAGAGAGGAAATCTTTACTACTAGTAAAAATTAAGAAGATAAGAGAGGAGCAGGGTAGATGAAACATAAGATCAGAAATGAGAATAGTGGTTTTACTTTAATAGAGTTGGTCATTACGATTGCTGTTCTTGCAGTAATCTCCGTTCCTCTGTTAATGTATTTCACAGATTCCATGCGGCATAGTGCCCGAATGAAAGAGGAGCAGAATGCTGTAGTAGCTGCACAAAATGTGTTGGAGGAGTTAAAGGTAGTGGATATGAGTCTGGATACTCCAGATTATTTGACGCAGGCAGTGACGCCACCGCCGGGTTCCACACCATTTCCGGTTACGTCGGTTACTTGGGAGCCGATGTCCACTGCAGCACCGGGAGCATCGCCGGCAAGTTATGAAGTTAAGGGGAATTATACACTAAATGACCAGCACTATCTGGTAAAGGCCAAAATTACACCTAGAAGCCAATTGGAAAATGACGATCATAATACCGTTGTTTATCATAAGGCAAAGGTACCAGGAATGGATTCTTCCAAAGATATGATTATTACCGAAAAGGCATCTACAATAGAGGAGGCTAAGTCATATTTTTACAATCAGTATACCAGATATTGTGATGATCCTGCCAATCATACCAGCAGGGATCCTTCGGTAACCATTGATGGTATGCTGCAGCAACTGAAGCGTAAAATTTATATTAATGCTGCACCGGAAAAGGATGGGGCAGGAAACGATACGGGAAAGGTGGTATTGACAGCTACCTATAAATATCAATGGAAAACAACGGGAGGAACCCCACCGGCGGGAATTACGGCAGGTGGTACAAATCCAACTACTTATTCAACTAATGTTAAGGTTGCGGTTTTGGATGGAACTGGATCTCATAATATTTACCTGTTTTATACACCGATAAATTATGCGACTGGTCCTAGTTCGGTTACTGTGGTTTCGGATGAAGTTATAATAGGTGGAAAACTGGGAAAATTGTCTGATGGTTCCGGCAAAATTATAACTGGAGAACCAGGGACAGGTAATGATGATTTGTCTTATCGTTTATATCTGGTACCGAGTAGCAGTGCAGATCGCAGTGGTACGCCTTCTTATAGTACTACCTTGTCTAAGAGTAGTACATCTGGTGACAATTTTGGCGATTATGTTTCTACAGTGTATACGAATCTGGAAGATAGCTCAGAGCTGAATATTTCGGGATTTGCCATCAATACTGCTTTTGCATCTCTGGCAACTTCCGGAATCCATTATAAAGAATTGATGGAGACACCAGAGGTTAACAGAGTGGCTGCGATCGAGGTATCTGTATATAAAGATAAGGGAGATGGCAGTATGGATGATACCAATCATTATACTACTGTGGATGGAACAAAGGTGCAAAATCAATAGATTTGATATTATAGAAAGGACGGAGAGCATATGAAACGATTCTATAAGGATGAACGAGGATCTTCTTTGGTGCTTACCATTATTGCGATGGCGTTTATTTCGTTATTGGCAGTGGCAGTTATCTCTATGACAATAACCAATATACGCTTAAAGATCGCCCAAAAGGGTTCTCAGAAAAACTTTTATAATACGGATTCCATTATGGATGAAGTTCGTGCCGGAGTAGAGGATCTGGCAGCTAAGGCGGCAGTGGATGCCTATATGACAGCGTTTGCTTCTTTCAATGATTCTCTGTCTGGAGCTTCTGTTGATTTGGAAGATAAGTACAAGAAAAAATTCTTAGAGGAAATGATAAAGTCTATATCAGGGGGACAGTGTCAATATGGTGATGCTGGTCTATGGTATAAGGATGAAGTGATAAAGAATTACTTGATTCTCAATAGTGATCCTACTGCAGCAGAACGTTATATTCCCCATAATGATTCAGATGCACCGGGAACCTTGATTGATGGCAAATCCTATGGACATATGGTGCTGGAAAACGATACTTTGTTGTTAAAAGATGTCATGGTTACTATGACAGAGGGAATTAAGGATTACAAGACAACAGTGACTTCGGATATTCGTGTAACGGTACCTCCAATGATGGCAGATACCTATTCGGAATATCTAAATTATGCACTGATAGCGGATAATCAGATTATTACAGATGCCAGCGCAACTGTTAATGGAAATATGTATGCAGGTACCGTTAGACGTTATCAGGCAGGGGCATCCAATCCGGAAACAGGAATACTTGTGAAAGGTGGATTTACTCTGGATGCCAAGTCAGAACAGATTGTTACCAGAGGAGATCTGGTGGTAGATGGCGGTTCTAAGTTTATCTTGGATGGCTACAAAGGATTAGCAGCGAATCTGTGGGTAGAGAATATTTTTACCAGTGGAAATGCCAAAAACGTTATGACGCTTAACAATGCAGTTTGTAATGTTTCAGACGATATGGAAGTTGGTGGAAAAGATGATGAGGTGACCATCACAGGGCAGTATTGGGGATATAACTACAATGCCAGCTATAAGGATGCTGAGTTAAAACAGGTATCCCCAAAATCACAATATAGTAGTGCGATTCTGATTAATGGAATGGGCGCTAATTTGGATCTGTCAGGATTGAATGGCTTAGTATTGGCTGGTAAAACATTTATTTCCAAAAAGACAGACCCAGGAGAGCTGGATCTCAGATCCGGTGTAGCAAAGGTGATTGACAATCCAGATATTGCCATGGGTGAATCACTGTCGGTAAAAGGTTCTCAGATTGCTTACTATGTACCGTCAGATTTTGTGACTTCCAAGGAGGTAACGGATCCATGGGATCCAAATGCAAATCATGATGATACTAGCAAGAGGGAGTATACTTTCCGTTCATCTTCTAATCCAACTACAGAGTATACCTTTAAATATGGAAGTTATCTGAAATATCTCTATGGATTGGACCCAAATACAGCCACAGATGCAGAGTTGGATAGTAAAATAGGCAGTAACTTTGACTTGTGGAGTTATCTTGATGAAGGGGAACCTTTACTGGCATACTACAGACATAATACTGCTGTTCAGGCAACAGCTGTAAGTTACTTTTATCTGAATTTTAAGAGTGATGTGGAGCGGATGAGTTTTTATCCGCAGTTCCAAAAAACCGTTCCCCGTTATTCTGCAGTAAAGGATACCAATGCCGCCTACTTAGGATCTACAGGTATCAGTATTAATGAAAACTCAGATATATATAATATATATGGCAATATTTTGCATCGGGATCCGGGAGCGACTGGGGACGTTAAGGTAACAATGGGAAATGAATCCAATGTAATTGATTCGCAGAGTTTACAGAAACATGCTACGGAAAAGTCACAGGAATATATGTCTATGCAACTGGCTCTGGTTGAGGCATATAAAGTGGCACAGCAGGCCGTCCAGGCAGGACAGTATCGTTTGTTGGACGATAAAAGTGCAAATCTGTCAAAAGCCGGAACAGAGGATGATACCAATTTATATAATGTAATAATTGACACAGATAAGATGAATGAGAAAACGGATTTAGAAGAAAAACCAAATAAAAGTAATAAAGGAGCAGTTATTATTGAACCTAGAAAAAATGAAACTTATGTGTGGAATGATGCTGCCCAGACCAATGTAGGTGGTCTGAATAAAGGAATTATCATTGCAGCAGGTGATGTCAAGATACAGAAGGATTTTTCCGGTTTGATTATAGCAGGTGGAGATATTTCTCTGGCTGCAGATGGAATAAAGGTCTCAGCGGATAATGCTCTTTTGGAAGAAATGTTTGCAGAGGATAAAGCGAGTGATAATCCAATGTTTTATCATTTGTTCAGTCAGTATTTCCAGAAGGTTGTGAATTCTGCTATCGGGCAGGAGGACGACGCAACGCAGGAAGTGGTATTCTATGAGAGATGGAAGAAAGAATAGATAGGGGGTGATGGCGATGAAACAGTGGAGAAAATGTGAAGATGGTTTTACGATGGTGGAGATGATCATTACTGTCGCCATCGCTGCGGTATTGATGGGAGCAACGATAGCAACCTTTGGATATATTAGTTCCGGCAATGCAAGAAGGTCTGCCGCCAGATTTGATTCCAAATTAAATACAGCGCAGACAGAAACTATGATGCAGAAAGAACCTACTTATCTGTATTTGTTTAAGGATAATGGTGTTAAAGTAGTTCTTTCCGCCAATGATGCAGAGAATCTTACTTCGTTGAAAAAATTTGATAATCCTACAGAAGTTGGTGGTGCCAGGGTAGATGTAATTGCTAAAAAATCTGGCGGATCACAGGAGTTGGATGATTCAGGATTTATTCGAATTGCTTTTAATAAGGCAACGGGAGCATATCGCTATGCCAAGTTTGATGGCGATGCAGATACAGAGTTTATTTCGGAAATTAATTTTTCCGGTAAAGAAAACTATAAGGTAACATTAGTACAATTAACAGGAAAACACGTAGTGAGCAAATAGTGAATAGGAGGTGATGGCGGTGCAGAGAAAGGAAGATGATGGCTTTACATTGATTGAACTGATTATTTCGATGGGTGTATTTTCCATTGTTGCCATTGCGCTTGTTTTGTTTATGCAGACTGGTACCAATAGTTATCAGCGTGCCCGCAATGAGTTGAATTTGCAGATGGAATCCCAGATGTTAATTAACCAGATTCGTGACATGGCATATTCTGCTAATTATGCGGAATATGAACCAGGGGCAGGAGCAAGTGATCCAAGTTATTTAAGACTGTATCAAATCAAGGAGGACTATACTCATACTCCGGCACCATCGGGAGCAACGACCGCACCAACCAGCACACCGAATCCGTCTGTATCACCAGGAGCGGGGGCAACAGCGGCGCCGTCTTCTAGTCTAAAGCAGGTTGTCAGTTGTGAGGTGATTTGTTTTGATCCTGACTCTAAGAAGCTTTATTATGATAAAAATACTGCGGCAGGTACAGCAGATGCAGCGGTGCCAACCGTGAGTTTGTCAGATAGTGATTGGTGTTCACAGCATTTGTTCTGTAGTTATATGGAGAGTTTTGAGATTGACACAGATCCTGCAACTGGAAAAATTCCTAACAACACAATTAATCTACGTATAAAGATGAAAGCACAGAAACAGAAATATGAGTTACGGGAAGGCATTACCGTCCGAAACAAATGGGTCGAATATCCATAAGTGTCTGGTTCAGATTAACTTGATTATGAGACCAGATAATCCGATATACATATTAAGGAACAATGTCTTGGTCAAAATGGATATTCATCACAAAGAATGGAGGTTGCAAAATGAGTTGGGGAAGGAAAAAAAGCAGAGTGAGTTTACGCAATCTGTTACGAAACAAAAAGACGGCGGTTGTAGCGGCTGTCTGTTGTGTTGCTGTGGTAGGTGCGTATATTGGATTTCATCGTCCGACCTCTAAGGCTGTCAATGATACTGTGGTTCGCGGTATTTTGAGTCAGACAGAAGCGAATCAGTATGGTGTGAAATCTTTTGCATCAGATGCAAAAAAAGATACCATGCGAAACATTGACATGACAATTAAGACCGGAGATCGGAAAACTATGGGAACTGCCGAGAATCCATTCCTTGTTTTGGAGTTGGTTCCGTGGCAGGGATTTGGCGAAATGGGTTATATGATCGAGGGCTGTGAGCCGGTAGATATTTATACCAGAGCCGGATGCTACAGCAAGGAAAAAGCAGCATATTACCGTTCCATTGGCGAGGAAAAGACTTATGATTCCTATAGAGGAACTACAGGTGGTTTGAGCTGGGCGAATTCCGGTGCGGTAGTAAAGGAGTGTTTTTCCGATGAAGATTATCCTGGAAAAGGCTTAAAAGAAGATGATAAAGATTATAAGTATCGTTGGTTCCATAAAAGTGGATCCAAGACCATACAAGGATATTATGAGAAAGTAGCTGGTACTGCTGTAAAGGGAAATCATAATATTACTGGAGTAGACGAGAAAGGACGCCCGGTTTTTAAGGAAACAGAGGAGGGCAAGGGAGATTTTATCTGGGTCAGCCTGGGAGGTGAGGCTCCAAATTATGATTTCCATGCACAGAAAGAAAATAAATCTGCCTTTGCGACAGACGTATCCCTAGATACAGTTAATGGTTCCTATGCTGCCGGTGATAGAGAATATACCACACGTACCGAGGATGAGTATTGGTTTATGCCAAATGTCTATCAGGTGGATGAAGATGGAACAGTGTACGAAGGGGAGGATTTGAAACCTAAGTCTAAATTTGTACACTATAATGACTTCCTGCGTTATACTTTACGTATCAAAACCAAAGAGGAAGTGGACGATTATTCTATCGTGGTAAAACCAGTAGAGCCAACACAGCTGCGGGATAATCCACAGTATGTTGACTTTGCAGATCTGATCTGGATCCATAAGAGTTCCGAGTCTGGAATTGCTTCTAATGTTGGTGTATCAGAACCTTTTGAGAAGTTTATGAATGATCCGGAGACAGGAGCTAATCAGAATTCAACCTTCTTTGATGCCAATAATGATATTGGCTGGGAAGTGGCAGAAAAATTATATTTCAAAGCCAATGGGCTGACCAAGTATGAATATGATGAGAATGGAAATGAAAAAAATACGCTTATTGATTATTCTGGGGATGGTCAGTATGCTTATGCTCCAGTCATTATGGCAAAGACTTTGATGGATGAAATTAAGACTGGTGTGAATCACAATAACACGACTTATTATGTAAACTATGATGAGATGACAATCAATAAGTCATACAGTGGTGGAAACTCTGGCATGGAAAATAATTTCTATAAGTTCGTTCTGATGGATACCTTGATGGATCAGGATGTATTCTATGATATGTTCTATACGCCAATAGAATCCACCAATCAGCCGGTAATCCAGACCATAGATGGCAAGGGATATAATACCATTCAGGAGGGAGATGCCCAGACATTCTGGTGTCCGCAGGCTTTTCTACCGTTTTTCCAGCAACCTGGAGACTATCCTTGTAATTGGGGTTCAAATACTGGTAAAGATGTATTAGAAAAATATAAAATTAATATGTATGGTGGTGCTTTCCTGAACTTCCCAGGAGAGGCAATTCTGACTTATACGTATATTTACAACAGTAACAATACGATCTTTGTATTGGGTACTAGTGATAACTTTGGCAGGGATGAACAGTTTACCTCTGGTGTTCATGAATGGTTTGATGAGCGTGGTGAGGGAAAAGATAAGTTATCTCCATTAGATATCATGTTCTTCCTTTTGAACTATGAAAAGGGTGGAAATAATACCACAGGATCCAGAAGAAAGCAATCCATTCGTTCTTTGGAGATTGAGCCTTCCAACGATTTCTATCTCAATGAAACATCGCTGAAGGCATTGTTCCCGAAAACGAAATATAAAATGGAAATTGAGCCGCCTGTACATATGACAACGGCCGAGTTCAATGGAAGTAAGATTGACTTGAGTGAATATGATCTGGTTTATATAGGAACCTGTAGAGGGAAGATGAATACAGCGGTTACTAATTTGGATCACGGCTCTTTGGGCGGTTGGTTTGAGGAAGATGATGCCAGATATAATGATGCAAATCTGACCAGTAAGTTGTATTTACATGTAGGTGATACGATTAAGAAAGGTAACAGCAATTACCGTTTGGCAGGTACAGATATTATCAGCGAGCAGGTAAGCAAGCTGAAATCCTATGTAAAATCTGGTAATGTGTTGATGCTGGCTGATGTGTTATATTATCATACTAGTACTTCCTTATATCAGAAAAATGTGGATATTTCATCTAATATTAATAAATTGATTGAGGATGTGAATTCCAAGAGTAATGTTGTTTCATTAACAAAAATGAAGACGTCCAATATTTTATCGGATGAGGTAAAGGGAGCACCGGTTTCCATTGCTACACCGCCACCGTATGTTAATATTGTGGATAGTAAAAAGGATGAAGATACAGTAAAAGCTACATTAAACGGAAATAAGTTGTCATTTAGCTTTACGATTGGTTATCCGGGAGATGAAAATGTTGAGAAGGGAACCAATACGAAATATGGTGTCCGGCTCTATGTGGATACCAATGGTGATGGTATTATTACTGATGCAGAGGATGGTTCCGAAGTTTGTACCTGGGATAGTGATGCTCAGACAGGAGCAATATATTCAGCAGGAACCAAGGATGAGAATGGAAAGATCCAGGAGGCAAAATATCAGATTACCTATACGGTTGACAGCGAAAGAAAGAATGGTGCAATCGCATGGAAATTTGAAGTATTCAGTATTGATAATGAGAACATTAAGACAGTTACTTCCGGTGTATCCAGATATGAGGGTAATGAGGATAAGAGTGGTACGAAGGTAAAGAATAAGATTAATGTACTACAAGTGATTCCATCAAAAGACTATAAAATGTCCAAGGCAAATCTGGAGGAAGAACTGAAGAAGGCAAAGAGTAGCAGCTTGTTTGCAAAATATGCAAAGGATCTGGATGATTATGAAATTACAGTAACCACGATACCTTTGAGTCAATCAGGAACTACGATTGAGCAGATGGGTTATCTGGATGCATTCCAGTTTGTTAACTCCGACAAGTATGACGAGAAATCCAATTCCAGGGAGGACTTTACTTCTGGAGGAGACTACTATTATCCTTCCGCTTATGCAGAATATGGAGTATATCTGTTTAGCTGCGGGGAAGAATTTGAAAAGGCTGATAATAGCAATGGTGCAGTAGCATTTGCATCCTGGTTGTCTGAAAATGGACGCAGCGTAATTTATACAGCGAATTCTATTTACGACGCAGGGGACAATGCAGTAAATGGAGTGGCAAAGCTGTTGAAGGATAGCGCTGGATTGAGCCGTTATACCTCTACCAGTGAATCTACGAAGAAGTACAATGATGTTGCTACTTATACTGATAAGAGCAATGCAGCACAGCAGTATTCATCTGGAGATTACAATGGTTATAAGGATCTGGAATACACTTATAATAAGTTGACAGAAACTGGACAGTCTGATAATAAGTATCTGCCATTTAAGAATGAGATCTGGAAGAAGAAAGATGGTTCTGCAGTGGCGTATGGATCGAAGGCAGAGTCTACAGATACCATTAGTCAGATTAATAAAGGTACAGTTTGTGTATATCCATATACCATTACCGATCCAAGCATGGATATTTTAGATCGATTTGAAGATAAGAACCAAGTACCGATTAGTGGTTATAGTTCACAGGATTATCAGTTGAATCTGGTAAATCCGATGGCAGATGTATGGTATTGTCTGTCAGGAAAAGAGGATACTACCTATGGTATCTCGCCAAATGATGCATGGAATAACTATTATCTGTATAATGTAGATAACGTATTCTATGACGGAATTTCTTTGGATAATGGTGGAACTACTAAGTTAGAGATGCAGTTGTTTATCAATACCTTGATAGGGGCATATGAAGCATCGTACAAATATCCATATATTACGGCTGATAAGTTGGAGATATTACAGAATGATGCGGATAGTGAGAATGCGCCAACAGAGGATGAGCTTCATATTAAATTGGTAGATTCATCCGATGAAGAACGTAATTATAAGTTCTCTGTATCTGGTGTGACCTCTGAGTTTGTGGAGGATTATCGCTACAGAGAATACAAGGCAGGTTCGGCACCAATTACGCAGTCATCTTCTACACCAAGGCCGACACCAACGCCAACACCAAAGCCAACGCCGAAGCCAACGGTAGATCCGAATGCAACACCGGTTCCAACAGCAACACCGGCACCGACACCAATTACATTGTATGAGAACTCTTTAGCTTCTACTTATGTTGGTTGGGAATCCAAGAATGCGGATTGGATGAAGGGTCTCAGCAATGATGCGATAATACAGATTACCTACCGGACGATTAACAGAGTAGGTGGATCAGAATATGTATTAGATACCCGTGGTGGTTATGATGGATGGAATCAAGGTAAGATGTACACAGCATGTACAGGTGATAGTACCAATTCTACAGATATACAGGTAGTAAGAATGACAATTAAAGAATTTAAGCAGTCATTCTCCCCACAGGTGTCTTTGACGGATGATTTACAATATGTGTATCTGTTCCCATATAATTGGAACGGTAATGTAGTATTGTTATCGGTTCGCTTGTATGAAGCTGGTATGAATTTGGATGACATTATTGATCCGTCTCAGGGTGGCAATGGAAGTGGATCCGGTAACAAAGAGGATGAAAATGATAAACGAGAAGAAGATGTGACCGGAACTAAATTTATAAAGGATACAGATACCCATAAGATTTATTTCACACCATATGATGGCAATCTGGTGGGAGCAAACATCCGTAGTATAAAGATGGAATATGTATCTGATAAGAACAATAATGAGAACACTTTGAGCCAGCCGATTAATGAAGTCTTTAGAGAGAAGAAATCGGGTACTGAGGTAAAGACTTATCAAATTACCTCTGCAACCGGTGGAGGATTGTTTACAGAGGCTGATAATCGACATTTGGTAGACAGCAAGCAATACTTCATTCCATTTAACAAGACTTATGTAAATCTATATAGTTACATTAAGATGACAATATGGAATAAGAAGAAATCCAGTGTTACTTATATAGCGATTAACGATCAGGTAACACAACAGACGAATATGAAAGATGTGTATATGTTTAATCTGGATTAAAAAGTCTGGAATTAGGAATAACCAAGATGCCACTGCAGTATTGCAGTGGTGTTTTGGTTATTTTCGTTTGTATTACCTGCTAATATCTTGCAATTTGCGTAACAAGTGATATAATAAATATCAAGAACATGATTCGTGTGTCAGAGGCTGTGCCATTCTTAGTACTAGTACGGCTTTTCGGCTACACATCAGGAAAAGGAGGAGGAATATGCTGTTAAACACATATCAGAAAGCGATTGAATTATTTGAGGATGCACATGGTTATCTCAGTGCCGCTGCATTAAAGGAGGCTAAGATTACTACCGTACAAATCAGAGAATTGGTTAATAAGGGGATTGTAGAGAGAGTTTCCCATGGACATTACTGGTTGATTGATACCAAAAATGGCAAGCCGGAAAATTATCAGATGATTGAAGCATGTCGTGTAAATCCCAGAGCTGTAATTTGTGCGGATAGTGCCTGCTATTATCATGGATTAATTGATGTAGAGACGGAAAAATTATCCATTGCTACACTCAAGACAGATCGTTCCCGGATGCAACTGAATTTTCCTGTGTGTAGGCACTATTATTCCGACCTGGCGTTTGAGCAGGATCTTCAGCAGATTGATACCCCATACGGAAGGATTCGTGTATATGGTGTGGAGCGAAGCGTTTGTGATGCCATTCGTTTCCGTGCGGATGTGGGAGAGGAAATGCTGCAGTTGATCATTGATCGTTTTTTACAGCGTGGAACGAATCAGATGGATTGTTTGCTGGCTTATGCCGATGCCATGCGAGTGGGCAAGATTGTGCGAATTCAGTTGAAACAGATAGAGGAGTGAAAAATATGAGTGAAGTATACGAAAAATTGATGCAGTGTTATAAAGGATTTCAGGAGAAGATTGATTTTACTCCGGAGGTAGCATTGGTGCTGGGGTCTGGCCTGGGAGATTATGCCCAGGATATTCAGGTGGTTGCTGAGTTGGATTATCATGATATTGAGGGCTTTCCGGTATCTACTGTGCCAGGTCATCAAGGAAAATATATTTTTGGCTATGTGGACCAGGTGCCAGTAGTGTGTATGAAGGGACGGGTACATTACTATGAAGGCTACGCCATGCCTGACGTAGTTTTGCCGATTCGTCTGATGAAATTGATGGGGGCGCAGGTGTTATTTTTAACCAATGCTTCCGGCGGTATTAATGGGGAATTCCATGCGGGAGATTTCATGCTGATTCGTGATCAGATCTCCGATTTTGTTCCGTCTCCATTGATTGGACCAAATATGGATGATCTGGGGGTACGTTTTCCGGATATGAGTAACATCTATGATAAAGATTTACAGCGGATTATTCGTAAAACAGCGATGCAGCAGGATATTCCCTTGCAGGAAGGGGTGTATATCCAGTTGTCTGGTCCAAATTATGAGTCACCGGCAGAGATTCGTATGTGCCGCATGATCGGAGCAGATGCAGTGGGAATGAGTACGGCATGTGAGGCAGTGGCAGCTAACCATATGGGAATGAAGATTTGTGGAATATCTTGTATCTCCAATTTGGCTAGCGGAATCTCGCCAGTTCCACTGACCCATAAAGAGGTACAGGAGACGGCAGACAGAGTGGCACCATTATTTAAACGTTTGGTTACAGAGAGCATACGGGCGATTCATAATGCTGTGCTCAAAGGGTGAATGAAAGGAACAGACAGGGAGGTAGTTTATGAAAATCAGAATATATCATGCCCGGATCTTGACAATGGAGCAGGGGGCAGAGATTTTTGAAGGTGAGATTCAGATTGATGGGGAGCGTATTACTTATGTGGGACCAGAACAGGCAGAGCAGACAGATAAATGGGATCGGGAGATTGACGCACAGGGAAATGTGGTTATGCCGGGATTTAAGAATGCCCATACCCATTCTGCCATGACTTTCCTGCGTTCCTATGCAGATGATCTGCCTTTGCAGGAATGGTTGTATGAGCAGGTTTTTCCAATGGAGGATAAGCTGACGGCAGATGATATATATTGGTGTGCAATTCTGGCAAATATGGAGTATCTGACCAGTGGAATTACTTCCAATTTTGATATGTACATGTTCAATGAAGCCAATGCTAAAGCCTCAAAAGACACTGGTTTCCGCACTGTGTTATGTGGCAGTATCAATGATTTTGGCGGTACGGTAGCGGAGATTGAGGAGGAGTATCTGCGCTTCAATGACTATGATCCATTGATTTCCTATCAGTTGGGATTTCATGCGGAGTATACCACGAAAAAAGCCATTATGGAGGAGTTGGCGGCATTGTCTCAGAAGCATAAGGCACCAATTTATACCCATAATTCGGAGACCAGAAACGAAGTAGATGGCTGTATTGAGCGTTATGGGATTACCCCTACTGTTTTGTTTGATCAGCTGGGAATGTTGGAATATGGTGGTGGAGGCTTCCATTGCGTTCATATGACGGAGGAGGACATGCAGGTCTGCCGGGATAAGGGGATCTGGGTGGTAACTAATCCGGCATCCAACATGAAATTAGCCAGCGGTATTGCACCGATTCAGAAGATGCTGGATCAGGGTATTGGTCTTGCTATCGGTACAGATGGTTCTGCCAGCAATAATTGCTTGGATATGTTCAGGGAGATGTTTTTGGTGACGGCTTTGCAGAAACTGTCCATACCAGATGCGGCTGCTATGGATGCTATGGAAGTATTGCGGATGGCAACGGTTGGCGGTGCGCATGCCATGTGTCTGCCAGACTGTGATACACTGGCAGCGGGGAAATATGCGGATCTGATTATGATTGATCTGCAGCAGCCAAATATGCAGCCGTTGAATAATATTGCCAAGAATCTGGTCTACAGTGGTAGTAAGCAGAATGTGAAAATGACCATGGTAAATGGACGAATCTTATATGAAGATGGGGAGTTTCATATTGGTGTGGATCCAGCTGAAGTATATCAGAGGGTTAATGCTTCTATCAATCGTATGAAAGAGTGAAAGATTTGAAGTTTCACTAACGCATGAAAAACATCATGCGAAGTGAAACTAAATCAAGTCTGAAAGAATCCGTTTTACGGATTCTTTTCAACGAAGACCGGTAGAATAACGATGTTTAATGCATCGAATATTAATAGAGCTTGGAGATACACAGACAGGAGAACAGGATGATTTTACAATGCAGTCATATTAGCAAGGCTTTTAGTACAGATGTGATTTTATCGGATGTTTCTTTTCATATTAATGAGCAGGAAAAGGCTGCCATCGTAGGAATTAATGGTTCCGGCAAGTCTACCCTTTTGAAAATTATTATGGATCAGATGCAGGCAGATGAGGGAGAGGTCATACTGCGCAAGGATATTACAGTAGGTTATCTGGCACAGAATCAGGAGTACCAGTCGGGGCAGACGATTTTTGAGGAAATGCAGGATGCCAGACCGGAGATTCCCAAACTGGAGCAGCAGATGAATGAGTGGTCTGCCCATATGGAGGAGTGTGAAGGCAGGGAGTTAGAAGAACTGATCCGAAAATATGATAATGCCAGACATCAATTTGAGCAGATGGATGGGTATGCTTATCAGAGTAAACTGGTGGGTGTCCTGAAAGGATTGGGATTTCTGGAGGAAGAATTTTCAAAGCCGGTCGATACATTATCCGGCGGAGAGAAGACTCGGGTGGCTCTGGCGAAGATGCTGTTGCAGGCTCCGGATCTGATTATTTTAGATGAGCCGACGAATCATCTGGATATCAATGCGATTACCTGGTTGGAGGGATACCTGTCCAGCTATGCCGGAGCAGTATTAATTGTAGCTCATGACCGTTATTTTTTGGATAAGATTGTGACGAAAGTCATTGAATTGAGGCAGACCCATGGGCGGATGTATATGGGAAATTACAGCCAGTATGCCAAGAAACGGCAGGAAATCATGGAAGCTCAGATGAAGCAGTATCAGAACCAGCAGGCAGAAATTAAGCATCAGGAGGCGGTGATTGAAAAGCTCAAGTCCTTTAACCGGGAGAAATCCATCAAACGGGCAGAAAGCCGAGAAAAGATGCTGGACAAGATAGAGCGGATTGAGAAGCCGATGGAAGAAAATACCCAGATGAAACTGGTATTTACGCCACGGATCCAGAGTGGCAATGATGTGCTGCATGTGGAGGATCTTAGCAAGAGTTTCGATGGAGTGTCCTTGTTTGCGGACATTAATTTTGATATCAAACGAGGGGAACATGTGGCTATCATTGGGGATAATGGCGTCGGTAAGACGACGATATTGCGTATTTTGAATGAAATGCTGCCACCGGATACCGGGACCATTACCTTTGGGACTAATGTACAGATTGCTTATTACGACCAGGAACATCAGGTATTACATCCCGAGAAGACATTATTTGAAGAAATCCAGGATACCTATCCCGATATGAATAATACGGAAGTTCGAAATACACTTGCCGCATTTCTTTTTACGGAAGATGATGTTTTTAAGCAAATTAAATCCCTCAGCGGTGGAGAGCGAGGACGGGTTTCCCTGGCAAAATTAATGTTGTCGGATGCCAACTTTTTATTGTTGGATGAGCCTACCAACCACCTGGATCTTGACTCCAAGGAAATTCTGGAAAATACCATTAGACGTTTTGAGGGAACGGTATTATATGTGTCCCATGATCGTTATTTTATCAATACGACAGCTACCCGTATTCTGAATCTGACAGAGCAACAGCTGATGAATTATCTGGGGAATTATGATTATTATCTGGAGAAAAGGGAGGATGTGGAACGGGCATTCTTGAAACCCTTAGATGCTGGAAATACGATGGGAAGATCTGTGCTGAAAGATGGACAGATGATTTCAGAGAATGGGATGAGAAATGCTGTGCTGAAAAGCGGACAGAAAGATGGAAACACCATGCAGGAATCGGCGGTGGATGATAGACAGCCAGCTATAGGCAGTGGTACAGATCATCAAGAGAATGTTGCTCCTGTCAGTGGACAGGCTTTGTGGCAACAGCAAAAGGAAGAACAGGCACGTAAGAGGAAAATTGCTGGTGAATTAAAGAAGGTAGAGGCGGCGATTGAGAAGCTGGAGATGGAAAATGCAGAATTGGATGCCATTCTGGCAGATCCAGCCAATGGTACCAATGTTGCTTTACTGCAGGAAAGTTCCAAAAAGAGAGAGGAAAATGAGGAACAACTGTTGGAGCTGATGGAACGGTGGGAAGAATTGTCGGAATGATGCTATGTATGGAGGATGGATATGACAAAACAGGAATTTCGTGACAGAATGAAACAGGGAAAGCTAATATTGGATGGAGCCACCGGATCTAATTTACAGGAACGGGGAATGCCTACTGGTGTCTGTCCGGAAGAATGGATTCTGGAACATCGTGATGTCTTGCGGGATTTGCAGGTAGAATATATTCTGGCTGGATCGGATGCGGTCTATGCGCCTACTTTTTCGGGCAATCGCCTGAAATTAGAGGAATATGGTTTACAGGACCGCTTAGAAGAAATGAATCGTGATCTGGTTGCCATATCCCGGGAGGCAATCTCTGTGGCGAGAACGAATATGAGGCAGAATTTGCAGAACCAGACCGGAACGGCAGAAGAAATGGAGCAGATGGAAGCGGTAGCAGAGCGTCCACTCTATGTGATTGGAGATCTGACCATGACCGGACAGCAAGTGGAACCGATGGGACCATTGCCTTTTGAGGAACTGGTGGATATTTATCGTCAGCAGATTCGGGCATTAGATGCTGCCGGTGTGGATCTGTTGGTAGTGGAGACTATGATGAGCCTGCAGGAATGTCGTGCTGCGGTCATTGCGGCAGGGGAGGTATGTGATTTGCCGGTTATGGTAACACTGACCTTTGATGAGGATGGCAGGACTTTATTTGGTACCGATCCGGAGACGGCGGCCTTGGTTATGACTTCCATGGGAGTGGATGCTGTGGGAGTGAACTGTTCTACCGGACCAGATCAGATGTGTGATGTGGTGCGTAAAATGACCAGATATGCAGATATTCCGGTGATAGCAAAGCCGAATGCTGGTCTGCCAAGTCTGCAGGGGGACAAAACCGTGTATGATATGGATGCACCAGAATATGCAGAGGGCATGATGGCATTGGTAGAAGCCGGAGCAGATATTCTGGGTGGCTGTTGTGGAACTACACCAGAACACATTGCCATGTTGGCCAATCAGTTGAGAGAGAGGAAGCTATTGCATACAGTTGCCTTCCCGGCCAGAGAGGGGAAGGTTATTCGGCGTGCCTTATCCAATGAGAGGAAAACCTTAGAAATTGATTTGGATGGTGCATTTCTGGTCATTGGAGAACGAATTAATCCTACTGGCAAGAAAGCATTGCAGGCGCAATTACGGGAGGGAAGCCTGGATCTGGTAACGGATTTTGCCGAAGCACAGGAGGAAGCTGGAGCCGCCATTCTGGATGTTAATATGGGAATGAATGGAATTGATGAGCAGGAAATGATGCTGCGGGTGGTACAGGAGCTATCTATGGTTAGTGACTTACCTTTATCTATTGATTCCAGTTATGTAAATGTAGTGGAGGAAGCACTGCGGATCTATCCAGGGCGTGCCTTGATTAATTCCATTTCTCTGGAACAGGAAAAGTTTGAAAAGTTGATTCCTGTGGCAAAAAAATATGGTGCTATGTTTATTCTGTTGCCATTATCCGATCAGGGATTGCCTGGGGATCTGGAGGAGAAAAAGAAGATTATCCATACGATTATGGATGCGGCAGTGGAGCAGGGACTGCGTCCGGAGGATATTGTGGTGGACGGTCTGGTGGCAACAGTGGGGGCAAATCCAAATGCGGCCAGGGAGACATTGGAAACCATTCGATATTGTAAACAGGAGCTGGGTCTTGCTACAGCATGTGGTTTGTCTAATATTTCCTTTGGATTGCCGGAACGTTCCTATGTAAATAGCAGCTTTATGGCATTGGCGATTGGTGCCGGTCTAACCATGGCAATTGCCAATCCATCCCAGGATTTGCTAATGCATACAGTCTATGCAGCCGATTTGCTGATGAATAAGCCGGAGGGAGATTTGCGCTATATAGATCGCGTCAGTAATCACAAGATCACGGTGGTCAGCGGAGAAGTAGATGCCTCCACAGTTACACAGGGAGCAGCATCTTCGGCCAAGAAACAGCTGATTCCGGAGGAGCGCCAGGGTGATCTGTTGTTTGAAACGGTGGTCAGAGGACGAAAAAATAAGATACAGAATTTAATAGAGACAGCATTGGCAGAGGGGAAAGATCCCCAGGCAATGATTGATGACAGTCTGATTCCGGCGATTAATTATGTAGGGGAATTGTTTGAACGGCAAACCTATTTTTTGCCGCAGTTGATTGCAAGTGCAGAAACCATGGAGCAGGGGATTGGTATTCTGGAGCCAATTCTGGCGCAGGGACGTGCCAGTGAACCGCTTGCCACGGTGGTAATCGCTACAGTAGAGCATGATATTCACGATATCGGCAAGAATTTGGTAGCATTGATGCTGCGGAATTATGGATACCGGGTAATTGATCTGGGCAAGGATGTGCCCGCTGAGGAAATTGTGGATACGGCGGAACGGGAACAGGCAGATATCATTGGTCTCTCTGCTTTGATGACCACTACCATGATGGAGATGAAGAAGGTGGTGGCGTTGGTAAGGGAGAGAGGACTGGATGTCCGCATTATGATTGGTGGTGCAGTTATTACCGAAGGATTTGCTGATGAAATTGGAGCAGATGGGTATTCTAAGGATGCACAGGAAGCGGTCACGTTGGCCGCCAGACTGATGCAGAAATGAAGTGTGTAAGACACTCTAAAATCGACGATGCACATAAGGGTGCATCGTCGAAGATTTACTAACACACTGGAAAAATGCTTTCGCATTTTTCATTGATTATTTGGCAAACATTGGAACATTAGCAGCTCGCACAGGAGGTTTGCAGTATGAGTACGAATAGGATTGATGTAGTGATTCCGGTATATCGACCAGGACAAGAATTTCAGAAAATGCTTGGCAGGTTGATGAAGCAGACCGTGGAGATTTCCCATATCTGGCTGCTGCAGACGATAGGGCAGGATGGGGATTCGGTGATGCAGCCCCAAGATGATAGAATTACTGTGATTCCGGTGCTGCAGCCAGAATTTGATCACGGTGGAACCAGAGATCTGGGAGCACGTCAGTCTCAGTCGGAATATATTTTATTTATGACGCAGGACGCCATGCCCGCAGATACCCATCTGGTGGAGAATCTTTTGCATGCAATGGAGGATTCTCGCACAGGGATCGCCTATGCCAGGCAGTTGGCAAGACCAGCAGCCGGGGTGCTGGAACGAATGACCAGAAACTATAATTATCCGGAGGAAAGCCTAGTCAAGACCTTGGCAGATGTAGAACGGATGGGGATTAAGACCTACTTTTGTTCGGATGTCTGTGCCATGTACCGGCGCAGTTATTATGAGGAGCTGGGCGGTTTTGTGAAACCGACGGTTTTTAATGAGGATATGATTATGGCATATCATATGATACAGGCTGGCTATCAGGTGGCATATCAGGCAGATGCACGGGTGATTCATTCCCATGATTACACCTGTATGCAACAATTTCACCGTAATTTTGACCTGGGGGTTTCCCAAAAACAATACGAGGAAATTTTTTCAGCAATTTCTTCAGAAAAAGAAGGTGCTGGTTATGCGAAGGCAACAATTATCCAGTTGTTAAAACAGGGACATGTATGTCAGACGATCTATTTTATGATGCAATGCGGGTTTAAATTGTTTGGATATAAACTAGGCTTACATTATACGAAATTACCGAAATGGCTGTTGATGAAATGTACGGGCAGTAAATGGTATTGGAAATAAGAGTTGATTGTGCCGATGCAGCAATTAGTATAGAGGGAGAAATAACATCATGGATCAGATACGGATTAAGCGCCTGGAGGTGTTTGCAAATCATGGCGTGTTGGAGGAAGAAAATAAATTAGGACAGAAATTTCTGGTATCGGTCAGTATGGGAGTAAATGCCAGGATACCAGGACGGTCGGATGGGTTGGCTGATTCGGTGAATTATGCCAAAGTCTCGGAGCTAATCTGCCAGGAGGCACAGGGGCATACCTTTCGTTTGATTGAGCGATTGGCAGAGCATTTGGCAGAGCGGATTTTGCTTACCTTTCCACAGATACAGTCGATAGATCTGGAGATTGAAAAGCCTTGGGCACCGGTGCGGATTCCATTGGAAACGGTATCTGTGATCATTCATCGCAGATGGCATCAGGTATATCTAGGGATTGGTTCCAATCTGGGGGATAAGCAAAAGAATCTGGACCGGGCAGTGGAACTCTTGCGAGAACATTCCTATAACCGCAATCTGTTGGTATCTCAGTATATTGTGACAGAACCAGTGGGGGGAGTGGAACAGGACGATTTCCTTAATGGAGCGGTGAGTATGGAGACATTGCAGACACCAGAGGAATTGTTGGGGGAGATCGGAGAGATTGAACAGGATTTGAAGCGTGTTCGTCAGGTACACTGGGGTCCCCGGACGATTGATGTGGATATTCTGCTATACGATGACGAGATGCTGCATACGGATACACTGACCATTCCGCATCCGGAAATGCACAAACGTGCTTTTGTATTACAGCCATTGGCGGAGATCGCCCCTTATGCCGTGCATCCGGTGTACCGTCAAACCGTCATGGAGCTTTTGGATTGTGTTGGGAATAAAAGTAGCTAATAACTTGAAAAACATTGTTTTTTGGGATTTTAGCAGCAAAAATGATGGAAATAAAATTTGTCAAGAAAAATACTTGACAAAGTGTTTCGGCTTGGATATACTGTCAATTGTGTTTCAGTTTGTTTCGAGGAGGTTTGATTATGGCATTCGATAGTTTAAGTGAAAAATTACAAAATGTATTTAAGAACCTTCGCAGCAAAGGAAGACTGACGGAAGAAGATGTCAAGGCGGCCTTAAAGGAAGTAAAAATGGCTTTGTTAGAAGCCGATGTTAACTTTAAAGTGGTTAAGGGATTTGTGAAATCCGTGCAGGAACGTGCCGTTGGGCAGGATGTTATGAACAGCCTGACACCTGGTCAGATGGTAATTAAGCTGGTTAATGAGGAACTGGTTAATCTGATGGGCAGTGAGACCACAGAGCTGGCTCTGAAACCGTCAAATGAGATTACGGTTATCATGATGTGCGGTTTGCAAGGTGCTGGTAAAACCACTACCACCGCTAAGATTGCCGGCAAACTCAAAAAAAAGGGCAGGAAGCCTTTGTTGGTAGCCTGTGATGTTTACCGTCCTGCAGCAGCAGAACAGCTGCAGATCAATGGACAGAAGCAGGAAGTAGAAGTCTTTTCCATGGGAACGAACCACAAGCCAGTTGACATAGCTAAGGCAGCGATGGAACACGCAGCAAGCCATGGAGAAAATGTGGTAATTCTGGATACGGCAGGTCGTTTGCATGTAGATGAAGATATGATGGCAGAGCTGCAGGAGATCCGGGAAAAAGTGGAGATCGACCAGACCATATTGGTGGTGGATTCCATGACAGGTCAGGATGCGGTCAATGTGGCATCCACTTTCCATGAAAAGATTGGGATTGATGGTGTGATTTTGACTAAACTGGATGGTGATACTAGAGGTGGTGCAGCACTTTCCATTAAGTCTGTAACCGGCTGCCCGATTTTATATGTGGGTATGGGCGAGAAGCTGTCGGATTTGGAACAATTTTATCCAGATCGAATGGCGTCCCGTATTCTGGGGATGGGCGATGTGTTGACACTGATTGAGAAGGCGGAAGCAGAGATTGATCAGGATAAAGCCAAAGAGATGGAGCAGAAGTTCCGTAAGGCAGAGTTTGACTTTAATGATTTTCTGGAGCAGATGGAGCAGATGAAGAAGATGGGTGGCATCCAGAGTATTCTAAGTATGATGCCAGGTATGGGACTGCCTGCTGATCTGGACATTGATGACAGTATGTTTCGGGGAATTGAGGCAATCATTCATTCCATGACCTTGGAGGAACGAGGAAATCCTTCTGTGATTAACCCGTCCAGAAAGCGTCGTATTGCCAAGGGAGCTGGTGTGGACATTGCAGAGGTAAATAAGTTGATGAAACAGTATGAGCAGTCCAAGAAGATGATGAAGCAGATGTCCGGTATGTTGGGAGGCAAAGGGAAACGTCGTGGTCGATTCGGTGGAATGCCGAAATTACCTTTTGGATTTTAATATGCCTTCAGATGCATTTTTATCAGATGCATTTGATATATAGAATTAGACAAGAATATGAAGGAGGTGAAACGTTGTGGCAGTAAAGATCAGATTGAGAAGAATGGGTAAGAAGAAAGCGCCTTTCTATAGAGTCGTAGTAGCTGACTCCAGAGCTCCTAGAGATGGTAGATTCATCGAGGAGATTGGTACTTACGATCCAAACCAGGATCCGAGTGTCTTTAAGTTTGATGAGGAAGCAGCTAAGAAGTGGTTAGCAAATGGTGCTAAGCCAACAGAAACAGTGGGCAAGCTTTTGAAGCAGGCAGGAATCATGGAATAATTCCCGAACTGACGGCAATTTGGAGAAGGATTTCTCTGGTATTGTCGGACTGGCGGGCAGGGAGGTGCCGTGATGAAAGATTTAGTAGAAGTTCTTGCTCGTGCTCTGGTTGACCATCCAGAGGAGGTCAGTGTAACAGAGACAGAACGAGAAGGCGAGATCATTTTGGAGTTAAAGGTAGCTCCAGAAGATATGGGCAAAGTGATTGGCAAGCAGGGACGGATTGCCAAGGCAATTCGTGCTATGGTAAAAGCTGCTGCATCCAAGACAAACAAGAAGGTTGTGGTAGAGATTGGCCAGTAAAACTGCCTGGTGCAACGAATACATCATTTGTTGTACAAGCCTGTATGAGACAGATACGCCTGTACCGTATGGTATGGGCGTTTTTTCCTTCATAGGAAAAATAGGAAAGGGTATGTAATATGGAAGATAAGTTTCGGGTAGGTGTGATTACCAATACACATGGATTGCGGGGGGAAGTCAAAGTATTTCCTACCACCGAAAATCCAGAACGGTTTCGGGATTTGAAAGAGGTTTTGTTGGATACTGGTAAGGACTGGCTGGAGCTAGAGGTATCCTCGGTACGGTTTTTCAAAAATTTAGTGATAGTGAAATTTAAGGAATTTGATTCCATTAATGAGATAGAACAATATAAAGGAAAAGATCTGTATGTAAGCAGGGAAAATGCGATTCCCTTAGAGGAGGGAGAGTATTATCTGGCAGACATTATAGGTGCCACTGTGGTTACAGAGGATGGTGCTGCTTTTGGGGAACTAAAGGATGTGCTGGAAACAGGTGCCAATCTGGTATATGTTGTTTTACATGAGGGAAAAGAAGTATTACTGCCGGTTATTCCGGACTGTGTCAAAAATGTTGACGTAGAGCAGCGGAAAGTGACTGTTCATATTATGAAAGGATTGTTGGATTAGTACCATGAATTTTTATGTAATGACGCTGTTCCCAGAAATGATACAGCATGCCATGGCGGCAAGTATCACCGGCAGGGCGATACAAGCTGGCCATCTTCATTTGGAAGCGGTCAATATCCGTGATTTTGCGGATAATAAGCACAATCGGGTGGACGATTATCCTTACGGAGGCGGTGCAGGCATGGTGATGCAGGCAGAGCCGGTATTCCGCTGCTACCAGGATATTGTCAGCCGGATTGCAGGTCAATCCGTAGGACGGCAGGAAATGCCGGGAGAGTCAGAAACATCGGAATATATGGGAACGCTAAGAAAGGCAGGTGCACCCAGAGTAGTCTATCTGACACCCCAGGGATCTGTATTTTCTCAGAAGATGGCAGAGGAATATGCGAAAGAAGATAATCTGATTTTTCTGTGCGGGCATTATGAAGGAATTGATGAGCGAGTTTTGGAAGAAATAGTTACGGATTATGTGTCTATTGGAGACTATGTGCTGACAGGGGGAGAGCTGCCGGCGCTGGTTATGATGGATACCATATCCAGACTGATACCGGGAGTTCTGAGCAATGAAGATTCGGCACAGACCGAATCATTCTCGGATTATTTGCTGGAATATCCCCAGTACACCAGACCACGTGTATGGCGGGAGAAAGAGGTACCACCTGTTCTACTTTCGGGACACCACAAAAACTTGCAGAAGTGGTACCGGGAGCAGTCTGTGATCCGCACTGCCAAATATCGTCCGGATTTGTTGGCGCAGGCAGATTTGACAGAGGAGGAGCGGCAGTTGGTGGAACATTTGTGCCAGGAGAAAATATAGGAGTAAATGGAAACAGGAATGTCGCAGGCAATATTTTGGGTCACAGTGTTATAGTATAAGTTTGAGGAGAGAATAGATGAATCAGAAGATTGCTTTTTGGAAACGTTTTCTGGGAACGATGGTAATTTTTCTGCTAATTTCTTTGATACTCATCCTGGCTAGCCGGAAACAGGGAAAAATGTCTATGACAGAAAAGCAGGGAGAATATTCTATCACAGGATTTGCCTTTGATACAGTCTATACGATTACTATCTACCACGGTGGCGATCAGAAGGTGTTGGATGCCTGTGTGGCAAAATGTGCAGAGTATGAACAGATTTTTAGCCGAACCCTGGAAAGCAGTGAATTGTATCAACTTAATCGCCTGTCCAAGGAATATGAGGCGGGGAACCAGGAGACGATAGAAAGTCTAAGACAGGAGAATAAGCTGCCGACATACCAGATCTTAGAGGATGGAAGTCTGGAAATAGAGGTGTCGGAACCCTTAGGTCAGTTGATTGCAGCTGGGATACGATATGGAGAGATTTCAGAGGGGAACTTTGATATTACCATTGAGCCAGTGAGCAGCCAGTGGAATTTTACGGCAGAGAATCCGGCGCTGCCAGAACCGTCTGCACTGGAGCATGCCTTGTCTTATATAGATTACCATACTATTTCACTACAGAATCAGAAACTTCGTCTTACCAAGCCCGGAGTCGGTCTGGACCTGGGGGGGATTGCCAAAGGTTATATTGCAGATCAGTTAAAGAGGTATCTGACGGAACAGGGAGTGGATTCTGCACTGATTAACTTAGGTGGCAATATTCTGTGTGTTGGTGGGAAGCCGGATGGCAGTGATTTTCGGATTGGAATACAGCAGCCCTTTGCTGATCGGAATGAAACAATTGCAACAGTTGCATTACAAGGGCAATCTGTGGTATCATCTGGTATATATGAGCGATATTTTACGGATCAGGGTAAGATATATCATCATATTCTGGATCCGGGAACCGGATATCCCAGAGAAAGTGATCTGATTGCAGTAACGATTATTTCAGAGCAATCAGTAGATGGGGATGGCTTATCTACAACTTGCTTTGGATTGGGACTGGAAGCAGGAATGCGTTTGATTAATCAGACAAAAGGTGTAACAGCAGCTTTTATTACCAGGGATGAGAAACTGCATTATGCAGATGGTTTCCGGGAGTTATTGATATCACAATGATTAACGAACCAAATAAACTGATGTGAATGTCACAAGATTATGGGGTAAAGTATCATGATTCGGTAATCTAGATATTGCTGATATAGGATACAGATGCCAAAGGAAAATATAACCGATAGGGGGAATATGATCTTGGTATCCTACATAATGTAACAAAAGTCAGATATCCTGTAATGCCAAGTGAATGGGATATGTAAAATGACGAAAATAATGATGGCATGGAGGAAGAATATGGATAACGAAGAAAAGAATTATGACAATGGAGGATGGCAGAATTCCAATCAGGCGGGAGGATTAGGATCTTCTCAGACATCAAATGGTGGAAATTATTCTGGTCAGCCGCAGAATGACAATAATTATTACAGTCAGCCACAGAATGGCAATAATTATTATAATCAGCCACAGAATGGTAATGGTTATAATAATCAACCGCAGAATGATAACGGTTATTATAATCAGCCACAGAACTCCTATTCATCACAGTCAGGCGATGGTTTTAGACAGTCAAACGATGGTTTCAACAGTGTGAATAATCAGAGATATCAAAATTATGTACCGGAACCGGAAGATGGACCAGGTTTCGCCATTGCCGGTATGGTCTGTGGTATTTTATCTATGGTGTTATGCTGCTGTCAGTATTATGTCTCAGGAGTATTAGCAATCATTGGTATGGTTTTTTCCATTATCGTACTGAAAAATGGAAAGCCAGGAAAAGGAATGGCAATTGCTGGCGTGGTATGTTCTGCCATTGGTATTGTAATTGCACTTTTCCTGATCGGTACTCGGATTTATATGTTATCACATCCAGAGTATATGAACCGGATTCTGGAGATTTACAGACAGAATGGTATGATGAACTAATTTATTTTGACCGTATGTTGTACTAAAACGATAATCAGATATCTTACAGTATATGTAGGGTATCTGATTTTTTACTTCATAGGAAATTCCGCATATTTTTTTCTTTTCCTGCATACAGTTAGTTAGGACTAGGAATATGATATGACACGAAGTCAGATGTGGGACACGTGGATAGGAGGGAATATGGCAGAGTTTCAAGTATATCAGGATTTGGCGGAACGGACAGGAGGCGAGTTTTATCTGGGAGTTTGTGGACCAGTCCGTACGGGAAAATCTACTTTTATTAAGCGCTTTATGGATTTACTGGTTATTCCAGGTATTATGGATGATCATGACCGGGAACGGGCGACAGATGAATTACCACAGTCGGCAGCAGGAAAGACAATTATGACAACGGAGCCGAAGTTTATTCCCAAAGAGGCAGCACAGGTTAAATTATTTGGGGATAATCCGGTGAAAATCCGACTGATTGATTGTGTGGGTTACATAGTAAAAGGTGCTGAGGGATTGATGGAGGAGGAAAACGAAAGGATGGTTATGACACCATGGTCTGACCAGCCTATGCCATTTACTCAGGCAGCAGAGTTTGGCACCCGCAAGGTAATTCATGACCATTCTACCATTGGAATTGTGGTAACCACGGACGGCAGTTTTGGCGATCTGCCCAGATCCGCTTTCCTGGAACCGGAGGAGCGGACCATACGGGAATTGCAAAGCATAGGGAAACCATTTGTAGTGCTGGTAAATTCCACAAAACCATATGGACAGGAAGCCTTAGATTTGGTAGAGGAGTTGCAGAATAAGTATCAGGCGGTGGCAACTGCGGTTAACTGTAATCAGCTTCGTAAAGAGGATATTTTGCAGATCTTAGAAAAAATGCTGGCGTCCTTTCCTGTTAATCAGGTGGCATTTCGGCTGCCAAAATGGGTAGAAATGTTACCAGGGGATCACTGGTTGAAACAGGAGCTGGTTACCAAAGCCAGGGATATCCTACAAAAAATTTCCCGTATCTGTGATGTGACGAAAGAAAATCTTGCGACAGATAGTGAAGCTCTGAAAGGCTTTCATATCCGGAAAATGGGAATGGAAGACGGCATGGTAGAAATTGATACGGAATTTGACGACAGCCGTTACTATCAAATATTAAGTGAGTTAGTAGGAACGGAAATTGGTGGAGAATACCAGCTGATCCGTTTGCTGCGGGACTATGCTTCCGGCAAGGAGGAAACCGATAAAATCCGCAATGCCTGGGATGAGGTACATCGCAAGGGCTATGGTGTGGTGACACCTTCTGTGGAGGAGATCAGCATTGATGATCCAGAGTTGATCCGGCACGGCAATAAATTTGGTGTGAAGTTAAAGGCAGTTAGCCCTTCCATCCATTTGATCCAGGCAAATATTGAGACGGAGATTGCCCCAATTGTGGGTACAGAGCAACAGGCAAAGGATCTGATGGATTACATATCCGGACAGCATGGGGAAAATGGGGAGGCATCCGATATCTGGGATACGAATATTTTCGGTAAGACAGTGAGACAGTTGGTAGAGGAGGGAATGGCTACTAAGGTAAACCGTTTAGGGGAAGAAAGCCAGATGAAATTGCAGGAAACGATTCAAAAAGTGGTTAACGACGGCAATGGCGGACTGGTGTGCATTATTATTTAATATGATGTTAGGGTCAAAAGTAGATAGCAATGCGTATTTATACGCAATTTGCTATCTACTGGCTTGACCCGCCAAACACCGACATGAAGCAGATTTGCTTGCAAATATGCGGGAATGGAGGTGTTTGTAGAATTGCGAAAATTGCGTAGCAATGTAGCAATTCGTAATATCATTTAATATTCGTTATTCTAAGCATAGACAAATATTTTAGATTATGTTAATATGATACATGTTGGTGGCGCACTTGGGAGCATTCTTAGTGCGCCCAGCTTATGTACTGTATTGATTTTATCTAAGGAGGATTCTTTTATGATTAAACTATATGACAATGGTGTTTATCTGGTAAATGGTACAGATATCATTGAAGATACTGCAAATGCCCGTGAGGAGCTGCAGGCAAAGACTGGCAGTGTTCCAGCGCAGGAGGAGGCAGCAAAGGGAACGATGGCATATCGTATTTTGGAAGAACATAATACATCCGGAAATATGGAAAATCTACAGATTAAGTTTGATAAGCTGACTTCTCATGATATTACTTTCGTGGGAATTATTCAGACAGCCAGGGCTTCCGGACTGGAGAAATTCCCAGTGCCATATGTACTGACCAACTGCCATAACAGTCTGTGTGCGGTAGGTGGCACCATTAACGAGGATGACCATATGTTCGGTTTGTCCTGTGCTAAGAAATACGGTGGAATGTATGTACCACCTCATCAGGCGGTAATTCACCAGTTTGCCCGTGAGATGTTAGCTGGCGGTGGAAAAATGATCTTAGGTTCGGATTCCCATACCAGATATGGAGCATTGGGAACTATGGCAATGGGAGAGGGTGGACCAGAGTTAGTAAAACAGCTGTTGAGCCGTACCTATGATATTGCAAAGCCGGATGTGGTAGCGATCTATCTGACTGGAAAACCACAGAAAGGTGTGGGACCGCAGGATGTGGCCCTTGCCATTATCGGTGCTGTGTTCCAGAATGGTTATGTTAAGAATAAGGTTATGGAATTTGTGGGACCTGGTGTGGCAAATCTCTCTGCTGATTTCCGAATCGGTGTGGATGTTATGACCACGGAGACCACCTGTCTGTCTTCCATCTGGACAACGGACGAGCAGATCCGGGAATTTTATGAGATCCACAAGCGTCCAGAGGATTATCAGGAGTTAAAACCAGAAGCAGTAAGCTATTATGATGGCATGGTTTATGTTGATCTGTCTGAGATTAAACCAATGATTGCAATGCCGTTCCATCCAAGTAATGTCTATACTATTGAGGAATTAAATGCCAATCTGATGGATATTCTGGATGATGTGGAAAAGAAGGCAGCAGTCAGCTTAGATAATAATTCGATTAATTATACTTTGAAGGACAAGGTTAGAAACGGTAAATTGTATGTGGAGCAAGGCGTGATTGCAGGCTGTGCCGGTGGTGGCTTTGAGAATGTCTGTGACGCAGCGGATATTCTCCGGGGCAAGAATATTGGAGCTGATGAATTCTCTCTGAGTGTTTATCCATCCAGCCAGCCGGTATTTATGGAATTAGTGAAAAACGGTGCCATTGCCGATCTGATGGCAACTGGTGCTACGGTGCGTTCTGCATTCTGCGGACCATGCTTTGGCGCTGGGGATGTACCGCCGAATAATGGTTTATCCATCCGTCATTCTACCCGTAACTTCCCGAACAGAGAAGGTTCCAAGGTAACCAATGGACAGATCGCTTCTGTGGCATTGATGGATGCCAGATCCATTGCAGCAACCGCCGCCAACCAGGGATATCTGACTTCTGCTATGGATATTGATGTGGATTATCAGAAGCCAAAATATTTCTTTGACAGCACCATCTATGAGAACCGTGTCTATGACGGTGTGGGCAAGGCAGATCCTTCTGTGGAGATCAAATTTGGTCCAAATATCAAGGACTGGCCGGAAATGTCAGCACTGACCGATAACATGGTATTGAAAGTAGTTTCTGAGATTCATGATCCGGTTACCACTACTGATGAGTTGATTCCATCCGGAGAGACATCTTCCTTCCGTTCGAATCCGCTGGGACTGGCTGAGTTTACTTTGTCCCGCAAGGATCCGGAATATGTGGGCAAAGCAAAGGCAGTACAGTTAGGTGAGAAAGCAAGAATTGCCGGAGAGGATATCTATGCGGCTCTGCCAGAGGTGAAAGATGTATTTGCTAAGATTAATGAGAAATTTGATGTGGATCCAAAGAACACCCAGATCGGTAGTATGATTTATGCGGTGAAACCGGGCGATGGTTCTGCCCGTGAGCAGGCTGCTTCCTGCCAGAAGGTATTAGGCGGTTTTGCCAATATTGCCAAAGAATATGCTACTAAGCGTTATCGCTCCAACCTGATTAACTGGGGAATGTTGCCGTTCCTGTACCCGGATGAGATTCCGTTTAAGAATGGAGATTATATCTTTGTTAAGGATATCAAGAAAGCCGTAGAAGATAAGGCAGACGTGATCAAGGCTTATGTAGTGGGAGACGGCATGAAAGAATTTGAGCTGCGTTTGGGAGATCTGACTGATGATGAGCGTGAGATTATTTCCAGAGGATGTCTGATTAATTATTATCGGGCGCATATGTAAGAGTTGAAGTTTTCCTAATACAGAAAAAGCATTCTGCATAAGGAAAACTATATCAACTCTCGAAGAACGCAACAGCATTTATGCTGTTGCGTTCTTCCTATCAAGTGCCGATAATGTATTACTATTTGGGAAATGTTATTAAACCGCATTGATGTGCTAAGGGGGATGGTATAATGGTGTATCAATTTTATGTGAGAGATGCAGAGCGGGAAGAAGAAGGGGATTTGGCGATTTTAGAATATAATAGCGAAAAAGAGGAATATAAAATACAAATTTATAAGGAGTGTGATTATACAGCATTGCCTGCTATCCTGCAATGCTGGGCTGCAAAGGGAGTATATGAGCTTCAAGGAAAAGAAGCTCTGCGTTTTGTCAGAGAAAGGGTGATACCACCAGACCGACAGAATCTGGGAGAGATTATGCGCAAGGTAGGAATGCAGTATTATGATGAATTTCCTCTTTTGCAATATACTAGCGGGAGATGCTGTCAGGATGAAAATTACCTGGTGGCAATCGAATCATAGAAGTTATTCCTAATCCGGATTTTGGAGGAAGTGAATGGAGAAAGAAATACGCAAAGTTGCCTGTATAGAGAAAGATCAGGAAAAAAATGCAGTCATTGAATTAACAGAAAATAATGATAGTGTTACAATCCGGTTTTCTTTAGGGAAGCTAGTGTTGGAAAAAGAAGAAGAAAATTATTTTGATGCATTAATAAAGCTAAGGGAAGAATTGGAGCAAAGAAATATTAAATTATTATGTAAAGGTTGCAGCAGGAATGTTTATCCGTCAGGAATGATATTAAGCATGGGTGTTGGGCGAAAGGCATATACACTAATATATGGATCGCAGGCAAAAATGGATTCTTTGGTTGATATTTTTGATTCCTGTTTGGTGGAGGAATATGCAACAATAGAGGAACAGTCCGAATATTTTGAAAATTGGTGGACTAGCTTACGGAGGTAAGGATATGGCAATATATTTTTATAAAATAAACGAGGAGTATGGTTGTTTTTCCAATTTTGCACATTATGATTTTGAATTAGATGGCAAAAGGTGGATGACCAGCGAACATTATTTTCAGGCACAGAAATTTTCTGGAACGGAGTATGAAGAAGTGATCCGTTTACTGGATAATCCCATGAAAGCAGCAGAAATGGGTAGGAATAGAGATTTGCCATTGCGAGCAGATTGGGAACAGGTAAAAGATGATATCATGCGAAAAGCAGTATTGGCAAAATTCACACAAAATGAAGAAATTAAAGATATTTTATTGTCTACTGGGAAAGAAACTTTAATTGAGAAAACATCGAATGATTATTATTGGGGATGTGGGAAAGATGGTTCTGGAAAAAACAGGCTTGGCATTATTTTGATGGAAGTGAGAGAAGAATTACTATCCATTTAATTAGGGATAATATAAGGCAGTTGATATGGGAAAATAGAAAAAATGGATGTCAGTTAGCTAAGATGTTAATTGGCATCCATTTCTTTTTCATAATTCTAAATAAAGTGATAAATAATAATGGCGATTAAGATTCCAATAATACTGCCAATGGTAATCTTAATGGATAATGCGAAGGTCAGAACCAGAATTCCCAGATCCAGCGTAAAAGGCTGGGTTAATCCGAACTTCTGTCCATAATTCAGCCAGGAGAGAGCGGAGATTCCCGCTGTTGCTTGTGCAATGAAACTGCCAATCACGATACCCGCTAATAGTAATAAAAACAATGCCCAGTTATTTTTTCCGGCACCTCTTGCCATAGTTATCCTCATTTCTGTACAGATCTTATGTATGTTCCAATGAAAAAAGGAGTGAAGCCATATGTGTTTATGCGAATAAGTTGTATTCTTGCATTATCCTTTTTTAATCGGAAGGGTTGTCTTTGGGAGATCTGTACCTGTATTTCCAAACGCACATTCGATTATAGCGAATTCGATGTTATTCGTCAAGGGTTGAAAAAAATCTATTAAATATCTATTTTAACCTGCTAAGAAGACTTGACTTTTGTTAGTAGGTTTTTGATTATTAATATTGATGTTTTCTTGCCTCAATATTAGTAATATGCTATAGTGAATTCCAAAGGAGGTATGGGTGATATGATCGACATGGAGAAGCCGATACCGATTGGTATTGAATTTTATAAAGATATGATAAATGGCGGATATTACTATGTGGACAAGACCTTACTGATCCGGGATATTCTAAAACAAGGCTCCAAGGTAACTCTTTTTACCAGACCCAGGAGATTTGGTAAGACTTTAGCGCAAAGTACCTTACAGACTTTTTTTGAGCATGAGATCAAACCAGATGGTAACACCGTAGATAATTCTGCTTATTTTGAAGGAAAGAAAATTATGGATGCCGGTGAAGAGTACACAAAACACTTGGGACGCTATCCGCTGATCTTTCTAACTCTGAAATCAGCGAAGCAGCCGACCTACCAGATGGCATATGATTTTTTAGTAAATGGAATTATGGCAGAATATGAACGGCATCGATATCTTTTGCAGGGAAATGCGTTATCTGCTAAGCAAAAAGAACGATATGTCACTATTATGGATCGAAATGCCGAGCCATCGGAATATGCAGGAGCATTACAATTTCTGTCTGCCTGTCTGGAACAGTATCATGAGGAAAAGACAATTATTTTGATTGATGAGTACGATGTACCTTTGGAGAATGCATTTTACTCTGGATTCTATGATGAAATGGTTGGATTCATCCGTTCTTTGTTTGAGTCTGCCCTGAAAACCAATACCAGTTTAAATTTTGCAGTTGTCACAGGCTGTCTTCGCATAAGCAAAGAAAGTATTTTTACCGGATTGAATAATTTTGATATTACTTCGATTTTGGATGAGAGTTATGCGGAATATTTTGGCTTTACACCGGATGAAGTAGAAGCTATGTTAGGTTATTATGGAATTGCTGATCGAATGGAAGAGGCAAAGATGTGGTATAATGGATATCTGTTCGGAAAAACAGAGATGTATAATCCATGGAGTGTCATTAAGTATGTGCTTGATATTGTACAGAAAAACACAGAATTTCCGAAACCGTACTGGTCAAATACATCTTCCAACAGCATTATCCGAGATCTGGTGGAACAGGCTGACCAGAATACCAAAAATGAGATCGAACAGCTGATTGCTGGAGGTAGCATTGAAAAGCAGGTTCATGAGGAAATTACCTATGGCGATATTTACCAGACACGAGACAATTTGTGGAATTTTCTGTTTTTCACAGGGTATCTAAAGGAAGTTGGGAGACGTTTCGATTCGGAATCTATTTATCTGACTTTGGAGATTCCAAACAGGGAGATTCGTTATATTTATAACAACACAATACGGTCGTGGTTTCAGCAAGTGGTGGAATCTGGAGACTATTCTGAATTATATACTGCAGTTGTTATGGGCAATACCACTCTATTTGAAGATTTATTAAATGAACAGTTGCAAAGCTCTATTAGTTTTATGGATAGTGCGGAGATGTTTTATCATGGTTTTTTGCTGGGAATTTTAGGAGCTATGCCTCATTATCAGATACGTTCCAATCGAGAAAGTGGTAAAGGGAGATATGATATTGCCCTGGAGCCAGTAAGTTATAGAAAACCGGTTATCATTATGGAACTTAAAAGAGCCACACGTTTTTCTGAAATGGAAGTAAAGTGTCAGGAAGCGTTACATCAAATTGAAATTATGCAATATGACGCAGAGTATGTTGAGAAAGGATATCCTAATATTATGAAATATGGAATTTGTTTCTGCGGAAAAGATTGTATGATACGCTTACACAATCTGCCAGAATAAAAATATTGTCACAATTTCAGTGAAATGATATAATGAACGCATAAGCACGAACGCAGAATCATTGTCAAAAATTCTCGTCTGCTTGCAGACAAGAGAATTTTTGACAATGATTCTATGTGAGTGTAACGAACACTGAGAAACCGAAGGTTTCGAAGTGAGTGCTTATGGGTAAGTATTGAACGCCAAAAAATCGAAGGCTTTGAGGTGGCACTCATGCATGAGAAACCGAAGGTTTCGAAGTGAGTGCTTATGCGTAAGTACTGAACACCGAAAAGCCGAAGGCTTTGAGGTGGTACTCATGCGTGAGAAACCGAAGGTTTCGAAGTGAGTGCTTATGTGTTGGTGTTAATTATGAGGAATTATGAGGGGATGCAACAAGATTTTGAACGAAGTTCATGATATGTTTGCATTTTGGATAAGATAATTCTAATAGAGGATTAGAGTTATACGATACCATTGGAGGAAATATTATGTCAAAATTGATTGATGCATGGAAAAGTATAGCGATTTGGAAAAAGATTCTGATGAGCTTATTAATTATTTTGAGTGCCGGTGCAGGCTTTGGTGTGGCGAAAGTGCAGACTATGGTAAATCATTCTCTGTCACAGATCAATCGGGATATTGATACTTCTCTGAATACTGTAGACCTGGAGGGGATTAAGGTTCATTCTGATGATGAGGTCATTAATATTCTGCTGATCGGAGATGATTACCGGGAGTATGATGGCAGTACCTCGCCAGGGTTGTATGATGTTATTATGATTGCCACCATGGATAAAAAGCATGGTACCCTAAAATTATCTTCCATTATGAGGGATACTCTGGTTAATGTGGCTGGACAGGATAAATATATGAAGATCAATGCTTCCGGCAAGAAAGAATTTGGAGGGATCAAGAATTTATATAAAACCATAGCCCAGAATTTTAATATTAAGGTAGATGGTTATGCGAAGGTAGGATTTGATGCTTTTAAAAAAGTGGTGGATGCTGTAGGCGGTGTGGAAGTTGAATTGACGGAATCAGAGGTAAAATATCTGAATCACACCAACTATATCTGGAAGAAAAAGGATCGTAATCTGAAGGTGGGCAAACAGATATTAAATGGAAACCAGGCATTGGGATATGTTCGTATTCGGAAAGGACTGGATGTGATTGGAGAACCAGTCAAAACAGCCAGTGGATTAATTGATGATCCTGGTCGTACCTGGAGACAGAGAACGGTGTTATCTGCTGTGTTTGACCGGATGAAAACCCAGCCTCTTTCTAAGTGGGTGGAAGTGGCAAATGATGTTTTGGCGGATGTGACCACGGACTTGGACAACAAGACCATTATGACTTATATGAAGGACGTGATTACTCTTGGTACTACAGAAGTAGAACAATTCCGTATTCCGATGGATGGTTATTTTTATGATGACAGGAATAATGAATTTCCAGATGCCCAGGGTTGGAGTCTGGTGCCGACTGCAGGTTATGCACGTTCCTATGATCCATCGGTCTGTGCGGAAGCATTGAAAGAATTTATTTTTGAACATGATGGCAAGGAGGAATATAAATATACCAAATCAACTGGAGCTACACCGGAAGAGGATGATAGTTCTGCTTCGGATGAAGAGGACGATTGATACGAAATAAAAACTAAGTTATGCCCCAAGGCTTTCTGCGCTGCGGAGAAGTTGATTTAACTTTGCCAGCAAGATAAGGTTGCCGATATCCGGTGATACGATACAATGAGGAGGAAAGCACAGTATGTGGAAGAAAATTTTATTAAGCTTTTTGGTGGTAATCAGCGCTGTTGCCGGATTTTTTGTGGCTAAGGCACGGGTTACGATGAATAGCGCTTTCGATCATGTGAATCGGGATTATGACACAGCTTTGCGGAATGTAGATCTCAGCGGAATTCCGGTTCGGTCAGATAATCAGATTGTCAATATTCTGATTATTGGAAATGACTACCGAAAGGAAAACGGTTATAATGCTGGTGGATTAACGGATACCATGATTATTGGAACCATGGATATGAAACATGGTACCTTGAAACTGACTTCTCTAATGCGGGATCTGGTAGTAGAGATTCCGGGGCATGGCAAGAATAAACTCAATGCTGCCAATTCTTATGGAGGAGTGGAGCTGTTATATAAAACCATTGCTACGAATTTTAATATTGAGCTGGATGGTTATGTAGAGGTGGGATTTAAGGCGTTCCAGGACATTGTGGATAAAGTGGGAGGCGTAGAAGTGGAGCTGACCGAATCGGAGGCAGAGTATCTCAATTCTACCAACTATATCCGTAACAAGAAATATCGTAATGTCAAGGTGGGGAAACAGGTTTTAAATGGCAGTCAGGCATTAGGATATTGCCGAATTCGTAAAAAAGGTACTACTATTAATGGGCTACGGGATGACTATGGTCGTACATGGCGACAGCGTACTGTCATTAACCGGGTTTTTGATAAAGTGAAAAAACTGCCAATGTCAGACTGGACAGATATTGCCAATAGTGTGTTTGATAATGTGACAACAGATTTAACCAACGACCAGATTTTTGATTATATGAAAGATGTGGTAACGATGGGGACGATGGAGGTTAAACAGCTGCAGATACCGGTAGAAGGCTATTTCCGTAGTGGTGCCAATGGAGAATTTTCCTGTGGTTCCTGTATTGTTATGACAGCGGGGGGCGGTGGTTCCTGGGATACCAGCGCTAATCAGGAAGCATTAAAACAATTTATTTTTGATTATGATGGCAAGGAGGAATTTGTTTATCGTCCGGGAGGCAATGATGATTCATCTTCCTCGGAAGATGAGGACTAAAAAGGCATTTTCCTATATAGCTAAAAGATAACAGGGGCGTGTTTCAGCAGAAAACATGCCCCTTTCCTTTATATGAAAAATGTTTGTATATAGTAACCACAATAGCATTTATGCTGTAAAGCAAATCCTTGCAGGGTTGATTTAATATTTTTTTACATGGTATTGCCATGTGTTAGTGATACTTCAACTCTACTTACTGTATAGAAAAATGCACATATATAGTAGTACACCAACAAAAACGCTTTAGCGTTTTTGCAGCGTAAGCCGCTGGGCTTACGCTTTTTTGCAGCAAATGCGTTCTAACATCTGTTTCAGAATATGGATATATTTTGCCGTCGGAACGGTTTCTGCAGCTACGATGGGAACGGAACCAATTTTTTGATTATTCAGAGTATAGGTTACATTGCCGATTGGTTCGCCTTCTTTTATTGGGGCAGTCAGATTTGGACGATAGGTAATTTCCCGCTTCGGTGTCTGATTGCGTTCTTCGCCACACATGACATAAGAAAAATTCTTCTCCACGCGGGGAGTGATCTTTGCCTTGGTTCCTCCGGCAATGTCCCTTGCTGTGAGGGGAATATCGTCCATTGTTTCAGAGAAGGCAGTACAGTTGGCGAATCCATAATCCAATAGAGCAGCTGCTTCAGTAAAGCGTACTTTGTGATTAGGTGCCGCCATAATCACAGCAGTTAAGTCAATGCCATCCCGATTGGCTGTGGCACTCAAGCAATATTTTGCTTTGGAGGTGGAACCGGTTTTTAATCCGGTAATACCCTGATAGGTACGAATCAGTTTATTGGTGTTTGTCAGTCCGAACTCAGATTCACCTTTTTTGGTTTTATGTATGATGGTATCCATCCATACTGTGGAATAATTGGTAATGCTTGGATGTTCGGTAATCAACGCCCGTGACATTAGTGCCACATCATAAGCACTGCTGTAATGACCACTTTCAATGCTGTCATCCAGACCATTGCAGTTCATGAAGTGGGTATGTTCCATGCCCAGTTCTGCGGCTTTCTGGTTCATCTGGTCAATAAATGCGGTTTCTGATCCTGCTACAAATTCAGCCATTGCCACGGCAGCGTCGTTAGCGCTGGCAATACTGATACATTTAATCATAGTATCCACGGTCTGAACTTCTCCTGGTTCCAGATATACCTGGGAGCCACCCATCTGTGATGCGTGTTCACTGACCGTTACTTCATCCGTCAGCTGATACCGTCCCTGTTCTAGTCCCTCAAAGATTAACAGTAAGGTCATGATCTTAGTAATACTTGCCGGGATCAATTCCTTATCCTTTTCCTTTGCAAACAGGATACGTCCGCTGTGGTTGTCAATCAGGACAGCGGCAGTGGCGGTAATGGAAAGTCCGGCAGTGGACTCGTTTTCTGTGGTATCTTGTGCTGTTTCGTCAACATTTGTCGAATTCCCAGGGGCTTCATTATCGGAAGACTGTGTGTCGTTTTCGCTAAGTGATTTTGAAGTACTATTTGGAGCCTGTGTACCGTTTTCACTGAGCGATTTTGAAGTACTATCTGGGGTCTGTGTGTCGTTTCCACTGAGTGATTCGGCTGTAGAATCTGGAGCTTGCGCATTGTTTTCACTAAGCGATTTGGTCGTAGAATCCGGAGCCTGAGTATTGGTACTGCTGAGAATATCTGAACCAATACCGGATGTCTGTGTTTTCTGCTTTTGCAGTGTATTGGTATAGGAAACTGTCTCTGCCTGTAATGCGAGAGGACTTCCCATCATACTCAGAGAGAGGGAGAGTATCAAAATTGGGACAGATAGTCTGCCATGGAGTCTTTTCTGTATTCTGATGTTTGATAGGAAAGGAAAAATTGATTTCATAAAGATTCCGTCCTGTATACGAAAATTACTATCATAATATGCAGTAAAGCTGGAATTTATGTGCAGGTCCATTACGGTTTATAATTAATTTTGTTTTGAATGAGAATGCAAATTCGGCAAAGGTTTTGGTGTTCATTCCCGTGCAATGGCGATGGAGGAAAAGGTTATGATTACTAAGGGGAAGAAATACCCTCGACATATAATTCACTAAGTAATATAATAAGAAAAAAATTAGAATGATATTTTAGGGCATTAGAAGGAGGATGTATGTTTACAGACGAGGGGAAGAAATTTATCAAAAGAAAACCGGTTTTAAGTTCCCTGTTGCTAACTGCTTGTGTTGCTTTTATCCTTTATTTGAGTAGAGGGGGAATGGATACTCCAGGGGAGTTGCTTGGGGGTGTGCTATTAGTTGGACTATGCCTTATCTATCCAATTATTCTGACCTTGATTAATCTGATCGCATTGTTTTATATTCCAAGGGATCCTATATGGAGGAAGAACTTAAAGCGATTTGAATATATTACATTGATTTTGGGAGTTATTGATTCCTGCCTGGTTTCTGCGTTTCTGAAGGATGGATGGAATATCGTTATAGACGCACAGTGGAGTGAGGTGCTGCAAAATTCCCAGAAGCATCAACCGGTATGGACAGGTGCAGCGCCCACGGTGTTTACCTTGTGTGTTATTGGTGTGGTGGGGTATCTGGTGCTGAACTTTTTCCATTTGGAGAAACTGCCGCCATTAATTATTGTATTGTCCATATCTGCTATGTACATCGGAGTATTGCAGTGTATCCTGTGGTGTATACAGATTGGTAATCTGAATAATAGTATCTTGTGTCTGTTTCCACTTAACTGTATCATGATTGCCATGAAAACCATCCGTTATAAGATAATAGAGTGGCGTGAGATGGAGAAGCAGCATGATGTTCGGGATGGAGCAGGAACCGTATTGCAGATGTTCCAGGACAAATTGACAAATGCTCTCTATTGGCCGATTTTTGCCTTGGTTATGATGCTGCCGCTATTGGGAGTGGTACTCTGTATTCTTGTTTTGTTTGGACAGCGGCCGGATTATATTATTAAGGCATGGACAGAGACTGCCGACTGGAGATTGTCGGAACAGATTGCACCACCTAATGTCAGCGTGGACGAACATTATTTATGTACGGTTGCGGCAGGAGGGCATACAGGGATTGTGAAACCTTTGCGGATGGGAGAGCGCCATGGACATCGTGTGGTGGTAAACCGTCAGCTGTGTATTGCCAATGCCTTTGAGCAAATTTTGGAGGAGAGAGTGCCCAAATTTCATCGTTTGGTCAGAAATGTGTATGATAGCTATGGACTGCCAGTTGCCAGACTGATTCGGACGAAATTTGCAGCGGACATTGTGTATATATGTATGAAACCCTTAGAGTGGATATTTCTAATCGTGATATATCTGTGTGATGTCAAGCCGGAAAACCGGATTGCAGTACAGTATCTGCCTAAGAGATAATATGACAGAGGTAGTTCAACAGAATAATGCGATAGATAGGCAGTTATTCTGTGTAAAATTCCTTTAGTGTTTAATCATCATAGTCATACCAACAGAACTTTGCTAGTATTTGCCAAAAAGGAGATTTCCGTATATAATGGTAGGGTGTGATCAGCCGATGATGTGATCCGAAACAGAGATTGCTTGCATGATGTGCAAAACAGCACAAAGATAAGATAAATTATAGAAGCCGGGATAACGGCATGGGAGATTGATATGACCAGTAAAGAGAGAGCCGCTTTCAAGACACAGGCGATGCAGTTAGATAGTATTTTTCAGGTTGGCAAGTCCAGTCTGACACCGCAGATGGTGGATGCTGTTCGAGATGCCCTAAAGGCAAGAGAATTAATTAAGATCAGTGTATTGAAAAATTGTCTGGATGATCCCAGAGAGATTGCACGGGTATTGTCGGAGCGTACCGGATCTGAGGTGGTACAGGTTATCGGGAAAAAAATCGTCTTATACAAAAAGAATTATGAGTTAGAGGAAAAAAGGAAACGTGCTGCCAAAAGAAAGACGGGGATGATAAAGGGCAAAGCCAAACAAGACGGTGGAAAGATGGGAACAGCAAGAAATGCTGTGGCAAAGGGAACAGCCAGACAGAATAGTAAAAGGACGAGAGCAATAAAAAGTACAACCAGACAGGATAGTGCTAGAACAGGAATGTCAACAAGAACGGGACACAGTGGACGTTCAGCAGCTGGGAAGCAGATGAAATGGAGTGACCGCTAATGGCAAGGATCGGCATTCTGGGAGGAACCTTTGATCCCATTCATCTGGGACATATCCAGATGGCGGAGGAGGCATATCTGCAAGCAGATCTGGATCAAGTGCTGTTCCTGCCTTCTAAAATACCACCCCATAAGCGAAATCGAAATGTTACAGCGGAATTTCATCGAGCCGCTATGATAAAACTGGCGATTCGGGATAAATCACAGTTTGTATATTCAGACTTTGAATTGCAGAGGGATGGCGTTACCTATACAGCGGATACTTTGAGGATGCTGCAGGAGCAAAAACCGGAGCATGACTATTATTTTATTCTGGGGGGAGATTCCTTGTTTCAGTTGGAAACATGGTATCATCCAGAAGAAATTATGAGCCGGGTGGAGATATTAGCAATCAGCCGTTATGATATGAGTCAGGAGCAAGTTAGAGACAGGGCAAAATGGTTGATGCGGAACTATCAGGCGAGAATACAGATAGTAGAAATGTCTCGTATGGACATTAGTTCTAGTGACATTCGGGATAGGGTACAACGAGGAGATTCACTGCAGGGCATGGTGCCGGATGAAGTGGAGAACTATATTCATAAACATTTTTTGTATCAATGAATAGGAGGGGGCGAATCCGATGCAGGAAGAAATTGAAGAGATTCAGGAGAAATTGCAGAAAAAAATATCATCAAAATTATTCCGGCATATCGTAGGAGTGCGCTATACGGCAGAGGCTTTAGCGATGCGTTATGATGTCAGTATGGATCAGGCGGGAACTGCCGGGGTTTTGCACGATTGTGCAAAATATATGACAGGGGAAAAGATGTTTCAAAAATGTCAGAAGCATCAAATTGCGATATCCCCCAGTGAGGAAAAAAATCCCATGCTATTACATGCCAAACTGGGAGCTTATCTGGCGGAACATAAATATGGAGTACAGGATCCAGAGGTTTTGTCTGCGATTCGATGGCATACAACTGGCAAAGAAGATATGTCTGTTTTGGAGCAGATTGTTTTTCTGGCAGATTATATTGAACCACACCGCAAGATGATACCGGGTCTGGATCAGGTACGCAGGATGGCATTTCAGGATCTGGAGGAGGCTGTTTATCTGACCCTGAAAAATACCGTATCTTATTTGGAGGAGCAAGCAGTTAAAACAGGGAAAAAGAAATTTGATCCAACAACGCAGGCTGCTTATCAATATTATGCAAAGAAACGAGAGGGTTCCTGATTGGATAAAGAGGTGTCAAGTTGATAGCGCATATCCGCAGGGTAAAAGAATAAAGGGTGAGGGAGCAACTGATTGTAAAGTCAACAACTAGTACAAAGGAGGAAAAAAGAACATGGTATATTTATCAGAATTTGTGGGGAGTTTGATTTTTTTACTGGGAGGTTATGCTTATATGTGTAACATCTCACTGAAAAAGACATTGGTAGGCACATTGAATTATATTGAATTGGCGGTTGCCTGGAGTCTTGCTGTAGGATTTGGACTGGCAATGGCCGTTATATTAGGAGGACCTGCTTACTTAAATCCAGGTGTTGTGTTTGGTAATCTGATTTTAGGAAAGTTGCCAGTAGCACAGGCTGCTTTGTATCTGTTGATGGAATTCCTGGCAGCTGGTACGGCAGTTCTGCTCTGTATGATCTTTTTCTGGGATTCATTTAAGGCATCAAAGGATATGCCAAAGCGGGGAATTTTTTCTGCTTATCCAGTGGAGAAAAATATGGTGTTGAACTTTGTGCAGGAGATTCTGGCGACCTTCCTGTTCCTGTTCTTGGTTCTGGGAGCGATTAATGCCTGCTCCGGAGATTCCGCTGCACTGCAGATTGGAGTGATTGGTTTTGCCGCAGTTCTGATTTTGTCACTGACATTGAATAGTACCGGGTTTAGCATGAATGCCATGCGTTCCGTTTTCAGCAGTATCTGGTTTGCCCTTCTTCCAATTCCAAACAAGGATGGGGAGAAAGTGGATTGGGGATACCAATTGACGGTTAATCTGATTGGCAGCAGTATTGGCGGTATTCTGGCAGTGATTGTTGTTACGGCATTGTTCTAATGGGAGATATGGAGCTATGATAGAGCTTGACATCAGACCATGGCAGGAAGAAGATTTGCCTGCTATGATCCAGATTTGGAATGAAGTAGTGGAGGAGGGCATTGCTTTTCCTCAGGAAGAACTTCTCACACTACAGTCTGGAAAACAGTTTTTTGCAGAACAGACTCTTACTGCAGTGGCAATTGATCAGAAGACAGAAGAAATCTATGGATTATACATACTGCATCCCAATAATGTAGGAAGATGTGGACATATCTGCAATGCCAGTTATGCGGTGGCATCAGGCAGTAGAGGTCATCATATTGGAGAAAAATTAGTTTTGGATTGTCTGGAACAGGCAAGACAGAGTGGATTTCGTGTTTTACAGTTTAACGCAGTGGTTGTCTCCAATGCCTCTGCCAGACATCTTTATGAGAAATTAGGATTTGTACCGCTAGGCATTATTCCAGGAGGATTCCGCAGAAAAGATGGACAGTATGAGGATATATGTCCTTATTATCGGACACTATTCTAATGAAAATGGATAGGTTGTTTCCTATTAGGTACAATATTCGTTGTATTATTGCAATGAATATTGGAAAAGTAGTTTATATAGGATTATTTTTTAATCGCTTCATATATTTTAGTAGACAGAATTAAAGAAAGAGGAGGATTTTATCATGAGAAAAGATTTGGGTGTGATTCCGGCGGTCTATCCTATGCCAGTATTGATGGTTGCAACTTATGATGAAAATGGTAAGGTGGATGTGATGAATGCTGCCTGGGGTATGATTAGTGCAATGGATCAGATTACCTTGTTTATTGGAGAAAGTCACAAAACAACCAAGAATATTCGTCAGGTAAAAGCATTTACGGTTAGCATTGCGGATCAAGAGCATATGAAGGAGGCAGATTTCTTTGGAATTGCTTCCGGAAATGATATGGAAGATAAGTTTGAGAGAACCGGATTTACCACAGAGAAAAGTACTCATGTGAATGCGCCTGTAGTTCAGGAGTTTCCAGTTGCCATGGAGTGTGAATTGACAGAGATTGTAGAGACGGAGCATTTCCATGCTGTTGTAGGTAAGATTGTTAATGTCAATGCAGAGGAAAAGGTATTGGATGAAGATGGCAAGGTGGCTGTAGAGAAATTGAATGCACTTATTTTCGATCAGTTCAAAGCAGGATATTATGTTACTGGTCAAAAAGTGGGACAGGCATGGGTAGCAGGAAAAGAGCTGATGTAGGAAGGAGGCTCGTGGTATGGATGCAACGAAGACGATGGCATCTACTGCCTATAAGGCATTGGATGAAAAAAAGGGAGAAGACATTAAAATCATCCAGATTTCAGGGATATCTATTATGGCAGATTATTTCATTATAGCCAGCGCCGGCAGTACGCCTCAGGTGCAGGCACTGATTAATAATGTGGAAGAAAAGATGCATGAACAGGGCTATTCTGTGAAACGGATTGAGGGAACCAAAAACAGCAGTTGGGTATTGATGGATTATGGCGATGTGGTGGTGCATATTTTTGACCGGGAGGATCGCTTGTTCTATGATCTGGAGCGGATCTGGTCCGATGGCAAGATGATTGATCCAGCCCAGTTGCAGGATTAGTACAATGATAAACGGACCGGGTAAGCTTGTTTGTAATGTCTGGAAAAGATCATGAATCGCAGTTCATGATCTACAGGATAGGAAATGGGACAGTGTATTGCTGTTCCATTTTTCTGTTATATAGAAAAAATTCAAGATCCATGCAACATTTTCCACATGTAATGACACGTATATATGAAAGCAATGATTGATATTACTAAGGCGGTTATATATCGATGAATTTATTCAAGTAAAAACGTTGATATTTAACCCCCTTAGTAATAACTTTGATTTGGTACCAGAAAGGAACGATATGGAAGAGATACAAAGTTTAGTAAAACGGGTAAAAAAGGGAGATACAGATGCTTTCGTTACTTTGTACGAAACCGTTTATCAGGATATGTATGCTTATGCCTGTTATATGCTGCGCAATCCTGCGGATGCAGAAGATGCCGTAAGCGAAACAGTAATGTGCGCTTATGAAACCATTGGCCGATTGCGGGATGCTGGTAAATTTCGCAACTGGATTTTCAAAATCCTGTCCAATCAGTGCCGGAAAAAACGAAAGTCTTATCTGCGAGAGGGAGAAGCAGTGGAGGTGGAAGTTTCCGGTTCGGTAGATCCTATGAAACAGACGGAAGAAAAGAGAGACCTGGAGGCTGCCTTTACTGTTCTGGATGAGGAGGAACGCTATATTGTCAATGGCTTTGTCTTTGCCGGATACCGAGGAGAAGAAATTGCAAGTTTTCTGAACAGTAAACCCAGTACGATTCGTTCTAAATATAGACGGGCACTACAGAAGATGCGGAGGTATCTGGAGGTAAGTGCGTAAGAAATGAAGATTTCCTAAGGCATGAAAAGACAGTCTTAAGAAAATCTAAGTCATTTCTATGAAGAATGCAACAGCATAAATGCTGTAGGCAGCGTTCTTTTGCATTCATGAAAATGTAACACCGAAAGTATAGGGCTATTAGGAGAATAGATTGGAGGTATAGTATGGATAAACGGGATTTGTGGGAAAAGGAGATGGAGGATATGATTCGAGACACAGGAGAAAAACTTTCCGTGCCAGAGAGTTTGCAGCCGGAAAGTATTAGACAGAATTTGTTGGAGAAGAAAAAATCACTTCGAACGGGACGGATCAGGAAGATACAGCGCTTTGGTGCAGCAGCTGCAGTGTTCCTGGTAATGTGTGGCTGTGGTATTGCATGGTCGGCATCTAACAGTAAGCTATCCTTTTCTGGTGGTGGTACCAGCATGGAGAATCAACTAGTAAGCAAGAATGCAGATGTTAGCGAAGAAGCCAATTCTGCTATGTCTGAGGAGGAACAGGATGTAGTAGAAGAGGAAAAGCTGAGCTATGCAAAAAGTTATCAAGAGGTTCGGAATGTTCTGCAGGAAATCGTAAAGAGGCGGAGGACTAAGGACAAAGATATACTATATGAGAACTACTCTGCGGATACAGATTATGAAAGTGATGATGCGAATACAGGGGCAGGAGTTGATTATTTACAAGGAGAGAGTAATGCATCTGATACTGTGAAAAAATCCAAATCTGCGGATACTTCTTCCACATCTCATTCGGAAACAAATGTTTCAGTAGAGGGAATTATGGAAGCGGATCAGGTCATCACAGACGGAAAGTATATCTATCGCCTGCGGGAGATAGTAGACGATGATGGTGAGACGGATGGTGGTGTGATAGATATTGTTCAGGTAGATGGCGGTACCATGGAGCTGACTGGAAAATATGATTGTGGAGAGGATTACCCCAGAGAATTCTTCTTGGCAGAGGATCAGTTAATTTTGCTTTCCTATACAACTCGTCAGGGAGAAATTGATACAAGCATTACTTTTGTTGATATCAGTGACCGGTCGAAGCCAGTGAAAACCCAGGAATTGATACAGTCTGGAAGATATAAAGAGGCACGGTTGCAGGATGGCTATTTGTATACCGTATCTGGAAGTACTCCATATTTTTGTTGTTATGCGGAAGTGGAAGGGGATTATGCAGCAAAGGGCGATGAAGATGAGGATGATCTGATTCCCTGTCTGAATGGAAAGAGAATTCTGGCATCCCAGATCTATATTCCAGATGGTTGTAATGAAAAGTCCTTTACTACGATTACGTCGGTAAAACTGGACGATCCGCAGGATTTTACAGATGCCCGTTCCGTTATGTCTGGTATGGATACACTGCATATGACGGAAGAAAATATCTATTTTACAACGGATAGATGGGTGAATTCGGAGAAAAAGAAAGGTGTTTTGACTAAGACGCAGCTAACGAAATTTTCTTACCATAAGGGAAAATTTGCGGGGAAAGCTACCAAACAGATTCAAGGATCCATTCGGGATACCTTTGCCATCAACGAGTATAAGGGGAATCTCCGGGTTATCAGCAGTATTAGTTACAATACCGGAAAAGACGATAATGCAGTTTATGTGTTGGATGAGGATTTGAAGATCATTGGTAGTATTGAACATCTGGCAAAAGACGAGAGGGTATATTCTGCCAGATTCCAGGGGGATATTGGTTACTTTGTGACCTACCGGGAAACAGATCCGCTGTTTTCTGTGGATTTTTCCGATCCGCATAACCCTAAGATTTTGGGAAAACTGAAGATACCAGGATTTTCCGAGTATATGCACTTCTATAATGACCATTTGCTCTTTGGTCTTGGTGTGGAGGAGAGTAAGGATGGAGAGCGGGAGGCAGTGAAATTATCCATGTTTGACATTTCGGATCCTACAAATGTCAGGGAGATTCATAAGACATTGCTGAGAAAGATAGACTATTCTCAGGCATTGTACGACTACAAGGCTGTTATGATTGATCCGGAGAAAAATATTATTGGTTTCGATGGCTGGGGTGTGTATACCGATGATTTGCAGTATTATGTGTATTCCTATGATGAGGAGAAGGGGTTTGTGTGCAAGATGCATATGAGTTTGAAGGATGAGGAGTATTCTGCCAGAGGTTTATATATTGGGAATACGGTGTATCTGGTTAGTATGGAATCGAAATTAATTCAAGCATATGATTGGAACAGCGGAAAATGTATCGGAACCTATCCGAAAAAGAAAAAATAGTCGTATTTTACGGCATTGGATGGGATACGGTTATAATAATTTAATCTGGTGGTAATATAGTAATGCTTACCCTCATAAACAGTGAGATTTGCTGTTTATGAGGGTTTTTAGTGTTTTTCAAAGCAAGCTTTTTATACTATTCAGGTGTTGAAAATGATAAGAAATATTAGTAAACTGGTTTTTAACAGGATTGGTCGGAGGATAAGAGGTAATTATTATTGCAGTAAAGGGGAAGGAGACCTTATGATTCGCAAAATAAAAAAAGATGATTTTCGGGAATGTGTGGCAGTGATCCGAAGCAGTTTTCAGACGGTGGCAGATGAATTTGGTTTCACAGTGGAGAATGCACCTGGATTTACAGCATTTTCCATCACGGAAGAAGGTCTAAGTAAGCAGATGGAACAGGAACAGAGGGGGATGTATGCTTACTTTGAGGATGGTAGAATGATAGGATATTATTCCCTGCTTTGGCAAAATGGCAGGGAATGTGAGTTGAATCATTTGTGTGTGTTGAAGGAATATCGGCATCAGAAAATTGGGCAGCAGCTTTTGGAGCATGCTTGTATACAGGCAAGGGCGATGAGCTGTTCTACGATGAATCTTGGGATTGTAGAAGAAAATGTCAGACTGAGAAGGTGGTATGAAGCGCATGGGGCAGAGCATGTTGGCACAGAAAAATTTGACTTTTTCCCATTTACTTGTGGCTATATGAAAATAAAATTGTGTTAATGAAGTATTGCAAAATGTAACAAAGGAGAGGACGTTATGATTGGATTTGTAATATGGAGTATGGTTGGCTGTCTGTTTATTATTATGGGGATTATTGCATGGAGATCGGAAAAACCCACCGGTTTTTGGAGTAATGTAAAAATGAGGGAAGTTCAGGATGTTCAGAAGTATAATCATGCAATGGGGAAATTATGGTGTATCGCTGGTGTTGTTTTTATTGTGTTGGGAATACCATTACTGATAGGACAGGATTCAGCGATTATTTTACTATCCGTAGTCGGTGCTATGATTTGGGTTATCACATTAATGGTAATTTATGAATTGGGTATTATGAGGAAATATCGGAAGGAGTAGTTGGGGAGAGGAAATATGCACAATATTGCAATCGAAACGGAACGTTTATTGTTGCGTCCGTTGGCAGTAACAGATGCCAAGGAAGTATTTGAATGGGTTAGTGATGAGCGGGTTACACGATATATGAATTATCTTACCTATACCGATATAGAACAGGTGAAAGAGTGGCTGGCTTTCGCCTGCCAGGATACAAATACATACCATTTTGGGTTTGAATGTATTGCAGATGGTGTGTTAATTGGCAGTGGTGATATCGAACCGATTAAAACAGGGCAGAAGCAGGGCTGTTGGAGAATTGGTTATAATTTAAGGTATGATTGTTGGGGAAGGGGATATGCCACGGAAGCGGCAAAGGCGATGATTCATTATGCCTATGAAAACTTTGGTGCCAGAAAGTTTGTTTCCAGTCATTGTGAACCAAATCTGGCTTCGGGAAATGTATTGAAAAAATGTGGTTTGCATTTTGTGGGGTACGGTGAATTTCAAAAACTGGATGGAAGTTGTAAAATGCCTTCTATGGAATATGAGGGAGTCATCAATAAGTAACAGAACAAGGACAGAACAAGTTATATATTGTGGCATAGACGAAACGTATTAGCTTGTTGTATAATGAAGTGGCAGAGAATCAATTGATAGAAAGATGAGGATAGAATATGAAAAAGTTTGATGAAAACTATCAATTATTGGCAGATATGTATCAGGATGGGTATTTTCCGGATTTCCTGGTGGATAAGGTAAAGGATTTAGTGCAAAATGTGATTTCTTATCTGGAGACGGGAGAACAGGATTTAGAAAAGATACAGAAACATTTTGATGAAATGACGTTGGCAATTAATGATTTGCAGGAAGAATTCGAGGAGAATGACAGCGAAATAGAAACAGCTGCCAGAGATAGTATTGGCGAAACCGTAGAATATATTTTGAAATGGTTTCAGATTGATCTGGATGTGGAGGATGCCATACAGGAACGTGACTGGTAAATTCCAGATTATTTGCAAAAAATGAAAGAGTGGGAGGATTTTCGATGCATTTTACATATTGTCCACATTGTGGAAGCAAATTGATAGAGAAAGAGATTGGCGATGAAGGAATGATCCCATTTTGTGAAAAGTGCAGCATTCCTTTATGGGATTTGTTTACCACCAGCATTATAGCATGGGTGGTAAATGAGCAGGATGAAATTGCGCTGCTTAGACAAAACTATGTTTCAGAAAGCCATTATGTCTGTGTTGCCGGAATTATGAAATTGGGAGAATCAGCGGAGGAGACGGTAATTCGCGAGGTTGCAGAGGAGCTTGGATTAGAGGTACAGAAGTTACAATATATCCGAACTTATCCCTATGAAAAAAAAGAAATGCTTATGCTGGGGTATCTGGCAACTGTGAAAAAACAGTCATTTACCTTATCTCAGGAAGTGGATGCGGCAGAATGGGTTCCATTGGATGAGGCGCTAAGCTTATTGCGGGAGTACAGTATCGCATGGCAGTTGGTAAACAAGATTATAGGATTTCGGTAATTCTGTGATTATAAAGGGGTAGTCATTATTGCTAACAGGAATTATCCTTAGAAAATCGGCTGTGAACAGCAATAAGTAATTAGGTATGAAAATTTGTTCGGAACATTTGTTTGACATATAGAATGAAATGTGTTATTCTGTTAGTACCAAAAATGATTTGTCAGACAATGATCCAGTTCATGGATCGTAGACAGGAGGGACAAGAGATGGCTACTGGTAGAATTTCAGCAAAACAGCAGGAAATATTGGATTTTATTAAGTCAGAGATTATTAATAAGGGATACCCGCCGGCAGTGCGGGAGATTTGTGAGGCGGTTCACTTAAAATCTACTTCTTCTGTGCATTCTCATCTGGAGACTTTAGAGAAGAATGGTTTTATTCGTCGGGATCCTACCAAGCCCCGTGCAATTGAGATTATGGATGATGATTTTAATCTGGCACGGCGTGAAGTGGTTAATGTGCCGATGATTGGTGAGATTGCAGCTGGAGAACCAATTTTTGCCGATCAGAATATTGAGGGGTATTTTCCTCTTTTGCCAGAAAATATGCCGACAGGAGAGGCATTTATGCTTCGTGTACGCGGAGAGAGTATGATTAATGTCGGTATTTATGACGGAGACCAAATTCTGGTTCGGAAGCAGAACACGGCCCGGAATGGAGATATTGTGGTTGCGTTAGTGGATGATTCTGCCACGATCAAGACTTTTTATCAGGAGGATGGGCATTATCGTCTGCAGCCGGAGAATGACTCTATGGATCCGATTATTGTGGATCACGTGGAAGTGCTGGGGAAACTTGCTGGGCTATACCGAACCTATCATTAGGAACTGATGGGATTAAAAAATCTGGCACCATAAAAAAATACAAAACTGGCAGTGTTATCACTGTCAGTTTTGTTGTATAGTCGTTTTTGATAAAAGCTTTTATGAATTTCACGTTATATTTTTATTAAAGTAGATCAGATAGGAAGGATTAGATTATTATGAAAACGACGAAACAGATAGTGCCAGATCTGACATCAAAGGAAATGATTTCACAAAAAAGTACCGGAGTAGAGAAAAGTCATGCAGATGTGCAGTGGATGGTTATGACGGCTTTATTTATTGCGCTTACTTATGTAATTACTGCTTATATTAATATTCGGATTCCGTTTTTAGCAGCAAACGGAGGGCTGGTACATCTGGGGAATGTACCAGTATTTGTGGCAGCGGCGCTGTATGGCAGAAAATCTGCGGCTCTGTCCGGTGCGATCGGTATGGGATTGTTTGATTTGACTTGCGGATGGGTTGCATGGGCACCTTTTACCTTTGTGATTTGTGGATTGATTGGATGGATCTATGGATGGATTACAGAGAAGCATTCTTCCAAAGCCTTTTTGATTGTTGGTATATTTGCTGCTCTGGCAATTAAAATTGCGGGATATTATATTGCAGAGGGATTGATCTATGGAAACTGGATTGCTCCAGCTGCATCCATTCCCGGTAATGTGGTACAGATTTTGGTTGCTGGTGTGATTGCGGTACCGCTGATTTTGGCATTGCAGAAAATGATACTCAGTAAAGGTTGGGAAAATGGTATGTAGTAAATCTTACTGTATTGATATTGTATAAAAAGGTTACGAAAATGGGATTAGGATGACAGATATGTGCGAAAAAAATAATTAAGTTCCATGGTTTGATCACAAGGCGAATTGATGGTGGTATTTATTAGTATTTTGCATCGTGCCTGATCGTTGGAGATTAAATAAACAGAATTGTAGAAATGAGGGAATGAGATGAATACAAATAATTTTACGCCTGTGTCAAAACAGGAATATCCGGAATGGGAGGAGAAGTCAGTCAAAATCATGACTCCCGGGCCAACCCAGGTGGCATCCAATGTCTATCGTGCCAGAAGTTATGTGACCACCAATCCAGATTTGGATCCTGGTTTTTATGATTTTTATAAGGAGACCTGTGAATTGTGTGCATCCTTGCTGGACACTACGAATCCAGTATACATTCTGGATGGGGAAGGGATTCTGGGATTGGAGGCTGCCTGTGCTTCTCTGACGGAGCCAGGAGACAGGGTTCTGGTAATTGATAATGGGATTTTTGGCAAAGGATTTGCAGATTTTGTTCGTTTGTATCAGGGAGAGCCAGTAATGTTTACTACGGATTACCATAAACCGGTTTCTGTAGATGCGTTACGGGATTATCTGGAACGAGATCATGATTTTAAGTATGCCACTCTGGTACATAGTGATACTCCTAGTGGTGTGTTAAATCCGGTGGAGAAGTTGTGCCCACTTTTGAAATCTTATGGTATTTTGACTGTGGTGGATAGCGTGACTGGCATGTTTGCTGATGAGCTCCATGTGGACCAGGCACAGATTGATATTGTCTGTGGAGGTTCGCAGAAAGCGTTGTCAGCACCGCCAGGACTGACTATGGTGTCAGTCAGTGAAGATGCCTTTGCTGCCATGCATGAAAGACGGACACCAATCCGTTCCTTTTATGCCAATCTGCTTACCTTTGAAAATTATTATGAGAAACAATGGTTTCCGTATACGATGCCAATCAGTGATATCTACGGTCTCCGTGCAGCATTGGAAAATGTTAAGGCAGATCCGGGACAGGTTCAGAGACATGTTTCTCTGGCAAAAGTGGTTCGGGAGACTTTGCAAAAGGCGGGGCTGTCTCTGTATCTGGAATCGGGATTCGCATCTTCGGTAACGGTATTTTATGTGCCGGATGGGTTAACAGATCGTCAGATTCTGGATGGCATGGTGCAGAGGTATCATATTATGATCGCTGGATGTTTTGATATTCTGGCAGGCAAAGTTTTGCGTATTGGGCATATGGGAAATAATGCCAATGTACCAGATCTGGCAGATACTATGGAGGCGTTGCAGGGGACGCTGGAAGAATTGGGGGTTACCATGAAATGTGATATGAAGGCATATTTTATGTCACATACAAGTGTGTGTTATGGAGATTAAATATGATGTGATAGTTTATGTATAACCGATCATGACGGTAGGGTGTAAAAACTCTACCGTTTGTTTTTGATCTTTTTCATATAGTTTGACATTGGTTAATCTAAATGCTATAATAGCTAATATGGTTAGCTAAAACAAGAGAGGAGTAGCTAGAATGAAAGTAGGTTTAGATAAAACAACAATTTTAAAAGCGGCGGCTAATATGGCAGATGAGAAAGGTATTGCTAATGTAAGTTTAAAGGTTTTAGCGTCAGAATTAGGGGTGAAATCTCCGTCCTTATATAAGCATTTTAACGGTGGACTTGATGAACTAAACAAAGAACTTATGTTGTATGGTTGGCGTTCTTTAGATAGTAAAATCACAAAGGCAGCCATAGGTAAGGCGAAGGATGATGCAATAATGGCTATATGTTATGCTTACCGTAATTTTGCTGCCGAGCATAAGGGATTGTTTGAAGCGATGCAATGGTACAATATGTATCAATCAGAAGAACATTTGCAAGCGACACAGGGGACAGTGTCTGTTTTTTTTCAAGTCCTTGATGCCTATGATTTGGATGAGGGACAAAAAGTGCATATTGTACGTATGTTTCGAGGATTTCTGCAAGGTTTTTCATCCATTGAAAGTCACGGTGGATATGGAAACCCTCTGTCCGTTAATGACAGCTTTGATTTTGCAGTGAAAACAATACTGAATGGTATTCATGATTTACAAGGAGAGACAGAGAAATGAAACCTTTTTTGAAAAATATCAGCCCATTTAATAATAGTACGGATATGCCCGTACCACTATTCATAATTAAGAAAATACTTGCCTTTTGGGTATGTTACATAGTGGGTTTGTTCATAGCAGAAGGACTTGTTATTTTGTTGCATTTTGCATTGGGAAAGAACATGCTTGTTGGCGAAATGTTTGACGCAGGAACGATAACTTTGATTACTTATTATGGTTATATCGTAATAGTGGGAATTGCATTGCTTTATTGGAAAGTAATTGAGAAAAAACCTCTGGCTGCAATGGGATTGTCAAAAAAAATTAGCACTTATTTTATAGGTATTGCTGTAAGTGTTTTATTGCTTGCGTTGTCCGTCGTTACAATCGTAATGACGGGAAATATAAAATATCAAGGGGTTTTTGAAAACGCTGATATTCTTATGATTATCCTTTTAACTGGCGGATTTATGATTCAAGGCGCGGCAGAAGAAATACTTTGCAGAGGAATTGTTTTACATGCACTCAAAGAGAAAACTTCACTTTTAATGGCAGTGATTGTAAGTACAATTTTATTCATTATACCACACTGGTCATCTTTATTCACAGGGGAAATGATTTATGGTGTGATTGGTATTATAAATCTAATTCTTATTTCCGTTATTTTTTCACTTTTCACAATTTATTTTAAAAACATTTGGGCAGCTTGCGGTCTTCATTCATTTTGGAATGCCATTTTGTATAGTATTCTTGGATTGAATTTAAGCGGTAATGAAGAAACCGTTACAGCAGTATTTCATATGCAATCTGTAGGTCGCAACATTTGGAATGGCAGCATATATGGAATAGAAGCGAGTGTAGCTACAACTATTGTATTGGCTTTTGCGCTTGTATTGCTTTTTGGCGTGGGCAGAAAGGTTATATTTGCGGGTGGTTTGAATAAAAATTGTCATTCAATTATGTAACATACAGGATGACACAGATGCGAAAAATGAAAAAGGATATCGTATTCTGCAGAAAATTATGGGATTTCCCTGGTAATATCAGGGGATGTTTCTGCGGGATACGGTATCCTTGTTTCTTTTGATGGCGCAGGAGATTACATTTTCGGTAACGGTTGGCGTTGCCAGCTTGTTATCGCAATAGAAAGCGCCAATCACTGACTGATTTTCCGGTTTATAAGCGTTTCAGCTGGAATCTCCTGGTTTGTTCTTCCAGAATATGAACCTGTTCAAAGAGTTCGGTACTAACTGCTGCGGCTTCTTCACTGCTGGCCGAATTCATTTCCACCACAGAGGAGATCTGGCTGATTCCCGTTGTTACCTGTGCGATGGACTCCGCTTCGCTGTGTACGGCTTCTGCAATGGAAGTAATTGCGTCGTTGGACTGCATTACTAATTCCAGTGTTTTTTTCAGAGAGACAGATACTTCATCTACAATTTCTCCGCCCCGTTCTGTTGCTTGCACAGAATTTTCAATTAGTGTTTTGGTGGCTTTGGCAGCCTCATCGGATTTTGCGGCCAGATTTCCTACTTCCTCTGCTACAACGGCAAATCCCCTGCCAGCTTCCCCTGCCCTTGCTGCTTCTACAGAGGCATTTAGTGACAGGATGTTGATCTGGAAGGCAATATTTTCAATGGTATCCACAATCTTGTTGATTTCTTGAGATGATGTGCGGATATCTCCCATGGCTTCTACCAGATGATCCATCTGCTGACTGCTGACAGATACCTGTTTTCCGGTTAACTTCGCATTTTCCTGGGCATCCGAGGTTTCTTGTACATTTCGTTCGGCGGTGCTGGATAGAATTTCCAACGTATCGTATAATTCCTTGACGGATCCAGCTTGTTCTGTGGCACCCTGTGCCAGTGACTGGGCGCTGCTGGATAACTGACTGGCATTTGCGGATACCTGCTGTTCTGCTAAGAATATATTCTGCATGGTTCCAGACAGTGTAGAAGTCAGGCTGTTCAAGGCTTCCTCAATGGATCGGAAATCTCCAATATAAGCTTTGGAGGTAGTCACATTAAAGTTACCCTGTGCCAGTTGTTCCATAATATTTTTCAAGTCTTTTACATAGTTGTGGATCAAATCCATGGATTCCCGTAAGGTGCCAGCAAGATCTCCCAATTCATTCTTGGCATGATAGTTTAGATCCAGCTTGAGCTTACCTTCCTGAAGCGGGTGGCTTTTATTGGTAATTTGTACAATCGGTCTGACAATATGAACCAATACATATTGAACCAGACTGATGAGACAGAGTAGTGCCAGAACCAGACAGATACCGCAGAATCGGTACATGTCCTGTATGCTTGTGGTCATCAGAGCCATACTTTCCTCACTGAGCTTTTTCTCCTGTTCCACAATCTCATCTAATTTTCCCACTAGGGTAGTCAGATTGGATAGGATGGTGTTCTGGTAATAGGTCTGTGCCTGGTTAGGATTGGTTTTCATCAAGTTCAGTACATAGACTGCAGATTCATGCAAGCTTTTATGCAGTGGCTCTATTTCGGACCGTAGCTTTAATACCGTTGCATCATCTGTGCCTGCTTCTCCATACAGCCATTGTCCCAGTACACAGGTGGTTGGGTCTGTGCTGCCAGTAAATTCTGTTCCAGCATACAGTGCATTACTTAAATTGCTGGACCACTTATAATGTGCTGTCTCTGCCAGCTGTACATTACTGAGCAGAGAAGTGATCTGTTTCTCTGCGGCCTGCGTCTTTTTGATCTGTGCAATATTGTTAATTGTCACATTACTGAGCAGGAGGATGGATGCGAGAGCAGCAGCTACCCGGATACCAACCATTAATTTGATACTTTTACGCATAGGGGTACATCCTTTCTCTCATCGGTGATGAGGGGGGTGTTGTGGGGTCTTGTAGGTCGGTGCAATTTCTCGATTCTTAAGCTGCCTTCAGGCGGATGCATGGTTCTACAATTTGGTAAATAATGATCTTATAGTAGAAAAGCGATGCATGATTTGATAGTATGGAGAATGCATCAAGACAAAAAGCTCCCATGTGTATAATATTCACATTATAGCATGGTAAGACATTTTCAAGCAATCAAAATAAATTTTTGTAAGAAAGTTTGGTAAAACTTAAAAAATTAAGTATTTATATTAGTGTCAAAGACTTTTGACAATCAAAAGAGAAGACAAAATCAGAAATGGAAAAGAGATTTGACAGACAATTTTGTTCCTGTTTAGTAAGATTAGAAAGATAACAGTAAGGGAAGGAGACAGAAAATGGAACTGGGCAAACGGATTCAAAAATATCGAAAGGAGGGAGCCTTATCTCAAGATGCATTAGCAGAAAAGGTATTTGTTTCCAGGCAGACAATTTCTAATTGGGAAAATGACAAAAGTTACCCAGATGTGAAAAGTCTTGTTTTGTTGAGTGAAGTTTTTCAGGTTTCCTTAGATCAGTTAATTAAAGGAGATGTAGACATGCTGAGAGAACAGATTAATCAGGCAGACAAGGCGAAGTTTGAACATTTAAGTCGAATATTTGCGGGAATGTTTATGGCTGCGGTTTTTACGCCGATTCCATTGGCACATTTTTTGTCTTGGGCAGGAATTGGAATTTGGATCCTTATTTTTGCGGTGGCCATGTATCTGGCAGTTCTGGTGGAGAAGGAAAAGAAGAAATTTGACATACAGACCTATCGGGAAATATTGGCTTTTACGGAAGGAAAAAGTTTAGATGAAATCGAAAAAGCCAGAGAGGAAGGAAAACGACCATACCAGAAGATACTTCTGGCTATGGCTTCTGGAGTGATTACCTTTGTGATTGCTGTCTTCTTTCTTTTTGTCTTTTCAAGATGATGGAGAAAGCATTGGCTTGTTTGCATCATGAGGACATGATATAATGTTCGCGAAGGCAAAGTGAAACACTTATCCAGAAACAGTGGAAAGTTTACTTTCTAGCTGTTTCTGGATAAGTGTTGAGCGCACCCGCGAGCCATGAAAACTGATAGTTTTCATGGCTTTGCCGTAGCGAATGCAGAAAAGTAATGATAATCGGATCGAGCAAGTGCGCCTGCGAGCCATGAAAGCTGATAGTTTTCATGGCTTTGCCGGAGCGAAATCAGAAAGGTAATAAAATGGCAGAGAAACAGGTATATGAAATTATGCATCTCGATAGAAGGGTTGCAAGGATAAGTGATGCAGGGCACTGCAAAATATATTATAAGTCCTTTATGCCATGTAATTTATATTTAGAAGAATCTGATGATATTGATACGCTGGTAAATAATATTACCAATTTTCATTATTGGTGTGCAACGAGAGTGCTTACTTTGGACAGGCAGTATGCAAAAGAAATATTAAACAGCATAGGAATGTTGCAGGCTGTGACAGATAAGGATAGGGCAAAAATTGCATTATCCTATCGCTGTGCATCTTTGACAGATGTTTTTTGGGTTAAATTAAATAAGGAAAACATTTCTTTTCGAGATGTGAATTTATATGAGAATTATCTGGACCGGATTTTTATAGATATTGCACTACAAGGCAGACAATATACTGTGCAAAATGAATATTTGGCAAGAGATTTGTCAACAAATGGATGTTTTCCAAAGGCATGGCAAAGAAGTAAAGATGGTTTCCGTTTACTGAAAGATGGTGGACAGGATGCGGTGGAACGAGAATTGCTTGCCAGTCAGATATGCAGGTGTTTTGATGTTTCCCAGGTATTATATGAAAGAGATTACTTTGACGGGGAAAAAGTCAGTGTCAGCAGTAATATTACTTCAAAAGAGTATTCTATTGTTTCCATGGAAGCCTTTACGATTTATGCATTAAATCATAATCGGGATATCAAGAAATATATTCTGGCACTAGACAGACATAACTATTATATGATGAATATTGTCGATTATCTGGTTGGAAATACCGACAGACATTGGGGCAATTGGGGCGTGTTGGTTCGTAATGATAACAATAAACCGGTCAGATTGCATGACCTCATGGATTTCAATCAATCCTTCCAGGCATATGATGATTTGGAAGGTGCCAACTGTCAGACGATATTTGGAGAACATATCAACCAGAAAAATGCAGCGATCCAGGCGGTAAAAAGAATTGGACTGAATCAGATTAGAGAAGTGAGACAGACTGTGTTTCAGGAGTTACCACAGTTTTATGAAATGTTTTGTAAAAGATTGGAGCTGTTAAAGTCGGTAGAGATCTGATGCAAGGAATGTTAAATTATTTCCCTTAAACGGGTATCATATTTAGAATTTGTACAGTGAATGTTACTATATTTAGAAAAAAGAAAAGAGGTAAGACATGCAGCGGATTAAAGAAGATATCAAAAATAAAAGTTACCATCATGTCTATCTGTTGTATGGCGAGGAGGATTATCTGAAACGCTTATACCGGGACAGTTTGAAAAAGAGTATTGTAGAAGAAAATGACGAGATGAATTATTCTTATTATGAAGGTGGCGGTGTGGATCTGCTGCAGGTTCGGGAAATTGCTGATACTCTGCCTTTTTTTCAGGATTATCGTTTAATTATATGGGAAAACAGTGGATTATTTAAGTCAGCTAATGATCTGACGGACTATCTGCCCCAGATGCCGGACACCACTATTCTGGTTTTTGTGGAAAAAGAGCTGGATAAGCGGAACCGCCTCTATAAATATGTATCCAAGCAGGAACTTGCTGTGGAAATGAAGCCTATGAGCGGTCGCAATATGAAGCTGTGGGTAAGCGGAGAGCTAAAGGGAGCCGGAAAGCAGATGCGGGAGAACACCATGGATTATTTACTCAGTCTTATTGATAATTCCATGATTAATGTACAGAATGAGTTGAATAAGCTGGTGGCATATGCTGGGGAACGAGCCGAGATTACCAGAGAGGATGTGGACGCTATTGCTTCTGTCCAGGTAACGGGACAGATCTTCCAGATGATGGATGCAGTGGCATCTGGGAAAAAGGAACAGACTATGCAGCTCTATCAGGATCTTCTAGAACTCCGGGAGAGTCCTATGTCTATTCTGTATCTTCTGTCCCGACATTTTAATATTCTTCTGCAGTGTAAAGATGTCCAGGGCATGGCAAAGGGAGAGATAGCAAAGGCAGTGGGAGTGCCTGTGTTTGCGGTGGGACGGTATCAATCCCAGTCCAGACAGTTTAGCAGAGAACAGCTGCGTGCTATGCTGGAGCAATGTGTGGAAACGGAATATCTGTTCAAACGTGGCAGGATGGGAGATCAGATGGGTGTGGAACTATTGTTGGTTCGTTTTCTTATAAAAAAATAATTATGGTAAATTTTGTTTGCCTGTGCTAAACTGAAAAAAGTGTTTAGGGCATGGAGAGTCAATTTATAGGGGAGACAGATGCTATGGCAAAAATTGGTCAAAGGATAGGAAAATGGGTTATTTGTTGGAGTTGCTGGTGTCTTTTTTTTATATTTATTGCTAATATTTTTATGCATCTGTGTTCCTGCCAACGTAGCAATAATAGTGATGATAATGTATTTACACTTCAGGAATATCAATATTGTGAAATTGCGGAAGATGGACAGTACATACATACCGATCCTTTACCGATGCAGTTACATTATTCTGTTGATAATCTATCGAAAGAAATATCACAGATTTGTATTGATTTTGGCAAGCCGTTAGGTAACTATGTTTGGCTGATGGTTTATTATTCGGAAGAAAATGCGGTAAGGGAGCGGCTTGTGCCTGGTTTGCAAAGGCATGTTGTTGATGTGGAACCGGGAAAATACCATGAAATTCGGATAGATTTTGATCAGTCTGTATATGTAAAAGATGTTCATGTTGGAAAAATTGAAAAAATAATGCTATATGCAGATAAAGTGTGGCGCCACCGTATATGGGGGATTTGTTTTGCTGCTTCATTCTGTTTGTCTGTGCTTCTTTTTTTGTGTAGGGCATATAGAACCATGTGGGAAAAATTATGCCGGAATGTGATGGCTTTTGTAGTTAGAACATATTCTTCCATACACATCAGAAAAATAGTAACAGTCATATTGGGCGGGGGAATGCTTGGTGGATGTTTGGAAGGTATGGCAATGCTTTTGTCTTTCCGGGGATTCAATGGAAAAGAGGCTATTGTTTTTTTCGCAGGAGGGATGGTGGTCTTATCTTTTTTTGTTTTCTGGGATGCATATGTAAAAAAATTAGAACTGGTTTCTTTGGTGATTTTTCTTTTACTTGGCTCTGTTTTTGTCTGGGTGATACCAGTATCTATGGGAATTTCCTGGGATGATGACACACATTATTATCGTGTTATTTCCTTGGCAAGGTTTTTTGATAGTGCGATTACAGAAGCAGATGATGTGTTTATTGCTAAAAATTATGAAGCATCGTGTGATCTGGAGCGGTATCAGAGGGATCGTATAAAACAGAATGAACATTGGTATAATGAGAAATATCAAAAAGGTTCATTAATTGATAACGAATTGGTATTTTCTTATAAAGATATTTCCTATCTGCCATTTGTAGTGGGAATCTGGGTTGCATATGGATTAGGTTTGTCATTTAGTGCCTCATTCCTTTTAGCTAAGATATTTCATTTGATTTTGATTGGGATGCTTTTATATGGTTCTATGAAAAATGTCAGGTCGGGGAAAATGCTGGTATTAGTATTTGCTATGGTGCCCACTGTGTTGTTTTTGGCAGTTTCGTATAGTTATGATTCCTGGTTGACATTTTTAATGATTTATGCATTTAGCAGATATTTTGGTGAATTGCAGAGAAAAGATGAAAAACTGACTTTTGTAGGATTTTGCAGCATCTTTGTTCCAGCGTTTCTGGCGTTACTGCCCAAAATTGTATATGCTCCCATGTTATTTTTAATGGCATATATGCCAAAAAGCAAATGGAAAGAGAAAAAGTGGGAGATAGTTTATTATGCCTGTTTCGTCTGTGCTGCACTACTTGTATTATTTGCAATCCAATATATAGCATCCGGGAAAATGAGTATGGGAGCCGACGTTCGAGGTTCTGTAAATGCAAATGGAGATCAACAATTGCAGTATATCAGGCATCATTTTGGCGCCTATTGTCGCACATTATTTGTTTTTTTACAGGAGTATTTTTCTGGCTATTTCAGTTCAGAATACCTGACCAATATGGCCGATATGGGAATTCTGCATATACAGTATATTACAATTATGTTATTGTTTATAACAGCGCTGTGGGATCGGTCGTCTTTGGATCATAAAACCATTCCTGTTCTCAGTAAAGTTGGTGCAGTTATTATGCCATGGATCATAGCAGCGATCTGTGCCACGGCAATGTATATCAAATTTACAGGAGTTGGTTTGAATTGGATTAATGGGTGCCAGGGGCGTTATTTGTTACCAGTGATATTTCCTACGCTATTTATGGTCAGTCGGTTTGGTTGTTATACTGGTATTCGCAAAAAGATTCCGGTAGAAATAGGAAATATGGTTCTGATATTTTTTAATGTTTGTTTTTTGCTGTATAATTTGTGGTTTCATTGTGCATCAAAGTATTAATCATTTAATGGCATTGATGAGTTTTCCTTTTGATTGATGCACGTAATTTAATTAAGTAAAAATAGTTTTTGCTTAATTAAATTAAGAAAAATAGTATTTTAACAAAATAATCTTGATTTTTTAATGGGATTTCTCTATAATAATTTCAGTTGATGAACAAAGGGGTTCAGTAAACGGCTAGTTTGCTGACCTCTTTTTTTATCGAATAGGAAATTCCTCCTATTCGATAAAAAACACTCCGTGTGGATCGCACGCAAATGCATAGGAAACAGAGTGAGATTCTTTGTTCATGTCAGAAAACCGTAGAATTGGAGGTACACACATGGCAGAAGTAAAGGAAAATATAATTGATCGTGAAAAGAGGGGATTGTATGATCCTCGCTTTGAACATGATAACTGTGGTATCGGAGCAGTGGTCAATATTAAGGGAAATAAGACACACGATACCGTCTCCGGTGCCTTGGATATCGTAGAGAGACTAGAGCACCGTGCCGGAAAAGATGCCGAGGGCAAAACCGGTGATGGTGTCGGTATCCTACTTCAGATATCTCATAAATTTTTTAAGAAGGCGGTAAAACCGCTTGGTATTGAACTAGGAGCAGAACGAGACTACGGTATCGGTATGTTTTTCTTCCCTCAGGATGAGTTAAAACGGAATCAGGCCAGAAAAATGTTTGAGGTTATCGTAGAAAAGGAAGGCCTGGAATTTCTGGGGTGGAGAACGGTTCCAGTTACTCCCGGTGTTTTGGGAAGTAAGGCTTTAGATTGTATGCCGTGCATTATGCAGGCTTTTGTCAAACGTCCGGAGGATGTGGAACGGGGATTGGATTTTGACCGCAAATTGTACATTGCACGCCGTGTCTTTGAACAGAGTAATGATGATACCTACGTGGTATCCTTTTCCAGCAGAACCATTGTGTATAAGGGAATGTTTCTGGTAGGTCAGCTGCGCCAGTTTTTCAGCGATCTGCAAAGTCCAGATTATGTATCAGCAATTGCCCTGGTTCATTCCAGGTTCAGTACCAATACCAATCCAAGTTGGAGAAGGGCACATCCAAACCGTTTCATCGTACATAACGGAGAGATCAATACCATTGTAGGCAATGCGGATAAGATGCTTGCCAGAGAAGAAAATATGGAAAGTCCTTATCTGAAAGATGATTTTCATAAGGTACTGCCGGTGGTAGATCCTAGCGGTTCCGATTCCTCCCGTCTGGATAATACCCTGGAATTTCTGGTAATGAGTGGTATGGATCTGCCATTGGCAGTGATGATTACCATTCCGGAGCCATGGGAAAATGATAAGAGTGTCAGTCAGAAAAAACGGGATTTCTATCAGTATTATGCTACCATGATGGAGCCATGGGATGGTCCGGCTGCGATTCTGTTTTCTGATGGTGATAAAATGGGTGCGGTGTTGGACCGTAATGGTCTGCGTCCGTCTCGTTACTACATTACCACGGATGATCAATTAATTCTGTCTTCTGAAGTGGGTGTGTTTGAAATTCCACCGGAGAAGATTGTACGAAAAGACCGTTTGATGCCGGGACGTATGCTTTTGGTAGATACGGCAAAAGGGGAATTAATTGCGGATGATGTCTTAAAAGAGCAGTATGCATCCCGTCAGCCGTATGGTGAGTGGCTCAATAATAATCTGGTCGCTTTGGGAGAACTGCGTATTCCGAACCAGAAAGTGATTGAAATGGATGATGAGGAGCGGGCGAAACTACAGAAAGCCTTTGGCTATACTTTTGAAGAATATAAAAATTCCATCTTACCAATGGCAAAGACAGGATCAGAGCCGATTGGAGCCATGGGTACAGATTCACCGTTGCCAATGTTGTCGAATAAACCACAGCCATTATTTAACTACTTCAAGCAGTTGTTTGCCCAGGTAACTAACCCGCCTATTGACTGTATTCGTGAGGAGATCGTGACCTCCACCAGTTTCTATATTGGGCAGGAAGGCAATATACTAGAAGAAGTTGCCGAGAACTGTCGGATGTTAAAGGTACATAATCCGATTCTGACAGATACAGATCTGTTAAAGATTAAAACCATGAATAAAGAGGGATTTCAGTGTGAGGAAATTCCGATTACCTATTATAAGAATACGTCCTTGAAGAAGGCCTAAGAGGAGTTGATTGGGGACGTGCGCGCGTTTTTCGCGCAGCTTTCCGCAAATGG
>CAYPEW010000006.1:0-91517 GCA_964409845.1 uncultured Jutongia sp.
AGGAAGAAAAAAAAGCTCTGAGGATGATTCAGAAAAAGGTTTATGGAATTTAAAACCAGATGAATGGGATGGGGTGAAAAAATGGGCGGAATCTATGGATGAAAAATTTATTAAAGGAAATTTGGCCTTAATGGACGCAAGGGATAAAGTGAATTCCAGAATCAAAGAAGGAAAGTCTGCTGTAGGCGGAGCTGGTTCTGCTTGGTCTTCTAAAATAAAAATTTCTGCCAGCGGTTTTGTTGAAGGAACGATAGAAAGTGGAAAGGTGCGTTCTTTAGGTGGAGGCATCTGGGTAAAAATGAGTTTTAAAACAGAAAAAAAATGGCAATGTTTTGTTGTCCAGATTCCTGTCGTTGTCAAGGCAGAGGTTGGGATTGGATTTGATGAAAAAATCTCACTTGGTGTTGATTTAGATGCAGCATCAATTTATGCCAAAGGGGATATGAAAGTTGAGTTTCCGTCAGCAAAATTATCAGTTGGAGTTGGAGTAGCTTACATTGCAGACGTTTCCGTATATGGCTCTTTGAAAAATACTATTAAAATAGAGACTGGAAAACGTGGAGCATCAAAAAGAGATAACCTTACAGGAACTGTATCTGGTGAGATGGGTGTTAGTGCATCTGCTCTCTGTTTTTCAGTAGAAAAAACATTATTAGATGGCAAATGGGAATATTATAATGAACAAAAAGGGGGATTTCAGGCAGCAAAGCTTCCGTGGAAAAAGGCAATGAAGTTTCAAAACGATACCTATCAATTAAATCAAGTGGATTTTATAAACCAATCTTCTTGGTACACAAAGGATGGTGTGAATAAACTGAAAAAAGCTTCTTCTGGGCAAAATAATACAGTAGTTTTACAATCTGGAATTTATTCCGACCCCGGAGTTAAGATGGTGACTACAGAAGATGGGGTAACGATGATGGTGTATGTGGCAGATATACAGGAACGATCAGCGGGGAATCATACGGCAGTTGTATATTCGATTTATGATGATTCAAATCGGACATGGAGTGTACCTAAGATTCTGGAAGATGATGGGACTGCAGACTTCTATCCGGACATTATTACGGATGGGACGGATATTTATGTTGCATGGACGAATAGTAACCGTGCAGATTTTTCAGACAGTGTAGAATTGCCCAAAATGGCGGAATCCTGTGAAATTTCTGTGGCAAAGTATGATACAAAAAGTGCAACGTTTACAGTTAGCACATTAACATCCAATGATACGACGGATATTAAACCGATTTTTGGAAAAGTAAATGACCAGATTGGACTTGTGTGGTTGAATAATACAGATAATGATGTTTTAGATTTTGCTGGAACCAATAGTTTGTATTACTCTCTTTATCAGCAGGAAAAATGGTCTGAGTCTGTGCAATATGTTTCCTGTGAGAACAATATTATCAATTCCTATGCCATTGGCACATTGCAGGATGGACAATATATTGCTTTCATTACTGATTCGAGAGATGATGTTATTTCGGATGATGAGGGATTGTATGTTGGAAAACTAACGGAGAAAGCGACTTTATTTGATACTGATATTCCGGCAGAACAAGGGGTGCAGTTTACAGTAATAAATAATATAGATTTACTTACATGGTATGGAGATGATACACTTGCATATTCTAGGAATTTGGTTGATACATATTCGCTTCTGCAAAATGCCAAATTATCTTCTGAATATCAGATTATTTCTTCGGGGAAAACTGGTATACTATTATTTTGTGCATGTGATCAGACAACAGAGCAGGATGGAACAGATGTATATATGTGTATATCAGAAAAGGGAAGTTATTTTTCTCAGCCGGTTAAAATAACAGATGGAGGAGCATATATAGGCAGTTATACTGCATATATGAGAGATGGAGAATATCATCTCATATATAGTAAAGATGATGTGACATTTCAGGATGGGCAAATTCAAAAATCGACAGATTTATGCCAGAAAGAAGTCGGTTCGTTTCATTCTCTTAGCTTAGAGGAGATTACATATGATGAAACATTGGTAAAACCGGGAACGGAACTTCCAGTGAAAATTTTAGTACGAAATAATGGTTTGGTAAAAGAGAATAAAATACATGTTTTGATTCAAAACGGAGACCAGATATTATATGATAAAAATGTAGATAGCAGCATTGAGATCGGTTCGTGCATTAATACGACGATCAAAGTTCCTTTACCAGAAGATATTTTGCAACACGCTTCTCTTCAGTTTTCTGTAAATCCAGTAAATGCAGAAAATATAGATGGGGCAAATAATAAACAGGAAATTAGAGTAGGAAAAAGTGACTTGGCTTTGTATTTAGAGGTAGACGATGATAAAAAAGAGGTAAATATCAGGACAATTAATGAAAGCGCATTTGCAACAGATGCTACTTTAAGGGTTCGTGCCTTGGATGAAAATGGTACAATATTAAAGGTTGTAAATTTAGGAAAGATATTAGGTAATGATGAAATTGAAACAAAGCTGACGGTTGCAGAATTACTAGGCGGAGATATCAGTGGTGCCGTTTATTTTGAAGTGGTTTCTGATGACGAGGAGATATTCCAGTCAAACAATTTTTCATATCGATATCTTGAAAAATTTTCTAATACTTCAACTCCAACTCCGACCCCAGTTAATGACATTGTAGGAAGCATCTACACCTGGCGGGGAGAATTTACCGGTTGGGGTGGTCCTGACTCCTATCCATCATCAGCAAATCATGAACAGGGAAGTGGAGATGAGAATTTTTACTATGAAGATCTAACCAGTATTGCTTTTAGTTGTGGATATGCCTGTGGCTTAGAATTAATGAATCCATATAATCCGGCTTTTACAGGTGCAGACAATGAAATGGCACAGTTTATCAAAAAGATGACAAATCCACGTATCAAAGTTACTTTGCAAAACGGTGGAGAAGCATCTTCCTGGAATTGGGATACGGAACTGAGTTTCCCGAGTGGTCAGGAAGTAGCATTACCAGATGGATATTTGGATAATGGCTATTTTGCCCTATTTGGTAATGATGATGTCATTATCAAAGTAGAGATCTATGATGTGAGGCAGAATATTGGTCAGTCTACGGCAACGCCAAGACCGACAGGAACAGCAGGATCAAGTACAACTCAAAGTCCGAATGAAACGGGTAATGCAGATAATACTGGTAATGATGGAAACATTGGAAGTCAGGATTCTAATCAGGGACAGGAGCAAAATACAGTTAAAAATCCTGTTGCAACCAAAACTAAAAAGATTAAAAAACCAGGCAAGGTAACTGGATTAGATCTTAGCTATGAGGGAAAGAAACTATTTGTCTCCTGGAACTGGAAATCAAATGTCTCCGGTTTTCAGATTCAATATGCGCAAAATAAGAAATTTACAAAGAAGAAAAAGACAAAAAACACTGGTAAATATGCTCAAGATAAAACAATACGTGGCTTAAAGAAAGGAAAGACTTATTATGTCCGTATTCGTGCTTATAAAAAAGCATCCAGCAAAAAAGTCTATGGTAAATGGAGTAAAGTTAAAAAGGTAAGAACAAAGTAATTAATCGTATAGAGATTGAAATTAGAACACCCAAGTTGTTGCAGTTGCTGGCACAGCTTGGGTGTTCTTGGAGATTGATATAATAGTTTGTTATTATTGATATCTGCGTCATCTTCTAAAAAGTAAAAGTCAAAACCTCACAATTATCAATACCAAATTTTGCGTATTCCTCATTTGTCATATCATAGAAATAAGAACGAACAACTCTGGCGATACCATTATGTGCTACCAGCAGATAGGTTTTATCGTCAGGGTCGTTTTTGATTTCATCCAGAAGATTATAGATCCGCTGTGCCATTTGGAACATGGATTCCCCGGTGTCAAAGTGATTGATGAAACACCTTTTTGCCTGCTGAAAATCTTCCCCATTTCTGGCAGTAGCCTCAAAACGACCAAAGTTTTGTTCCCGCAGGCGCTCCTCGATCCGCATAGGGATGCCGGTTTCTTCGCTGATATGTCTGGCGGTATCGGCAGCACGGCACAGAGGAGAGCATAGGATTTCGTCAATGGGATCTTGACTGGCAGCGATCTTTTTGCCCAGTTCAATTGCCTGTCGATGTCCCAGATCGGTTAGTGCGATGTCAGTGGCGCCGCAGATTTTATTTTCTACATTCCATATGGTTTGTCCATGTCTGGTAAAGTACAGTTGTTTCATCAAAAATTCCTCCTGAATCATTTCAAGTATTAACGCATGTATTATATTACTAAGACGGTTAAATATCAACGTTTTTACTTGAATAAATCTCTATCTGCTACGTTGGTCTACGCTCCGCTACGGTCCGTGCTTATCAGATGTCCACTGGACATCTAGCACCTTCAATCGCTGTAGCACACACTACAGCTCTATCTTCTGCCTTGCAGATCGATATTTATTCTGCGTAAAATTCATCGATATTTAACCGCCTTAGTAATAGTATAACAGATCTACGCTGGCTGCACAATCGGATAGCAGGGCATCGCTTGTTTTATCTTATTATAAATGGTACAATAATATAGCCGATAATAAGATAAAGATAGGAGAAGGGGAAATGAAAGGAAAGAAACAAAAGTCAATTATTAAAAAAGTTGTTGTCATTGTTTTTGTAATGTTACTGGTGTCTTTTGTATCCATGAACGTAATTACCATTGAATTTTTCAAGGCGAAAATGTTAGCGATACGGGGGATTGATTCATCTGCAGTGCAGCAGATTGTATCCCATTCTGTTGGCATATTAACAGCAATGGCAATTGGTGTATCCCTTTTAGTGATGGTAGTATTGGCATTATGTATTTACAAGATGATTGTCAAGCCGATTAATGCATTGGGGCAAAATATTAAGCGCATGTCAGAGTTTGATCTGACAGCAGATACCACTGGTATGATTCAGAAATACAGCAAACGTCAGGATGAGATCGGAACCGTGAGTAACGGATATGAGACCATGCGCAGTAACATGGTTTCCCTGCTTGGAACGATTAATGAGGTTAGTCATAGTCTGACCGATAATGCGGATAATCTTTCAAAATCTTCGATTAATGTATCCAGTATGGCAACGGAATTGTCGGTAACCATGGATGATATTGCCAATGGTGCAACTGCACAGGCAGACGAAATTATGGAAGGAGATCGGCAGATTGTTGGAATTAGCCAAATGATTCAGGCGCTTCAGGAAAATATGGAGGTTATGGGTGCTGCAACAGGCGAGATGATTATGTTACGGCGGTCCAGTCTGGAAGCATTGAAGACCGTGGTGGAGGATTCCCATAAGAATAAAGACAACTCCCGCAAAGTCCATGAAGTGATTGGAGAAACCAGTAAGCAGACCAGAAAAATTCAAGCAGCCAGTGCACAGATTCGGGAGATTGCCGATGAAACGAATATGTTGGCGTTGAATGCTTCTATTGAGGCAGCAAGAGCAGGAGAAGCTGGAAAAGGCTTTGCAGTGGTTGCTTCTCAAATTGGTAATTTGGCATCTTCCACCAATGATCTGACTGGAACCATCGAATCGATTATTGAAGAATTGGTTGTTAAGATGGATATGACCGTCGAGATGATTGAGGAGATGGAGCAGGCGATAGATACAGAAGCCAAAAGTGTAGAGGAGACAGAGGATCAGTTTGAACGAATTGCCAGTCATTTGCAAAAGGTACAGGATATTTGTGATGGTTTGGTAAAATCAGCAGGGCAGATGGAAGACAGCAGGGCATCTATTGTGTCAATGATCGAGAATTTGTCTGCGATTTCTCAGGAAAATGCAGCAAGTATGGAGGAAGTTGCTGCTGCTGTGGAAGAACAGACCAAGTCCATAGAGAATGTGTCAGATTCCAGCCGCCAGGTGGCAGAAAACGCAGAACAGCTGACAGGGCAAATAGATCAATTTATTGTATAAGGAATTGCTGGCAATTAATGCGTTCTGTTAATTTAATAATAGTTATAATACACAGCGTATACATATTTGATGAAACAACAAAATCCGTGGCAGGTGCCGCGGATTTTGTTGTTTATAGAATTTCCTGTTTTTTCATATTCTTGGAAATAGACAAACAAAAAAGCAAAATAGGAGATACACGGGGTAAAAACCATAAACTCTACAATCAGTTTGTTGCTGGAATAGAGCAGATTAGAGAGTTTGGTAAAGGTATAGTCAGCTACTTATGGATTTTATATTGGAGGTGGATCGCATTTCTTTTACTTATATACAATTTAGGAATTATTTCGGACATGCTGCATATATATGGAGTAGGCAAATAAAACGAATACTTTGGAATGGGGGATGAACATGGGAAATAGGAAAGGATATCCCGGAAAATCTTATATAGCGGCAGAAGGCAGGGAGCGGTGCCGGGAACAGGAAATATATCGAATACTGCCGGTACATATGCGAGCTATGTTTCATAAATTGGCTATTCATTTTGAAGATCTGCAGGAGATTAGGCTGCGCATTGGAGCACCGGTGTTATTCCGCTATCGTGGACAAGAATATTTTCTGGGAGCTTTGGGAGGGATGAGCCAGGATAGTCAGTCTGCCTATCGTATCCAGCGGGAGGAATTGCAGGAGGTAGTGGAATATATCAGCAACTATTCTCTTTATGCTTATGAGGAAGAATTAAGGCAGGGCTACTTGACCATCCAGGGAGGACATCGAATTGGTATCGCCGGCAAAATTATTTTGGAGAATCGACAGATTAGGAGCATGGGAGATATTACTTGTTTGAATATTCGCTTGGCCCACGAGGTATTGGGATGTGGGGAACGTGTTTTGCCAGATTTGCTGCAGGGAAGCGAGTTGTGCCATACACTCATTGTTTCGCCACCCCGTCAAGGGAAAACAACACTGCTTCGTGACTTAATTCGTCTATTGTCGTCTGGATCTGCAGTTATGCCGGGAATGACAGTGGGGGTGGTGGATGAGCGATCGGAGATTGGTGCCTGCTATCGGGGGGAGCCACAGAATGATCTGGGATACCGGACAGATATTCTGGATGCCTGTCCAAAGGTAGAGGGGATGATGCTGTTAGTTCGTTCCATGGCACCGGAAGTCATTGCGGTGGATGAAATTGGTTCCCGGGAGGATGTGGAGGCTTTGGAATATGTGATTAATAGTGGTGTTAAGATTCTGGCCACCGTGCATGGAAGCAGCATGGAAGATATCAAAGCAAAACCTGTGCTAGGCAGATTAGTGCAGGAAAAAGTGTTTCAGCGTTACATTGTTTTAGGTGGGCAAAAAGTGGGACAGATTAGGGAAGTTTTTGATGAGCGGGGTTCTTTACTGGTAACCGGTAAGGAGTTGGAAAGGGAGTGGGCAGTATGTTAAAAATAGTGGGAATTATTCTGGTAATGGCAGGATGTATAGGGAGTGGATGGTATCTGTCGGGAAAGGCATTACGCAGAATCCATTTGCTAGAGGAGTGGGAAAGTTTATTGCAGTTGCTATATGGCGAGGTGGATTATGCCGGACGTGATCTGCCGGATTTGATTCGCCGTATGATAGATCAGAGTCATGAAAGCAGAAATTTCTGGAAAGGGATTGACAGGCAGTTGCAGCAGGAAAATGTGGGCAGGATCGCTACAATCTGGCAAAGAGAGTTGCAGCAAAAGGAGTGGCAGATTCTGCAAGAGCCAGAACGGCGCATTTTGGAAGAATTAGGTGAGATCATAGGACAGACGGACAGACAATCGCAGCTGCATGCCATTCAGTTATACCAGCAGAGATTGGTAGAAGTTTTAAAAAAGGGTAGGGATTCCTATCAGGGACAGGCAAGGGTATACCATGTAGCTGGAATTACGGTAGGTAGTTTTTTGGTGATTTTATTATTATAAAAAAATAAAATAGAAAGGATATGGCAAATGACAATTAATCTGATTTTCAAAATTGCCGCAGTAGGGATTCTGGTTTCTGTGCTGGGACAAGTGCTGAAACATTCCGGGCGGGATGAGCAGGCATTTCTGGTCAGTCTGGCAGGATTGATTTTGGTGTTGCTCTGGATTATTCCTTATATTCAGGAATTATTTGAGACCGTGGAAGCATTATTTACGATTGGAAGCTGACATGTTCCAGTTAATACTCATGGAGATATGTCAGGAAGCGAGAGAAAGTTTTTTGTTACTGTTCAAATGGTAAATAGAGTCAGTGCAGAAATGGGGAATGTGATGATTAAGATCGTGATGATTGGTTTGATGGCAGTACTGTTGGCATTGTCCCTGCAGCAGGAGAGGACAGGCTTTGCCATGTTGGTTATATTGGCAGCAAGTGTACTGATTTTGGGACTTTCTACAACGAAAATGAAAGGTGTCCTACAAGTGGTACAGAAACTGGAAGATGTTTTTCAGGAAGATGCCATCTATGTACAGATTCTGTTAAAGATGTTGGGGATAACCTATATTGCAGAATTTGGAGCGGGCTTATGTCGGGATGCCGGTTATGGTGCCGTGGGTGGGCAGATTGAATTTTATGGAAAGCTGATGCTATTGGCGGTCAGTATGCCAATTATTGAGAATCTGATCGAGATCATTACCGGGATTGGAATATAGACAAGAGGGGTGGATATATGGAATATCAGGATAGTACCACAGCAATATGGGATGAGATTTCGGATGTAGAAGTACAGTCTATGTTGGATCAGATTTTGGGAGATAACAGTTTTTCATTTACGGATTACATGGCTAAATTATTGCAGGGAAAATCCCCAGTGGACGCTAATCAGGTTGGACAGGATATCTGGAATGGTCTGCTGCTTAATCTGCAGCAACATAAGAGCATGTATCTGTATCTGATCTTGATTGTGTTAATTGGGGCAGTTATGAGTAATTTTTCTAAATTATTACAGGGAAAACAGGTGGCAGAAACCGCCTTTTACGGTGTTTATCTGTTGCTATTCTCTTTTTTTGCCACAGCATATACGCAGATTACCATGATGGCAGAGCAAACCCTGGTACAACTTCTGGATTTTATCAAGGTGCTGGCACCGGCATATTTTATCAGCATGACTTTTTCCCAGGGAGCCACTGCTACCACAGCATATTATGAATTTACCTTATTTATGGTTATGGTGGTGGATTTATTATTGATTCGTTTTTTGTTGCCAGCAGTTAATCTGTATTTTATTTTGCAGTTGGTCAATCAGCTTTCGGAGGATGAAATGTTTAGCCGGATGGCAGATCTGATACGGGATCTGGTTAAACTGGCGGTAAGAACCATCTTTGGTATTATGATGGGAATTAATGTGATACAGGGATTGATCCTTCCGGTGGCAGCCCAGGTGGAGAAGTCCGCTTTGGTTAAAGTCGGAACAGCGATTCCAGGTGTGGGAAATACCATTGGAAGTGTTACCAGTGCTGTACTTTGTGCCGGTAAATTAGTGAAAAATGCGGTGGGGGTAACCGGAGTGATTGCCGTGTTTTTGATTTGTGTAATTCCGCTTCTGCAGTTATTGTTCTATCGTTTTTCTTATCAGTTGATTGCTGCGGTGGTGCAGCCTATATCCGATGGACGGGTTATCCGCTGTTTTGGTGCTATGACAGAATCTGTCCGTTTATTGGTACAGATCGTCTCCATGGCAGCGATGCTATTTATTTTGTCCATTGTGGTGGTTAGCAGTATGACATAAAGAAATGAGGATAGATATGGAAGAATGGGTACAGCGTATTGCGATTTATATTGTATTAGTTACGGTATTGCGCAGCCTGATCGGCAAACCGCAGTATCAGCAGTATTTTCGTTTTGTCAGTGGTCTGATTCTGATTTTGTTGCTGATTACTCCAGTTTTTGGACTACTTTCGGATGATTCCAGATTATATGGTATTTTGAATCGCTATGTCTATCAGCAGGATCTGGATGATATTGCATCTTCCCTGCAGCTGGCAGAAGGGCAGATGAAAGAATTAATCCGGGAGGAATACAGGAATGCGGTTTCCGGTCAAATCAAAGAACTGGCGGAGGGACAGGGGCTGGTGGTACAGGAAATTCAAATAACTCTGGACACCCAGGGGGAGGTATCCCGTCTGGAAGTATATTTGAAATCCCAGGAACCATCACCCACCAAGGCGGCTTTGCATGAATTTCGTCTTTTGTTGCAGCAATATTATCAATTGGGAGAGGAGAATGTAGTGATATGGATCTGAGAGAAAAAGAAAACATGGTCGATGCAGAAGAAAAAAAGAAATCTCTACCATTGATCCGTCTGCAGGATATTGGTCTTCCCAAATTGCTGCTGGTGGTGGTGGCAGGAGTGGCATTGTTGGTATTGTCTCTGCCGTCCGATTATTGGAGTGGAGGAGATACATCCGGACAGGGGAACAGGCAGAGTAATTCGGGAAAAACGGATACATCAGTGACAGCTATGGAACTTTATACAGATAAAAAAGAAGAACAGTTGGAAAAGATTCTGGAAAAGGTAGAAGGGATTGGGCAGGTGGAGGTAATGATTACCCTGGATAGTGCAGAGGAGACAAACAGACTGATGGAAAATACCCGCACCCAGAAAGTGGAGGGGGTGTTGGTGGTAGCCGAAGGAGCGGGGAATGCCCAGACGGATGCAGAAATAATTCGTGCGGTTCAGGCATTATTTTCTTTGGAGTCACATAAAATTAAGGTAATGAAGATGGAATAAAAAAATGTCAGTACAAGAATGAGTACCAACAATAGTACATAGAGTGTAGTTACTTGTACAGGCGAAATGGGGGTAAATATGAAGAAAATAGTACACAAAAACCAAATTATTATTACAGCACTGGCAGTGATGATCGTTGTCGCAGGATACTTAAACTTTACCGGCCAGGAAATTACAACCAGTGGGTTTGGCTTGCATGCCGATAAACAAAAGACGGCAGACAAGAAGGAAGCGGGACAGGAGACAGCGAAGGAAGATGATGAGTCGGAGAAAGAGGATACAAAGGCAGCAGAGAAACAGGACGAGGGAAGCAAATCAGATCAAAAAAATGATGCCAGTGGCACTGATATTTCGGAAGAAGATAGTCAGAAGGCAGCACTTACAGTCAATGATAATGGCGAGGTAGTTGCTTCACAGGAAAATCCAGGAGAGGCTGTGATGGTTTCCAATGTGATTGGTTCCGATTATTTTTCATCTGCAAAATTATCCCGGGAACAGACACGGGCAAAGAATAAGGAAACATTGATGGAAATTGTCAATAATGAGACTCTGAATTCAGCTGATAAAAAGGCAGCGGTACAGGAAGTAGCGGAGATCACACAGAATGCCCAGAAGGAAAGCGATGCGGAGATGATGCTGGAGGCGAAAGGTTTTTCCGATGCCATGGTTAGTATTAATGATGGAAAGGCAGATGTGGTGGTGGATGCCGAAAAATTGTCAGCGAAGGAGATGGCACAGATCGTTGATATCGTGAAACGCAAAACCAGTATTTCTGCGGAGCAGATTGTGGTTACGCCGGTGTCTGTCAAGAAGGAGTAGGGACAGATTGCTGCATTGCTTTGAGTGCAAAAATGAAAAGGATAACAAACATAGTTGACAGGAAATGGCTTTCGAGTTAAAATGACTTGGAAGTCATTTTTGTTTTTGCAGATTGATTTTCTGATAGGTCAGTTTTCAATCAGAATGAGGAGACGAAAGATGCCAAAAGTGTCAGAAGAATATTTTCAGAGAAAGCGTAAAGAGATTGTGGATGCAGCATACCGTGTTTGCATTAGGAAGTCCATTAGTGCAGTAGAACTTAAGGATGTTATTGCAGAGACGGGGATGAGTCATGGTGCAATCTATCGATATTTTAAGGATTTGGATGAGATTATCGGGGCGATGATTGTTCAGGTAAATAGTGAAGATCCATATATGGAAGATGTGGAGCGAATCTTTGATGATACCGATGGTAGGTTGCCGGTTCAGATCATAAGGGAGCTTTGCCAATTCTTATATCAGCAGATGAATGGAAGTGGAATCGATGCAGTGAAGATTTCCTTTTATGCGAATGTTTTTATTATCAATGAACCTAAGCGGGCAGCAAAAATACTTGAATCCATTAAGGACTGCAATGTAAGTAGTTCTTCTTACCTTATTTGCAAATTTTCGGAATATGTGGAGCAACAGACGAGAAAGTGTAATTTACATCCTAAATGTTCCTTGGATGATCTTGTGCAGTATCTGGTAGCAAGCTATAACGGGATATTGATGAGCTATTTATTAAAAGAACCAACTTTGGAGAAGAAGGCAGAAAAAATCGCCTCCCAAAATAGTAGGTTATGGCCAAAAAATCTATTTTTAGCTTTGGAATATACAATCATAAATCTCTTAGGATGTGAGGAAGAAAATGAAAAAGATAGTTAAAATAATGGGGAAAATAGTAAAGTGGATGATGATGGCAATGGTTGTCGTACTTTTCCTATTTTTTACGGTAAGAGCAATTGGTAAAGCATATTACAGTCGAACACCACAAGGTGGAATAAACGAGTCCATGTATGTAGAGATCAACGGAACCAAACAATGGATTAGCATATATGGAGAGGATATCAACAATCCGGTGCTGTTATACTTACATGGCGGTCCCGGAATGTCTACAAGTTCGTACGATTATGCCTTTACAAGAAAGTGGGCAGATGTGTATACAGTCGTTACGTGGGATCAAAGAAATTGTGGCAAAAGTTATTCCCCAGAACAAGATAATACAGAACTAACATATGAATTATTAATGAGCGATGGTGTTGAAATAAGCAAATACATACTGAAATATCTGAAAAAGGATATGATTACTTTGCTTGGTCACTCATGGGGAACGTATTATGGAGCTAACCTTGCTTTGGAATATCCTGAGTATTATGAGGCTTATATTGGAACCGGTCAGCTTGTTGACTTTGATGAAAATGAGATCGCACTCAAAGAAGCTGCTTCCGAATGGGTTGGGGATGATGAGGAAGGATTAGAACTTTTAAATCAGCTGAAGGTTGATAATTATACTGGAGATTATTATGCTGCCCGAAATAAACTTATGGTGAAATACGGATATGATTTGTTTGCGGATGGAACGGACTATAATTTAAGTGCTGCGCAGTATTTTAATCCATATTATTCTTTGTATGACTTCGTAAATTATATGAATGCAGACGATAGGGTATATGGAGAGTTTTTGTCTTCAAAAGAATTTAATAAATTTTCCTTAACAGGCAGATACGAATATCAGGTACCTTACTTTAATATTAATGGAGATAAAGATTATCAAACGAATTATTTAATTGCACAGGATTATTTTGATAAAATAGAAGCTCCTCATAAGAAAATGTATATTATGGAGAATACGACGCATGGATTGTTAGAATCTAAATCAGAAGAATTTTCGGAGATTTTGCATGAAATTGCAGAGATAAATAAGGAGTAAGCACATTTTAATATACCTTTGAATTTTGTTATTCAAGGTAGTACAATGAAATTTAATTTGGAATTGGATGGAGTAACATGGTATACTGTTTCTGTTGTATAAAACTTTTTAAAAGAAGGGATTAGGAGGGATCGTATCATGGGATGTTTGGGAAATATAATCTGGTTTATATTTGGAGGTTTTTTCAGTGGAATGAGTTGGATTTTTTCCGGTCTGCTTTGTTGTTGCACTATTGTTGGGATTCCTTTGGGAGTGCAGTGTTTTAAGTTTGCTTCTATAGGATTTTGTCCCTTTGGAAAAGAAATCGAATATGGTGGTGGGACAGTTTCCATGATTGCCAATATTGCCTGGCTGGTGTTCTGTGGAATTCCCATGGCTGTGGAGAATGTTGTTAGTGGTTGTATTCTGTGTATTACGATTATCGGGATCCCTTTTGGATTACAGTTTTTTAAATTGGCGAAGCTTTCCTTGATGCCCTTTGGCGCAACGATTACATATCATAGTGAATCACAGTAGGAAAGATAACAGCCGGCTAATTTTTTGGAGAAAGAAGCCGATATAGATAACAGCTAAGGAGAGCGTTGTATATTCCATGGATGGAATGGATGGTACAGCGCTTTTTTTGTTCTATCTTATATTATGAAAAAGGATCGTTTTTTCAGTATGTAATAAAAGAGGAGAGTATGTTATGCTAAATGTAAATGATTCAATTTGGCTTCAGGAGTATATGGAGGCGTTGGAGAAAAAATCCCAGGATGTTTCAGAGACAGAGTTTCGTCAAACGGTGGAGCAGACTAAGGAAATGAGCATGGAGCAGTTTCAACTGGAATTTTGGGATGAGGTGGCGAAAATTCCTGGGACCCATAATATGTCTCATATAATGATTAACGTGACTAAAGAGGGATGGGAGAGAATGAAAGCAGATCCGGAATATCGGGAGAAAATGCTGCATTTACTCAGACGGGATATGACAGGATCATATTGCAGACAGGTATATAGAGTCATCACCATTGGCGGTACAGAGGAGGAGTATCGTGTAGAAAGCTGGAGTACTGGCTCAGATAAGAAGGAAGTAGAAGACAATATGGAACGTCGCAGGCAGCGTCGGAAGTATTTTCAGAAACGTTATGAAAAACAGTTGGAAAAGCGGCGTTTAGAGCGCAAACGCCTAGAAAGAAAACGCTTGGAGGAATACCTGTTAGAGCGGAGCATGCAGGAAAGAAAACGTCTGGAGCTATTGTATCTGGAAGCTGTAGAGGATTCGATATTGTATTCCCAGAGATGGTTTTAATGTTGTGGAGGACTCCCAGAGATATTGGGAAATTAATAATAAAAGAGTCAGGCGTATCACTTCATAGGACTGACTCTTTTGTTTCGTTTACAATAAATTTAGCAAATCCTTTTTGTCCCTTGGTGTTGAGGTGGGTTCCATCCTGATAGAACCAGTTTGGATGTTTTTTCGCTTCTTTTGCCCAGGCAATGACAGATACATTTTCGTTTTTCTCAGCCAGTTTTTGAATGGTCTGGTTGACTTCTTTTTGCCAGGAGAGTTTTTTTCCATATGCCGTGATCCAGTAAATGCGGCGATCCTTGCCCAGATAATCAATTAATTCCTGTCCGGTTACTTCATTGAACTTGCCGTTGGTTCCTAGGGCAATTAGAATGGTATTGCCTAATTTGTCTTTTTTGTCTAACTTCTTGGCAACATCCAGACCTTGATATACCTGTCTGGAAATTTTGGCATCAATAACGGAGTTTGGCACTAATTTCTGATATTCAGGTGCCGCTCCCAGAAATACCGAGTCACCAATGACAGATATTCTTTCTTCCGGTTGTTCTGTAGCAGCAGGAGAGGTTTCAGACAGAGTGTTTCCGTTTGACAGAGAGGGATTGCCCTGGTCAGATGATTCTACCGTTCCAGGTGCCGTAGAAGAGTATTTTTCGCCGGTAGTGTCTGTCTGTGCCGATTCCTGCCTGTTATTTTTGGGAGACAGATCATTCTGCGTCATGTCTTCCAGCGTTTTGGCATTCTTTTTCAATTCTTGTTCCAGCATACCTTGATCGGATTCTGGTGCTGTGGCAATGCCATAGCAGCCCACAATGGTGCACAGGAGAATTACCAGAATTTTAATACCGTTTACTAATTTTTTGTGTTTTGTTGCTTTCATTGGAATCTCCTTTGCTATTTTCTAATTTTTATTTATAGGGCAAATAATGCCAGAGTAACGACGGGATAGTGCCAGAGATAGATTTGATAACTTTTTTGTCCCAGCAGATAGAGCAGGGGAGTGTCTGTCAGTTCTGTGGCAGTAATCTCCTGATTCTCTAACAAGTTAATGATTCCGGCAAAAAACAGACTAATGAGTAATAAGCCGCCACGGTAAAGTCCGTCATTTTGTCCGTGAATCAACAGGAATAATGTACATAAGTTCAAAAGAAAACAAAGGAAAACCGCATATACTGTTTGACGGGTAACGGAAAAGCGGAGGTTTTCATATTGGCTGCGGAGTGCTCCCAGGAACATGCCGATCAACAGGGGGAATGCCATGGTATCTGTGCCGTAATAGACACGGGAAGGATCACTGCCAGGAACATAGAGACAAAACATTCTTCCGGCAGAAAGCAGAGCCAGCAGGGCAAAGAAAAAGCACATTTTTCTGCCACCAATGATCTGACTGCCCTTTTGATAAACTAAAAACAAGACTGGCCAAAGCAGATAGAACTGGATTTCTACAGCCAAAAACCAGAGGTGGGTAAAGGGGGAATTAGAGAAGCTGGAAAAGTAGGAAGTATGCTGTCCGATCTGCCACCAATTATCATATCCCAGAAAGATACTGCAGATCTCCTGACGTATGCCGATTAACTGTTCTGGATAGAACAGGGTAAGATAACAGCACACGCCCATGACCATTACAAAAAGTGATGGCAGAATTCTGCTCAGCCTTTTCTTATAATAGGTACGGATCCGGAATATCCCCTGTTTCCATTGCGTGTCACTGCTGACAAACATAAGATAACCAGAGAGGACAAAAAATAGAGGAACCCCTAGGAATCCACCTGGAAACAAGGAGGGGAATGCATGATAGAGTACGATACCCGATATTCCAATTCCCCGTAACACATCCAGACTTTTGTTTTTTTGTGGCAAATTTCTTTCTTTCATAAGATCCTCCGTTTCTTCTGTAAGCCCACAGTGTTTCCTGTCAGCAGTGATATTGGCTTTAATAACTTAATAGTTACTGTTTTAGTCAAAATTCAATGATTTACTATGTAAACCAATTATAAGGTGATTGGTTTATAATGTCAACTATTTTTTGGCAAATTTTCATTTTCCTCTTGAATAGTAACAATTATAATAAAATAAGAAGAAAAAACGGTTGACGGTTTCGACTTACTAGAGTATAATACGGTTTACAAAGTAAATTGTAAAAAGATTTGTGACTGTATACTGCTACAAAACGAAAACAGGTATTATTGGCATCATGGAGCTACGCAGTTAGCAGCACGGAAATGGAGAACATTGTGAAACAGGAAATTCATGTAACGAATAGTGAGTGGTACCTTATGAACTGTCTGTGGGAGGAATCCCCAAGAACACTGATGCAGCTTGTCCCTTTGCTAAAAGAAAGGGTAGGATGGAGCAAGAGCACCTGTGCGACCATGGTCAGAAGAATGGCAGAGAAAGGGTTAATTGGATATGATGCGCAGGGCAAGACAAAGTACTTCTATGCAAAAGTAGAGAAAGAAGATGTGGTGGTTCAGGAAACCAGAGATTTTTTGCAGCGGATTTATGATGGAAGTATTGGCATGATGATGAGTGCTTTGCTGCGCCAGAATGATTTGTCCGGAGAAGATATTCAGGAGCTGCAGGAAATTTTGGAAGCAGCACAAAATAAGTGTGAAAGAGTTGAAGGATCAAAAAGCTCGAAAAAAACTCGCTAAGTGATATGTTTTACTGATTGTTTGTAAGATAAGAAAGTAGGGAAAGCGATGGTAACTTTTTTGGAATGGATGCTGGAATCCTCCCTGTTAGTGTTGATGGTATTGGGAATCCGGAAGATTTTTATGGGGAAAGTCCATTATGCGGCAATCTATTCTCTGTGGATTGTAGTATTGCTACGGTTTATGATACCGGTCAATTTCATTTCTACACCGGTCAGTGTAGCGAATTTATTCGAGAAGACTTTTTCTGCCTGGAATCAGACGGAGGCAGATACACAGAGTAACTGGTCAAGTGGAGACAATGGGGTCATTTCTGCGGATTCGACTTCTCTGCAATCTACAGAACAGTATTTCATTTCGGAAAAAACTTCTGGCAGTGATATTATCAGAACGGAAGCAGATGGCAGTGGCAGGTCTCTTTCTGGAATAGGGAATGGTGGTTCTGCATTTGCCATGCTTTCTTCCATGATTCACTGGTATCCGGTATGGCAGTATGGCAGAATTGTGATTGCTGTATTGCTGTTGCTATGGTTTATAGCATCGAATGCCAGTTTATTGCGAAGAATGAGAGCAAGTCGCCATCTATATGGTCAGAGGGGAAAATTGAAAATCTATACGGTTTCCCATTTACAGACACCATGCTTGTATGGTTTTGTGGAGCCAGCAATTTATTTGCCGGAATCTTTGCTTACATCAGGGAGTATAAGTGAGGATGAACTGGAGCAGATGATTACCCATGAATATGTACATTACTGCCATCGGGATCATATCTGGGCAATGTTACGAATGCTGGTGGTATCCATTCATTGGTATCATCCCTTTGTCTGGATTGCTTCCTCCTGTTCCAAAAAGGATGCGGAGTTGTTTTGTGATGAGACTGTGATACATATGCTGGGGGAAGATAATCGCTTCCGCTATGGCAGAATGCTTGTGAGATTAGCAGGGAATGGCAAATGGGGTGATTTTCGTTATTCCATGATGCTGATGAGCAAAAGAGGCAGGGAGATGGAAGGGAGAATTCGGGCAATCAGTGGAAAAAGACGATATTCCAAATGGATGCTTTTTCCGTTGGGAGCGGCATTAGTGATAGCCGTTGCTGTAACTTGTAGTTCTGGAATTGGAACATTGACAGGGCAGGAGTCTACATCCAAGGCGAAAGCATCGGAGACAGAGCAGACAGAGCGGTTACCGGAAAATACCGAAATAGAACAACAGTCCTCTCCGCAAAATGCTGATAATTATGAGGAGGCCTTTGACCGTTATATTAATGGCTTTACGGATGCAGTGAATACTGGAAATATTCAGAACTTAGACCAGGTATTGCTGAAAGGAAGCGATGTTTATCAGCAACAGTGCGCCATTGTGCAGAATTATCATAAGCGTGGCATTCGGGAAGAGATAGAGACTTATTCTATTACCTCTGCCATCAAGAGAACGGCGGATCAGGTTATCATTGATTCAGACGAAGAAATTTTGGTACACTACAGCGACAATACTTCAAAGATAGTTCGGCAAAAATACCGTTATACTTGTGAATTTGTTGATCAGGGATGGATCGTTACCGATATGCAGGAAATTAAATAGACAAGATTTTACAATACAGGACAATAGAGTTCGGTGTTACTAGACTCTATTGTCCTGTATTTGACTTTAATTGGATATTTTCGATGTACTAAAAAATTAAAAATGAACCAATCTAAATATTATTACAATGTATTAGTGTAGGGATGAAAGTCCCATACAAAACAGATGTCCACTGGATATCTGGGGCCCTTACATTATTTTGCGCAAAAAAGGTAGTGATTAACATATGACGATTCAGGAACTAGAGCAGGTAATTGCTCTGCACGGGAAGGAGATTTACTCTTTCTGCAATTCATTGACAGGGAATAGGATCTTGGCGGATGAATTATATCAGGACAGCTTTTTGAAGGCAACGGAACAGCTTGACCGCTTACAGCCGGAGGGCAATATCAAGAGCTATCTGTTGTCGGTGGCACTCAGGCTCTGGAAAAATCAAAAGCGAAAATTTGCCTGGCGAAACCGGATTGCACCCATGGAGGGGTTATGGGAGGAGGCGGTATCTGGCGAGCAGGAGGAATCCGAGGATGTGCTGCAGGAAGTGTTAAGGAAGGAGCGATGCCAGGCAGTACGGCAGGCGGTATCGGGACTGAAAGACCGATATAAAATTCCAGTGTTGTTATTCTATATGGAAGAAATGTCCGTATCCCAGATTGCAGAAATTATGGGCATCCCACCTGGCACAGTAAAGAGCAGGCTGCATAAAGCCAGGAAACAGCTGGAATCAGAATTGGAGGGGTTGGTATGAGCAAACAAATAGAGGAACTTTTATATGATTCCCTAAAACCAATAGACGAACCAAGCCCAGAGTTGAATCGTCGAATTCTGGAATGGAGGTCGAAAGAGAGTATGAGGAAATCTAGTTTTAGGAAATCAGCAGTGGCGGCTGCCGTAGTCTGTGTAGTGGCAGTGAGCAGTATTACCGCAGTGGCAGCTTATCGTTATCTGAAACCGGCGGAGATCGCCGAGGAAATGGCAGAAAATGATGCTTTGGCAAAAGCTTTTGAGAGCAAGGATGCGGTAAAAATCAATGAGACACAGAAAAATGAAAAGTATGAAGTGACCTTGCTGGGAATGGTGTCTGGTGCCGGTCTGGAACTGTGTATGCCAGAGGATACGGAAGAGCCCTTGCAGCAGGATTATACCTATGTTGTAATGGCGGTTGCACATACAGACGGGACAGCAGTATCACAGGATGATCAGAAGTGTATCTCTCCACTCATTCATGGTGTGGACTGGATGATAGCAAACAATGCTACATTGAATACCGGATTGACTTCGTTTATTCAGGATGGTGTCATGTATGAGCTGATCGAGTGTGACAGTCTGGAGAAATTTGCGAGGAGAGGGGTACAGATCGGTGTAGTGGATTCCTTTGCCGAGGAAAACCAGGCATTTGCCATGGATGAGTCTGGTAAATATCAGAAGAAAGCCGATTATGAGGGGACCAACTTTCTGTTTGACCTGCCACTGGATCCGGCAAAGGGGGATGAACAGGCGGCAGAGCAGTATCTGAAAGAGTTGGAACAGGAAAGTGATGCCGAGGAGGAAAGTGATACTGAGGAGGAAAATGATGCCGAAGAGGATGTTTACGATTTCATCCTTGGGGAAGACCGAGACCCGGAACTTTATGAATTTTTAAAAGCACAGAGACGTTATAGCAGAAAAGATGATGAAGCCGGATTTTTGCGTGAATATGCAGAAGTAATCCCTGGAACCAGGCAGGTATTGGAGGCTGACGAGAAAGGATATGTACATTATAAGATCAAAGGGCAATCGGAAGAGGGAAGTTTCATAAAAGATGAAATACAGCTTGAACCGGGAAAGTCGGCTATTATAGGCGGTGGCGGCGGGAGTACGCTGGATAGTAGGAAGATGAAGGTGATTACCAAAGAGGAGGATGGCACATTAATCTATGAGGAATATCGTCCGGCACAGAAATAGTCTTTACCAAGATGCCAGTTCACATGGGCGAGGAGTTTTTCGCATCTTCAATATCATCAATGGAGATCACGGAAGGGGCAGCATCTTCATTGATGATATCGAATAGGAAATTCCTTCTATTTGATAAAAAACTCTTTGCTTCTATATAGGAAAATGCTCCAAATTATGAATCACAGGGATAGCAGCTATTGCGCTCCACAATTCGGCATGGAAATTCTATGCGCACTGCTTCCCTGTGCTCTTTGGCAATGCGGTCAAGTAGCAGGGTAACTGCCATATGTGCCATTTCGCTGCGGGGTATCTGGATGGTTGTCAGGTAAGGTTTTGTATTCTGAGAGGCTTCAATATTATCTATAGAAATAACGGAGATGGATTGTTTAAGCTGGCGTTTTTTTGCTTTCAGCAATTTCAGTACGCAGATGGCAATTTTGTCATTGGCGCAAAAAACAGCAGTAAACTCTGTATTTCCGCTTAATTTTTTCTCCAACAATTCTGAAAATGCCGTTTCTTCATCATCAGTTGTCTGTTTAATCAATTCATAATCAATAGGAATGTTATTACGGATGAGCATATCGCAATAACCCACATAACGACTCTCGAAGGAACAGTCGCCAATATAGGCGATGCGTTGATGTCCCAGGGAAAAAAGATACTTCATTGCGATTTCGGCCGCTTTCTTACCGTCACAGACAACCTCATCTACATTAAAATTCATCGGATTTCGCCAGATTCCAACGACATTCCGATTGTGCGCGATAATGTTGTCTAACAGTTTATTGGAACAACGCCCAAGAATAATTACTCCGTCGGATTCGGAGAGATTCTGTCGGAAAGATTCCTCTGCATAGACGATATGGTCGATCGTGGCTTTTTGTTTTAATAATTCTCTTTCTAAATCTCGAAACAATTCCAGAAAAAAAGGATCCTCTTCTAATGCAGAAATGCGTGCAAGAATAATAGAAATACGGGGAATACTATGTGTTATTGTAGTGGATTTTTGCAGTGACCTGGCGGTCTCATTGGGCTGGTAGTTGATTTCTCTTGCCGCTGCCCAGATTTTGTCCTGCAATTCTTTGGAAGCACAGGTGGGAGAGGTGTTATTCAATACTCGGGAAACGGTGGAGATAGAGGTTCCTACCATAGAGGCAATTTTTTTTAACGACATAGATATTCTTCTCCTTTTTGGGCTTGTATGGTAAGCTTGATGAAATGCAACGCAAACGTTTGCATAAAAACAGTTTGACAAACGGTATAAAATCCTGTATTGTTTAATTTGTTATAGGAAAATAATAGCATACATACCAAATAAAGTCAATCAAAGACACAAACGTTTGCGTGAATGTGTGCACAATACAAATAATTAGGAGGATTTATTGATGAAAGCAAAAAATATGGTAAGAAGAGGAATTGCATTGGGAATGTCAATGGTACTGTTAGCGGGAGCATTAACAGGCTGTGGCAACAGCGGCAGCAATAGCAGTTCAAGTGACACTGTAAAATTGACCAATGTATCTTATGATCCAACCAGAGAGTTATATGAGCAGTATAATAAGATATTTAAAGAGCACTACAAAGAAACTACGGGAAAGGATATTGAAATTACCCAGTCCCATGGTGGTTCCGGTTCCCAGGCACGTTCTGTAGTAGAGGGAAATGAGGCAGATGTGGTAACACTGGCACTGGCACATGATATTACACTGATTGAAGAGGCAGGACTGATTGAAAAAGACTGGCTCAGTGAATTTGAAGGAAACAGTTCACCATATACTTCTACCATTACCTTTTTGGTTCGCAAGGGAAATGAAAAGAACATTCAGGACTGGGATGATTTAACGAAAGATGGTGTAGGAGTTATTACACCGGATCCGAAATCTTCCGGTGGTGCATGTTGGAATTTCCTGGCTGCATGGTATTATGCAGATAAAAAGTTTGGTGGCGATGAGAAGCAGATTAAGGATTTTATGTCAAAGCTTTACAGCAATGTGGAAGTTATGGATTCCGGAGCAAGAGGAGCGACTACTACTTTCGTGGAAAATGGACAGGGTGATGTATTGATTGCATGGGAAAATGAAGCATTATTATCTGTGAAGGAATATCCGGATGATTATGAAATGGTTACCCCTAGTATCAGTATTAAGGCAGAGCCATCTGTTGCCATTGTAGATGAGAATGCAAATAAGAATGGGACACAGGAAGCAGCAAAAGAATATCTGAGTTATCTCTATTCTGATGATGCACAGAAACTGGCTGGAGAGAATTTTTACCGCCCAAGCAACCAGGATATTTTGCAAACATTTTCAGATACCTTTGATTTATCCGTTGATTTATGCACCATTGATGATTTCGGCGGCTGGGATCAGGCATATAAGGATTTCTTTCAAGATGATGCCATCTTTGATGAGATTTTAAATCAGAAATAAAATTTGGAGGTAGCCTAATGAGCAGAAAAGCAAAGAAGGGAAAGAGTGTGCTGCCGGGATTTGGATTAACGATGGGGATTACCGTAGCGATGTTGTCCCTGTTGGTGCTGATTCCCCTGGCATCTGTTCTGGTAAATGCTTTCCATATGACGGGGAAGGAATTTCTGGAATTGATGGTGCGTCCGAATGTGAAGCAGGCGTTTGTCACCAGTATCAGTTGTGCTTTTATCGCAGCGGTTGTGAATTGTGTGTTTGGGTTGATCCTGGCATGGGTGCTGGTGCGCTATGATTTTCCAGGAAAACGCCTGATGGATGGAATGATTGAATTGCCATTTGCTTTGCCTACTGCTGTTGCGGGCATTACCTTATCGAAAATGTACTCCAGTGAAGGAGTGCTTGGGAGGATGTTTGAACAGATTGGAATTAAGATATCTTATACCAAAGTGGGACTGACCATTGCCCTGATTTTTATTGGTATTCCCTTCGTTGTCAGAGCATTGCAGCCGGTATTGGAAAAACTGCCGGCTACCTATGAAGAAGCCAGTACCATGCTAGGCGCAAGCCGTGGCTATACATTCCGGAGGGTAATCCTTCCGGAACTGATGCCTGCATTGTTGACTGGTTTTGGTCTGGCACTGGCACGAGGAATTGGTGAGTACGGAAGCGTGATCTATATATCGGGAAATAGTGCCAAAGAGGGGACACAGGTGGTTTCTTATATCATTATGCAGAAGCTAAATTCCGGAAATGTGGATTATGAGGGGGCAGCGGCAATTGCGCTGGTGCTATTGCTGGTATCGTTCTTCCTGCTGTTTCTCATTAATATCATACAAATTACTGCGTCCCGCAGGACAAAGCAGTAGAAGGGAGGAGCATGGCATGGAAAAGCAGGAGAGTGTAAAAAAGGAATCCTTGAAAAAGGGAAAGAAACAAAATGGAGCCGGGGAAGGAAAGGCAGTGCAGTATCTGTTAATCGGAATCAGTGTACTGTTCCTTCTGGTTATGCTGGTATTTCCTTTGTTTGAAGTGCTCTACCGTTCCCTGAAAGAAGGCTTTGCGCTTTATCGGGATGCCCTGACGGCATCCAATACATTATCAGCCTTATGGGTTACACTGATTGCCACAGTGATCGCTTTGGTGGTCAATACTTTTTTCGGGCTGTGTGCCTCGTGGCTGCTTACAAAATTCGATTTTCGTGGAAAACAGGTATTATCTACACTGATTGATATTCCTTTTTCTATTTCGCCGGTTATTGCAGGCCTTGCCTTTATCATGACCTTCGGCAGGGTGGGATGGGCAAAGCCACTAATTGACAGGATCAATGATTTGCTGGGAACAGATATATCTTTTGTCTTTTCTGTTCCGGGAGTTGTTTTAGCAACTATTTTTGTCACATTTCCATTTGTGTCTAGGGAGCTGATTCCAGTAATGCAGGCACAGGGAAGTGCGGAGGAAGAGGCAGCAGCGATGATGGGGGCGAAGGGATTTACGATTTTTAGAAAAGTGACATTTCCGCATATCAAGTGGGCATTACTTTATGGAATGATTTTGTGTGCTGCAAGGGCTCTAGGAGAATTTGGTGCAGTTTACGCAGTTTCCAAGGCGAGAGGAAAAACATTTACCCTGCCTCTGGAAATTGATGCATTGTATATGGCGGGCAGTGCGGACTCGATTACTCAGGCATTTGCCGTATCTTCTCTGTTGGTTATTATGGCAATTATCATCCTGATTTTGAAACAGATTGTGGAATATCGTGGTAAAAGGGAACAGTAATGGAGGAATAGAATATGTATGTGGAAATGAAGCATATCAACAAAAATTTTGGAGATTTCGAGGCGGCAAAGGACATTAATTTTGGCGTGGAGAAGGGAAAGATGATAGCACTTTTAGGTCCCAGCGGAAGCGGGAAGACAACGATACTTCGGATGCTTGCCGGCTTGGAGCAGCAGGACAGTGGTGATGTGGTCATTGAAGGAAAGGTAGTCAATGACGTAGCGGCAAGGGATAGGGGCATCGGCTTTGTGTTTCAGAACTATGCCTTGTTCCGTTATATGACGGTATATGAAAATATTGCTTTTGGGCTGCGTGTCCAAAAGCAGGACAAACAAAAGATAAAAAGCCGGGTTACAGAGCTGATTAAGCTGGTGGGACTTGAGGGCATGGAAAAGCGCTATCCTGACCAGCTTTCTGGCGGACAACGTCAGCGTGTGGCATTTGCCAGAGCTTTGGCGCCGAATCCTCAATTACTGCTTTTGGATGAACCGTTTGCCGCAATTGACGCCAAGGTGCGCAAGGAACTTCGCAGCTGGCTCAAGGAAATGATTGCAAAGGTGGGAATTACCAGTATCTTTGTAACACATGACCAGGATGAGGCAGTAGAGGTAGCGGATGATATTATTATCATCAATGAGGGTAGGCTTGAGCAGATGGGAACGCCGACGGAAATATACAAAAAACCAAAAACCTCATTTGTGGCACAGTTCATCGGAACATCTGCGATATTAGATGATTTTAGCGGATTTAAGGGATTTGAGGATCTGCCAAAAGGAAAGCAGGCCATTGTACGCCCGGAATTTGTGGAGGCATTTAAGAGCGATAACGAGAAGTTTAAAAGCCTGATGCATGCAACGGAGGCGGGCGTCATTACAGGAATCGCTTTCCGCGGAAGTTTTCAGGAACTGACACTGGAAGTCAATGGAATTTCGCTCACAACCAACCGTTCACTGGAGAGGCGTCCGGTTAACGTTGGAGAGCAGATGTGCGTATTGGTTTACCGGGTATATATTCTGGATGAAATAGATGCAGAGATTCATAAGAACCAGCTTTTAAAGGGAGTAGATATAGAAGCATTGTAAAGGTATTATATATACAGGACCCAGCCTATTTTGTAGGAAAACAGGCTGGGTCCTTTTTGCTTTATAGGAAACTTCTCGTTTCCTATAAAGCAAAAATAATTATGCGCACAGCCAGCAAAGGAAAATGTCACTTCGTGACGCTGGCTGTCGCAGCAAAGTGTACTTCGTATTTTGTTGTTGTTAATTTGCGAGAGTGTGCGAAGCACACTTTGTTCGAATATAATCTTTACAAATTTTATCGGGATGATTCTATCGTTTTTTGACACACTAGTATTGTAAATAATAAATATTTTAATTTTTTTGTGGGTATCGTATATCGTGGTGTATAAGCAGCCCGCAAAGGAGGTTCACAAATGGGTATGAAGAAGTTCTGGAAAAAAGGTATTGCAGCAGTGGCAGTGATGGCATTATCTATCAGTCTGGCAGGATGCGGTGCCAGAAAGAACGAGGATGGTTCCAAGGTAAATATCGGTTATTTTAATAATGTAACCCATGCACAGGCATTATATCTCAAGTCAAATGGAACCTTGGAGGAAAGTTTCGGGGAAAAAGTAGCAGTAAAATGGAATGCATTTAACGCAGGACCAGAAGAGGTGGAAGCATTATTTGCTGGGGATATTGATATCGGATACATGGGACCGGTTCCAGCAATTACGGCTAATGTGAGATCCCGGGGAGATGTACAGATTTTGTCCGGTGTTACCAAAGGTGGTGCGATTCTGATTACCGGCAAGGATTCTGATATTACTGATATTTCTCAGTTATCCGGCAAGAAAGTATCCATTCCGCAGATTGGCAATACACAGCATTTATGCCTGTTGCAGCTGTTAAGTGAGAATGGCATGAAACCGACAACAGACGGAGGTGATGTTACTGTCAGTGCAGTGGAGAATGTAGATGTTTCCAATGCTATTGCCCATGGAGATGTGGATGCGGCACTGGTGCCGGAGCCATGGGGAGCCAGATTGTTAGAGGAAGGTTCCAAGATGCTGTTGGATTATGATCAGATCTATCTGGAAGGTAATTATGATGTGGCAGTAGTGGTGGTGCGTAAAGAGTATCGGGAAGCGCATCCAGATATTGTGGAGAAATTCTTAAAGGCACATGAGGATGCCACCAAGGCAATCAATGACGACAAAGAAAATGCTTTGCAGGTAATTAACAGAGAATTAGAGGATGCTACTGGTAAATCTCTGAGTGATTCTGTTATTAAGGATGCCTTTACCCGAATGACAGTAAGTACAGAATATAATAAGGAATCTATTGATGGCTTTGCACAGATCAGTAAGGAACAGGGGTTTATTGATGAGATACCGGAGACGGATAGTCTGTTTGCAGATAAATAAGAAATGAGCCAGTCCAGGATATTTCAAACATTTTTCCAGAAAAATTCCGAAATGGGAATTTTTATATAAAAATCACAAGAAAATTCCGAGATAGGAATTTTGATCTTACACTAGCCCTTATCACATGAATTTGGTACAATAGAAGAAAAAGATAAAGGGGGTACTTATGATGGAAAATCATATCTTTAATAATTCACATGTTTTGGCTTGGTTGGAATACTTCTCAGGTAATACAGAGGTAGATCTGGAGCATGTCAAGATACTGGATATTACACGGAAAAATAAGAACTTGATTCCGGCAGTGGAAGCACACCGTAGCGTTTTGGTCTTTACCGAAGCCGGGCATAAGGATATCTTTTACCGGATGTTTAATGCCGGTCTGGGAGACTGCACTGTGATCTACAATGAGGGCAGCGAGCCGGAGGGACCGATTAAAAAGAGCAAGGTTGCCGATATGTTAGACCGTGGCATCAATGCATCCGCAGGTATGCTGATCTTAAATGATCAGGCACGCAGTACCATTAAATTTGGCATGGATAACCGGGTATTTGCCATCGGTTCTGTCCGTTATGTTGGATCTGAAATTCGTGCCATTATTTTATCGAAAATGCAGATTAATGAAGGGAAAAATATTTGCGTGATTTCTGGGGAATCCATTGCGGTTGAGGCAGCTATTCTGGATGGGGAAGGCACCGTGATTGCCGTGGAATATAATTCCGGAGACCGCAGTACCTTAGAGGATAATGTACATCAGTTTGGCTTAAATAATGTCACGATTGTGGATCATGTGGATGCCGAGAATTTTAAGGATCTGCCTGTGCCGGATGTAACCATGTTGGTGGCATCTGCCAGTATGGAGCAGGAAATGGAATTTTTACTGAAATTAAATCCACAGATGGAGTTTGTGATCTATACCTTAGACTTTGTGGTAGCGGCTTCCATGCCAGCGCTCTGCCAGAAACTGGGCATTCGTGATCCAGAAGTAATTCAGGTAACAGTATCTAAACTGACCAGCAAGCATACCTACAATACCCAGCCGGCACCTTGGCTGATTACCTGTAAGGCAGGAGAGTAAGATATGGGATTTTTTAATAAATCGAAGAAAAAAGAAAAGTCAGATGTGCCAGATAGCAATGACTCAAATTATAGAAATATCGTAGATCTGTTTGACATAGATGTGGATACTAGAACTTTGCTGGAACAATGTATAGAGAATCCTGGTGGGTTTTATCAGGAACATATTGATCAATATGAGGAAAGAGGGTTGGAAGATTCTGCAGGTGATGACACGATTATCTGGTTGGGAATGGTTGATGTTTTCATGGAGGCAGGGAAGTTATTTGAATTTGATTATAATGTGGAGTTGGATGATTTTATCTATGGCATGCGTGAAATCATTCCCGGAAATAGTCTGTGTATTGATGAGAATCAATTGGATGAGGATTCCGATATTACAGAGTGGACGAAAATCCTGTCCAAACATTGGTCAAGTGAGGGCTATGTTATAGCAGCTATGGATATTGATAGCGATAGTTATTGTGTTTTTATTCCTACTAGGGAAATTTTCGATAAGCTGGTGGTGGAGGCGGAAAAGACAGGTCATAGAATTGATCTGGCACAGAATCTGTAATATTTACTGGTTCAGAGAGAGTATTCTATTCTGTTAATTGCAGAGTGAAATAGATTACTCCAACAGTGTTCCCGCTACCAAAATCAATACGCCACACACAATTCCGACTGCAGACAATCTCCAGTGTTTCCGGCGCAGCAGATCTGGGATCAGCTCAAAGAAAATAATATACAGAATCATTCCTAAAGCAACACTGATCAGAAAACCGATAAAGAATTCGTTTAACCACGGACTGATCAGAGTCATCAGCAGACCACCAAAGAAAGTAGACAGGGAAGCCAATGATAGTATCAGATAGCGCTTGCCCTGTCGTTCTTTTTCCAGGGACGAATAGATCAGCATGCCCATAGGAATATTGTGTAGTCCCACCCCCAAAGAGAGTAAAGCACCTTGACGGAGAGATTCCAGCGTGACACTATATACTGTCATGCCTTCTACGGTGTTGTGCAGAATAATGGCAATGGCGGAAATGATGCCGATATGCACCATATTGTCATGATGATCTTTGGTTGCGTTTTCCAGATCGCCGTCATGATCCGGAATAAAGAGATCCAGTATTTTTAAACCAGCGATTCCCAGGATAACGGCTGCGAGGCTGGTAATCATATGTTTTCTGGCAAATTCGTTTATGATGTCCGGTAATAATTCCAGTATCACCAATGCCGTCATGGAGCCAAATGCCAGTGATACTGATAGCTGTTCGATCCATTCGCTGTTTTTTGCCAGTTTTATAACCACAGCACCCAGTAGGAAAAAGATGCCTAATAAAAAAGTAATCAATAAACTCATGTAATTCTCCATTCTAAAAAATAATTGCGGATTGGCTATATGGAAGATATCTCTGTCTGCGTTGTTTTTTTGCTGATTTTGACATATTTTATTGCAATGAATACATCTACACAATATACAAATGATCCAATAAGCATCCAGAATGCTTTGCCGGTAGATATCAATCCCTCCCGTTTCATTTGTACATGACAGCCAATGGAACTGATGCCGGACAACATGATGGTAAGCCAATCTATAACGACAGCCATTAAAATGAGTGGGATACCAAAGATCGGTCCTATCGCAACCCCGGCAATGCCCATTAAAAAATGAAAGAGGTAGGCGGGAATCTGCAATCCCTTGATCAGCAGATTCGCCTTAGCTGCATCGTGTGTCGGAATTTTTTTCCGGATAACGGATACAGGATAATAAATACTGATAACCAAAACATAAATATTATAAATGAGGGTAGCGATTATAAGAGGCATTTCCTGCTCGCAGATGATCCAAAGCCAATAGGCATAAGGATATAGGATTAAAGGAATAAGCTTTCCGTATTTTATTAAAAAATTTTTCATAAGCACTCCTTTGGAATCGTGTTTCAATATCATTTAGTCTCTAATTATAGGCGATCAGATTTGGAATGGCAAGTGGTTTGGGTCCTGAGTTTCTGGATTTTGTATTATAATTTGTCAAATTGCGGTAACTGTTATGAAGTGACCTTACCGGGATAAGATTTTACGCAACTGGTGAAGTCCTATTGCCGCTGCAAATATAAGAACAGAGTAAAGGAACAGTTCCCATCTTGCCTGCACCATATAAATGCTATTTAGATAATAGGAAACCGGAGTAAGCATGCGCAGAGGTTTTAACAGGGGAAGTGCTGTCGTCAGGTCGGCAAAGACAGGGCAGAGCAGTAGACTGAAGACAGCACTTAGGGGGATCGCAGACAGGTAGCTGTTTGCATCTGGCAGCAGTTCCCGCAGCAGCATACTGTATGCGGATATTGCCAGCAGAAACAAACTCATGCATATGCCTTCCTGTAGGATCTGTCTTGCATAGCCGGTCATTATAATGGTAATGATTCCACATATACCAGCTAATATAGCAGGAATCAGAGAGTAGAGGAAAGGCACCATATTTTTGTATGTCTGGGGTAGCCATAGGAATATTTTTCGGTCATGATCTTCATACCAAAAAATTGTACCTGTCATGGCGGCAAGCAGGATTAGTACCGAAGATATTCCCCGGACTGGCAGTAGCAGATAGTTGGAATTCTGCTGGTTTAATATCTGGTTATCACTTCCATCGGCATATTCAAACCGGATAAAGGTGTAGTTCTGCTGGTATTGCTTATATAGAGTGCGCAGTCTGTCTGTTGGTTTTTCTTTCTTTTTCTCATATATATGCTGTTCTACAATATCGTAGGCTAATTCCTCATAAATCATACGGTAAACAAATTCATCCAGAAGGCGTGCTTCTGTGGCGGATGCCTGGTGATAGGCAGTGATGATGGCGGTGTTTTTCCAGGCATGTTCTTCTAACTTTTGCTCCAGGTGGCTGGGGAACAGATAGCCGCAGATGGCACGGTTATTATCCAGATCATCCTGCAGCTCTGATAGGGAATCGCAGATATAAAAATGCAGCGTGGAATTGGAAGCTTTTGTCATTTTGGTTAGCAGCGTAGATTCCAAAGCAGACGGATCTGACGATTCTGTACATAGAGCAACTTGCAGGATGGCATCTCCGGAACGGAGAGATCCCTGCAAAAACAGGACAAGCAAAGGGATCAGGAGTAATGACAGGATAAAGAACGGTTTACACAACAGACGTTTAGTAAGCAGCCAGCTCCAGGTTAATGTTGTTCTCAATGAGACCACCTCCTTTTCCAGTGAACGAAACCAACCAGCGTGCCATAGAGGATGGTGCCGTATACTAATATTACCAGCAGATCCCGCCAACATCCTGTGCCGCATAGGATATGATAACTGTAGTTTAATATTATGCTGGTAGGCAGATAGCCAGAGATCTGTTGGATGCTGTCTGGTAAATAGGACAGAGGATAAAAATAACCGGACAGGTAAGCTAGAACGATAAAGGATACAAATAACAGAAGAATATTACTCATATTATTTGGGCTTATCTCATAAATCCACAGAATATAGGCACATATTACGAATAGTACAGGAATAATAGCAAGCAATTTGCCGCCGGTTAGGAATACAGAGTGTAGGTAGGAATCTGAATCTGCACTTTGATGCATAAGACCATGAAAACCGGGGATTCGTGGGCTGAGTGCTGCCAACAGAAACGAGAGAAACAGATAGATTCCACCGAAACAGAGAATCATTGCGATTTCTTTTGCCAATATCTGCTGCCAGCACCCCAAACCGTAGAGCTTAAGTTTATCTACAAATACATGTGACTCCCGATGCAGCACGGCAGTGCAGGTAAATCCCAGTGCAGTCAAGAAGCACAAGATGGCAACTGCAAAATAATGGGTTCGGTCAGACGTGGTTCCGGTAGCCTGGATTTCTTCGTAGGCATATATTTCTCTCCGGTTTAATACTTTCTGCAGATAACGGATATTGAGAGAAAATTCGTCTTTTGACATATTCTGCCAGTGGTTTTCCCGGTATATATCCTGCATGGCATAGATACCTGCTTGTGTGTCCAGCATAATCTGAGATGCAGCATTACCCAGTTCTTTTACCAGAAAATCAGCGATGGTGGTTTGTCCCCGGCAGAAACGGATTCGCAGAATCGCTTCTTCGCCGTCGATTAAAGAACGGATATAATCCGGAGGAATCAGGAATAAAGCAGTATAGTAACCAGATTGCAAACCATTTACACCCTCTGTTTCCGAGACAAACTCAAAGTGGCAGGAGTATTTCAGGTCCTCCATACTTTCAATGGTCTGTATCATCCAATCCAGGTATGGTTCCTCTGGGTCTGCCGTAATGCCGATCTGAATGATACTATGTTCCTGCTGTTTTGTAGAATAGAGCTGATAGAGCAGGAAATAACTGCCGGTTAAAAGGAGAATCAGGAATAATCCTCCGCATATTCTCGGAAAAGAGAGAAGATATTTTTTGATCTCCAGGAGGAGATATAAGCGGAAACGGGAATGGGTTGATTGGGACATCTGGATTCCTCCATACTTTTTTGGTCATGCCAGATATGTTGGCAAAAACGATTCGTGAAAATACTATATTATATATCTAAGATCGGAGTGCATCTGTCATTTCATGGATCTCATGATGATATTCGGTGGGAGCCAGTTTACCATCCTGCAATACATAGAGAGAGTCACATATCTCCATTTCCTGTAGTTCATGGGTGGCAATCCATATGATTTTTCCTTCTTTTTTGCACTGTTGCAGATAAGAAATAATATGCTCCTTACAGGGGAGATCCAGGGCAGCACCCGGTTCGTCTAACAATAGTATTGGAGGATCTTCTGCCATGGCGCAGCCGATACTCAGCCGCTTTTTCATGCCACCGGACATCTGGCGAACTTTGACATGCAGAAATTCTGGGATTTGTAAGGATGCCAGGAGACCATTTTCCAATTCCTGTTGCAGATCCAGTTTGGAATGACAATACCAGAGCCGCAGGTTATCATAGGCATCCAGATCTTCCATCAGTGGATTTTCCTGTGGAACATATCCGCATAGTGAGGAGATCTGCCTGCTATCTGTATAAGCTTTACCGTGGTACAGCAGTTCTCCCTGGTCTGGTTTCAGAACGCCGGCAAGTATGGACAGCAGAGTTGACTTTCCACTGCCATTAACACCCAGAATACCGATACAATCTCCGTCCTGTACAGTTACAGACAAATCATCCAGAATTTGTTGTTTCCCATGGCGGTAGGATTTGGAAAGATTTTTGATTTCCATAGAAGAAAGCTGTGTAATTTCCATGATAGTCCTCATTTCTGCATACGAATTTATTCCTGCATATTTGCAAGCAAATTTGCTTCATGTCGGTGTTTGGCAAGCCAATAGATAGCAAATTACGTGTAAACATGTATTATTATCTACTATTGACATTAGCATCATTTTCTTACATATTTTAGAAAAAAGCAATCTTTTCTTGTCCTTTTTTGTAAAATCCAATATAATGATACAAGGAGAAACGTCCAAGACGTTTTTTTATCGAATAGGAAATTTCTCCTATTCGATAAAAAATGCTCCGCGAAGATGCGCACTCGCGCAAAAATGAAAATGTTGCTTATGCGACTGCGCTCGGCGCAAGAGTTTCGAAAGCGAAACTCTTTGTTATGATGCAATGTCACATTACAGTGACAGAATGGAGGAGAATATGGAACAAAAGAATAAAAAAGTGATAGGAATTGTGGGTATTTTGGTGGCAACCATGCTGGTAATTGGAATTGCAGGTGCTGCTAATGCCAGAAAGATTGCTAATGTGGTCAAAGAAAAGACCAGCAGTCCGGAGGAATATTACCGTTATGTAGAGGAGAAGAACCGGGATGCTGCGCTGAAAGAGATGGATACCTCTTATACAAGTTATCGGGATACGGTAACGAAACAGCAGAGTCAGCAGCAGAAGGTTACCTATCAGATTGAGTTGGGGGATACCTTAAAAGCATTGGCAAGTGGATATGGAATTGAATCTGCTACTATTGTGACGAATGGTAAATCAGAGGAATCTGTTCTGACGAATCACACCGTATTGCAGGTTAATGGCAATGATGCTGCTAATATCAATACGTATATGGATTATTCTGCACAAGAGGGCTATATCCAGATTCCAGAGTTAAGCAGTTCTTATTTAAGTTTGTCCAGCACCATGCAGGAGGCAGGAGGTTTGATTCCTTCCAGCAGTCTGTATATGATGGGTAACGATGCGGGCAAGTATCTGCCAGAAAGTAAACAGCTCCAAAATTTTGTAACCACCTATAGTGATATTATTATGAAGAATCTGGATAAGGTGGAGCGGTCAGAGGAAACTGTTACGGCAGGGGATGTCAGCGCAGAATATACCAAGTTGGCAGTTACCTGTGATGAGGCTGGTATGCAGAAAATTACAAAGGAAGTATTAGAGAAGTTAAAGGATGACCAGACCGTCAAAGAATTCATTGATAATATTGACCAGAACGCATACACATCTTTCCAGAAAAGTATTACAGATGGTCTGAAGGAGCTGGAGACGGAATCCGCAGGCAATGGAAAGCTGGAGATGATCGTCTATGTGGATGAGGATGCGAAAATTATAGGCAGAACGGTTACGGTGGATAGCGGAGATGGAGAGAACTTTGGATTCAAGATGCTTCAGCCAGGCAAAGATGGCAAGACTGGCTATTTGCTACAGTTTTCCGCAGATGGAATGGATTATCTGACTTTAACTGGCAATATGGAGGAAAAGAGTGGCAAGCTGTCCGGAGATTTTTCTCTTAGTATGGATGAATCCTTGAATCCAGGAGATGGAAGCATTCTTAGCATGACAGACCTGCTTAAGATTTCCGTTAGTGATCTGGATCAGAAGGCTCTGGAAAAAGACGGCGCCCTCAAGGGAAGTATGGAACTTTCCAGCGAGCAGATCGCAGCGGTTGCAGGTTATAAACTCCATATTGATATGGATAATACTAAAGATCAGTTTAACAATAAAATAGCAGTATTGGTTGGATCAGATGAGTTTGCTACGATACAGATTACCTCAGAAAAAGGAGAGGATCCGGGAGTAACCCGTCCGGAAGATGGAGCAAATATTTATGATCTGTCTAACGAAATAGAGCTGGCAACTTATACCAGTGAACTGAATTTTATTTCTTTCCTATCAGATCTTAAGACGAACTGTGGAGTAGATTTAACCGCATTGTTTGGTAGTGCTCTCATGGATGATTTATCTATGTAGTAAGAATGAATCTGCAACATGGTGGTACGCAACAATTTAGTATTCGTTGTACTAGTTATGTAAATTCTGTCAGATCCGATACGATAGATTAGTGCGGAGGCATAAAATGAAACAGACATCCAGCATTACAATGGATATGCCTGCAGATGTACGTTATATTATCAGGCAGTTAGAGGAACGGGGATATGAAGCCTATGCGGTAGGTGGTTGTGTCAGGGATACGATTCTTGCCCGGATTCCAGGGGATTGGGACATTACTACATCTGCGGGGCCAGAGCAGGTTAAGGCGATTTTTGCCAGAACTGTTGATACCGGTATTCAGCATGGTACCGTTACCGTTATGCTGCATCATGTGGGTTATGAAGTGACCACATACCGTATTGATGGGGAGTATGCCGATAATCGCCATCCAGATCAGGTAGAGTTTACAACGAATCTGGGACTAGATCTGGAACGGCGGGATTTTACCATCAATGCCATGGCATATAATGATTCTCAAGGATTGATTGATCTCTATGGCGGTTTGGAGGATCTGGAGAATGGGATCATTCGTTGTGTGGGCGATCCAGAGCAGAGATTCGACGAAGATGCGCTTCGAATGCTGAGGGCGGTACGTTTTTCTGGGCAATTGGGATTTCGGATTGAAGATCATACCAGACAGGCGATTATTCGGAGGGCGAAATATCTAAAGAATATTAGTGCCGAACGGATTCGGGTGGAGACGATGAAACTTTTGGTTTCTAAGGATGCGGGGCAGATCCGAGAGGCGTATGCCACCGGAATGACGGCAGTATTTTTGCCAGAATTCGATCGGATGATGCAGACGGATCAATGCAATCCCCACCATATCTATACGGTGGGAGAGCATAGTATCCGTGGGGTAGAGTGGATGAACTTTTTCTTTGGCAGGAAAGCAGGAGCATGGGATGATAGTATCATTCCTGCGCCTGTGGAAGATATGGTTGGACGCCTTGCAGACCAATGTACGGAAAAACAGCAGCAGATTTTGTGTCTGACTATGCTGTTGCATGATGTGGCAAAGCCGGAGTGTATGACGGTGGATGAAGATGGAATTGGACATTTTCAAGGGCATCCAAAAAGAGGATCTGCTCTGGCAGAGCAGATTATGAAACAGATGACCTTTGATCGGGAGACCATGGATGCTGTCAGTCGATTGATTGATTGCCATGATCGACAGATTTCACCGGCTGCCAGGTCAGTTCGTAAGGCGGTGTCACAGATTGGCAGAGATCTGATGCCTTTATTGACTTTAATCCAGTGTGCGGATGTATTGTCGCAGAATCCAGAAACCATAGGACCAAAACTGGATCGCATTCTGGCAGTGGATGAAAAGTATCAGAACATTTTGGAGACAGAAGCACCTTTAACCGTTAAGGAGCTTGCCATATCCGGAAAGGATCTGATCGCTCTGGGAGTGGCTCCCGGGCCACAGATGGGAATCCTGCTCCGTGATTTGCTGGAAATGGTATTGGAAAATCCAGAACAGAATACCAGGGAGATATTATTGGAGCAGGTACGGGAGAACAAAGTGTGCTTCGCACACTCTTGCGAATTAACAACAGCAAAATACGAAGCACACTTTGCTGCGCCAGCCAGAGTCACGAAGTGACATCTTCCTATGCTGGCTGTGCGCATAAATATTTTTACTTTATAGGAAACGGGAAGTTTCCTATAAAGTAAAAAAGCGTAAGCCCAGCGGCTTACGCTGCAAAAACGCTAAAGTGTTTTTGTTGGCGAACTACTATGTAACAGCGTAAATGCTGTGAGCAGTTTCCTATAAAGTAAAATAGGATAATATCTTTGGTTTCCTAAAAATAGGCTTTTATGATGGTAGAATTCATGCTATAATATAATACTAGCTTGACCCGCCAAACACCGACATGAAGCAGATTTGCTTGCAAATATGCGGGAATGGAGGGTGCTAAACGTCCGGTGGACGTTTGTTAAGCACCGACCGAAGCGGAGTGTAGACTTTGTAGGATTGCGAAAATTGCATAGCAATGTAGCAATCCGTAGTATTATGAAAAGCTGCGTAGCAATACGTAGCATTATGAAAAAATGGATTAAAAGTGAGGAAAGAGTATGGATTTAAATGTTCCTTTTTATAAAATGTCAGATGCAATGAAAACACAAGTGTATCTGGATAATCTGACGGTAATCTTTAATCCACAGGCATTATTCAGCGATGGTACTGCCGAGTATCGCATGCCGCCAGAGCCAGAAGCGTATGATGACGTCAAGTTGCGTTTCCGAAGTGGGCGTGAAAATGTGGATGAGGTTTATCTGGTATTTGCGGATAAGCGTTATCAGATGGAGAAAGTTGCTAATGACAGGCTATTTGACTATTATGAGCATACAGTGAAGTTGGGAACAGAACGGGTGGAGTATTATTTTGAGGTACATAGCGGACAGATGGTCTGCTATTACAATAGCGTAGGAGTCTGCAGCACGGTGGAGAATTATTATAATTTTTCCATTACTCCTTCCTTTACCACACCGGATTGGGCAAAAGGTGCTGTGTTTTATCAGATTTATGTGGATCGTTTTTATAATGGAGATCCGGACAATGATGTGGAAAAAGATGAATATTTCTATATTGGCGAGGGAACGGACAAAGTGAAGGACTGGGATAAATACCCAGCTTCCATGGGTGTTCGGGAGTTTTATGGCGGCGACATTGCCGGTGTGATGCAGAAATTGGATTATTTGCAGGATCTGGGAGTAGAGGCGATTTATCTCAATCCTATTTTTGTCTCTCCATCCAACCATAAATATGATATACAGGATTATGATTACGTGGATCCCCATTTTGGCAAGATTGTCAAGGATGAGGGAGAATTATTACAGCGGGATGAGGCAGGAAATCTGATTTGTGATCCGGAACATCCCAACAAAAATGCAAGCCGTTATATCTGCCGGGTGACGGATAAGGAGAATCTGGAGGCAAGTAATGCCTTGTTTGCTGAGTTTGTGGAGGAAGTGCACCGTCGTGGCATGAAGGTTATATTGGATGGTGTATTCAATCATTGTGGATCCTTCAATAAATGGCTGGATCGAGAGTGTATTTATGAAAATGCAGAAGGGTATCAAAAGGGTGCTTTTGTAGCGTGGGACAGCCCGTATCGCAACTTCTTCAAATTCCGTGAAGATATCTGGCCTTACAATCCACATTATGACGGCTGGTGGGGGCATGATACCCTGCCAAAGCTGAACTATGAGGAATCTCCTCAGCTATTTAACTATATTATGCAAATTGGAAGAAAGTGGGTCTCTCCACCGTATAATGTAGATGGCTGGCGTTTGGATGTGGCAGCAGATCTGGGACAGACAGGAGAATATAATCACTATTTCTGGAAAGAGTTCCGGCGGAATGTCAAGGAAGCAAATCCAAATGCCATCGTGCTGGCAGAGCATTATGGAGATCCAACAGACTGGCTGCGTGGCGACCAGTGGGATACAGTAATGAACTATGATGCTTTTATGGAGCCGATTACCTGGTTTTTAACCGGTGTGGAGAAACACAGTGATGAGTACCGTGGTGATCTGCTTGGCAATGCGGATGCTTTCTTTGGATCCATGCGGCATTATATGACAAGATTTAATACCCAGTCTTTGCATGTGGCAATGAATGAATTGTCCAACCATGACCATTCCCGTTTTATGACCAGAACGAATCACGAGGTGGGCAGAACGGCTACCAGGGGGCCGGAGGCAGCGGATCAGAATGTGGATAAGGCATTGTTCCGTCTGGCGGTTATGATACAGATGACATGGCCTGGAGCGCCGACCATTTATTATGGAGATGAAGCTGGACTGTGTGGATGGACCGATCCGGATAACCGCAGAACGTATCCATGGGGGAAAGAGGATCACGAATTGATCCGATATCACAAGGAATTGATCCAGATTCATAAGGAATACCAGGCATTAAAGACCGGTTCTATTCTTTTCTTAAACGGAGAGTATCAGCTTATTACCTATGGTCGTTTTGATGCGCAGAGCAGGGTGGTAGTGGCAATCAATATGAGTCAGGAGACCCGTCATGTTGATATACCGGTATGGCGTCTGGGTGTGGATAAAGATAGCCGGATGGCATGTGTGATGATGACATCAACAGAGGGATTTTCCAAGGTGACAAAAGTATATACAGTAGATAATGGATTTTTACATTTAGATTGTCCGTTGGAGTCTGGTATGATTCTGAAAGAAATTCATGAATAAAAGACTTGAAGTTTCACTAACACATAGCAAGCTATGTGCAAGTGAAACTAAGTCAAGTCTACAAGAATTTAACAGCATTTATGCTGTTAAATTCTTGGTTGATAAGCCGCTATATAACAGCATAAATGCTGTGAGCATTTTCTATTTAATAAAAAGACTTGAAGTTTCACTAACACATAATAAGCTATGTGCAAGTGAAACTAAGTTAGGTCTACAAGAATTTGCTTTCAAGCAAATTCTTAGTACATACAACATTATACTATTGCAACATAAAACGGTGGTCTGTCTGTGACCACCGTTTTATGTTTACACTTATATTTACTATTTTAGATATTGAGATCGAAACGACGTCCCATAGGAGCAGTCTTTTCTTCTGGAATCTCATCCCAATTTACATTGCGGATCTTATCTAGTAATTCCTCAATGCTTTCTGCCTGAACGGTAGTATGTTTGTCAATCTGCGGCAGATTGGTATGGAATCGGTCAGCTTTCGCAGCGTCTATCCTTTCTTCCCGTTCCTGTTTGGCAGCTTTTTTGTCAGCCGCAGCTTTTTCTTCTGCCTTATTTTCTTTGATCTTTTCGATTCGATCTTTCTGGTTCTGGCTCATTTTTTCCAGTTCAGCAAAGTAGGATACTTTACCGTCTGTGTTGATGGTAACGCCCAGACTCTTGACACTGGTCTCGCCATCTTCTTCTAACTGGCTCTGCAGACTTGTTAGATTTTGTCTGGCATCGTCTAAGAGAGACAGGGTTTTGTTTTTTACATCTTCATTATTTGCCATTTCCTCTAAATCTTCTGGATCAATTAATACGGAAAAAGCTTTATTTCCTTGTGACAAATACTGCTGTGCTTCCTCGTCACTGCTATAGTTAGCCACCATGAAATCCATATCTGAATATTTTGCTTTTAATTCTTCTAACAGTGCTTTTGCCTTATCGCTCAGCTTTACATTGTCTGCAACATTAGCCTTGTTAGCTTGTTTGGTTTTGTTAGCCTGGTTATTTTTTGTATTTGTTTTATTTGTCTTGTTACTGCCTGCCTTCTGATTTTTGACCTGGTTCTGTGCCATGTTCTGATATGTGCCTAATCCATTAATAAAACTCATAATGACCTCTCTTTTCTGCGTTGCATTTTGCATACTTTGCAATGTCTTTGCCGCAACGCTGGTGCAGACATGCAAAACCTTCTATCTCTTATATCGTCAGAATTTCCAAAAAGTTTAATGCTTTGTGTATAATTGCAATCGGGTATGGAGTGTGTTATAATAACATATGTCATTATGGCTATCAATTGTTTTTTAGAGATGGCCTTTTCTGCTAGGAGGAAACAGATATGTATCAATACATATTTTGGGATTGGAATGGAACAATTATAGATGATGTAGGGGTGGCGTTAAATGCAGTAAATCAGATGCTGCAGGAGCGGCATTATCCAGAGATTACAATGCAGCGTTACCGGGAATTGATGGATACACCTATTATTCATTTTTATGAGCCGATTTTTGATCTGGAGAAATATCCTTTTGAGGAAATTGCAGATGAATTCCAGAGATTATATCAAGATGGCAACCCACAACCCTACAGAACGATATCGAATTTGTTACAGCAATTTCAGGAACAGGGCAGACATCAGATCATTTTATCTTCTTCCCAGCGAAAGTCGATTTTGGCTTCCTTGGATGTATTGGGCTTTCATAAATATTTTGATGCTGTTCTGGGGGCAGACGATATCTACGCCAGGAGCAAGGTAGACCGGGCAGTGGAATATTTGCAGCAGAAGAAGATTGTGCCAGAACAATGTGTGCTCATTGGAGATACGGTACATGATTATGAGGTGGCACACAGTATGGGGATTTCCTGTGTTTTGCTATTTTGTGGGCATGATGATGAGAAGAGACTGCGGCAATGTGGCTGCCCGGTTTGCGAAAATCCACAGAAGTTGTCAGAAATCATTTCTTAAGTTTTTCTTGAATCCTGTTTTCAACAGCCTTGTAATCGAAATCTTTTCTTTCCCAAAGTGCGTATTTGTCATCGTCCTTGTGGTTCGCAAGAGAGTAGTTTTTTTGAAGATAAGTTTCCATGTATTTGGTTATTTTTTTAGAACCTAAATAATTTAAGTGGTCTTCATCTCGAAAATCTGTTTTTAGATTGATTTCCATTTCGTCAATCAGGTCAAAGAAGTCTACAACGGGAATATTTTGACGATCAGCCCATTGGAATGCCTGGGAATATAGCTGGTGGTCGTCTAATTTATCTGTATGATATGGTGCCCGGACAAGGAGTAATGGAATGTTTTTTTTCTGCAGTAATTCTTTGATTTTTAGCAATTGTCGAAAATCTTCCGTCTGTTCCAGATCAGTCCGTGCAGTTGAGTTAATGCTTGGACTAAGAGTGGTCATTGGGTAAACCGTATCCGTGGGATAATAGCCAAATGTCTGGTATTCACTGATAGGATTTATCATGAGATTTGCGATGGTCACTGGATTAGAGACACCGCGGTCATATTCGTTTTTATACTCCAGAAATCCATAAGCATCATAAATGGTCATGTCTTTTGCCCAACCTTTTCGGTGGGATGTAATGTCTCGGTAGGCAAGGATTTTGTTGAGGGAGAGATCTGGCAGGCTTGAGATGCCGGAGGTGTAATGCAGTCTGAAATTTTGCACGCTTTCGTCGACAGAGGAAGTAATACTGTGGATATCCAAGACAACTACTTTCGGCTGTTGATGCTGCAAGGCTTCTTTTAACAGCCAGTAGGTATTCTGATAGGATTGGGCAGAAGTTGCCAGAACAGCACTGGTGATACCTGTGTCATCGTATATCTTCTGTGGAATATAGGAACAATAAACATGTGAAGTTCCGGTAAACAATACATCAACTGTTTGATCGGGAAGAGAGAAAAAGAGGCAGGCGCGTCGGTCTGGATTTTCCGCTTCCGTTCCATATACTTGCAGTGTGAGGGAGATTCTTTGAAATAAAAAGCTAAAAATTATGATAAATATAATAAATTTACAAATTATGCTTATTTTTTCTTTCATTTTGTACAAACCTCCTTCGTTAGAATTGGAAATAAATAAATGCAGAGGAATCAAAGCCGGTACCATAATATCCTGTAATTAAAACGGCAAATATTAGGAAATACAGAATGCCATAGCGTACGATGATGTTGCAATTGAAAAATTTCTCTAATAGATTCTGTTGATGATACCGCAGATAGTCAATGAGCCAGATTATAATACCGGCACCCAGTAAAATATGGATCTCTGTATGACTGATTCCAGCATCATATAACCAGTTAAAATGAACATGATTCAGAGGAAACATGGACCGGATGATGTGCAGACCAGTTGATAGGCTTTTGCTGCTCCAAAAGATGACCCAGGCAAAGTTGACCAGCAAAAATGTAATAATGATCTGTATGCAATGTTCGAATTTAGTTTCGTAAATATGGAGCAGTTTTTTGATTTTAGTTCGGATGGGATTCGTCAAGCCGCCAATTACCTGGTAACATCCGTGCAGTAGACCCCAGAAGATAAAATTCCATCCAGCACCATGCCAGATACCACTAACGAAAAAAGTGGCCATTAGATTGGCATTTTTACGAAGGGCACCTTTTCGGTTGCCACCCAGTGGAATATAAATGTAGTTTTTTAACCAGGTGGATAGACTGATATGCCACCGCCTCCAAAATTCCTGTATACTGGTAGAAAAGTATGGTTGTTCAAAGTTACTGGAGCAGTGAATATTCATAGTTCTGGCAATACCGGTTACGATCAGTGTATATCCGGAAAAGTCCAGATAAATTTGTAAAGAATATAATATACTGGTTACCAAAAGAGGAAAGCCGGTATAGTCAGAATAATTTCCAAAAATGTGGTTTACAACCGGACCTAGTCGGTCGGCCACAATCATTTTTTCAAAAAAACCGAATAAGGAAATAAGACATCCTTCCAGAAAAGTACGATGATGAAAGGTTTTTCGTTTTTTTAGCTGCTCTAAAAAAGATTCTGGTGCATCAATGGGACCAGAAGTAATCGTTGGGAAAAAACTGATGTATATTGCATAATCCAATAAGTTATATTTTGTGTGAAAGGTTTGTTTGTAAGTTTCACAAATATAACTAATAATTTTAAATGTAAAAAAACTAATTCCCAGAGGTTCTACTAGTTTTAACGCAGGAAACGGCATCGCTGGTAAACGGTAGTTTGTCAGGATGGCATCTAAAGAGGATAAGGTAAAATTATAATATTTAAATAGAAGCAGTGGTGAAATGCATAATAAAATACTGAGGAACAAAGCAGATTTCACTGGTTTCTTTCTCAAAAAAATGGAACAAAGATAAGAGAGAAGAATCATGGATAAGAGCAGGATTAAATTCTGTATACCGAAAGAGAGATAAAATAATATATTTGCTGCAAGTAAAATGATTTTTTGAGCACTTAAAATAGGAATACAATAATAAACTACCAATATGGCAAAAACAAATATAATAAACTTGAGAGATATAATGGACATTTTGTTTTTCTCCTCCGTTTCGTGCTATCATACCATGGAATTTCCATAATATCTTACTATGTTGTGTGTAGCGTACTCAAAGCAGCACCTAATAAAAATCATCTTCACAATATATCAATTATTGAAATCTGTGTCAAGTTTGTGGAACGCTTTCGGATCGGTGTTGCGTATATTTTTCATAGCCAATACTTTATGAAGAATTTTATTGTGGGAAATATGAAAAATATTAAGTCTCGAACAATGGACGGTTGAAAAAAAAAAGTAGTTAGGATATAATCGTAAGGTATTATGGTGAGTTGCGAGCACAAAAATTAAATATGGAGGATTGTATGAGTGATTACAGAATAAATACCAAATGTGTACAGGCAGGATATACACCGGGAAATGGGGAACCACGTCAGATTCCTATTATCCAGTCAACGACATTCAAATATGAAACCAGTGAAGATATGGGGAAATTGTTTGATTTAGAGGCAGAGGGATATTTTTATACCAGGTTGCAAAATCCAACGAATGATCATGTAGCGGCAAAGATTGCAGAGCTGGAAGGTGGCACGGCTGCTATGCTTACATCTTCTGGACAGGCTGCTAATTTTTTTGCATTGTTTAATATCTGCGAATGTGGCAGTCATATTGTGGCATCTTCTTCCATTTACGGAGGAACCTTTAATTTAATTGCAGTTACCATGAAAAAGATGGGAATTGATGTGACTTTCGTATCACCAGATTGCAGTGAAGAAGAATTGAATGCAGCATTTCAGGAGAACACCAGAGTTGTTTTTGGGGAAACGATTGCTAATCCGGCCCTTACTGTATTAGATATTGAGAAATTTGCGAAGGCAGCCCATGAACATGGTGTACCATTAGTAGTGGATAATACCTTTCCTACCCCGGTTAACTGTAGACCGATAGAATGGGGAGCGGATATTGTTACCCACTCTACAACGAAATATATGGACGGACATGGTGCCGCTGTGGGCGGTGCTATTGTGGATAGTGGTAATTTTGATTGGATGGAACATGCAGAAAAATATCCAGGTCTGTGTACCCCGGATGACTCTTATCATGGCATTACTTATGCTGAGAAATTTGGCAAAGCAGGTGCATTTATTACGAAATGTACAGCACAGCTCATGCGTGATTTTGGATGTATTCAATCGCCACAGCATGCTTTTATTCTAAATTTAGGTTTAGAGTCTTTGCATGTACGCATGCCTAGACATGTGGAAAATGGACAGGCAGTGGCAGAATTTCTCCAGAAGCAGCCACAGGTTAAATACGTTACTTATCCGGGACTGCCAGGAGATGCCTATTATGAAATTGCCAAAAAATATATGCCAAATGGTGGCTGTGGTGTGGTATCTTTTGAATTGGAGGGTGGTCGTGAAGCAGCAGAAAAGTTTATGAAAGCATTGAAATTGGCTGCCATTGAAACCCATGTGGCGGATGCCAGAACCTGCTGCTTAAATCCAGCAACATCTACCCATCGGCAGATGACAGAGGAGCAGCTGATAGCTGCGGGCGTACCATCGGGATTGATACGGATGTCTTGTGGATTGGAGGATAAACAGGATCTGATTGATGATCTGGCGCAGGCACTGGCGGTTATTTAATATACCTGCAGGAGAATTGCGAGGAATCTATGAAAACAAAAGGGAATGTCAAAGCAAGAATATACAGCTTTGCAGGAAAACACGATACTATTTTAGAATCTGTTCTTATCAATGCGGTTATTTTAATGGTATTACTGCTGTTGTTTGCACCATCTTATGATGTTAACGATGATCTGGCAATGTGCAACATGGTAGATGGATCCAGGGGAACTTATGATGTACATTTGATTTTTATTCATTGCGCCATTGGATATCTTCTCAGATGGTTATATATGACTTTTGCGATAGTTCCATGGTATTCTGTATTACAGTATGGAATTCTGTTTGCCTCTTTTACCGCATTAACCTGGGCAATGTGGAAAAGAATTACAGCTTCTTATTGCCGCCTTGCCTTTCTGGTTCTTTTAGCTGGAGTATCCTATCAGGGGTATATTATCATACAATTTTCCAGAACAGCATCTATTGCATCCATAGCAGGTGTGGTTCTGTTGTTATCTGGCTTCTTTGAGGAGAAATTATCCATCAGAGTATTGGTTTGTGGGTATATTCTGGCATTATTGGGATCCATGTATCGTTTCGAACAATTTTTGGCGGTTACTGCTTTGCTCAGCGGAATCGGTGTATTATTTTTACTGCAGTTAAAGGGGAATCAGAAGTGGAAACAGAAGCTGATACGTTGTTTTGGAGTTTTCGCTGTATTAGTTGTCCTGGTTGCAGGATCGTATCTATGGGACAGGCAGCAGTATTCTTCCGGGGAATGGCAGAAATATATGGAGTTTAATGTATTGCGTTCTGAGCTATATGATTATGGCTTTCCGTCGTATGAGGAAAATAAAGAGGAGTATGAAAAACTGGGACTGGATGAGACGGCTTTCAATCTGTTGTGTCAGTTTGTTCATCTGGATCCGGATCGAATTACCGCTGACACTTGGCAGAAGTTAGTGGATCTGCGGGATCCGAAAAAAATAGATGGGAAATTTTTTGGCGAATATCTGCGTACCATACTTTTCAATGTGTACAAGGTTCCAGCATTTTTTCTGGCACTTTTCGTAGTTGTTTTATGGTTGACATATAATAAACGTCAGCTTCCGGAGACGGTTGTAGTAATTTATGAGCTGCTGCTGGTCAGTGCAGAGTATTTTTATTTATATTATGAGGGTAGGTATTTCCGGGATCGAGTGGACATGGGACTATGGATGGCTGTTGCCGTGGTAGTATTCTGGCTGCTGAATCAGGAAAACAAAGCTTTTACTATACGTGCCGGAGTGACTTCCAGTCTGATTTTGCTGTTGGCAGGGTTATACATTGCCTATCCTAGATTTCGGGTTAATGTTGCAGCTCAGCGGGAAATTACACAACCAGGTAGGGATGTAACTTTGAATACTAAGGTGGAAAAGCAGAAAATCTTTGAAGAAATCGGAGAGGATGAAGAACATCTATATCTTACAAAGGTGGTTAATTTGAGAATAGATGATGCTTATGATCCTTTTGAACGTCTTCCGGATGGTATTATTAGGAATCTGTGTCCGTTAGGGGGATGGACTTCCCGCTCTGTTTCTGATGATGAGATATTAGAGCGGTATGGTGTAAGGAATCCTTTTGAGGAGATTGTGAATAACGAGAAAGTTTATCTGGTAGACAATGATATTGATTCTACGATAAACTATATCCGGCAGTGGTATGCACCGGATGCCAAAGAAAAATTGGTAAAAACCATTGGTGACTATTCGGTATATCAGGTTGTGGAAAAGCGGAAACATTGATTATTATTTATGTTGTCAGTATAAGATGGCAGAATGGGAGATTGCTATGTATGATTTTGATGAATTAGTAGACCGCAGAGGAAGTTATTCTTTGAAGTGGGATGTGGGAAAACAGGAACTGCCTATGTGGGTGGCAGATATGGATTTCAAGGCGGCGCCGGAGATTCGTGCCGCTATTGAGAAACGTGCCATACATGGAGTTTTTGGGTATACGATTATTCCGGATGCATGGTACGAAGCATATATGTATTGGTGGAAAGAATATCACAATCTGGAGATCAGGAAAGATTGGCTGGTATATAGTAACGGTGTTATTCCGGCGATTTCCAGTGCGATCCGTAAATTAACCACTCCTGGAGAGAATGTATTGATTCAGACTCCAGTATATAATACATTTTTTAATTCTATCAAAAACAACGGCAGAAATATAATGGAATGTCCATTACAATATGAAGAATATAGATACAAAATTGATTTTGAAAAATTAGAGCAGGATCTGGCAGATCCCCAGACCAGCATGATGATTTTGTGTAATCCGCATAATCCGGTGGGGAAAATCTGGGATCGGGATACTCTGGCAAGAATTGGGGATTTATGTGCCAAATACCATGTTATTGTATTATCGGATGAAATTCATTGTGATCTGGTGGCTCCGGGAAAGGAGTATATTCCCTTTGTCAGTGTGTCTGAGAATTGCCGCCGTAACAGCATTAGTCTATTAGCACCGACCAAAACCTTTAATCTGGCCGGTTTGCAGACAGCCGCCGCTGTGGTTCCGGATCCGGTATTACGTCATAGGCTGTGGAGAGGAATCAATACAGACGAGGTTGGTGAGCCGAATGCTTTTGCTATTGATGCCACTATTGCTGCTTTCCATGAGGGACGTTCCTGGTTAGAGGCATTACAGGTATATCTTCAGGAAAATAAACAGTATGTGAGTCGGTTTCTGGATAGTGAATTAAAGCAGATGAGAGTGGTTTCTACAGATGCAACTTACCTGCTATGGCTAGATTGTGAGAGGCTGGCGGGCAGTGTGTCCCGATTTGTGGATTATCTGCGGGAGAGTACAGGTTTATATATTATGGATGGCAAGGAATATGGACAGACTGGAACCGGATTTCTGCGTATGAATATAGCGTGTCCCAGAGCTCTGGTGCAGGACGGTATGGAACGTTTGAAAACTGCAGTTTTGCGTTACGATATCATTTCCCGCTAAAGTTTATCTTCTATTTTGTAGGAATTTATGATAAACTACTTGTGGATTGTTTGTGTCACAGTTAGGGGTGACCTGACTGTTAGAGCTTTTGCCAGTGTGGAGGCTAAACATGAGAGATAAGATCAATCAGTTAGCAGATGGAATATTTGAATATAAACAACCTGAGATGGTAGTCAGACCGGAAGAACTGAAACTGGAGATAGAGGCTGGATCCCGCTATCAGGGTTCTTTTGAGGTATCTGATATTAGGAAGCATATGATGAAGGGAGAAGTTACGACGGATTCTCCCTATCTTACTATATTGGAGCCCGCTTTTCGTGGTTTAGACAATGAGATTACTTTTGTTTTTGATGCAGAAAACATTGATTATGATTCAACTATAGAAGGAAATTTTCAGATTATTTCCGATTGTGGTGTACGAAAGGTTCCGTTTCGAGCACATATTACTGTGAAATCACAGGTAAATAATGATGATGAGCCTCTGGATCATTCCCTGCATCTCAAGGTAAAACGCCGTGCGATTCAATATGACCACTGCGTAGCACCGGTGGATGAAAAAATCGTCATTACTGGTGATCACGGTGGAAGTTGTGAAATTATGATTCATTCGGACGCATCTTTTGCGATTCCGGAAAAGACTAGAATTACAGAAGAAGATTTTCAGGGGAAAAAGTGTATTGTTCCACTGAAAATTGATCCGGAGAAAATGGCAATTGGCAAAAATTATGCACGGATTCAGATTCATGCCATCAGCCAGACGCTGGAGATAATGGTTACGGCGGTTAAACCAGGATCCTCCCATGAGCAGGTATTGAAAAACAAAAGACGTCAGCGTTCTCTGCATCAAATGATTAAGCGTCATATTGATTTTTCTATGGAACATCTGCCGTTGGAAGATTATGTGGTGGAAATGAAGCGTCTGCTGAAAAATGGCGGCTTTAAAGGGGACAGTCTGCAAACCAGGTTATATCGGCTACATCTGGCAATTCTGGAAGGGAATACCAGTCAGGTAAACAGGGAATTAGAGAGTATGGAGTCCCAGATTGAGGTAATGCATCGGGAAGAACCGGTTATCTATGCAGCTTACTATTATCTAAAAGGAATCTGGAGTGATGATGATTCTGTGGTAAAGGATTGTACTCAACGGATTAAAGAGAGTTATGAGAAACAGGGAAAGCATTGGCAGGCAATGTGGTTTCTGTTGTATCTGGATCCGGAAATGCATTCTTCCCAGAGTAAATTAACGGCGATTCTGGAACAGTTGGAGATGGACTGCAGTAGTCCAGTCTTGTATCTGGAGGCATGTCAGATCCTCAACGAATCACCGAAATATTTAACCAAACTAAAGCTGCAGATGGGAGAAATTCTGCATTGGGGATGCAAGAAGCAGTTTTTAACACGGGAACTGGCGTTGCGTTATGTATATTTGATCAGGAAGATCAAGAGCTATTCTGCCAGAGTCTTGCAGGATTTGATCTTATTATATGATTCGTTTCCAGAAGATGAAATCCTCACAGAAATTTGTAAAATGTTTATGAAAGGACAGCGTACTTCCCAGGATGCCTTTACATGGTATGCTAAGGGGATTGAACGCAATCTGAAAATTACGGAATTATATGAGTACTATATGTATTCTCTGGATGAGCAGCAGGAGATTAGCTTGAATTCATCCATATTACTATATTTTTTATATGACAATCATTTGACCGTAGAAAAGAAAGCGATGCTGTATGCTTATATTATCCGCATGAAAGAGGAGAATCCGGATATGTATGAATCCTATCAGGAGACGATTCTGGAATTTTCTATGCACCAGTTGGAACACGGTAGGATCAGTCCGAATCTGGCGGTGTTATATACCGAGTTTATCGATGCGGATCATATGGATGAGCAGATTGCGAAAAAATTGTCGGATGTTATGTTTCGCCATCAAATTATCTGCCATAACCGGGATATTATTGGAGTATGTGTCAAACATCCAGAGCTGGCAGAGGAAGAATTTGTACCGCTGCATCAGGGGCAGGCAACTGTCAATGTGATAACTTCCCAGGCCAAGATTTATATGGTGGATGGAAAAAAAAGGAAATATAAGGCCTCTATTTCTTATCAGGATGATAAGTTATTAGAATTAGATGATCTGGTGGAAATTTGTCTGGAGTACCAAAAATCGGACACCAGGTTTTTAATCTATCAATATGATCAGCTAGACAAGCAGCAGCCCATGGACAAAAACACAGAGGAATTGTATCTGGAGATTGTAAAACAGTCTGATATTTCTGATGACTTTAGACGTGAGGTATTGTCCCGCTTGCTGCATCATTGTCAGGACAATGACAGTAATGCTTTGGATGAGCTGATGGAAGATATGGACTGGAAGATGTTATATCCGGAAGACCGTCTGGAGTTTATACGTTATTGTGCCAGTCGGAAATGCTATGCGAAGGCAAGGGAAGGAATTCAGCGCTATGGATTCCAGCGGATTGATGCCAGGATTTTGCTGTCTGTCTATGAAGAAATCTTCCAGGAAGAATCTGTGGCAGAGGATATCAATTTGATCAAGCTGGCATGGTATATGTTTTGGGAAGGAATTTACAATGATGATACCTTGCGTTATCTCTGTAACTATTACACTGGTACAGTGGAGGATATGGTACAGATCTGGGCAGAGTCGCAAAGGGCAGATTTTGAGACCTTGCCATTTCAGGAAAGGCTTCTGGCACAGGCTGTTTTTTCCGGAGAAATGGCTCCGGAAGTATTTGATATCTTTTATTATTATCAGGAACAGGGCAGCAATAAACATTTGCTGTTAGCCTTCAAGAAATGGATGGCATATGAATATTTATTGAAGAACCGGACGCTTCCGGTGGAGATGTTTGGTTATTATTTCCGGGATGTTCAGATTCAGGAAAATCTTCCCTGCCTCATTGCTGTGCTGAAATATTTTAGTACTTGCGGCAAATTGTCAGAGGAAGAGGCAAATTTTGCGGATTATCATTTAGTTAAGTTATATGACCAAAAGATTGTATTTCCTTTTTACCAGGATTTTTACGGCAAGTTTCCGTTGCCGACGCATATTATGGATGAGCGGTACATTTCCTATATTGCAGATCCGGCTTATGAAGTAACCATGCATTACCGTATTCTTGCATCGGATGGCATGGCAGGTAAGTTTCGGGTGGAAAAGATGCGGGATGTGTTTGAGGGGATCCGTGTCAAAGAATTTGTGTTGTTTCAGGATGAAATTTTGGAATATTATGTGACAGAACACCGACCGGGCGAAGAAGTCAAGAGTCCGGTGCAGCAGGTAACCATGGTGGAATCCATGGATAGGGCACGATCCAGCAGCCGTTATCATACCTTAAATTTGATGATGATTGCACAGGAGATGCAGGATGATATTACTTTGATTGATCTGATGGAGGAATACGCTAAAGACCGGGAAATGGCAAAAGAGGTTTTCCGGCCAATGTAGGAAAGGAGCAGGTATCCTAATGGACAAACATAGTTTATTAGTAGGTCTGGATCTGGGAGAGAAAAGTACCCAGTTGTCCTGTTTTGATCATAAGCTCTTTGAGCCGGTTCCGGTTGGAAGGGAAGTACATGTTGATAAAGATAGGGAATATGAGATTCCCACTGCATTGGTGGCGATTCCGTCTATAGGAGAGTGGCGATATGTGGAGGAGGGAGCCCTGCCTTCCGGCGGTGTGTTGATTGAGCACATTCTACAGCATGTCAGGGAAGAAGAATTATTTACCGTAGAAGGATATACTTTTCAGAGTAAGGATGTATTAAAGCGGTATCTGGTCAAGATTTTAAGTCTGTTAAAGGAATATAGTCCGGATGAGATGATCAAACGCTTGGTTATTACCATTCCTGAAAAACATCCGGTATTGATTTCCGTTTTGCGGGAAATATGTGCTGATCTGGATATTCTGGGGGATCGCCTGGTGATTCAGAATCATAAACAGAGTTATATGTATTATGCGGTAAGCCAGCCGAAGGAATTGTGGTTAAATAATGTGGGAATGTTTGAGTTTAACAGAGAGCATCTGGCATATTATCAGATTAATATTGACAGACGCACCACACCTTGGATTGTTGGCGTGAATCAAAAAAATCTGGATGGTCAGATGGATTACGATATGATTTCTGATGAGGAAGTGGATATTTCCTATGCCTTTGTTAATCTGGCAGAAACTGTTCTGCATAAAAAAATGGTAACGACCTTATATGTTACCGGGGAAGCATTTGAACAGGAATGGGCAGATGAAGCCCTAAAGGAGTTGTGTGGAGGCAGAAGAGTATTCCGGGGACAAAATATTTATACAAAAGGGGCATGTTATGCTGCCAGGGAATTTACTGATGAGGCGAAACTGCAGCAATGCATGTTTTTGGATGAGGATATGATTACCTCTAATATTTCTATTCGCACGTATCATGAAGCGGAGATGCAGGATGTGCTGCTTGCCAAGGCAGGGACATTCTGGGATGAGATTGATGCCAGTATTGATGTGATCCCAGATCAGGAAATGGAGATTCCGATGATTACGCAGGATGTACTGCGACATGAGACTACAACACATATGTTGTCCCTAAGTGGTTTTACAGAAAGAGAAAATAAGATGACACGTTTTACCATCCGTATTCGTTTTGCGGATACAGAGACCTGTATTGTGACTTTGAAAGATAATGGTTTTGGAGAGTTTTATCCGTCCAGTAACCGGATCTGGGAACGAAGCATAAAAGTGTAAGCAGATGTTCTAAAATCGTCGATGTGCATTTGGGCACATCGACGAAGAACATCTGCTTACACTGGAAGAACTACGTTCTTCCCATCGAGTGTCGGTAGAAAGGAAATGGTGTGCATATGGGAAAATTAATACAGTGTAGCAGCAGACTGGCAAAGCGCCCTTATTATTTTCATCTGACGGATACCCGGGTGTATTCCATTGAGGAAGTATGCTACTACATGAATAAAAATATCTATATCATGCAGGGTGAAGTGTTTGATCCGGGCTTTGTGACATGGCTGCGGGAAGAACTGGGAATGGAAGAAACGGCAGAGAAGATGGAGAACATGCTTAAGAAGCATGCGGATCTCAAGGATATTGTTGTGACATTATGCTGTAGCTGCGATTATTATGACGAGGCAGAGATCAATCAGATGATCCGGATTATGGAGGAGACAGACAATCTTCCAGCCAGGGCGAAACTAAAAATTCAGGCAGATAATGAGTTGCAGTGCGGACATTTTGAACGGGCAGCAGAGATTTATCAGGCTATTTTGCGCAGTGATGATATGCTGCAGGCTGCCCCGGCTGAGTATGGACCGATATATCATAATATTGGTGTGGCATTTGGAAGGCTTGGGGAGTATAACAAGGCGGCAGAATCTTTTCTACATGCTTATGAAAAAAATAATAAAGAGGAAAGTCTGCAGTCGTATTTGTTTGCCTTACACCTGGCAGGTAAGGATGATGCATGGAAAGAAGCGGCAGAACGCTTAGATGTGCAAACCGATCAGATTGTCCGTCTGGAAGCAGAGTATAATGAGATCCGGAAACGCTGTTCTGTGTCCAGAAAAGTGCGGCAGGTAAAACGTTTGCGGTATCTGGCAGGAAGTGGCAGATTGTCTGAATATTATGACAAGATTAAGCGAAATATTAAAGACTGGAAAGAGGAGTATCGCAAGGAAATAAGTGTGTAAGAGTTGAAGTATCACTAGGCTCGAAGAAACTCGCCAAGTGATACTATGTCAACTCTAGGAAGAACGCAAACAGTATTAATACTGTTTGCGTTCTTCCCAGCGAGAGTTGTAAATGTATTCATGATTTTTATGGATTATTTGTGCCGATGGTGGCATGTTTAGGAATTGGACAAAGGAGCAGAGGTCATATGGCATTTTGGAACCGCAGAAAGAAGCGTAAGGAGGCAGAACAGCAAGAGTTTGTCCAGATTACGGATGAACTGCAGGAGGTTGAGGAAATAGAGGAAAATTCTCTGGAGGAAGCAGAGTTAGCGGAAGTGGGAACGCTGGAACCGGATGAGTCAGTGTCTTTAAATGACCTGGATCGAAAACGGTATGTGCAGGAGTGCTGTGAATCCATTGCTGAGATTGACCATCAAATTGAGGAGACGAAACAGGAATATGAAAAGGTAACTTCCAGATTGACAGATATCCAGCGGATTGACCAAATCGAAAATGGAGAACGGGCTAGTATGCTGGAAATCTGTAGACGCATTATGCGACTGACACAGGAGAGAAACCAATTCAAAAACCGTAGCCTGACCATTACCGATGCGCAGATTCGCCGTTTTGACCGCTATGAAGACAGCCTGGATAAGGAAGTTCGTAAAATGTACGATGCAGAGACCTATCAGCGTGCCATTGAGTCGGACTTGAAGCATTTAGAGAAGGAAAAGAAAAAATTACATCGGGAGCAGCGGGATATTGTGGAGCGGCAGAATGCCTTGAAAGGAATGGCAAAGGTGTTGATTTTACTCATTCTGTCTCTATTTGTTCTCTTTGCAGTTATTTATTATGCTTTGTATATTGATATGACATATCCTTATCTGGGAACGATATTATTGGCGGCCATTTCTTCTACCATTATCTTTATGGAGTCTCTCCGTAACCGACAGGGAAATGTATTGGTAGGACGGAAAATCAACAAGGCGATCAGTTTGTTAAATCGGGTAAAGATCAAGTATATTAACAATCGGAATATGATTGATTACAACTGTGAAAAATTTCATGTTAAAAATGCGGCAGATTTTGAAAAACAATGGGCTGATTATCGGCGGGCAAAGGAATATGAGCGCAAGTTTCAGGAAAATACAGAGCAGCTAAGCAGGCAGCAGGAATTGTTGGTGGATTTGCTGAGCAGCAGGCAGGTTTCTGAGCCGGAACTGTGGTTAAGCCAGACTTTGGCGATTACAGACAATCGAGAAATGGTGGAGATCCGTCATGCCTTGAATGTACAGAGAGGAAAACTCAGGGAACGAATCAGTTACAATGAGGATGCCAAGCGGAATATGCTGGATCGCATTGACCAGATTCTGGCGGAGCATCCGGAGATGAAGGATGAGTTGGTAGAGATTATCAAAAAGTATTTGACAAATTGATGCAGCTATGCTATAGTATCAATTGCTGTGTGGGTTCGCAGGAATTCATACAATGAAGCAGAGTTTCCACTCTCACCTTAGCACGAATATGTGACTCGGGTTTTCGTTATAATAAAAGCAATCCATGAATGTTTATGAGACAGAAATTATTTGATGTCAGCATTTCATGATGTGTATATATGGTAATGAAACGTGGAAGCAATGCGATCCACGTTTTTCTTACTGTATAGAACAATGCTCGTAACATAGTGGTATACAACAGCATAAATACTGTTGTAAGCCGCTGGGCTTATGTTTTTTATGCGTAGAGAAAGGCATGGAGGGAGTACGTAGTTATCAGCAACAAAAACCAGGAGGTGCACTACCATTAGCGATTTAATGATTAATGAGAGGATTCGTGACAAAGAAGTTCGTCTGATCGGACAGGACGGGGAGCAATTGGGAATTATGTCATCCAAGGATGCCATGAAATTAGCCAGGGAAGCTGACCTGGATCTGGTCAAGATTGCACCGGGTGCCAAGCCGCCGGTATGCAAAATTATTGATTACAGCAAGTATAAATATGAGCAGACCCGTAAAGAGCGCGAGGCAAAGAAGAAACAAAAGACGATGGAAGTGAAGGAAGTACGTCTTTCACCAAACATTGATACCAATGATTTGAATACAAAGGCAAATCAGGCACGGAAGTTCCTGGACAAGGGAAATAAAGTCAAGGTGGCACTGCGTTTCCGTGGTCGTGAGATGACACATATTAATTATAGCAAGCAGATTCTGGATCGCTTCTATGAGAAATTAGAGGATATTGCAGTGGTTGATAAACAGCCAAAGATGGAAGGACGCATGATGATCATGTTCCTGTCCAAAAAACGCTAATAAAGTTTGTCTGATGTTCCATATGGAGTGGAGTACACATTAGAGATGCTTTAGGATATAATGATAAGCAGACCGAGCAAGCTTGTTTGTGAGGGTGCGACACAAGAAGTTAAGGAGGAAATAATTATGCCAAAAATGAAAACAAAACGTGCAGCAGCAAAGCGTTTTAAAACAACTGGAACAGGTAAACTCATGAAGATGAAAGCATACAAAAGCCACATTCTGAATAAGAAGTCTGCCAAGAGAAAGAGAAATCTTCGGAAGGCAGTAGAGGTAGATGTAACCAACGCAAAGATGATGAAGCGTATTTTACCATATTCTAAATAATGAAGAAGGAGGAAAGTTGAAATGGCACGTATTAAAGGCGGTTTAAATGCAAAGAAGAAACATAATAGAGTATTGAAGCTGGCAAAGGGATATAGAGGAGCGCGCTCTAAGCAGTATCGTGTTGCAAAGCAGTCTGTGATGAGAGCACTTACATCTTCTTTTGCAGGCAGAAAGCAGAGAAAGAGAGAGTTCCGCAGATTGTGGATTGCTCGTATTAATGCTGCAGCCAGATTGAATGGTCTGTCTTATAGCAAGTTTATGCATGGCTTAAAGTTAGCAGAGGTGGATATCAACCGTAAGATGCTGTCTGAGATGGCAATTAGTGATCCGGAAGGATTTGCTTCTCTGGTAGAGGTTGCTAAGTCTAAGTTAGCGTAGTTAGAGATAATAGGATATGAATGCAGGACGCACTGGGAGAGATCCAGTGCGTTCTTTGCCGTATAGGAAAATGCTCCTGTCTAGTACAGGTGCAATCGAATTACCGTAAATATGCAAGGCATCTTAATATAGAGGGATTACAGTATGAGTTGTCAGATAATTTATTTAAATTATCTGACAACTCTGTTTTCTTATGCTACTATATCTCGACATTTTTCCTGTCGAATTTGGTCAAATTTTCTGTAATTTGTGGATAAATATCTGGTTGTGCACAAATAATCAGACGAAAAAGTCCCAAAAAATCAATTATGCACGAAGTTATTCGAGTTATCCACAATATTAATGGATAATTATGTGTGAAATTCCTGATGCAAAATTGTGCTTTTTTTTAGATTTTGTCAAAATAAAGTTGTCAGAAAATAGCAGTCAAATGGATTATGAAGCATTTGGGTAATGGATAAAAATGGAAGAATGGAAGGGGAGAAATGGTGAATGTGTACAATAAACATTGTAAATCTTATAAAAAATTGTGCATTATGCTTGAAATGCCAGAACGGATAGGGTATAATTAAATTACTATAGAGCAAAGGAGTGGTAACTATGCAGTATATCATTAGCGGAAGAAATATTGATGTGACAGAGGGGTTGAAGTCAGCGATTTATGAAAAGATCGGAAAATTGGAGCGGTACTTCACTCCAGAGACGGAAGTTCATGTTACACTCAGTGTGGAGAAGGAGAGACAGAAGATTGAGATCACAATTCCGATGAAGGGAAATATCGTACGTGCAGAGCAGGTAAGCAGTGATATGTATGTTTCCATAGATTTGGTAGAGGAGATTATTGAACGTCAGCTTCGCAAGTACAAGAACAAATTGGTAGATCAGAAACAGGCAGCAGAGAGTTTGAGTAAGGCATTTATTGAGGAGGATGCAGGAGAGGATGATGAGATCAAGATTATTCGTTCCAAGAGATTTGCCATCAAACCAATGGATCCAGAGGAAGCATGTCTGCAGATGGATCTGCTGGGACATAACTTCTATGTTTTCCGCAATGCAGCTACCGATGAAGTCAATGTAGTATATAAGCGTAAGGGTAATACATTCGGTTTGATTGAGCCGGAAGTATAAACAGGGTTCGGAGAATCATACCGAAGATATTTCATACTAATTATCGGGACAGGGTATCCTAGGACAGGATGCCCTGTTTTTCATATTGCCTTTTTTACTCGATTTTTATCTTTCGCACCCCAGAAGGTTGAGATAATAATTCCAAAACCACAGATCATTCCATTTAAGAATTCAATTAATAGGTCGCTCAATGAGGTAGTGGCGCCTACGGCTGCAAGAGAATTTTCTCCCAACGCACCTCCAATAATGCGAGTATCAATTAGGCTATAGCAGAGTTGGAATAACTGTCCAATATATAATGGAATTGCAAAATATAGAATGACTTTTATGGGACTTCCTTTTGTCATGCTGTTATGCTCCTTTTTTGCGATTATTATAGCAGAAATAAGACTTTGATTACAAACGCTTTTTTATATTAGATAATTTGAGATTATGTGAATCCTTAAGATGCTTGTAGTGTTGCAAAGAGGAGGGAAATACATTACTATAGAATAGAGGTAGCTGTTTTATTAGTGTAAAGGAGATTCCGTATGCGCAAAGAGATAAAAGAAATAGAAAATGTTTTACAATTAATTAGTCGGGCATTGCTTATTTATGAGAACCAGGGGAAAGCGGATCATTCTATTGTTCGTGATATAACGGATAGTGTGGCTGCTGTTAATTGCGCTATGTTTGGTCGTGAAAATTTGGAAGCATTTAAAATAATGAATAAGGATCAACAAGGTTTAGTCAGACAGGTAAAAGACTGGTTTGTTTTTATACAAAATGAACTAGAGGTCAGAAAGAATATTACGGTCAAGATTGATTATGATTTTTATGTTCTTATGTAGCATATTAAAATGAGTACGAAGGAGGAGCTGGTGCAGGAGCCCCTGCAGAATCTTTGTCAACTTCGTCAGGGAAATGAAAGTACATATCAGTCATTGATACAATTCTATAATGCTTTTTCTGATTTCTGGGGACGTATTGATTTGGACCGTCAGGAGTTGGACCTGTTTGTTAACAGAGCTAACCAGTTAAAGGATCACTATGAGGATTTTTGTTGGTTATATGAACAGCTGGGAGATTATCGTTCTAAAAAGGTATTGTATGGTATTTTGCATTTTTGGTTGTCCTTTGACTATGAAGAAAAGAAAAATATGATAGAGAATAATTTTGATGACTATTATGATTTTGATCTCCTGCAATGTGATGAGAATGAAGTATTAGTTGATTTGGGGGCATATACTGGTGACTCTGCCCAGTCTTATATAGAAAATTATGGTAAATATAAGAGAATATATTGTTATGAGATTTCGCAGGAATCAATTACAAAAATGCAGCAAAAACTGTTACCGTATGAAAATATCATAATTCGAAATGTTGCGGTTGGTGCGGAAAGGGGAATGATGTATCTCAAAAAGGGAGTTTTTGAATCTTCCAATCAGGTGACAGACAGTGGGGATATTCCGGTATCTGTTGTAACGCTGGATGAAGATATTCAGGAAGCAATTACTTTGATTAAAATGGATATTGAGGGAAGTGAATTGGCTGCGATTGAGGGCGCTGTGGAACATATTAGAAGGGATCGACCGAAGTTAGCAGTTTGTACCTATCATAATAATCATCATATATGGGAAATACCCAGACGTTTAAAAGAGATTAATCCGGATTATAAACTGTATATGCGTTATAATGGAGTATGGAATTCATTTTCTGTTGGAGAATTCGTGACATTTGCAATCAATGAATAAAAAATATGATGTTGGGAGAAGAAAATTTTTGTCTCCGGCATCATTTTTTTTCTATTTTTTCTTGACATTTTCAAAGTATTTGATATACTATACTCAAACATATGAATAATTGTTCATATGTTTGAGTATAGTATGATAACATAAACATCGAATCAAATGATGCCAGGGTCAAAATACTTTTCGACCCTAACACCATTATATTAAGTCAAGGAGGAGATAATTCTTCCTTGCAGAAAGGATTTAATTATGAAAAAGTCGTATAAGATTGAAGTGGATTGTGCAAACTGTGCAGCTAAGATGGAGCTTGCAGCAAAAGAAACCGATGGTGTCAAGGACGCCGTGGTTAATTTTATGACACTGAAAATGAATGTGGAGTTTGAAGAAGGTCAAGATCCTAAACAAGTTATGAAAGCTGTTTTGAAAAATTGCAAAAAAGTAGAGGATGATTGTGAAATCTTTTTCTAGTGCAAGGAATGAATTCTGGTCGGAAAGGAGACCTGGTTATGACAAAGAAACAAAAAAAGGTATTGGCACGGATTATTCTAACAATACTATTGGTGCTTGTATTGGAAATAGTGCCGGTAAAGGGATGGCTGCATTTTGTACTGTTTCTGATTCCTTATCTAATTATTAGTTATGATATTTTGCGTAAGGCAGGAAAGGGAATTCTAAACCGACAGGTTTTTGATGAAAATTTTTTGATGGCAGTGGCGACGCTGGGAGCGATTTTGTTAGGAGAGTATACAGAAGGTGTGGCAGTAATGTTGTTCTATCAGATTGGAGAATTGTTCCAAAGTGTAGCGGTGGGTAAAAGCCGTCGTAATATCAGTGACCTGATGGATATTCGCCCGGATTATGCCAATATTGAAGTAGATGGATCTCTGGAACAAGTGGATCCGGATGAAGTAGAGGTTGGAACGGTCATTGTGGTAAAACCAGGAGAGAAGATACCGATTGATGGTGTTATTGTGGAGGGATCCACATCCTTAAATACCAGTGCACTGACAGGAGAAAGCCTGCCGAGAGAGGTAGCCGCAGGGGATGAAGTTATCAGTGGCTGCATCAACATGACTGGTTTGCTGCAGATTCGTACCACGAAAGAGTTTGGTGATTCTACGGTATCCAAAATTTTGGATCTGGTAGAAAATGCCAGTTCCAAGAAGTCCCGTTCTGAGAATTTCATTACCAAGTTTGCCCGCTATTATACACCGGTGGTATGTTATAGTGCGCTGGCGCTGGCAATTTTGCCACCACTGTTGTTGATAGCAGCAGGGCATCAGACATCTACTGCTGCTTTATGGGGAGATTGGATCTATCGTGCATTAACCTTTTTAGTAATCAGCTGTCCGTGTGCATTGGTAATCAGTATTCCTTTGGGATTCTTTGCCGGGATTGGTGGCGCCAGCCATGAGGGGATATTGGTTAAGGGTTCCAGTTATCTGGAGGCATTGGCAAAGACGACAGCGGTTGTGTGTGATAAAACAGGAACTTTAACGCAGGGTGTCTTTGAAGTGATCGGTGTGCATCATCATACCATGGAAAAGGAGAAACTGTTAGAATGGGCAGCTTTGGCAGAAGGACATTCCTCCCATCCCATCAGTATGAGCATTCGGGCAGCCTATCAGGGCAACCTGGATATGAACCGGGTTACTAATGTGCAGGAGATTGCCGGAAATGGTGTGATTGCTGAGGTAGATGGACACAGGATAGCAGTCGGTAACAAAAAATTGATGAGACAGGAGAAAATAGATGCACAGGATTGCCATGAGATGGGAACCATTGTTCATGTGGCAATTGATGGGAACTATGAGGGACATATTCTGATTGCAGACCGTCTGAAGGAGCATGCTGTGGATGCAGTGCAGGCAATGCACAGGGCCGGTGTGAAGCGGGTTGTGATGCTGACTGGGGATGACCGCCATGTGGCAGATGCAGTGGCACAGGAATTGGGAATACAGGAAGTCTTTAGTGAACTGTTGCCAGCAGATAAGGTCACACAGGTGGAGCAGATTTTGGCAGAAAAGCGCCCGAAGGATCAAGTGGCTTTCGTGGGAGACGGTATTAATGATGCACCGGTGCTTTCTCGAGCTGATATTGGAATTGCCATGGGAGCATTGGGCTCAGATGCTGCGATTGAAGCGGCAGATATTGTGTTGATGGATGATGATCCTATGAAGGTGGCGAAAGCCATTCGGATTTCCCGGAAATGTCTTCGGATTGTATATGAAAATATCTATTTTGCCATCGGTGTCAAGGTGCTATGCCTGATTTTAGGTGCTGTGGGCATTGCAAATATGTGGATTGCAATTTTTGCGGATGTGGGAGTGATGGTTCTGGCTGTATTAAATGCCATCCGCACGCTATTTGTGAAAAGATTATAGAAACGCTGTTTGACTGTCCTTTCTGATTGAAAGGGCAGTTTAACGGTAAGGCTGGAGAAGTTAAAGTGGGCTTGCCTAGTGGCAAGAAAATATGCAGTTATACTTTTAGTAGCAGGAAGGGTGAAGGAAAATGGAACAAAGAGAATGTGAATGCTGTGATACCATAGAAGTTCATGAGGATTTAGTGAAAGTTGTGAATGAAACCATGCCGGAGGAAACCGAGTTGTATGATTTGGCAGAATTATTTAAGGTGTTTGGAGATTCTACCAGGATTCGTATTTTATTTGTGCTTTCTTCTGCAGAGGTTTGCGTCTGTGATCTGGCGAAGGTGCTGAATATGACACAGTCTGCCATTTCCCATCAGCTGCGTATTCTCAAGCAGAATAAGCTGGTTAAGAGCAGAAGGGAAGGGAAATCTATTTTCTATTCTCTGGCAGATGCTCATGTCAGTACGATTATAGCACAGGGCAGGGAACATATAGAAGAATAGAAGGGCAGAAAATGGTCTTCTGCCGAAATTGCTTGTGAATTCTAACAGTAGTAGAAAGGAATCGGCATGAAGTTACGACTGGACAAATTATTAGCAGAGATAACGGAAGGAAGCCGCAGTGAGGTTAAACAGTGGATCCGAAAGGGACAGGTTCGGGTAGATGGAGAGAGTGTAATACATCCAGAGACCAAGGTAGACCCGGAAAACCAGGAAATCTGCCTGGATGGCGTGCCGGTTCGGTATCAACAGTATGAATATTACATGTTAAATAAGCCGCAGGGGGTAATATCAGCAACTACTGATGATAGAAATGCTACGGTGGTTTCTTTGATTACGGAAAGCAATAGAAGTGATTTGTTCCCGGTGGGTAGACTGGATATTGATACCGAGGGTTTATTGCTGCTGACGAATAATGGAGAACTGGCACATCGTCTTTTGTCTCCCAGGCATCATGTGGACAAAACTTACCTGGTACGGATTCGGGGAATTTTATCGAAAGATGATATTGATACCCTGGAGCAGGGGATGGATATTGGCGATGAGAAGCAGACATTGCCAGCAGTGGTAGAGAGTCATCGTATACTGTCATCCACAGAATCCCAGTCTCCGTCGGAAGCGGTAAGTGAACTTTTTTTCACGATACAAGAGGGACGTTATCATCAGATCAAGCGGATGTTTGCCAGGATTGGGAAACCGGTGGTTTATCTCAAAAGAGTCCGGATGGGGGCTTTGGAATTGGATCCACAGCTGGCTCCGGGAGAATACCGTCCATTGACAGAGGCAGAGCTAAAGGAGTTGGTAGAATAGCGTTACTAGTACAACGAATACTAAATAATTGACACATTCACTCGTTTAATTGTTCAGTTACTGCGTCAGAAAATCTAGCTGTAGCCACCGCTACACCGTCGATTTTCTTCCTGGTATCTGAAACAATTATCCGGCGTGAATGTATCAGCAATTTAATATTCGTTGTACTAGTTGTCGGAAAATGTCTGTACTTGTATGTGAAAAGGTTGTTATTCGTGCCAAGAAGAACCGTAACATTATATAAAGGGAAAACACAAAACATAATGGATGTTGCAAAAAAATGAAAAATATAATGAGAGGAAATGATGTTTGTGAATATGAGGAAGATAGGTTATCTGGTATTGCTGATTGGCTGTTTATTGGTGACAGCTTCCCTTTTATTGCCAGAGACTGTATGCGCCAAAGTTATAACAGAAAAAATAGAGGAAGAAGCTTTGGAACAGGATGAAACTGAACAGGAAAAGAAAACCGGTTTTTATGATGACGGGAAGGGAAACTGCTATTATTACGATGCTGATGGAAATATGGTGGCCTCCAGAATGATTCAGGTAAAGAAACAGCAGTATTATTGTACAAAGAGTGGGAAACTGAAGCAAGGGTGGCTGCGTTATAAAGGGAAACGTTATTATTTTTATAAAAACTATAAGATGGCAAGGAATGTCATATTGAAGCAAAAATACATAATCAATAAAAAGGGGGAGCTGGTGGAAACATTTAACAAAAAGATAGTGGAAGCCAGAAAAATTGCAGAACTAGTTGTTAAAAAAATTACCAACAAAAATATGAGTAAATCCCAAAAGCTATATGCTGCATATAAATATGTCGTGGAAAATATCAGTTATAATGGGGATTCACCATCAGGAAAGAGAAATGAAAAGTGGGGGGCAAAGTGTGCGATTGAAACTCTGCGTAATAAAGCGGGAGAATGCTATGGTTTTTCGGCAACATTTGTTTACCTTGCAAAGGTGATTGGATATGAGGATGCACATCTGTGTATTGGCAGTACGATGTCTGCTAATTATCCATGGGCACCACATGGATGGGCAGAAATTACTATAAAGGGGAAAAAATATCTGTTTGACCCTGAGATTGAGTTCAAAAATGGAACATGTGGAAAACTGTATAAAAAACAATACCATGAGGTGTCCCGCAAGTACCGGATGAGTAAAAAGATTTATTAAAAAAGGAAAAATCAATTGGTTTTCATATTGACAAATCGGTATTTATATGTTAGATTTTGGATGTAGTATTAAAAACTACATAATGTAATAGCGGATAACATATAATATGGTTGTGCAATACTTATAAATTGCACAGAAAGGATGCGTGATGTCAATGCAAAACCAACCATGGAAACGTTTGAAAGATCCCGGCAGTGCAATTACACATTTTATCGCTTTAATGATGACTGTGATGGGAGGGATTCCGCTAATATTCAAAGCGGTCATTTTACAAAATCCTCTGCGGCAGTTTTCCGCATTGGTTTATCTAAGTAGTATGATTTTATTGTACATGGCAAGTACCATGTATCATAGTCTTGATATTTCTGAGACGATCAACCGTCGTTTAAAAAAATTTGATCATATGATGATCTCTGTTCTGATAGCAGGAAGTTATACACCGATCTGCCTGCTTACGCTTTCTCCACAAGTAGGAATTCCATTGGCGTGTCTGGTATGGACTATGGCATTAGGAGGAATCTTGTTAAAGGCTTTATGGGTATATTGTCCGAGATGGGTATCTTCTATTCTGTATATTGCCATGGGGTGGACTTGTGTTATTGCATTTGTGCCACTGATACATGCTATGCCGATCCAGGGCTTTATCTGGCTGGTGCTTGGCGGTGTTATTTACACTATTGGTGCTGTGATCTATGCCTTGAAACTTCCAATATTCCATAATATGACTAAAAATTTCGGTAACCATGAACTTTTTCATCTTTTTGTAATGGGAGGAAGTGTGTGCCATTTTATAGTCATGTATAGTTATGTTTACTAACAATAAATTGATGAAAAAATTTTCTTATTTGTGTTTTTGTTAATTTGTTGACCTTTCCTAATAAATGTAATACTTTTGTCATATTTTTATGGTAAAATCCAGTTGTGTCATATCAATAAAGATGGTAATATATACTTAAAACCTGACGGCACCAATATGATTCCGTTTCGTTCGGGATGCGATTGGTGCCGTCAGATTGTGCAGATACATGACTGATACAGTATGGTATCCCCATATGGAGATTGGTCGGTATGAAAGGCTGGTTGATTTGTATGGCGGGAATAATAGGGAATATAAAATTAGTATTAAACGGTCGTATTCTGATTGATAATCGAATAAAGTTCAAAATATTAGGATTCTGCGTATCTGCAGTTCATCTATTCTTTGGTGTAACGATGGGATGTCTCCATATTACTCCTTTATTATGGTATAATCTGGCAATCACGATTTTTTATGCCTATCTTGCAATGGTTCTTTCTGTGAAAGAGAGATATCTGACCATTTATATTTCCATTTTTGTAGAGATTCTCTTTTATGCAGCATTGGCAACCTTGCTGCTAGGCTGGGACTGGGGATTCATGCTCTATACAGTGGGGCTGATTCCGGCGTCTTTCTATCTTTCCTATACATTGCCGGGAATGGAACGGCGGGTGTCGATACCGGTTTTGACCTCTATGGGTGTAGGGATCTGTTATATTGCTATAGATGTGGCAGCGAGAGCTATTACACCGGTATATTTCAAGGGGATTCCGGAGTTCATTATTACCGTGTTCCATTACTTTAATACAGGGTTGATTTTTGTGATGTTAGTATCATTTTCTACCTTGTTTGCATTGGAACTTCGATATATGCAGCGTTTGACAGAGCGGAAAAACGACCGTTTAGAGGAAATTGCTTATTATGATCCGCTGACTAATCTGTTGAACCGACGTAGCATGGACAAATATCTAAGCACAGCATTTGAAAATGCAACGGAAGAGAAACCATTCTGTCTGCTAATGGTTGACATTGATGATTTTAAGAAAGTGAATGATACATATGGTCATGATTTTGGAGATCAAGTATTAAAGACGGTTTCTGAGCTGATTGCTGGGAACATTCGGGAGACGGACTATATCTGTCGATGGGGTGGAGAGGAATTTTTGGTCTTGTTAAAAACCAGTATGGAGCATGCTGGCAAAATTGCAGAATTTATTCGCTGTAGTGTGGAGGAAGAGATTATTCAGGATGATGCAGTTCAGATACAAGTATCTATTACGATGGGAGTTGCTCAATATCATGCGGGAGCAACGATTCATTCCTTAATCAATGAGGCAGACGAGAGGTTGTATTACGGAAAAAAACATGGTAAGAATCAAGTGGTAACATCACTATAGTATCTTTGCTCTATTTTTTGAGGTAAAATTTGACGGAAAGATACATAGATTTCGTGCAGAAAGTAGATTATAATAATCAGGATTAAAGATATTTGAGAAAAAGGGGTACGATTTCATATTATGAGGAAGCACAAGATACAGACAGGGAAAATGCAAAAAGGTCTTTGGAAAATGTATGTTATAGCGGGTTTTTTGGTTGTTGCCATTTTGTCCTTCGCTGCATATTTGCTGTATCAGAAAATATATTATGGAAACAGGTGGTATCAGGGCACGCTTGTTAATGATGTGGATTTGTCGGGACAGACATTGGAAGAATCCAAGGAGACCATTCGGGCATTGCATCAAAATTATGTTCTGCAGATTTCTGGACGTGATAATGGGTCACTGGAAATCGCAGGGGAAGATATTGATTATGATTTTGGTATCAGTTCTGATTTCGATGCACTGTTTGACAAGCAGCATGAAGCGATCCAGATTATTCCGCAGAATAATGAATATCAGGACATAGAGTATACGGTGTCATATGATGAAAAGAAATTGGAAGAAATCCTGCAGGAGTCGGTATTGATGAAGGGATCGGAGGATTATGAGATCGTGAAGCCGGAATCTGCCCATGTGGAATTTTCCCAGGAGGAGCAAAAATATGTTCTGGTAAAGGAGATACTGGGAAATAAACTGATTCTTGAAGATTTCGTCAAAGCGGTGGACAATGCTCTGTGTCAGGCAAGGACAGAAATGGATTTGGCAGAGTCGGACAATGATTTTGTATATAAAGCACCAAAGATATTTTCCGATGATGAAGAATTGCAAAAAGAGTTGCATGCTTACAATTATGCTGCACTCCGCTATATTGTCTGGAATATGGAGGATGGCGTGCAGGAACAAATTACGCCATTGGAATTATCCCAGTGGATTTCTTATGAGAACGGATCTGTCAAATATGATAATGATGCTATTCAACAATGGGTAGAATCATTCTGCCTGAAATATAAAACCGTAGGCAGGAACCGTAAGATCACCTCTCATAATGGTAAGCAGGTGGAGATTCATGGTGGGGATTACGGTTGGCAGCTGAATTATGAGGAGACATTGAAACAGGCGAAAAAAGCGATCAAAGCTTCCATTGATTCTGAGGCGATTGATGCCTATCTGGAGAATCCTACAGAGGAAACCAGGAAAGCGTTAACGCTGAAACGAAAAGTACAGTATGCTAATAAAGCCTTTCAATTGGATTATCTAAAAGAGGGGCAGTCAGGAAAAGATTTTTATCCGGAAGATTGGGATATGGAGAATTATACGGAGATATGTTTGGAACACCAGAAAGTCTATGTGTTCCGGAAGGGAAAAGTTAAGTTTTCCTGCAAATGCATTACCGGAAGACCGGTTGAGGGAAGGACAACACCTTTGGGGGCATTTTTTGTGAAGGAGCATAAAGAGGATAATGTTCTGACAGGAGAGGATTATGAAACACCGGTAAAAAACTGGGTGCGGATTACCTGGACGGGAACTGGTTTCCATTCGGCGACCTGGCAGCCATGGTCTCGATGGACCAAGGATTTGTACAAAACAAAAGGTTCCCACGGTTGCATTAATTTGTCTTTGGAAGATTCCAAGAAGATCTATGATTTAGTTCCATACCGGGAGGCAGTCTTTATTCATTAAGAGGGGGATGACAAAAGATGTTTAAGAAAATACTGTTTATTATTGCATTGGTGCTTAGTACACTGGGGGGATGTTACGTCGGAAAGGTCAGTGAAAGTCTGGATCTGATGAATCGTGCATCAGGTGAGAGTTTATCTAATGTAGATTTGGGAAATATTGAAGTAAGCCAGCAGACTGGAGTGACCAATATTCTGCTGATCGGATCCGATTCCCGATCGGAACTGGGTTCGGAGAAATATGGGCGCAGTGACACTGTGATGATTGCCACCATTGATAATAACCACAAATGCCTGAAATTAACTTCCCTGATGCGTGATATGGATGTGAAGATTCCAGGTTTTGGCAAGCATAAATTTAATGCTTCCTATGCTTATGGTGGGCCAGAGCTGCTGTACAAGACGATTGCAGAAAATTTTGGAATTCATCTGGATGGATATGCAGAAGTAGATTTTAAGGCGTTTAAAGACATGGTCAATGAAATTGGCGGTGTGGAGGTGGAGCTGACCGCAGAGGAAGCACAGTATCTCAATACCACCAACTATATTAATGGCAAGAAAAACCGTAATGTCAAGGCTGGCTGGAATACTATGAATGGTTCGCAGGCATTGGGCTATTGTCGTGTCCGCAAGGTGGCGAATATCAAGGGAACAAATAACGACCAGGGGCGTACGGAACGACAGCGCATGGTTATGAGTGCTGTTTTTGCCAAAATCAAGACCATGCCCATGTCTAAATGGCAGAGCGTGATTGATGCCATTCTTCCAAATGTTACCACTGACATCAGTAACAAAAATATTTTGAATTATGCCACCACCGTTGTCATGATGGGAACCACAGAAGTACATCCCTGTCAGATTCCAGTGGAGGGACATTATAGGGATGGCACTTCTCCTACAGATGGCGAAGTGTTAGAAATTGACCTGCAGGATAATAAGAATCTGCTCCATGAATTCATCTTTGACTATGACGGAAAAGAGCCAGTGGAAGCGTTATCGGAAAGAGAAGGTGATAAGTAATGGGAAAAAAGGTATTTCATATCTTTATAACGGGATTTTTAAAGACATTGCTTGTTATTGCCTGCATGTTAGCCTGTGCGGTAGGCGGTTTTTTTGGTACACGTTATTATTATCAGCAGAAAAATGTTTCTGCTGTAGGAAAAGCTTCTGAAGCTACCAGGGATGATGTGGCAAAAAATCTGATTTATGTATGGGATGAGGATAAGAAACGGATTTCTTACTGTGTTCTGGAGGTTTTTGATTCCAATAACCAAGAGCTGAGTTATCTGACTATACCAGTGGCGGGACAGATTACTCTGTCGGGTGAGCTATTCCAGAAATTATATCGAATCAGTTCTGAGGTTCCGCAGATGATGCGGATTGCCAAACTGCATGATTATTTCAAAACAGACGACCAGACATACGGCTATGGTATGACGATTCTGGAGAATTATTTTGATATTGAGATTTCCTATTATACTGTGGTATCTAAGGAAGAATTTAAGAAACGTTTTACCACTGCTAAGGTCAAATCCGGCAAAGGAAAAGTAGACGGGATGGTTTTGAAGGAGGATTATCTTGCCTCTATGTCTGCTTATAACGATGCGGATTCTGTGGAGAAATATTTGAAGGATGCATATAAGCAGACCAAGTCCAATATGGATGACAAGGGCAGGCTTAGCTATGCAGATGCCTATGTTGGTGTCAATCGGGAGAAAATTCGGTATTACGCTTTGCCAACTGTCATGGAGGGACAGAACCGAATCTTTGATTTGGAATTGGCAGAAAAAATATTTGAAAAGTGTAACTTAGAGGGGAGTACGCAGACGGAGCAGGGCGGAACATCTGACAAAAGTGATAGTGTATCTGGTCCGGTTTTGAAAAATATTATTATCCTGAATTCAACGGATACCAGTGGTATGGCTGCTAAGTGGTCCGATACCATGAAGGAACATGGATATGAGGTAAAAGATATCGGTAATTACTCCCCAACGCTGGACAAGACCCGGATTGTCGTGAAGGAAGATGGACAGGGGGAGGAATTCCTGGATTACTTTACAGATGCAGAGCTGCATACCGGAAAAGTGCCAGACGGGGCAGATGCCCAGATTATTATTGGTGTCAGTGATGCTAAGAATTGAAATTCTGTTATTTCAAAATCTGATCCGAATCCAGAAGAATCGTAAAGGGTCCATTATTGGTCAAGGAAACCGACATATGGGCACCAAATTCTCCGGATTCCACACGATTACACTCCGTTTTTGCCTGTTCCAGAATATATTGATATAATTCTTCAGCCAGTTCGGCATCCCCGGCTTCTGTAAAAGATGGGCGGTTACCCTTGCGGCAGTTGGCATAGAGTGTAAATTGGGAGATGATTAACAATTCTCCCCCTACTTGGCTCAGGCTTAGGTTAGTTTTACCGTTTTCATCCGGAAAGAGGCGCAGTCCCAAGGTTTTTTTCAGCATACGGTCTGCAATTTCCCGGGTATCGGTATTACTGACACCTACCAGAATCACATAGCCCTGTCCGATAGAACCAATGACCTTTTCATCCACTGAGACGGATGCCTGATCCACACGTTGAATTACAAATTTCATGAATTTCCTCATTTCTGCATCAGCGTGTCTGCTGATGGCTGTATGTGCATAATGTAATGTTTGTATTAGTGTATTCGTGGATCAGTATAACATGTTTTGTGATGGGATGGAATAGAGAAGTTGGCAAAAACATGAAAGAATTTTGTGGAAGATTAAATTTAGTGTATTCCATATATGAGGCATTGGAATCTGGAATTTTGGTCAGTTATAACACTTTTTCGCACATTTTCCGGAAGGTTTTTACTTTTTGCACTATAGACGGGAGGAGAATTTAGTGTTATAATCAAAAACGTGTGGGCAACAATCCCATACAATTGGCACTATAGTATAAGTATTGCCGAGGCGGCAATACAGGATTTTATGATGAAAGAGGTAAATGATGGGAATTTTCAAAGATGATGATGTTAAAGATGAATTAATGGATGGATTGGATGATGCAAATGTAGATAAGGATTTATTGAGTCAGATTTTTGCAGATGATGGTTCTGGGGATTCCGATCTGGAGAAAGAATTAGCTAAGGAATCGGATGATGGACTGGATGAAGATCTGGATGCATTGCTGAGTGAAATTGAAGATATTGAGGAGTCTGCCAAGAGTTCTGGTTCTAAGAAGGCAGATTCTAATGAGAAATCTGCTAAGAAGGACAGCAAAAAAGAGAAAAAGAAAGCAGATAAACCGGAGCAGTCAGAGGAAAACCAGGAAGATGAAGATTCTTCGGATGGCTCTCTTACCATTATTAGCAGCGGTACAACTATTAATGGTGGCATTACTTCTAATGGTGATCTGGATATTGAGGGAACTGTCAATGGTGATATTGACGCCCGTGGAAAGGTCAGTCTGGTTGGAACCCTTATGGGAAGTGTAGTTGCTTCTGATATTTCCGTAAACACTCCGCGCTTAGAAGGCTCTTTGAATAGTAAAGGAAATGTTTCCATTAGTTCACAGACCGTTGTTATTGGTGATGTGAATGGTGAGTCTGCTACGGTATCCGGTGCTGTCAAGGGTAGTATTGATATCAGTGGTCGGGTGGTTTTGGAATCTACCGCAGTCATCAAGGGAGATATCAATGCAAAATCCATCCAGATTAACGAAGGTGCTATTATGGACGGACGTTGTGTATTGAGCTACTCTGGCCGTGATATTGATGATGTTTTTGAGGAAAAGAAATAGTAGCCTAGGCATGGAGGATGAGCATGGCAAACTATAAAAGAGTATTATTAAAGCTAAGTGGAGAAGCATTGGCTGGACCGAACAAGACCGGTTTTGATGAAAATACCTGTATGCAGGTGGCAAAACAGGTAAAAACTTTGGTACAGGATGGCATTCAGGTAGCCATTGTAACAGGTGGCGGTAATTTCTGGCGAGGCAGAACAAGCGAGAACATTGACCGGACCAAGGCAGACCAGATCGGGATGTTGGCAACGGTTATGAATTGTCTCTATGTATCTGAGATCTTTCGGGCAGCAGGAATGACCACCAGAGTTATGACACCTTTTGCCTGTGGTGCCTTTACGGAACTGTTTTCCAAGGATCAGGCAGTAGCTGGCCTGGAAAGGGGAGAAGTGCTGTTTTTTGCTGGAGGAACGGGTCATCCGTATTTCTCGACAGATACTGCTACCGTGCTTCGTGCCATTGAGATTGAAGCAGATGTGATATTATCAGGGAAATCCATTGATGGAGTTTATGATTCCGATCCGGCTGTCAATCCAAATGCCCGCAAGTTTGATGAAATTTCCATTGAGGAAGTGGTGGATAAACGTCTGGGTGTGATTGATCTGGCGGCAGCGGTACTTTGTGCAGAGAATCATATGCCAATGATGATCTTTGGGCTGAATGAACCAGATAGTATTGTCAATACAGCTAAGGGGATCACACAGGGAACAATAGTGCGATGAATGGATTAACATCACAGCCGAAGGTCTCCATGAGACAATATTTTCGATATTAAATAAGCTGCGAGACGTGGCGTGGAGGAGCAATATGAGTATAGAACTAGACCAATACAAGGAGAAAATGACCAAATCCGTTGAGAATTTGTCCAGTGAATATGCGACAATTCGGGCAGGTCGTGCTAATCCGCATATTTTGGATAAGATTACGGTAGATTATTATGGTCAGCCTACTAATTTACAATCAGTAGCCAATATTTCTGTATCGGAGGCACGCACCCTGGTTATTCAGCCGTGGGAAGCCAGTATGATTAAAGAGATTGAGAAAGCGATTCTGACTTCCGATTTAGGTTTGACACCGAATAACGATGGAAAAGCGGTTCGTCTGGTTTTTCCGGAATTGACGGAGGATCGTCGTAAGGAATTAGTTAAGGATGTCAAGAAAAAAGGCGAGGATGCCAAGGTTGCGATTCGTAATATTCGTCGAGATGCCAATGATGCTGCCAAGAAACAGCAAAAGGCAAATGAGATTTCGGAGGATGAGCAGAAGGATGCAGAAGCTGATATTCAGAAATTGACGGATGAATATGTTGGTAAAATTGATCAAATGGTAGAAGCAAAGTCAAAGGAAATTATGACAGTATAAAAGGTTGATACAGCGAATAATCAGGGATTGGCAGTTATTATGATAATCCCTGATTATTCGCTGTATTGGTACAATAAATATTAATTTGTGTGCGGAAATGAGGTAGATCATGACAGAAGAGTTAAAACCAGTGCCCCGCCATGTAGCAATTATTCTGGATGGGAATGGACGCTGGGCCAAGAAACGATTACTGCCAAGAAATGCAGGACATGCCGCAGGTAGCAAGAATGTAGAAAAAATATGTTCGGCTGCCTGGAATATGGGAATTGAATATGTGACCATGTATGCCTTTTCTACAGAGAATTGGTCCAGACCACAGGATGAGGTGGATGCCTTGATGAAACTGTTATACAGTTATCTCAAAGATTGCATTAAGACCAGCAAAAAAAATAATATGCAGGTTCGGGTTATTGGTGATATTACCAGACTGGCAGAGGACTTGCAGGAACAAATCCGGGAATTGGAGGAGGTTTCTGCACAGAATACAGGACTGCATTTTCAGGTTGCGCTCAACTATGGCAGTCGGGATGAGATGATCCGGGCAATTCAGAAAATGGGACAAGCGATTCGTTCCGGGCAGTTGGAGCCAGATGATATCACGGAGCAAACTCTGTCTGATTATCTGGACACCAGAGGGATTCCGGATCCGGATTTGATGATTCGAACCAGTGGAGAGCAGCGGCTCTCTAATTATTTGTTATGGCAGATGGCCTATACCGAATTTTATTTTACGGATGTATTGTGGCCGGACTTTGATCGGGCAGAATTGGAAAAAGCTGTGGAATTTTATCGGCAGAGAGATCGCCGTTTTGGTGGTATATAAGGAGGATACTTATGTTTTGGACCAGATTAGCCAGTGGAATTGTTTTGATGATTGTGGCAATTGCCCTGATGGTAACTGGTGGAGATATTTTATTCTGGGCGATTACTGTAATATCCCTAATTGGTTTGTATGAATTGTATCGAACTGTGGGGATGGAACGCACTGTACCAGCAGGAATTGCCTATGCCGCATCAATTGTTTTGGATCTGGTGCTGCGGGCAGAGGCTCATGTGTATTATCTGCCGGTTTTGATTGCTGCCATGATGTTATTTATGGCATGTTATGTTGTTACTTTTCCACGATTTCGTTCTGAACAAATTGTTATGTTAGTTTTTGGCTTGGTTTATGTGACGACCATGTTGTCCTTTGTCTATCAGGTTCGCATGTTAGAGTATGGTATTTTTCTGGTGTGGCTGATTTTTGTGGGGGCATGGGGATCGGATACCTGTGCATATTGTGTGGGGAAACTGATTGGTAAGCATAAGATGCCATCAAAACTCAGTCCAAATAAGACCATAGAAGGCTGTGTCGGTGGAGTGATCGGTGCGGCACTGATTGGATTGATTTATGCAGCTGCGTTACACAGCTCACAGAATATGTGCCTTGCATTCGCCTTGATTGGTGCGGTTTCTTCTGTGATTTCCCAAATTGGGGATCTGGCAGCTTCTGCTATCAAGAGGGATCATGACATCAAAGATTATGGGCATCTGATACCGGGACATGGTGGAATACTGGATCGCTTTGACAGTATTATTTTTACAGCACCCGTCGTATATTATTTAATAGAAATCACACAAAGTTACATTTGATGATTAAGATAGAGCTGCAATAAGCAGTATGGAGGATTGGTATGAAACAAATTGCTGTTCTGGGATCCACAGGATCCATCGGAACACAGACATTAGAGGTGGTTCGTGCTAATGAGGATATGCAGGTGGTTTCTCTGGCGGCGGCATCCAATATTGACCTGCTGGAGCAGCAGATCCGGGAGTTTCATCCGGAACTTGTCTGTGTATACCAGCCAGAGCGGGCACAGGAATTGGAACGACGCATGGCGGGAGAAAAAGTAACGATTCTGACCGGAATGGATGGATTGATTGCCTGTGCTACAGTTTCTTCAGCACAGATTGTGGTGGCAGCTGTGGTGGGCATGATTGGGATCAGACCGGTGATAGAGGCAATACAGGCAGGAAAAGACATTGCCTTTGCCAATAAAGAAACGCTGGTAACGGCAGGACATATCATTATGCCACTGGTAAAGAAATATGGGGTACAGTTACTGCCGGTAGACAGTGAGCATTCTGCCATTTTCCAATGTCTGCATGGTGAGTCAGACCGGGAAGTGGCAAAGATACTGTTGACTGCTTCTGGTGGTCCGTTCCGGGGGAGAACCAGAGAGGAACTGACTCAGATCCAGGTGGAGGACGCACTCAAACATCCCAATTGGGAGATGGGACGTAAAATTACCATTGATTCTTCTACCATGGTTAATAAGGGCTTGGAGGTTATTGAAGCCAAGTGGCTGTTTCATGTAGATGTGGATCAGATTCAGGTGGTGGTGCAGCCCCAGAGCGTAATTCACTCCATGGTGGAGTTTGTGGATGGCGCTGTATTGGCACAATTAGGAACGCCGGATATGAAACTGCCAATCCAGTACGCATTGTGTTACCCGGAGAGACGTTATCTGGCGGGAGAACGGTTGGATTTCTGGAAACTGGGCAGCATTCAGTTTGAGAAACCGGATCTGGAGACTTTCCGAGGATTGTCTCTGGCATATGAGGCGGGCAGAATGGGTGGCAGTATGCCAACTGTATTGAACGCCGCTAATGAAAAGGCTGTTGCATTATTTCTGGATCGACAGATTGGTTATCTGGAAATTGCCGATATTATAGAGACATGTATGCAGAAGCATCATAATATAGCAGATCCTTCTTTGGAGGATATTCTGGCGGTGGAGCAGGATGTATATCGTCAGATTGAAAGTGCAAGATAAAATGCAGGAGGTTTGAATATGACTTTGGGTAGTATTATTGCTGCTTTACTAATTTTTACAGTAATAGTGGTAATTCATGAGTTTGGACATTTTTTGCTGGCAAAGAAACACGGAGTGGGAGTGCCGGAATTTTCTGTGGGCATGGGTCCCCGTATCATTACTGTGGCAAAGACCGCCCAGGGAATGCGGTGTCGATTTCTGTGTTCTCAGAGTAAATTTGACAGCCTGGAGGAATGGAAGGATGTTACCAAGTATTCTTGGAAATTGTTTCCTCTGGGAGGTTCCTGTGCCATGGTAGGAGAGGATGAGGATAATGACGCTGAGGATTCTTTTAATACCAAGGGAGTCTGGGCAAGATTTTCCATTATTTTTGCCGGACCGTTCTTTAACTTTATTCTTGCCTTTATTTTTTCGGTAATCATCATTGGCTATAACGGAGTTGATATTCCTATGGTAAGAGCAGTATATGAGCACCAGCCGGCCCAGACAGCAGGAATTCAAGAAGGGGATATCGTTAAAAAAGTTGATGGAAAAAAAATTACTATCGGCAGGGAGATTGACACCCATTTTCTCCTGCATCCAATGACTGGTAAGAATGTGGAAGTAGTGGTGGAACGAGATGGAGAAACCAAAACTTTCACGATTGATCCCCACTATACTACTTATCTCTTTGGTTTTACCTATGGTGCCCAGGCGACCAGTACTACCAAGATTGAAGAGATATCCAAAGATCGACCTTTTGATAAGGCAGGACTGAAATCTGGCGATAAGATTAAAAGTGTCAATGGTCGTTTGGTGACAAATGGTAAAGAACTGGGAAATGTAATGTCACAGGAAAATGTATCAGGAGATCCGGTTACTTTCGTGATTGAGCAGGATGGACAGGAAAAAACCTTTGAAATCACGCCGGAGCCAAATAAGTCTATGACTTTGGGGTTTTATGCAGCTGCGGATGAATCCATAAAGAACCTGGTGGCGAAACCGGGACAGGATTTGAAAGAAGTACGGGTAAACCCCATTGTCAGAACAGTGTATGTCCTGAAATATAGTGTCATTGAGGTAAAATATTGGATTGAAACCACGGTGGCAAGTTTGGGAAATTTGGTCAGTGGAAAACTGTCCAAGGATGATATTTCCGGTCCGGTGGGAATTGTGAATGCCGTAGGTGGGATCATTGATCAGACAGCGGATTATGGAAAAGCATTGAAAAAATCCACTTGGAAGATTTTTATGGATATTGTGATGAATATGCTATATATGGCAGTTCTGCTCAGCGCCAATCTGGGAATTATGAATTTGCTGCCGTTGCCGGCACTGGACGGAGGACGCTTGGTGTTTATTCTGATTGAGGCAGTCCGGGGTAAACCAATTGATCCGGCAAAAGAGGGATATGTACATTTTGCAGGCTTTGTGTTATTGATGCTATTTATGGTATTTGTCATGTATAATGATATTCTGAGAATTATACATTAACAGAATGATGCTAGAATCAAATCAGAAATAATGAAATACAAAAAAAAATTTTTTAATATGCAAATATACGGAATAGGAGGATGGCAATGTATCGGGATAAAACCAGAGAAATACAGATCGGTGACAAACGGATTGGCGGGGGAAATCCCATTGCGATCCAATCTATGACCAACACGAAAACAGAGGATGTAGCGGCAACGGTAAATCAAATTCTTGCCTTGGAGGAGGCAGGCTGTGATATCATTCGCTGTGCAGTACCCACCATGAAGGCAGCAGAGGCTCTGCAGGAAATCCGTTCCCAGATCCATATTCCCCTGGTGGCAGACATTCATTTTGATTATCGTCTGGCGATTGCGGCGATGGAACATGGTGCTGACAAGATTCGGATTAATCCGGGAAATATTGGCGCTGAGGATCGGGTACGTGCCGTGGTGGATGTGGCAAAAGAACGGAATATTCCTATCCGTGTAGGCGTGAACAGCGGCTCTCTGGAAAAAGAACTAATTGAAAAATATGGACATGTGACTGCAGAGGGACTGGTGGAAAGTGCATTGCAGAAGGTGTCTCTAATTGAGGGGATGGGTTATGATAAACTGGTTATCAGCATTAAGTCCTCGGATGTGTTAATGTGTATTCAGGCGCATGAGCTGATTGCCAAACAGACAGATTATCCACTCCATGTAGGAATTACAGAATCCGGTACAGTTTTGTCCGGCAACATCAAATCAGCCATTGGACTGGGAAATATTTTATATCAGGGAATTGGCGATACCATTCGGGTATCCTTGACTGGGGATCCAGTGGAGGAGGTTCGTTCTGCTAAGTTAATTCTGCGGACTTTGGGCTTGCGAAAAGGTGGTATTACAGTAGTATCCTGTCCAACCTGTGGCAGAACCCAGATTGATTTGATCGACCTGGCAACTCAGGTGGAGAATATGGTGAAGGATTACGATCTGGACATTAAGGTGGCTGTCATGGGCTGTGTGGTCAATGGACCGGGAGAAGCCAGAGAGGCAGACCTTGGCATTGCCGGAGGAAAAGGCGAAGGTCTGTTGATTAAAAAGGGCGAGGTTATCCGTAAATTACCGGAAGATCAGCTCTTGTCAGCACTGAAAGAGGAATTAGAGCAATGGAGAAACTCTTACTAAATACATTTCCAGGTTTGTCTCTGTCAGACAGACAAAAAGCTTTATTTCAAGACGTTAACGTGGAGCGTGTGGTTGTAGAACAGGGTAAAAAACAGGTGTCCATAAAATTGGTCAGCAGTCATGTGATTCCATATCGGGAAATGATTCGCCTGGAGGATAATATTGGACGTGCTTTTGCGCCAGCGGGCTATGAAGTAAAGCTTGAAGACCGTTTCCGTTTGTCAGACCAGTACACACCTGAAATTTTCTGGAAAGAATATCGGGATAGTATTTTATTATTATTAAAAGAGGAAGATGTTCTAGAATTTAATATGTTTTATAGTGGAGAGAGTCATATGGAAGGTAAGACTCTCTATTTGTGCTGTGATGATGATTCTTTGTTTCGTGCAAGAGAAACGGAAGTGATAGAGAAAATAAAGCGTATATTTGAAGAAAAAGCGGGATATCAGATCGAAATGGAAATCAGCTATCGGGAGCCGGATGAACAGGAGGAGCTGGATACCCGGATTCTGTACCGGTCTACTCCAACAGGAATTCGGGAGGTTTCTGCATCGGCATCTTATGGTGCGGCTGTGGAATTGGTTGGACAGGGAGATATGGCAGGTCAATCGGAAGCAGATTATGCCGGAGAGATTCCGACAGTGCAGCCTGAAATAACGGCTTATGGCGGAGCTGGATCTGATGGAGCTGGTGTGAGTGTTCCGACAGGGATGGGGAAAGAACAATCTGGCGTGACTGTTTCAAGCGGAACAGGAGCAGGACAGATAAACGGCAGCGGCAGACAGGCGGGAAAGCAGGAATCTGCTGTTGCATCAGGAAATTCCCCAAAATCCTCTGCGTCTGGATCACGGACATCAACAGAGAAACAAGATAAAACGGCAAAATGGGGCAAAAACAGCTATCAGGGAAAAGCCAGGAAAAAAGGTGGTTATCGGGCAGCTATGGATGAGGACTGCTTCTATGGCAGAAATTGTGAAGGAGAAGTTATTAAAATAGCGGATATCCAGGGAGAGATGGAACTGGTAATAGAGGGCATGGTTACTGCCACAGAGGAGCGGGAAATCCAGGATGGCAGAAAAGTGATTTATATGTTTCATGTGACCGACTTTACGGACACTATACAGGGAAAAGTATTTTTGCCTGCAGAGGAAGTGGATGATTTTCGAAGTCATGTCAGCAAGGGGAAATTTATTAAAATTAAGGGCGTCGTAACCTATGATACCTATAGCAGGGAGGATGTGATGACCTCCATTCGTGGAATCAAACCAGGACAGGATACCCGAGTACAGCGTGAGGATCATTACGATGGACCAAAACGAGTAGAACTTCATGCCCATACCCAGATGAGTGAGATGGATTCGGTCATGGAAATCGGAAAATACATAAAGACAGCCAAGAAGTGGGGACATCCGGCAATTGCTATTACGGATCACGGTGTGGTACAGGCATTTCCAGATGCAGATCATGCTCTGGATCCGGATGATGATCTGAAAATGATCTATGGTGTGGAAGCCTATCTGGTAGACGATCTGATAGAGACTGTCCGGAACGAAAAAGGACAGGATTTTGAGGGTTCTTTTGTGGTGTTTGATCTGGAGACCACCGGTATCGGTGCCAGGAGTAACGAAATCATTGAGATTGGTGCGGTTCGTGTGGAAAACAGAACCATTACAGACCGATATAGTACTTTTGTGAATCCGGGACGTCCCATTCCCTATCATATTACCCAGCTGACTAGTATTGATGATAGTATGGTAAAAGATGCTGCTGGTATTGATACGGTATTAGGAGAGTTTTTACAGTGGTGTGGGGATGCCGTAATGGTGGCGCATAATGCCGGTTTTGATATTGGATTTATTCAGCAGAAGGCGAAAGATCAGGGAATTAGCTGTGATTTTACCGTGGTGGATACCGTATCCATGTCCCGTGCCATTTTACCGGAACTCAAGAATTATAAGCTGGATACTGTGGCAAAGAAGCTGGGAGTGTCTCTGGAAAATCATCACCGGGCCGTGGATGATGCCGAAGCCACCGCTGAAATTTTCCTGCATTTGCTGAAAAAATTGGAGGACAGAGGAATTCAGAATTTACAGCAGTTAAATGAATTTGGTAAACCGGATGCGGAGGCGATCTGTAAAATGCCTTCCTATCATGCGGTTATTTTGGCAAAGAATGAGACGGGACGAATCAACCTGTATCGTTTGATTTCAGAATCCCATTTGCACTATTTCCGTCGTCGTCCCAGACTGCCTAAGAGCCTGTTTCTACAGTGGCGGGAGGGCTTGCTGATTGGCTCTGCCTGTGAAGCCGGAGAATTATACCGTGCCCTGGTGGAGGAAAAACCGGAAGAAGAAATTGACCGATTGGTGCGTTTTTATGATTATCTGGAAATACAGCCTCTGGGTAATAATGCCTTTATGGTGCGGGATGAAGACCGTTATCCTCAGATTCAGGATGAGAATGATCTGATGGAAATTAACCGGAGAATTGTGGAATTGGGCGAGATCTATCACAAGCTGGTGGTGGCAACCTGTGATGTGCATTTCCTCAATCCGGAGGATGAAATCTACCGTCGTATTATCATGTCTGGGAAGGGCTTTGCCGATGCCGACCAACAGGCACCGCTCTATTATCGTACCACCGAAGAAATGCTGGCAGAGTTTCAGTATTTAGGGGCAAAAAAGGCGGAGGAGATTGTAATTACCAATACCAATCGGATTGCTGATATGATTGACCGGATTCGTCCTTGCAGTCCTAGAAAATGTCCACCAGTTATTGCAAATTCCGATCAGGATCTCCGGGATATCTGTTATAACAAAGCGCACGAAATCTATGGGGATGATCTGCCGCCGCAGGTAACGGAACGCTTAGAGAGGGAGCTGACCTCTATTATTGGTAACGGCTATGCGGTAATGTATATCATTGCCCAGAAATTGGTTTGGAAGTCGGTGGAGGATGGCTATTTGGTGGGATCCCGTGGTTCCGTAGGATCTTCCTTTGCGGCTACCATGGCAGGAATTACGGAAATCAATCCTTTGCCAGCACATTATTATTGTCCGAACTGCCATTATTATGATTTTGATGATGAGGTATTACATGCCAATGCAGGTACTTCTGCCTGCGACATGCCAGACAAGACCTGTCCGAAATGTGGGACACTATTAAACAAGGAAGGACATGATATTCCTTTTGAAACATTTCTAGGATTTAAAGGAGATAAGGAGCCGGATATTGACTTGAATTTTTCCAACGAATACCAAAGCAATGCCCATGATTATACGGAGGTAATCTTTGGTGCCGGGCAGACTTTCCGTGCTGGGACGGTGGGAACCATGGCGGATAAGACGGCATATGGCTATGTGAAGAAATACTGCGAGGAACATGAAACGGTAAAGCGCAGTGCAGAAATCGAGCGAATTGCCCAGGGCTGTGTAGGAGTACGGCGTACTACGGGACAGCACCCAGGCGGTATTGTGGTGCTGCCCATTGGAGAGGAGATCTATACCTTTACTCCGGTACAGCATCCTGCTAATGATATGTCCACCAAAATTGTTACTACCCATTTTGATTACCATAAGATTGATGCGAATTTGTTAAAACTGGATATTCTGGGACATCTGGATCCTACCATGATCCGAATGTTGGAAGATCTTACGAATATTGATGCATCGGCACTTCCTATGGATGATCCGGGGGTTTTATCCCTTTTTGCCAGTACCGAAGCACTGGGGATTACACCAGAAGATATTGGGGGCTGTATTTTGGGATGTTTGGGCATACCGGAGTTTGGTACCAATTTTGTTATGGGAATGCTTCTGGATGCCAAGCCGAAAAATTTCTCCGACTTAGTCCGTATTTCGGGACTGTCCCACGGGACAGATGTGTGGCTCAATAATGCCCAGTATTATATCCAGAATGGAGATTGTACCCTGTCTACTGCCATTTGTACCCGTGACGATATTATGATTTACCTTATCAGTAAAGGTGTGGAAAATGAGCGTTCCTTTAAGATTATGGAGGCAGTGCGTAAGGGAACGGTTGCCAAGGGAAAATGTGCAATGTGGGAGGAGTGGAAGCAAGATATGCTGGATCACGATGTTCCACAGTGGTACATTGAGTCCTGTGAAAAGATTAAATATATGTTCCCGAAAGCCCATGCTGCAGCCTATGTTATGATGGCATTGCGTGTAGCCTATTTCAAAGTGCATGAACCACTGGCGTACTATGCTGCATTTTTTAGTATTCGTGCGCTGGATGCATTTAACTATGAACTGATGTGTCAGGGCAGGGAGCGTTTGGAATATTATATGAAAGATTATAATAAGCGCAAGGATTCCTTGTCGAATAAAGAAAAAGAAGTCTATGAAATTATGCGTCTGGTACAGGAAATGTATGCCAGGGGATTGGAGTTTACGCCTATTGATATTTATCGTTCCAAGGCGACGAGATTTCAGATTGTAGATGGAAAAATCATGCCATCTTTTGCAGCTATTGACGGATTGGGAGCTGTGGCGGCAGAAATGATAGAAGATGAAGCGGCAAAAGGGAAGTTCCTTTCCAGAGAGGATTTCAAGAATCGCTGTAAAGTCAGCGCCACCACCATAGAAGCTATGGGGGAATTGGGGCTGTTCGGAGATCTTCCTCACACGAACCAGATTTCCCTCATGGATTTTATGGAGATGGCGTAGACGATAACTGCGATTCGTTGGAACTATTTAAGGTAGATAATTTCCTGTTATCCGTCAATTAGTTATATCATTTGTCAAATTCTACTTGGTTTGTACGATATCGAAACGGTTTGCTTTCGAAAAATTTGTCCCGTCTGGCAACTCCACGTCATCCGGAGAATCTAGCTGCCGTCTGACGTATTCTTTTATTAGCGTGCTCTGACGCAAACTCACATCATGCTATGTTTGTATGTTTCTTTTGCAAGGCGCTTTGCATACATCGGTATTTGCGAGGCGTACTGTGCCTCGCTATGTACCGCTATGTATGCAATGTAACGAGAGTGTGCCTGCGCAAAAGAAACTACAAACAAATAGCATGCTGTTCAGACAGTGCTTACGAGCACGCATGAATACGGCATAGACGGCAAAGATTCTCTCGGATGCCTAGTTGCAACACGACGGGACATAATTTTTTCGAAAACGAACCTACCGATAGTATTCAGTTACAAGTAGAATTTGACAAATAGGGTGTGACTGACGGATAACAGGAAATTATCATGTTTAGTTCCAACGAATCGCAGTATGGTGATCAGAAGCTGGAGTGCATTGGTTCAAAGATTCGTTTGTTGTCCTGGTCTTTTTTTCGTTTCGCATTGGTAGTAACTGCCTGCTCACAGAAATAGTTCTGTGCATTCAGCTTCGGTTGGTTGCCCCGTTTTACTTTACGGTAGCTTCCGTTAGGCTGTAGTTCTCTGGCTTTGAGATTATCCGCTAACTGGATATCCAGAACGTGGTTAATCTCTTTTTTTAGGGTTTCATCTTCGACAGGAAAGAGAATCTCTACGCGTTTATCCAGATTTCGCGGCATCCAGTCAGCACTTCCTAAATATATTTCTTCAAATCCATTATTGTAGAAATGAAAGATTCGGCTGTGCTCCAGAAAATCGCCTACCAGAGAACGGACAGAGATATTTTCGCTGATACCAGGGATGCCTACCCGCAGGCAGCAGATTCCCCGGACGATTAATTCAATTTTTACGCCTGCCGCAGATGCTTCATATAAAGCTTCTATGATTCCAGCATCACATAGAGAATTCATTTTTGCCCGGATAAAGGCTTTTTTGCCAGCTTTGGAGAAGTCAGTTTCTCTTTTAATCAGCTGAAGGAAACGATCACGCAACCAGATTGGTGCAATGGCAAGTTTGTTCCACACAGCTGGTTCGGAATAGCCAGATAGCATATTAAAAACAGCTGTGGCATCTTCACCAATTACCCGGCGGCATGTCAGTAAGCCCATATCGGTGTAGAGCTTGGCAGTACTGTCGTTATAGTTGCCGGTGCCCAGATGAACATAACGTCGGATTCCATCCTCCTCTTTGCGTACCACCAGAGTGATCTTGCTGTGGGTTTTCAATCCCACCAGACCATAAATTACATGACAGCCTGCCTGTTCCAGTTTTCTTGCCCAGATAATATTGTTTTCTTCATCAAATCTGGCTTTTAATTCTACCAATACAGAAACCTGCTTCCCGTTTTCAGCGGCATTGGCAAGGGAAGCAATAATAGGAGAGTGGCTGCTGACACGATATAAAGTCTGTTTGATCGCCAAAACGTCCGGATCCTTGGCTGCCTGACGGACAAAATCCACTACAGGATCAAAGGTTTCATAAGGGTGGTGTAGCAGCACATCATGCTCCCTGATCTGATCAAACAGGTTGGTGTTGCCATCTAAATATTTTGCCGGCTGTGGAACATATTTTGGGGAGCGTAGATGATCGTATCCGTCCATACCGGATAGCTTCATCAAAAAGGTTAGGTCTAGTGGACCGTTGATCTTAAAGATATCCTCCTCCCGGATATGAAGCTCGTGCCGCAGTGTTTTGAGAAGATGTTTATCGATACCTTCTTCCACTTCCAGACGAATAGCTTGCCCCCACTGGCGTTTTTTCAGCTGGCGTTCAATTTCAATTAATAGGTCTGCCGCCTCATCTTCTTCGATGGTCAGATCGGCATTACGCATGATACGGTATGGAAAGGCAGACAGGACTTCATAGTTCATAAAGAGCCGTCCGATATTCTTTTCAATGATTTGCTCTAATAGAATAAAGGCTTTTTCTCCTTCCTCTGCACACGGGATTTCCACATACCGGGGAAGTACAGATGGTACCTGGACTGTGGCAAATTCAATGTCGCTATCGCCTTTTTTCTTCTTGGAGGTATGGGACATATATAATTCCCGAAATTGTCCATTGTGTTCTGGTCCGCTTTTGACTTGCAGTACAGCGCCGATATTCAGGGATTTGTTACGGATCAGAGGAAAAGGTCTGGAAGAATCCACTGCCATCGGTGTCAATACGGGGTATACTTCCTCAATGAAGTAACGGTCTGCATAACGTGCTTGATCCTTAGTTAAATCCTCATAATGGGAGAGGATATGAATTCCCTCCTTGGTTAGTGCCGGCAGCAGGGATTGATTGTAAATTTCGTATTGTTCCCGGACAAATTGATGGGTCTGTTCGCCAATGGCAGTTAGTTGTTCCCCTGGAGTCATACCTGCAATGTCTTTCTTGGTGTAATTAACTCCCACCATATCTTTGAGGGAGGCTACCCGTATCATAAAAAATTCATCCAGGTTGGAAGATGTAATACTGAGAAATTTTATGCGATCCATTAAGGGAAGAGACTGGTCTTTTGCTTCCTCAAGGACACGGCTGTTAAATAAGATCCAGCTTAATTCCCGGTTATAAAAATATTCTGGTTTTGCGTATTTGTTTTTGTTACTCATGGTGGATTCCCCTTTCTATTTGATCTGTGGAAATTAAAAGGATTTCCTTTGTTTCAGGACAGGACGGATGCCAAAGGCTTCTTCAAAGAAACCTGCCAGTTTCCGGAACATTCCTCGTTCTAAGGTGATGTCATAGAGGGAATAGGCAGTAATTAGCAAAGAGTTTTCTTGCCTCTGGATGGTTATTTTATCAAATTTCTGGCGGTGGCTCCGATCCATGGCATCTGCCAGGCACAGGATGGAGTTTAGCTTTGCGATTTTAATATATTCATCCCGGTCAAAATCATTCTTAAATTCGGAATATTGCGGAAATAATTCATTGGAATAACGAATAATATAAGCCACCATGACCCGCTCCTGGTGGGAAATTCCAATGATCTCCGTGGACATAACGATTTTGTAGGAATTTTCCCCAATATCATCCAGATCCAGAAAGGCACCGCAGCTGTGCAGTGTAGCAGCCAGTTGTAATAACAGCCTGTCCCGTTTGCTTAGGTGGTTTTGTTTCTGAACCGCATCAAAGATGAGTAATGCCACATTTTCCACATTCTGGATATGCTGCTGGTCGCATTGGTAACGTATTGATAATTTGCGCGCCACAGAGAGAATATCGTCAGCAAAATTATGGGCTGGTATGATGTGCTCTTTGCGTTCTGCAAAGTCTGCCGCCATACCGTCACAGATGGTAATGCCGGAAAGCCACATTTGCTCTGCCTGAATTTCTTCAAAGATATTGTGGTAAATCATGGCGGTAGGTAATAGCAGAGAAGCCTTGTCCAGGGAGAGATTTAATTCATTGGCAAGTTCCTCTGATGATTGGTTGGAAATTGCCTGGTAGAATTCCTCGTATTCCTGGCGATTGATGGAGTCTTTTTTATTTCCCTTGGCATCTACTGGCTGTAAATTACCAAAATGGTGGGTGCTCAGATACTTTACAAAGCTGTGTAACTGGTTTCCAACTGCAATAATATTTTTGACCCGGTAACTGGACAGATATAATTTGGCAAAAGTGTGCAGACTGTTGGAGATGTATTCATATACCAGGTTCTGATAACTGTCAGTTTCGTCCCGCATATTCTGGAGAATTTTCTGGATACGCAGAGAACCCATTTTGATATTCTGCGTGGTTACCAGAGTGCTTTTGTCAAACAGAGAGAGCTGGATACTGCCTCCACCTACGTCCACTAACAGAGTTCCTTTCTGAATTAGTTTATGAAATGCATTAGGTTGCAAAGCAATTGCCTTATAGCAGAGGTAGCGCTGTTCTGAATTACTCAGTATCCGGATTTGAAATCCGGTGCGCTGTTTCACCTGATCTAAGACAATCAGATTATTGTCTGCCTCTCGCAGAGCGCTGGTAGCAATAATCATATGATCCTTGATTTGGTATTCCTTCATTTTTTCGGAGAATCCCTGCAAAATCATGCATAACTGATCTATGGTCTGATAACTGATATGATTGGTGGAAAAGGTTTCATATCCTAATTTAGCAGTATGGTAGACATGTTCTAACTCCCGTACACCATTTTTTTTGGAGATTTCATAAATGCGTAAAGATGTTTCGTGGGATCCGACATCAATCGCAGCAAATAATGTAAGTGCCATATTGTATCCTCCGTGTTATATTAGATCTAATATTCTAATTCTGTATGTTAATGGATTGTATTTGTAAAATTTAGTCCAGTTTTCTATAAATTGTTACATTAATATCATACGTCATTTTGCATAAAAAAAAAAGCAGTTTTTCACATATTGAGAGTTACTTTTTAAAGCTTGGATCATTAAAATAATAGACTTTGACTTTTGTGTATGCTATACTATGGCTAACATGATTATCTGAAGTTGTATGCAGGAGGTGATTGTATGCCAAGTAATGGAGAAATTGTGAAAGAAACCGTGGAACAATTCCAGAGAGTACAAGCTCATATGCAAAATGCGAAAGAAGAAAATGCTACAAAAACATATGAAGGACTAAAGAAAGATTATAAATCCTTAAAAGCAGTTTTGAATTCTTTAGGTGTTAATTTGACTGATATTGATGAAATCAAGGAATAAAATAGTTAAATAATAAACAGATTCGGGACGTAAGTTTGATCAATATAACTTACGTCCCTTTTTACTTGATACTAAATTAACTCTTTTTATCGGATACCAGCAAGATCCTCTGCTAATTGGTAAAGATGTTGCAGATGATTTTCATCTAATTTTTCCAGGATATTTGTAAAATAGGGAAAAAATAAATCTTCTGGTGGTGAACCAAAAAAATATTCTGGATTAATCTTCAGAAAGGTACAGATTTCAAAAAAACCTTCCATGGTAGGAAAGTTTCTGCCGGATTCAATGGAATAAATATAATTTTTGTTGTAACCTAAGTCCAAACTAAGTTGTCTGGCACTGATTCGGCGTTCGTTGCGGATCCGTGCCAGTCGTAATCCAAAATTAGTTTTATTCCAGTATTCTATGGATTCTTCATGGTCTCCATAGTCATCATATTGTTCTGTGTAAAACATTTTTATCCTCATTTCTGCCTCAGCGTGTATGCTGATAGCTTGTTGTAAAAAATGCGATGTTTGTACCGCAATAAAATTTTTGATGTTTGCAGTCATAAACATGCTATTTTATATTAATTGTTAGTTTCATTGACTGTGCCATATGTGAGATGGATTTATTTGCTTCCATGTTATTTTATTTCATTAAATTAGGGATTTCATATTCTGTCTTGTATATTATATATATCTGTTGTAAACTGATAGATAACAAATAACTAAGGGCTGTTCAATATAAATATATGTTATATAGTAAAAAAAGAAGTCTCCCACAGGAAACTCCTTTTTGTATTCAATATATTTGACTAATTATTATTTTGCGCTTTTTGGTGAAAAAGTTTCAGAGCGTTCCGTTGCCAGATCCATCACATACATAGTATCACCGGAGAAAGATTTATAAAACAGATAATTGGAAATGAGGTGGAGAGAATTATAGTCTCCTGTTGCCAGAAGTTCTGTTTCATTATTTTCCATATCCAGACGGTATAAACCATTGTTTTTGCCATCATCAACCTGATAATAAACAGTGGATTCTGCTTCATCCACGTTATAGGTGGCAATTCGGTTAGAAACCAGAGTTTCCGGTTCACTGCCGTCAAGGTTGATACGGACCAAGGCATAATTCTGTTGCATATCCATATAGTACAGATGGTTGCCAACTTTGATCAGAGAGGTACAGTTACCATCATAGAGAACATTATCATCGGAACCATTAATATTCATGGTATGGATCATATGATCACTGTCCCAGCCAGTGTAATAAATTAAGCCATCTTCTACGGAGTAAGGAGCAACAGATTCTTCGCTCAACTGGTCGTCGCTGCTGCCGTCAATTTTGGCAGAATAAAGCTGTAAGCCTTCTTTTTGATCATAGTGTTGGTAATAGAGAAAATTACCATGCAGGTTTACCACCTGAGTAGGATCATCATAAATTTTAGACAGGTTTTTTCCATCGTTGGTAATACGGAACAGCCCTGTTGTACTGAGAGATAACAGTCCGTCTCCCGTAGAAGCTTTTTGGTCATTACGTCTGGAATAAAAAACATATTTTCCGGCGGCATTAATATAGCTGGCTTTGTCGTCCGAAAGCTTTTTCAGTTTTTCCAAGTTGGTGTCTATGGAGTATAGGGCATTGTCATCGTCAGAATTGGAAAAGTAGATGGTATCATCTGACAGACAGAATAAACCACCATTTAGTAAATTGCCACTGGTGTTACCCTCCGTATTGGGATCGTCATATAGCGTTACACGGTTTTTGATATGGGAAAATATAAATAAACCGATTATTGCGACTATAACGAGAACAGTAATAACAGTATTTCGGATTGGATGAGAAGAAGGGTTTGTTTGTGACATAAAAGATCTTCCTTTCTGTATATAACAGATTATGATGATAATCTGTCCTTGTAATCTACTTATAATATGATACCATTTGTGGTGTGGCATTGCAATGTTTTTTCTGGATTTTGAATCTGTTTGTCAACAGGGGGTGTTACTATTCACAGTTATTTTTAACAGGATAATTTTCTGTTATCCGCCAAATTCTAGCATTCGTTCTGCTGTTTCGCTCAAAAGTTGTCATCAATGTCCGAATTAGACAAAAT
>CAYPEW010000007.1:0-88131 GCA_964409845.1 uncultured Jutongia sp.
TATTATGAACGCTGTCCGGGCAAAATGGAATCCACCCTGACACTAGGCGCTTACTTATTTTCAAAATAATTGAAAAAAATAAGAAAACCGGTTGCTAACTGACTAAATAAGCCTCATTGTACTGGATATCTCTTACACACTCCATGATTTAGGAATCATGATTTCCCGATATAAATTAACAGAGAAACGGTCACTCATACAAGCAATATAATCGCAAACCACCCGTCTGGCAGGCTCCCCTTCCCGAATCAAGAGGCAAAACTCCTCTGGCATCTGCTCCAGACGATGAATATAATATTCATAGAGCTGTTCGATCATATGCTCCACCTTACGCTCCTCCCCCTTGGCTGTGGGATTGGTGTAAACCGTTTCAAAAAGAAACCTGCGCAAGTCAAACATAGCCTGTTCCACCTCAGATGACATACAAATTTCATTTTTTCCTTCACTGTTATGTACAATATCATGCACCAGCGTATTTAAGCGCTGATTCGTGGCATTCCCCAGGATGTCTGTCAAATCAGAGGGGATTTCTTCCTCATGAATAATCCCAGCGCGAATGGCATCATCAATATCTGAATTGATATAGGCAATCTTATCCGACAGACGGACAATCTTTCCCTCTAATGTCATTGGTGTCAGTCTGGTCTGGTGGTTAAGAATACCGTCCCGCACTTCTTTGGTCAGATTCAGTCCTTCTCCGTCCTTTTCTAAGCGCTCCACCACCCGGACACTTTGCTCATTGTGATGAAATCCACCATACTCCTGGGTAATCCGGTTTAAGGCACGCTCCCCAGCATGCCCAAAAGGGGTGTGTCCCAAATCATGCCCTAATGCAATCGCTTCAGTCAAATCTTCATTTAACAGTAAAGCTCTGGCAATGGTTCTGGCATTTTGTGCCACCTCCAAAGTATGCGTCAAACGAGTTCGATAATGATCTCCTTCCGGAGATAGAAACACCTGTGTCTTCTGTTTCAGACGTCGAAATGCTTTACTGTGCAGAATCCGGTCACGGTCTCTCTGGTAATCCGTGCGAATATCACATTTCGCTTCCTCTCTGTCTCTGCCCAGGCTCTCATCTGCAAAAGAAGCAAACTCCCCTAGGATCTGGTGTTCCCTTTGCTCCTGTTTCTCCCGTAGATTCATGCAATCACTCCCTCATACTTGTTCACCAATATAATAAAACCCTTTATTTTCTATTAATTTAACAGGTATAATAGATCCAATCAGACTTTCATCTCCTGGAAAATGCACCAGATAATTCTGGCTGGTACGTCCGGTTACCAGAGAAGCATCCTGACCATTGACCTCCTCTACCAGAACATCCACAGTCTCACCGGTATATTTTCCCGCACACTCTGCCGCAATTTCCTGTACCCGCTCTAATAGCCGGTCAAACCGCTCCTTCACAACCTCCTCCGTCACCTGATTTTCCATAGAAGCCGCCGGCGTCCCTGTACGCTTGCTGTAAATAAAGGTAAATGCACTGTCATATCTGACCTGCTCCACCACATCCAGTGTCTCAGCAAAATCTTCCTCTGTCTCCCCTGGAAAACCCACAATAATATCGGTCGTCAACGCAATGTCTGGATTTTTCTCACGAATCCGTCTAACCAGATCCAAATACTGCTCTTTGGTATAATGACGGTTCATAATTTTCAATAAACGGCTGCTGCCAGACTGTAATGGCAGATGTAAATGATGACAAATTTTAAAGGACTGCCCCATAACCTCAATAAGATCTTCTGACAAATCCTTGGGATGGGAGGTCATGAACCGAATTCTCTGTAGACCTTCAATCTTCTCTATTCTCTGTAATAATTCTGCGAAACTAACAGGATGTTCCAGATTCTTGCCATAAGAATTGACATTTTGTCCCAGCAGCATGATTTCCACCACACCATCTGATACCATATTCCTGATCTCTGCGATAATATCTTCCGGTTCTCTGCTGCGCTCCCTCCCCCGCACATAAGGAACAATACAATAGCTGCAAAAATTATTACAGCCAAACATAATATTGACACCACCCTTAAAAGGATATTTTCGGGCATTAGGTAATTCCTCCACAATTTCTGTGGTATTTTCCCAGATATCAATAATCATTTTGCGGGAATCCGAGCGATCCAACAACTTCATTGCCAATAATTCCGCTAACTTAAATATATTATGAGTTCCAAAAATAATATCAACATTCCGATAACTTTTTTTGATCTTGTCAATCACTTCCGGTTCCTGCATCATGCAGCCACATAGCAGAGTCAGCATTTCCGGATGACTTTTTTTATATCGTTTTAACTGTCCCAGCCGACCATATACTTTCAGATTGGCATTTTCCCGTACCGTACAGGTATTGTACAGCACCAGGTCCGCTTCTTCACTATCGCATTCCTCATAGCCAATGGTCTGCAGTATACCCAATATTTTTTCTGAATCCCTGGCATTCATCTGACAGCCAAAGGTCTTGACATGACAAGTCAAGGCACAACCCTTCTCTTTTTTCTGTCCTGCCATCCAGTCCTGTAGTTTTTTGATAAAATAATATTGTCTGTCCGGCTCCTGTTCCGGTGGCGGACTGCATAAATCCATCTGTTCTATCTCTGCCATCATCACTGTATCTATCATATAAGCCTCACTTTGTTTTTTTATGAATCGTCACATATTTTCCATACGCTTTCTTATTTTTCCCATTGCTATCCTTATACGTCTTATAAGCGCGAATACGGATATAATAATTCTTCCGGCTCTTTAATTTAGACACCGTATATTTTGCTTTTGCCTTGCAAGAATAGGTCTTGGAGGATTTGAAATTTTTCTTGGTGCTGATCTGAATTTGATAGCCACTGACGGATGCATTCTTCTTCCAGGTCAACTTAAAGCCTTTCTTTTTGGCAGTTGCCTGGAATTTACCTACCTTTGCTACCGTCGGTACTTTAACCTGCGCTTTCCCTTTCCCTGTTTGTCCTGCAGAACCTAGGGTTTTCTTTCTCCATAGTTCCAACATTTTATTGGTAGTATTGGCTCCCACCACTCCATCTGCCGTCAATCCATTATTCTTTTGAAAAGTTTTGACAGCAGAAATAGTCTGGCTTCCATAAATGCCGTCTACTGTAATGCCAGCATTTTGCAGCTCATTTAAACAGGTTTGTATCCACTTCACCGAATCCCCTGTGCTTCCGCTTCCCAAATTCCCAGTCGGAACCGGATAAGGATGACCTGGATTAGAGGTGTCTGCAGAGGGAATTATTGGTGCTTTCGTGGCAGCCGGAGCCTGGGTAACTACAGGAGGTGCTGCAGTTGGAGCAACGCCACTATAACAAATCGTACCATAACCTGCAACATGGGTATCCGTCAAGGCATAATCTTTACGCTTTACCATATCGCTGCTATTTCCCTCAATGGTATAGACACGACCTCCAGAAACCGATTCCACAATTCCGCAATGGGATAATGGATTGTAAAAGGCAATATAATCCCCAGGACTTGGTGTATATGTTCCTCTGTCATGCCATAAGCCACGCGCCACAAACCAATCTTTGGTACCAGTAACATTTCCTATAGATGGGTAACGATCCTCTGTTACTCCTGCTGACCGCATACACCACCAGACAAAATAGCCACACCATGACTGTCCATTTGGCATCCCCAAATCTCTGGCATATTTGGTATAATTGGCAGTATCATCACTACAGGTATTTGCCAAAAAATCATCTAAATTATCTGCACTTGCTTTCTCATGATATCCGATTTGAGAAGCCGCAACTGCTAAAACATCTGCCGCTGTTCCCGCTGCTTTACTATAAGTCATGTTGCCACAAAATCCTGCAAAACAACTCACAAATCCTATCACAATACACAATACCAATACGCTCTTTTGTTTTTTTCTTTTCTGCACGAATGTACCCCTCCATTTCAGAGTGCTGCTTTCTCCTGCAAACCCTTTTCTTTTGTATCCCGATACCATAAATCTACCTAAATATTTCATGACCAGGTAAGTTTACTCGGCTATATCATAAATGATAGTACCATTTTCTGTCAAATATTTGCCATTATTCATTTTTCATAATGAATATTAATTATTTGCATCTTTGCAAGGATTCCCCTATACTGTGTCTTATCGGATACGATAAATTGATCTGATATGCAGCACGAACATGATACACCAGATATCGCAAGTAAGCTTGATTCTAAAACGCTAGCAATTCACAATACTAATATACCGGAAAATAGAGAAAGGTAAAAAAACAATGCAAAGGTCACATAGAAAGATACTGCTTGCAGGAATTGTCCTAATAATCTCATGCATTCTAATCCTGCTCATCCATCATGGAACTATCCGCCCAAACAGAATATTAGTGTCAAAGAAGTATAGTAAAGGGGTAGACCTGTCACATTATCAGGGAAATGTAGATATGGATGCCCTGGAGAAACAGGGAATTGATTTTATTTATATCAAGGCGACAGAAGGATCCAGCTTTGTGGATGACCACTACGCTGACAATAGTAATAATGCCATAGATACCGGACTATTAACCGGTGCGTACCATTTCTTTTCCTTTGACAGTGATGGCGAGACACAGGCAGAACATTTCATACAGACCATAGGAAATCAAAAAGGGAAACTCATTCCGGCTGTGGATGTGGAATACTATGGCAACAAACGAAAAAATCCACCAGATGTCCAAGAGGTTCAGACTTCTCTAAAAAAATGCCTGGACATATTAGAAAATGAATATCAATATAAACCGGTTATTTATACCACACTACCGTTTTATAACAAGTATATCCGGGGTAATTTTGAAGAATATCCTCTGTGGATTCGCAATGTCTATTTCCCGGCAAATATATTTCCGGGAAATCATTGGGCCTTCTGGCAGTATGATGATAAAACTACCTGGGATGCCTATCAGGGAGGCGATCGGTATATTGATGTCAATGTATTTCATGGGGATCGACGGAAACTGGAACAAAACATGGTAATTCAATAAAAAACATTAATATCTATAAGTCAACTCTTCTTCCATGCCAGAATCTCTTCCAAACGCTCCTTTACTGCCTTTTCCTGCCCCTGCTCCGTTGGCTCATAATACCGCCTTCCTGCCAGTGAATCCGGCAAGCACTGCATTCTTGTTATTTTTTCTTCCGTATCATGGGCATAGAGATATCTCTTGCCATAATTCATTTCCTTCATCAAATTAGTAGGCGCATTGCAGATCTGCAGCGGCACCGGTTCCGCCGGCAGTTCTTTGACATCCACTTTACAGTCTTCACAGGCACGGTAGAGGGCGTTGGATTTTGGCGCCATGGACAAATACACCACAGCATGTGTCAAATGCACATCACATTCCGGCATCCCTAGAAAATGGCATGCCTGATACACCGACACTGCCACCTGTAACGCATTCGAATCTGCCATTCCTACATCCTCACTGGCAAAACGCACCAGACGTCTGGCAATATAAAGCGGATCCTCTCCTCCATCCAACATACGGCACATCCAATACACGGCGGCATCCGGATCACTATTTCGCATGGATTTATGTAACGCTGAAATCAGATTATAATGTCCCTCCCCATTTTTATCATACAAGAGAGAACGTCGATTCATGCATTGAGCTAACACTTCCTCATCCACACATAAAACAGCATTTTCATCCATTTTGCCATTGAACACTGCCATTTCCAGAGTATTTAAAGCCGTTCTGGCATCGCCATTGGCAAAGCGGGCAATCGCAGATAAATGAGCATCTTCTATGGCAATCTGCATATTTCCCAGTCCTTTAGGGCTGTGCAATGCCTGTACCAGCAGTTCTTTCAGATCCGCTTCCTCTAATGGTTTCAGAATAAACACTTTACAGCGGGACAGCAAAGCGGAATTTAATTCAAAGGAAGGATTTTCTGTGGTTGCTCCCACCAGAATAATACTGCCCTTTTCCACATAGGGCAGAAAGGCATCCTGCTGCGCTTTGTTGAAACGATGAATCTCATCGGCAAACAAGAGCGTACGAATACCCATTTTCCGTTTTTGTTCTGCCTGCACCATCACTTCTTTGATCTCTTTAATGCCGCTGGTCACCGCACTGAATTCCATAAATTCAGCCTTGGTCCGATCGGCAATAATCCGTGCCAGTGTGGTCTTGCCCACTCCCGGCGGTCCCCAAAAAATCATGGAAGAAATCTGGTCTTCCTCAATGAGACGACGTAATAATTTTCCCTTACCAATCAAGTGTTTCTGTCCCACATAATTTTCCAGAGTATCCGGTCTGAGCCTGCTGGCAAGGGGCGCTGTCTGCTCTCTGTTATCAAATAAATTTAATTGTTCCATAATTATACTCCTGCTGCAAGCCTCCTTTCCGGTATTTCTGTGGATTACTTGCAGCTTAATACAGCATTCTGCTAACCAATCAATACCGTTTTTCCCTCAAATGCAAAACCATACTTCCGTATCCGGTCTGCAGGAATCCCTGCTGCCTCTAAATTGGCTGCATATCCCTTTTCTTCAATCTGTTGCAATGCCATCTGTACCGTTTCCTCCAAATCTTTTTCTTTTTTGGGACGAAAAACTTTAAATTCTATAATAATGGCAGGCAATGTACCGTCTATCTCCAACGGCTCCAACATCACATCATAACGACCAAATCCACTTTCACGGTTAGAAGTAATCCGATATTTGTTTGATAAATCTACCATCAATCCCAGCACAAAACCGTGGTAAAAACGCTCTGGCTGTGACCTCTCTGATGGCTTGTTTCCTGTATCAAAATTGCTGAATGTTTCACTGGCAATTCGATTCATATATTCATTCATTTCATCCAGATCATCCCTCAATAATGCCTTCACAAAATCATTATACTCTGGCGAATAATTCTGAAACCAGTTCTCAATCATTGTTCGAAACATTAATTTTACCTCTTTATTGATTAGTTTCAAACAATATTCACTCTCTCCAGTCTCCCCATCCACCGTATGCTGCTCCACCTTTAAATATCCGCTAGCAAGCAATAAGCTCCATATGGCAGATTCATTACGTCCTAACTGATTAAACACAATCTGTTCATCTATCACGGTACGCAATACTCCGCCCTGTAAGAGATCCTCCATAATTATTTTTACTTCCTTGCTGCCCTCTTGGATCAATTTTCCTACCAGACCGTTACTGCTGGTGTTTGCCCAATAAGTTCCCAGCCTTTTTTCATCTAAAAAATTAATAATAGACCAAGGATTATAGATATCCGACTTAGAGCCAAAGGTAAAACCATCATACCAGTCTTTAACGCGATCCTCCCAATCGGACATCTCAAATTCCTGTAACGCAGCCGATACCTCCTCCTGTGTAAAGCCAAAAACATCCGCATATTTATTTGAAGTAGACGTTACCACCACCAAATTATTCAAATCAGAAAAAATACTTTCTTTACTTACTCTGGTAATGCCTGTCATCAGCGCCTTATCAAAAAATGGATTGGTCTTAAATGTGGCATTAAATAAATTCCTCATAAAAGACACAATTTCCTCCCAGTATCCACCTACATATGCCTCCTGCATCGGTGTATCATACTCATCCAGAAGAATAACGACCTTTTGATCATAATATCTAGTCAATAACTCCGATAACTTTTTTAACGATAAGGCTGCAATATCATTATCCATATCCCGTGATACCCGATCAAAAAATTCTCTTTCTTTGTCATTTAAAAAGCCATCCTCTTCCAGAAGAAAATAATTCCTGTTATATACATCTGCTATTTCCTGACAGATCTGTCTTCTGGAATCAACAAAATTAGATCCCTTAACCCCCGCAAAACTTAAAGCAATCACAGGATAATTTCCTTGTAATTTCCGATACTTTTCCTCTTTCCAAATATTCATTTTCTCAAACAGATCATTTCTGCCTGCATAATTTCTGGAAAAAAAGTATTCCACCATGCTAATGGTTAGTGTCTTGCCAAAACGTCTTGGACGGGTAATTAATGTTACCTCATCCTCATTTTCCCACCATTCTTTAATAAACATCGTCTTATCTACATAAAAAATGTCATGCGTAACAAGCTTTGCATAATCCTGATGTCCAATTCCCACTGTTCTTGCCATACCAATCCTCCATACCACTTCTAAACATGTAGCGTTCTACACTCTATCCTATAGTTTACCATGTTCCAGTTATTTGCTCAACAAGAGTATTTCCTTATCTGTTTCATCAACTTCTGATATGCCCTTTGGTTTTTCGGATTCCGCAAATCTCCATCCATTCCAAAAATTTCCTGCTCCCAGTATGGATTATTAGATTTCTTTTGGATACACTGTTCCACCACATTTTTATTTACATCCAAATCCCATCCAATGCTTTTATTACTATAATCCTTCGCTTTATTCCCCAATGGTTTCAATTTTCCCAGAGGAAATTCCTGATACACTTTTCCCTGACAAAAAATAACCTTATCCGGATCTAAAGCGCTAATACTCCTTCCATACATAATCGGATAATCTACTTCGCCTGATAATGGCATATTTCCTATAATTTCACATTCTCCATAGTAAAATAGATTGTCCATAATAAACTGAGAAGGGCAGGCTGGCAATGTAGCAAGTTCCTGTACAGAAACATCCGGATCCTGCGTCACGATATGATAAACCTGCACCACCAGTGCTTTCCCCATCAATACATCCCAAAAAGGATTCCCTTTTTTCTTCCATGCCTCCACATCAAACAAAATTCTTCCATAACCATAATGACTACGATCAAAACGAAAACGAAAAAAATCCCCCTCTTTGTATTTACAATGTCTTTGTTTATTTGTGGCAAACTGCTGTACTTCCTGCAACCGTTTCTCTGTCGTCTCTGCCTCCCATTGTTCCAACCAGTTTTTCAATTCTTCCCAGCTACAAACAGAGATACCCTCCTGCTTAGAATAATAATAAGTCACCTGTGTGGTATAATTAGCCAGCCTAACACTCCTACTCCTGCCGTCCCAATCTAAGTACATCCCATAAGCAGAACGATCCAGCACATTAGAACGTGTTAGTTTTTTCAGTTTCCCACGGGAGGTTTTGGGTACGATCATGCTACGGTCCTGCTGTGTTTCAATCTGTACACTACTTTCCCGATACCACTCCTCCTCGTAGGTAATTTCTTTGCGGATGGTATCTCCGTCAAAATAAATCAGACATCCTTCTCCCAGTTCTACTTTGTCCCAACTCTCTGGGATTTCTTCTAATCCAAGACAACGGCGCTGGTTGTTTGTAAGTTCGATCATGGTCTTCCTCCGGATTGTGGTAATGTTTATTAATTGCATGAATGGTACTTTATGATATAAAGTTTAGGACGTAAGCTATCGGATAGACTTACGTTCTGAGTTTTTTTTCTATTCACTTTTGACAAGTTATTGCTTTAACTTAATTTATTTTATTTACGAACAATTTGACACCCAATAATTGTCAAATTTTCCTGTTTTATTCACTCATACTTTCCTGCTTCATCTATTCTTAAATTGTGCAAGTACACTTGCACAATTTACTCACATCTATATTTTTTCAGCACCCTTGTTTCAATATCCTCAACAGATGGTAATGTCTCCTGCAATTCTTTAGGTAAAACATTCATAATCTTATATTCACTAACTCCTATTGGTTTCGTCATATCCTTTAATGTATATTCTGCAACTACTTTGTTTTTATCCCTGCACAAAATCAACCCTATTGACGGGTTATCAATATCGCTTTTTACCCTATCATCTAACACTGAAAGGTAAAAATTCATTTTCCCGGCATATTCCGGAACAAACTGCCCTGTCTTTAAGTCTATCGCTACAAAACAATGCAACACATAATTGTAGAATAATAAATCAATATAAAACTCTTTTTCATCAATCTTTAACAAATACTGCTCGCCTACAAAAGCAAAGCCTTTGCCTAGCTCCAATAAGAGCTTAGAAACATTTTGTACTAATTCATGCTCAATATCTGTTTCAATCATTTTTTCACGCATACTGACAAAATCAAATATATAAGGATCTTTCATCGTTTGTATTGCAAGCTCGCTTTGATCATCAGGAAGCCGATTGTTAAAATTCTGTATCTTTTTCCCTAATTGCCTTGCATATAGGTCAGATTCTATTTGCATAACTAAAATATTTCGAGACCACCCATTTTCAATTGCCTGCTGAAGATACCATATGTATTTTTCTTTTTCTCTCACTTTGTCCATAAGGGCCATATGATGATACCAAGTAACTGAGGCAAATCCATATTCGTCTATATCGTCCTCCGTAAACTCCACAGCAAATCTTTTCATATACTTTAGATTGCGCACAGAAAACCCGGTAGTTCCCGGAAATTCCAGTTTTATATCTCTGGCTAGATTATCTATAAACTTATTGCCCCATTCACTTTTTGATATAATTAATTCACCAATTTTAAGATTTCTTTTTATAAGGGCATAATTTGTACTAACTACTGCATTATACTGTGCTTTTCTAATATAGTCATAAGCCATATTCCTGACTTTCATATATTCTTCATCATTTAGTAGCATAGGTTATCATCCTCCTTCATAATTATGCAAGCGCACTTGCACAATTTAAGTTCTGAATCGTATTTCATCAAACAACACACATATGCAAGTTAATAATGTTTAATATCACTCAATGTAGTATTATAAATTTCTGAACTAACTTCGTCATCCTCCAAAACCGCATATCCGCTCCATTCACTCCACATTTGATTATCAGAACCATCCCCACAATGATATCTGTTTTCTCCCAATAGCGTCCAAAAAATACAAAAATTATTTTTTGACAAGAATTCTTTAAGACTATCAAATCTGATTATCAGTCCATGCCCCATACCAATCAATACACTATCAAATGCAATTAAATCATCATGTTTATTAAAAAAACACCCATTCCCATTTGATTCAGTTAATTGCAAATCTTTCATTAATTTAAGGCAGGGTATTGATCCATTGTTTCCAGATCAGCTTCTTTGTTTCATGTTCATTACATAACCATTTGAATGATCCGTCGATCCAGAACAAATATATCTTCTAAGAAAATTATCTCCTTTGGTACATGTAAATTTCTGCTTAGGGAGTTATCACTCCCCCTTCAGTACAATATTCACATCACCATATTGTAGAATGATTGCTTCATCAAACCGTGAACGATAAAAATCTTCCCATGTTTCATCAATTATATTTACCTACAAATAGCAATCGTTAATACAGGTTACATTCTGCTAATTTTTAATTTTCTATATCTAACTCATAATATTCGTTCATTTGTATCTCATAAATCAAATAATGATATCTCACAATATCATACTGACTATCTGAACTTTCAATCAACTCGTTAAGTGTATCTTTTGCAATTTTCTTTGCTGGTCCAATTGCAACTCCAACTAACACTTCCCAAAGTTCTTCTGTATCAATACTTGAATCTTGAAACATATAAAAAACATGATTGATTATTTCTATAAATTTATCCTTATCAATGATCTCTTTGTTAAGAATGGTCTTTTTTATTATTTCAAACCCTTCATAAATTGTTTCAAAATACGCACCTTCCCGAATAAAATTTTTCTCATTATACTCATTAATCAAATCTATAAATTTTTTCGTATAATAATCACATCTTCGTGAATTATTATACCTCATATACTCCCAATCCTCATACGAATATTTTGCAGCTTGTTTTAACCCTTCACATGACATCAGTTTATACGCTATATCCAACAGTGAATTTTCATATCGTTTTGATAATCCCACCCTTTGAAGTACATCATAAAGAGATATAACATATTTCTGTGAATAAAAATATATTAATTGATTTTTTTTAATTTTCATTTCTAATTTACACAATACATCTTGGGCCTCATAAAAATGAAGTTTATAAATTTGCTCCAATTTTGATATATCAGAAACAATTTCAAAGGAGCTACCCTCTATTTTTTCCCTTTTTCTTTGTTGTACAAATTTAATACTTGGATTATGCCCATATACCTTTTCAATAACTTTATCTCTGCTCAATACTTTAACGAGATTAGCAATCTGCTGTCCAAGCACTCTTTTATCTTTATAATAAATTATCGTTTGAATTTTGTCATTATTAATCAAATCTCTAAGTATATCACCATCTGTTTCATCTAATGAATGCCCAAAGATATATAATTTACTTTCTTCATTTTTTTCATTAATTTGCTCTAACCACTTTTTATACTGATTTCCTGTACGTTTGTATATTCTTTGATAATACTTCTTAAATGCAATAAATTCTACCTCTTTACTATCTTTTGGTAAATATTCATCAATTCCTAGCACCAAATTACTTTTTTCAAGAAACTCATCAATATTGAATGGTCTACAAAGATTATTTTTTGCTTTCCCATGTATAAAATCATAATCTATCTTCTTTCTCTTATATGCATACACACGTCTATATGTATCGGAATAGTTAAAGCTCAAAACTGCATCTAGATGTAATTCATTAACGTCAGGATTAAAGTATTCAATATTACTACTATAAAACCTTTTATCATCAATATAATCCCAAATATAAATTTCTAAAGCACAAATAAGTCTATTTAAATCATTTAAAAGTTTTCCCACACACTTCTTTATATTATTTCTCTCCAGTATTTCATCTTCTCTCATTATCTTCTTTAACTTAAATTTTAACTGATTTAGTAATATTCTATTTGGAGAATCTCCACCTTCTTCATATAGTTTTATCAAACAATCTAAAGTTTTTATCACATCTGATATCTCGCTCTCAAAATCAATCCAATTCTCCTTATTCTTCATATGCGACCGATGTACCATTTGAAAATATTTTATCCACAAGTTTTCAAATGTTAATTGAACCATCGCCTCTATTATCAGACTATCATTATTGCTAAAAAGCGATTTGAAGTAAAAATTTTCAATATCATCCGCTTTTATTGAATGACTTTCTAATTTCTTATATATGTTTTGAAATTCCTTTACAAAATATAAAAAATCTACATACTTTGTTGGCAAACCATGCTCTATGTCAAATCCATTTCCAATCAGTAATATTTCCATTAATCATTTTCCCTTCTGGCATCGACATCTATTATTTCAAAATATCTCAATGCTTCTGTAATCACTTCTACCTCTCCAAATAAATTTGTATATAATGCTCCCAAATATCCCTTACTACTTCCTCAACCTCCATTGTCTTCTGACCATTCACGTATGACATTGTTGCATACAGCTTTAATTCCCCATCTATAAATTTTGCATCATACATGCCATTCCATGAATTACCACCACCAAATGACATTGTGTTGTCAGACAGCCCAATATTTTCCCTGCCACCGTTGAACATATTGCCCAAAAACAACTTCAATCCTCTTACTAACTGTCCATTTTTATAAAACTGATAAACTACCGTTCTTGCATCAACTTGCTCAATCTGTACCTGTATCCATGCATTCTGCTCTTGATATTGCTGACATAATTGTGATAATAACTTAATGATATGTTTAAAACTATCCCTTATAAATTGATTTTTCTCCAGATCTGTCGGTTCAGAAATGTATTTCGTTTTTGGTATCTCCAATGTCGAAAATAAATCTTTTTCATCTTTAATCTGACTGTTTCCAAAAAAATCTTTTTGATTTAATTTTTCTTCAATGCTCAAACATACATCTTCAATATTAGGATTATTCATATCAGAAACCATATCCAAAAACTTTGCAATATTAGAAGAAATATCTTGTATTCGCTTTAAATCTTCATTCAAATCACCAAGATTTTGCATCTCAATCCCTTTTAGAGTATTTTCTAATGCCCTAAATTCATCTTGCCAATGCTTCACATATTTTGCTCTTGTAATAGGACGATATATCTCGGAACATATAACTGCTGGGAAAATTTTACCTTCATAATTTCTGTCTTGCATCACTTCCAAAATTTCATACATACAATTAGCCGATTTCAAATAAGCGTCTGAAATTAAAATAATTGTATAATCCATGTCCCTAATAGATTTCATGTACTCTTTTATACTTCCCCATTTTTTGATATTTATTGTGTCTCTATGTAATTCAACATTTTTACTACTTTTAAAATAATTATATATTTTATCAGCTTCACTCGAATCATTCCAACAATAAGACAAAAATATATTTACTTTACTCAAAATGCCACTCTCCTTATCATTTCCTGATTTTCTTTCTATATTATCTTTAAAATCATTCTCATTCATATATCCGCTTTCCTCTAATTCAATAGTCCATTGCAAAATTTTATTTTGAATAGAACTAAACACTTTTCTTAGCTGTCCTGTAGAAACAAAATATTTATATTCCGATGCAAAACTCCCATTTTTATTGAGAGATTGTGTTAATACATCTGTTATAGAATATGTAACAATTCCATCAATACTATTTTTATATGTTTCAACAATTTCTGCAATAGATTCTGCGACTGGTATATTAGATAATATTTCTGCCTGTTCTTTCTTAGAAAATTTCATAGGAGTCCATTTTCCAAAATTGTATACTTTCAAATCACCTTGCAAAAATCTATATTCCGGAATATTATCCACATCTTTGTATCCATTTTGCTCATTATTAATCCACTTTTCAATATCTTTTTGCTTTAATGTGATAGATATTAAATATGCCTTTCTTAACAATTCTTCAATATCTACACCATTGTCCATAGCCATCTGTCGTAATTCATAAATAGATTTATCTAAATCAATTTCTAAAGATTTATTAAATTCCATATCTATTCTCCTCTATTCCTTGAAATCCTCACATAATGGCAATAACGCATCCAATCTTTCCACTATTCTCTGTTGTTCCTCTATAGGTGGAATTGGAATGAGCATCTTTTTTAAATGTGTAGGACCATAATGTTTTATTGTACCACCTGATTTCTGTTCATTAATTTGAATTGCGTAAAAAGGAGATTTTATAAAATACTTAAAATATTCTTTATTTATATTTCCATACATTTTAAACCTAATTAATCCCGTATAAGGAATAGCTCCTTCTGTTTCTTCTGTAACTTCAGCAATCTTATCCATTGATGCACTTGTACTAATAACAATATCCCCTAAATCCAACTTAAAATGTTTCCATTTATCTTCTACCATTCTTGGATCTAAATAATTACATCCATTTAGTTTCACAATATCTCCTTGCATACCAGCAATTCTGATAAGAGGTACTCCTTGTGTTCGGAAATCAACCGCTAATATACCTGGACCTTCTTGGAATAATGACATATCCGATATATGTAACCATTTCCAATTATTAGGAACATCAAAGGGATACTCTTCCTCTGATAATGCCCCTCTAAATTTTTCCTTTTTATATTTCCCATCCTTAATTGCTTCTTCTTTGTCTTTTTTACATTTAGCAAAAATAGAAATTACGCTACTATCACTCTCCAACTGCTCTGTCAGTTTTCCCTGCATAGCAGCATGAAGCAAAGCATCTTTCATATTTATCGGAAATTCTTTTTTTAGCGACTCCAATTCATTTTCAATTTTCTCATATTCATCAATCTTTGGCATAATTTCATTTATTTTATCAACAATTCTCTGCTGTTCTTCGATTGGAGGAAGTGGCGAAATAAATTCTCGCAAATATGTCAATGACACAAATTTTTGAACACCACCTGTAGATTGAATCTTCATAAGATTTTCAGCATATTCCAATAAAAGCAATACATAATTCATATTTATATTACTTTTAGGCACTTGTTTAAATAATGCCATATTTTTTATTGCAAACTCTTTCTCTATGTCAACCAATACAGGTTTCCCAATACTGCCTATCATTGCCATCAAAATATTATTCTTATCCACTTTCGAACGAATATTAAAGAAATCTGCATCTTCTCTTGAAATGTACTTAACATCAGAAAAATCTATTTTCCCATTATTCAAATTTTTACTCGTCACAAATGGTACACCATTGTCAACATATTTAGGCGAATCATGTGTTCCATCCCTTACATCTAAAAAATTCTGTAATCTAACCCATCTCCAACTACCAGGAATATCAAAAGGAATGTCTTCTTCCTTAATTTCTGGTAACGGTTTTTCTTTTTTTATTTTCTTATCCGCAATAAGTCTTTCTTTTTCTATACGTATATTGGTCAACGTTACATCCACGTCACTATCCATTTCTAGCTGTTCTGTCAACTTACCCTGCAATGCTGCTTGCAATACCGACTGTCTCAAATCCTCTGCTAATACCATAACTATACTCCCAACATATCCATAATCTCTTGTAATTTTGCATCCATCCTTCTTTCAAGTTGTTCTCTCCTCGATTTAAAATTTTCTATTGTCTCTTTAGGGGAAAGAATCACCTTTTCTTCATTTGGAAAACCACAAAAATCTAAACTATAATTATTTGCAATGATTTCATCCACAGATACTTTTTTTGCTTTCCACGTTTCTGTCATTGAACTATCTTTTTTTTCATCTTTTATTTCCACCCGATTATCCCACCATTCATCAAGCACAGACATTTTCTCCCTTGTCATGGGATTCTTTTTCATAGAGAATTTCTGTCCATTTGGTAAATCAAACCTGTAAAACCATACATCGGTTGTTGGCTCTGTTTTCTCAAAGAAAAGCAAATTTGTTGCAATACTGGTATATGGTGCAAAACAGCTTCCTGGCAATCTGATTACTGTATGCAAGTTAAATTCCTCTAACAATTTCTTTTTAATCGCACTTTTACTGTTGTCAGTTCCAAAAATAAAACCATCCGGAAGAACCACCCCGCATCTACCATTTTTATTGAGCCGGTACATAATCTCGATCAAAAAAAGATCTGCTGTTTCTGAATTTCTAAGTTCAACAGGGAAATTCTTCTGCACAATCTCAAGTTCTGAACCGCCATAAGGGGGATTCATCAAGATAACATCAAATTTATCATCATCTGTATATCTCCTTACATCCTGTTCCAATGAATTATCATGCATAATATCCGGTTCTGCAATATCATTTAACAACATATTGGTTGTGCAAAGCATATAAGGAAGCTGCTTCTTTTCAACACCAAAAAAAGAATGTTGCAATTTAGGTAAATCTTCTACCTTGATTTCTGAATTTTCCACATGATGTAGTGCATCCACAAGAAATCCACCTGTACCACAAGCGAAATCTGCTACTTTGTCTCCAATTTTAGGATCAACTTTGTCTACCACAAAAGATGTAATTGCTCTTGGAGTATAAAACTCACCATTATTTTTCTGTAAGCCTTTCAGCAAGGTTTCATAAATATCATTAAAAGTATGTCTTTCATCATAATCAGAAAAGTCAATTTCATCAAATATATTAAGAAGTTGTCTGAGAAGAACCCCATTCTTCATAAAATTGGTAGATTCTCTCATAAACTCTTTTACAATAAGAGATGCTCTATCTGTTTTTGTAAAAAGATATACTTCTTCCCCTTTTTCATTTTTCACAGCATCTCCCGACAATACCCTAAACAACTTATTATTTACAAAATCAATCAGTTCTTCCCCTGTCATCTGGTTCTTTACAGAAGTTGATGTAACCCAATCTCTCCAGCGATATCCTTCTGGAATAATTGGAACATAAGAATCCTGTGTTAGTTCCCATTCCTCCTCTTTATAATCAAAAATCTTTAAGAACAGAATCCACACAATCTGAGATAATCTCTGCTCATCTCCACCAACACCAGCATCTCCACGCATAATATCCTGCAGCCTTTTTATTAATGTAGTTAATGCCATAACTTCTTTTCTCCTTGCTGTTTAATATAAAACTTCTTCTATTCGTTTCATTAAATCAATAAAATTTTGCTTATCACCACCAAATACATTTTTTAATATCTTCATTGGTGTATATCCTTTTTCCTTGAATACTGGAAGATTAAATACTGCAATATCCTTCAACTTTGAAAAATCTTCTGTCTTGTATTCATTTAAAATAGTCTGGATAATATCTCTTTTTTCAATATCTAATTCATCTAAAATGCTTGTATCATAGACATTCTGTATTCTTTCTTCTTTAGACTTAGGAGGCTGCTTATATCCAACAAGCCCAACAATATCAAATCTATCAATATAATATCCTACTGTCTCACTAATTTTCTTCACATATGACTTCTCTATCAACAAGTCCATAGTCAATCCATCTTTATCATCTGATACTTTAAATGAAGCATAAAAATCCTGATATGTCGGATATTGTGACAGAATGTTATTCTTTACGCAACTTTCAATATTCTGCTTAATAAGGTTTCCATGTTCATCTGTATAGCGAACTTCTTCTCCATCAATAGTTACATCCACACCATTCACTTTTACTTTCTGAATGTGTCCTTTTGACTTGCTTTTATCTTTACCTTGTTCATCTGTCTCCTTTTGTGGACTTCCCTTTGGAAATGAACTATTCTCTCCCACTTCCATCACTGCCACTGGCTCACCGTCAAATTCCGGATCTTCAAACTGATGGTAATTTGACCTGAAATCTAAAATTGTAAAGTGTAGCTTACTCTTCTTTTCTTCATCAATCGTGAAGTTTTCATTGATTCTTGTTCCCCTGCCAATTGTCTGTTTAAATTCGGTCATAGAGCCAATAGATTTATCCAAAACAATTAACTCACAGGTTTCTGAATCAACACCTGTTGACATTAATTTGCTCGTAACTGCTATGACCGGATATTTTGTATTCGGATCAGTAAAATTCTCCAATTCTGCCTTTCCGATTTCATCATCACCAGTAATCTTCATTATGTATTTGCTGTTTTCTTGTACTAAATCTGAATTAAGATTCTTCAATTTCAAAACCATTGCATCCGCATGATCAATATTTTCACAGAATACAATCGTTTTTGCATATCTACAATCATTTTCTTTCATGTAATCTGTAATTCTTTTTGCAACTATTTCCTGTCTTTCTTCCACAACAATAGTCCTGTCAAAGTCTTTTTGTGTGTAAACTCTATCTTCCACAGGATTACCTTCCACATCTAATTTTCCTGATGGAGGTCTATATCCCTCTTTATCAATATTGAGTTCTACTGAAATAACCCTATAAGGAGCAAGGAAGCCATCCTCAATCCCCTGTTTCAATGAATAGGTATACAAGGGCTTATCATCTGTCTCTGCACAAAAATAATTGATATTAGATACATCCTCTGTTTCTTTTGGGGTTGCAGTAAGTCCAAGCTGTGTAGCAGAACCAAAATATTCCAATATTTCATGCCAGTTAGAATCCAAATCAGCAGAACCTCTATGACACTCATCCACAATAATCATATCAAAGAAGTCAGAAGGAAGTTCCTTATAATAATCTTTATCTTTACTCTTGAGCTGTTGATAAAGTGCTGTATATACCTCATAGGCAGTGTCTTTCTTTATGTTTGCACTTTTCATTTTTACCATAACACCAGCATCGACAAATGGTTTAAAATCTTTTTGCATCGTTTGATCTGCAAGTGCATTTCTATCCACCAAATAAAGTATTTTCTTTTTTGTCTTGCTTTTCCATAGTCTCCACACAATCTGAAATGCAGTAAAAGTTTTTCCTGTTCCTGTTGCCATAACAAGAAGCATTCTATTCTTTCCCTGTGCGATTGCATCAATTACCCTGTTAATTGCAATCCTTTGATAATATCTTGGTTTCTTCGGTTTTGCCTTTGATGCATCTATATAATAAGGTTGATTGATTAATCTGACTTCATCTTCTGTCAAACCTTTTTCTTTGATATATCTATCCCACAATTCTTCGGGATATGGAAAATCCTGCATTTTTAGTTTGTCATTATTTCTATGAATAATCAAATCTTCTTCTATCAAATCAATCCCATTTGTCGTATATGCAAAAGGAATATCCAAAATTTCTGCATATTCATGAACCTGCTGATATCCTTCCATCGCACTATGATCTACCCCTTTTGCTTCTACCAATGCCAAAGGAATATTGTCTTTAAACAGCAAAAGATAATCTGCTTTTTTCTTATCTCCTCTCGATACCTTATCACCGTCAATATTTACCCTGCCATCAGTAAAACAATATTCCATAATAATGTTATCAGAATTCTCTTTCCCCCATCTTTCTTGAATAACAGGTGTAATATATTTTTTCTTCGTATTTTCCTCATTTTTTTGTTGCTCTGCAATTTTTTCAGATGTCAACTGCATAATCTTTTCTCCTTTGGCCCTTTCTTTTTTTAATTTTTTCGCACTTCCATTTTCTTGGCATCACAAATCAATTTACACTATATCAATTAATAGTATAGCATTTTCATATAAATCTCTCAACTTTTTCTTTATAATCACAAAATTGCCGTTGTAGTACAAAAAAGCAGAAATCCCTTCCGGAATTCCTGCTTTTAACACACATATAATTTTTCTTACACATGACTTTATCAGAAGTAGTCCACTCTCTCCCAAAATTAACTACATTCCTGTATCGCTGCGAATCCTTCCTCTCCCGTCCGGACACGCACCGCATTGACTACATCATAGACAAAGATCTTACCATCACCGATATTTCCGGTATACAGTGCTTTCTTGGCCGTCTCAACCACCAGATCAACCGGCACAGCACTGACAACCACCTCAATCTTCATCTTCGGCAGCAGAACAATATCTAACTCTGCTCCACGGTAGAACTTTTTTGCCCCCTTCTGGGCACCACAACCTAATACCTGAGTCACAGTAATACCTGCCACTCCGATCTCATTCAGTGCATTCTTGAGATCGTCAAAACGTGCCTGATTGCAGATAATGGAAACCTTGGTCAAAGGCGCTGTTCCATCGGATACAGCAGAAGCCTTTTTCTTCTGTTCTGGTTTTGCCACAGTCTCTGCCACAACCACACCTGCCACTTCTTTCTTTTCGCTTGCTTCCTCTGTACCAGGCGCCTTGATAACCTGTACTGCCTGATCCATCGGCACATTTCCCTTTAAGGTATCAATGGAAGCACCATTGTGATAGAACAGATTACTTGCCGGCATAAAGTCAGAGTAAGCTGACGGTAAGCCATGCTCAGTGGCATCCAATCCCTGCAATTCCTCCTCTGGTGTGACACGCAATCCAAAAATTGCTTTGATGGCATAAAAAGCTATGGTAATGGTAACGGCTGTCCATGTTGCCACAGACAGGATACCCACACACTGTAAACCTAACTGTTTCACTCCACCGCCATAAAACAAACCAGGTGCTGTAATCACTCCACCTTCCAGTGCAATGTCATAGCCAGGTGCTGATTTTGTGGCAAATAAACCTACTGCAAAAGTACCCCAGATACCATTTGCCATATGTACTGCCACGGCCCCCACCGGATCATCTACCTTTAACTTGTAATCCATGAGCCATACCACAAACGGCACTAACAGACCTGCCACAACACCAATGACAATAGCACCAGCGCAATCAGTCACATCACAGGATGCCGTAATTGCTACCAAACCTGCCAGAGACGCATTCAAACACATGGATACATCTGGCGCACCATATTTTATCCAAGTAAATACCATGCATACTACCGTTGCAATGGCTGGAGAAATCGTTGTTGTCAGGAAAATAGATGCCAGATCTTCTAAAGATGTTGCTGCCGCACCATTAAATCCATACCAGCCAAACCACAGAATAAATACTCCCAAAGCTCCCAGAGGCAAATTATGTCCCGGAAAAGCATGTGGCTTTCCGGTGCGTTTGCTATATTTGCCCAAACGTGGTCCCAAAATGCTGGCACCAATCAAAGCACTGATGCCACCTACCATATGGATAGCACAGGAACCTGCAAAATCATGGAATCCCATTCCGGCTAACCAACCGCCTCCCCAGATCCAGTGTGCTTCAATCGGATAGATTAACGCAGAGATCACTGCGGAATACACACAGTAAGATAAGAACTTAGTTCTCTCTGCCATGGCACCAGATACAATCGTTGCCGTGGTGGCACAGAACACCAGATTAAAAACAAAAGAGGAAAAATCAAAATCCTGATATGCGGTAAATAAATCAAATCCCGGTTTTCCCAGAAATCCCAAAAAGTCCTCTCCCAACAGCAGGGAACATCCAATCAGGATAAAAGTTACTGTACCAATACAAAAATCCATCAGATTCTTCATAATAATATTTCCGGCATTTTTAGACCGGGTAAAGCCTGCCTCTACCATGGCAAATCCTGCCTGCATCCAGAATACCAGTGCAGCGCCAATCAAAAACCAGACACCGAATAAATTCTCATTAATATAAGTCGCTATTTCATTTGACATATGCCTTCCTCCTTACGTCTTTCGCATTTCTTCTAAAAACACGAAAATATCTTTCTGTCACAGCAGGCAGCTTTAACCACTGCCTGCATCCTTCATCATGAAAAGGCTGTCCGGACGCTTCTCAAAATCTTTTGCCTATTAGGGACTTGCCCTATAGTGCGACATATTCCTAACAAACAAAAAAAGGTGCCACGAAAATTCTTCGTGACACCTTTGTCATAACAACTACTATTATAATCAAACTACATAATTCGTCAACTACTATTTTTGATTTTTCTTGATTTTGTGAAAAACGACGTTTTTGAGAGAAATTTCGCTACAATCTTGTGTGTTTTTTACAAGACCGTGCTGAGACAAACTATAACACCGGCTCTGTTCTCAGTATCCATTCGCCGTATTTCCAATAATAATGCTTGTCACCATATAGGAGATCCGTACTATAAACAGCGGTAGCATCCCAGCCCTGACCAAAGTTCTTAAAGTTCTTTATGCCAAATCCATTCGATGGCAACAATTTAGGACAGTTTTGAATTTCAATTTTTTTCGCAGCACCAGAAGATATATCTATTTCTTCCAATTGACTGCAATTTGTCACATTCAGAGTATCACAGCTATTTAGCAGTATCACTGTTAAGGACGGCAGATTATTCAAAGAAAGCATTAATCCCTCATAACCGCTAACATACACCTGATACAAATCCCTTAAATTGGATAGATCCAGTCTTTTCAAATCCGTATTAGCATCAGCACTACTCGTTATAAACAGATTTTTTAGTTTCATGTTTTTGGATAACTCCAATTCTGCCAGATCTGTGTCTCCTATGTTCAGTGATTTTAGTTCCGTAAGTTTGGATAAATCCAGACTACTTATCTTTACGTTTCCTATTCTTAATTTTTCCAGTTTCAAATTTTTCGATAAATCCAGCTTAGTTATCTTTGCACCATTTACTGATAACTCTTTTAATCTCGTGTTTTTCGATAAATTCAGTGTACTCAGTTGACTTTTTTCATTATCATTTACCAATGTTAAGGATTCTAGTTTCTTATTTTTCGATAAATCTATTTTGTTTATCGGGAGTGAAATATATAATTTTTTCAATTTCTTGTTTCTAGACAAGTCCGGTTTATACTTGGCGTTTTTAGAACCCGCTCCATTCAGCATCAATTCTAAATCTGTTAACCCCGTAAGGGCTTTCAGCTGCGTATTTACTTTTTTAAATAATGCGGAAGATACTGAATCCTGATTAAGTATCAGTTTAACTAATCTTCCTTTCTTCCATTGATACGATATTGTGTGAATTCCTGTTTGATTTAGTTTTCGAGCTGCTTTTGCATCTTTCTTTTTCGCATTCTTGGGAATTTTGATTTTATCCGCTGCAGCCTGTGCAGTTTTACAGAATACCGTTCCGGTCTCCATGTTAATGGCTGTCATTGCCATCCAGGTCAGAACCATGACCAGAAACCCTCTTTTTACAATACGTTTTGCTGATTTCACCGGTCGTACCCCCTGTCATTTCACAATCTGCTTGGTTTCCATCTTCTGCGAGTTATCCATCAGATACTGCACCATTCTCCTGGAATCATCCTTATGCTTTCCGGCATAATTCAAACCAACCACCGGTTTCGGAATCATTCCTCCAATTTGCTTGTATTTCTCGCTGTCTGTCAGATACAGCCCACAATTATACTGGGTTGGATCTGAAGGCTTCACATTGGTATCCGTGGTATTGCTTCGCACATCCTCACCGGAAATAATCTGGGAATAATAGCGAAGCTCCTCCGGATAATCTGCATAGAACGCTGCTTCCTCGTGTACGTTTTGATTAGAAAGGTAATCCGATACTGCCCATTCTGAAAAATCTTTTTCCGATGCGATAATCAGATCTGCCGTTCCACTGTACAAAAAGGTCTGTATCTGATAATTATCCGATGCCAGTGTGATACGCACCGTCTCTCCCTTTCTAAAATGCAAATACTCAGTCAGTTCCTCCTCCAGACTGTCTATGGTCTCATCGGTTAGTACATCATTTTGTACCACAACAAACAAAGCAACATCATCCTTAGTCACATAATCATAAACCTGCCAGGCAATCATAGCAATAATTACTATAGCAATGAGACAAGTTTGCAGATAATAATATTTAAAATTCTGTATTTTTTCCTTGAAAGTGAAATTTTTCCGCTCCTCCGCTTCTGATTCCTTTGTTCTCTTTTTGTATATTTCTGCCTCGTCCTGCTCTAATTTTTTCTGTTCTTCTTCCGAAAAATGAACTGCCATAATTTCCTCCATTCCGAAGTGTATTTTCTGCTGATTTCTATGTACTATTATCCATGAAAACGAAACTGCAACAACTTCTCTACCACCATATTCACAATATAGTATAAAGAATGTCCCCACAAATTACTACCAAAAAAATCGGGGCAATACTGCCCCATAAATTCATAAATTCTAAACTATTTATTATATTCCTGAATCCACTCCGGCAAAGCCTTGAAAACATACTGTTTTCAAGGCTCGCATGTGCGCTCAGAACTAACTAAGAAACATTTGGAAAGTAAACTTTAGGCTGTTTCTTAGTTAGTTCTTCACTTTGCCTTCGCAAATATTAAATCACAGCTCCCCAGATATACAACGCCATATAGAAAATAACCAGTAATCCATTGCTGACGGAAGCAATAGTAGGAAACAGGGGACGAATATCGTCCTGGTGCAGACTGATCCATGACATTACAAAGCCTACTGCAGCAATCAGCAGACAGACCATACCAAGCAGACCTGCCAGCAAGCCTGCATGTCCGTCACTTTCTCCTGCGGAAATACACACAGCAGCAAATATACCGATGGAAACCAGTGCCAATATTGTCGCCGCAATCGCCAGTGGCGGATGATGCTTATCTGTCAAATGCAATGACGATTCTTTCTGTCGTTTTTTACGAAACATGATCTGTCTCCTCTTTTCTAACGCTTTCCGTTCATTATATCCTATTTCTTATTCCTTTTCCTCAGATACCTTCTGACAATCCCTCTGCCGACCACAAACAGCACATATCCAATCAATACACCAAAAGTATTGAGAATGATATCATCAACATCAAAAGTCCCCAGCATAGACACCAGCTGTAATAACTCCACCAGCACCGATGCAGACATACCGAGCAATAACATACGCAGTGCAGTCTGCTTCCGGGTCAATATAGGAATCACGAAACCGAATGGAATAAAGCAGACCACATTGCCCAATAAATTCAGCATTACATGAAAGCTGCCTATTTTATTACGGTAACTCAAGTATCTCTTGATCTCTGCAAAAGGAATCAGATTATATCGATACCGATTTCCCGGAACTCTCCCCATCTGCTCGCTAAAGAACAGGAAATATACCATCATAACCAGATAAATGATGAAAAACACCCAAGAAATGATCTGGATTTTACGTTTATTCTCTTTTTTCACGATAACCCCTCACTGTGATTATTGACGAAGTTCTACTTCTATTTCTGCCAACTTCCCTATAATTTTGTCCATGGCACGACTCACTTCTTCATCGGTAAGGGTACGGTCATTCGCCCGGAATACCAACTTATACGCTAATGATTTATATCCCTTGGTTAACTGGGCACCTTCATAGATATCAAACAATTCACAGGACTCCAGCAATTTGCCGCCTTTATCCCGAATTACTGCCTCTACCTCTCCTGCCAGCACCGTTTTTTTCATACTCAGGCTGATATCTCTGGTCATTGCTGGGAATTTTGCAACCCCTGTATATTTTACATCAAAGTTTGCCAACTCACTGACTTCTTTCATATCAACGACGGCCACATAGGCACGCTCGCCAATTCCAAAGTTCTTCTGGACAGTCGGATGTACCTCTCCCAGATAGGCAATACTTTTTCCCTGATAGATTACTTCAGCCTGTCTTCCCGGATGCAAAAAGCTCTTGTTCGTCGGAGAATAGGTAGCGTAATCCGTCAGCCCCATCCGTTCCATGACTGCCTGCACCAGCCCTTTCATCACATAGAAATCGCCCTGTCCATACATACCCAATGTCAACTGCATCCGCTCATCCGGAAGCTCCGTCAGTGGCAGCTGCTTCGGCATATATACATTTGCCAGTTCATAGAGACGAACATCCTGATTCCTGCGGTTATAATTTGTAGCCAAAGAAGTCAGCATACCACCCAGTGCAGAGGTACGCATCACGCTATAATCCTCACCCAGAGGGTTACTGATTTGGATACTCTGGCGCAGTTTGTCATCCTGTGGCAATTGCAGCTTATCATATACCTTCGGACTCTCAAAGGAGAAGGTCATTCCTTCACAGAAGCCATAGCCTTCCACCACTTCTCTGACCATATTTTCATATCTCAATTTATCGGATAATCCGCCAGCCGTAGCTCTTCCACCTGGCAAAGTCATCGGAATATTATCATATCCGTAGAAACGTGCCACTTCCTCTGCCAGATCTGCCATTTGCTCCAGATCCTGTCTCCAGGTTGGTACACAAACCTCTCGTTTTTCCCGATCTACTGTCAGATCCAGTTTTTCAAAGTAACGAATCATTTCCTCCTCTGGAATATCCGTTCCCAGTAATGCATTAATCTTCACCGGATCATAGGCAATCCGTATCGCTTCCTTATGCACCGGATAGATATCAATAGCACCACCTACGACTTCTCCGGCCCCCAATTCTTCCACCAGCTGGCAGGCACGGTTCATTGCCTCCATGGCATTATTAGGATCCAGTCCCTTTTCAAACTTTGCCTGAGCATCGGTACGCATACCCAGTTTCTTACCGGACAAACGGATATTTGTTCCATCAAAGGTAGCCGCCTCAAACAGCATAGTCTGTACCTCATCAGTAATCATGGAATTTTCGCCTCCCATGATACCAGCTAAACCGATTGGCTTTTTACCGTCACAAATCATCAGCATAGAGTCGTCTAACTGTCTGCTCTGTCCGTCCAGTGTCACAAAATCCTCGCCATTTTCTGCCTTGCGTACCACAATTTTGTGATCTTCAATGGTATCTAAATCATATGCATGCATTGGTTGTGCATATTCCTCCATAACATAATTAGTAATATCCACAATATTATTAATCGGACGGATTCCCACAGACGCCAGCCGTCTCTGCATCCATTCCGGAGATGGAGCCAGTTTAATATTCTTAACCACCCTTGCCGTATAGCGTGGGCACAGTTTCGAATCCTGTACCTCCACAGAAATGTAGTCTTCCACTTTTTCTCCATTACCAGTCTCGCTTACTACTGGTGGCACGAACTTTTTATCAAAAGTTGCAGCCACTTCTCTAGCAATACCCAATACGCCAAAACAATCCACACGGTTCGAAGTAATTTCGTATTCAAAATTTACATCATGTAGCCCCAACAGTTCCACCACATCAGAACCAATGGCAGCATCCTTATACTCTGGGTTATCGCTCAGAATGTAAATACCGTCCTTTGCCGCATCCGGATACATATCCGTTGTAGAGCCCAGTTCCTCAATGGAACACATCATGCCAAAAGACTCTACTCCCCGCAGCTTGCCTTTTTTAATCTTGAAACCATTCTCTGATTCCCCGTCTTTGTGGGAACTTGCCACATGTCCGCCATCTAATACAACCGGAACCTTATCTCCTTCTTTCACATTCGGTGCACCTGTCACGATCTGTACTTTCTGTCCTGCCTCGTCAATCTGCACCTGGCAGACCACCAGTTTATCCGCATCCGGATGCTTCTCAATTTTGTTAATCAATCCCACAACAATCTTATCCAGATTGCGGTCAAACTCTGTATAACCCTCTACTTTAGAACCAGATAGAGTCATAGCGTCCATATATTCCTGTGCCGTACAATCCAGATCCGGCACATATGCCTGTATCCATGATAATGATGTATTCATATTCTTCCTCATTTCTGCGCTGCAATTTACGTATCATGCAATGTTTGTGTCGCAGCGCAGACACAAACATTTTATCATTTCCTAAATTAGCACACGTTTTCTGTGCATACCAAGTTGCGAAGCAACTTGCATAGTTACACGCCAGTGTAACTATTATATCCTACACTGTATATTTGTCTAGAACTGTTTTAAGAAACGGGTATCATTCTCATACAACAGTCTCATATCATCAATCTCATACTTAAACAATGCGATTCGTTCCAGACCTACACCGAAGGCAAATCCGGTATATTCATTCGGGTCAATCCCACTCATTTCTAACACATGAGGGTGTACCATACCACAGCCCAAAATCTCAATCCAGCCCTCACCTTTACAGAAACGGCAACCCTTGCCTCCACATTTGAAGCAGGTCACATCCATCTCTGCACTTGGCTCTGTAAACTGGAAATGGTGGGGACGGAATTTTACTTTGGTATCCTGACCGAATAATTTCTGAGCAAATTCCTGCAGCGTTCCCTTCAAATCGGCAAAGGTAATATTCTTGTCAATCACCAGTCCCTCAACCTGATGGAAAGTAGGAGAATGGGTGGCATCCACCTCATCCGAACGGAATACACGCCCTGGGGCAATCATGCGGATTGGCAGTTTACCTTTCTCCATTTCATGCACCTGCACCGAAGATGTCTGGGTACGAAGTAAGATATCCTTTGTAATATAAAAAGTATCCTGTTCATCCTTTGCCGGATGGTCTGCCGGTATATTCAAAGCCTCAAAGTTATAGTAATCATATTCTACTTCCGGTCCCTCCACAACTTCATATCCCATTCCAATGAAGATATTCTCCACTTCTTCTAAGGTAATGGTATTTGGATGGCGGTGTCCTTTCTGTAGCTGCTTGCCTGGCAAAGTCACATCAATGGTCTCGCTCTTTAGCTTTTCCTCTAACAGCGCATTTTCAAAAGTAGCTTTTTTCTCCTCTAATTTGCTCTCAATCTTCGCCCTTGCCTCATTGACCATTTGTCCCACTTTTGGGCGATCCTCCGGAGCTACCTCTTTCATTGATTTCAGTACAGAGGTCAGCTCTCCCTTTTTCCCCAGAAAAGCCACCCGAATCTCACCTAACTGATCCAGCTGCTCTGAGGAGGCAATCTGATCCAATGCATTTTCCATAATATTCTTTAACTTATCTTTCATGGTAATCCCCCATTCCGAAGCGTTTAGTATTATGATATGGTTATTTGTGACGCTCCACCACAGATAACCTTGTATAAAAATAGAAAAAACTCCCTGCATCGCAAGGAGTCTGAAATTTACCTGCTACGTATGGTACATCTTCATTCCCCCTGACACAGATCTATCAGGGACGGAATGCTCCGCGGTACCACCCTGTTTCTCATATTATTATGAGCACTTCATTGCATGTAACGTATGCCTACGGCAACTCCTACTCAGATATTCCGCCTCTGACGAAAACCTTTTCAAAATTGCAGCTCCCGTGGGAAATTCGAATCATGGAATTAACGTAGGAATGCTTGCAGCCGGGGACATTCCCTCTCTGAAACGGATTGCCATGTTCTACTCAACACGATCATCGCTTTTTCCTATTCTCGGTACAGCAAAGAGAAACATATTGTTACCATCTGCTGTACAAATATCGGATCGAAATCCTATACAGTAACCAACTGTATCACATTTCTTCTAAGAATGCAACTATTTTTTCCAAGTGCATCCCATGAGATGCTTTGACCAAAATGGAATCTCCATCCTGTAACAGAGAGGGCAATTGCTCCATCGCCTCCTCCTTTGTAGCAAAATAATGCAGATTCTGTGTCGGATTTCCACTGCATATTCCTTCTTCGTACTGTTTTGCCAGATCGCCGATTGCCACAATCAGATCCAGTCCTTTTCCAGCAGCATAGACACCAGTATCAAAATGCATCTGCTGCTCCTGCTCTCCTAGTTCAAACATATCTCCAATGATAGCTACCTTACGTCCAGATGCCTCTGCCAATACATCAAAACCAGCTTTCATAGACACTGGATTCGCATTGTAACAGTCATACATAATAGTAAAGCGCCCTGTCTCTAAAATGCTCCCATGTCCTTCCACCGGCCGGAATGCCGCAATACCCTTGGCAATTTCCTCCAGGGATAATCCCAGATCCCGTCCAACGGCTGCCGCCGCCAATGCATTGGTAACCATATGCCTGCCTGGCACTGGTACATGCACCGGAATCACTCCGTCTGCTGTAACCAGTTCAAAATCTGTCCCTGCCAGTCCCTTGGATGTCATATTCTTTGAATATACCGTATTTTGTGGACCGGTTCCAAAGAACACCGGCTTTCTGCCATGAACATCCTGCACCGTAATCAGCTTTTCATCATCTCCATTTAGATAAGCGTTTCCCTGCTCCGACAATCCCTCAAAGATTTCCGTCTTTGCCCGAAGAACACCATCCAGATCCCCAAGCTGTTCCAGATGACACTGCCCAATATTAGTAATCACACACAAATCTGGTTTGGCAATGGCAGTGAGTCTGAACATTTCACCAAAATCACTGATGCCCATTTCCACAATCGCCACCTCATGCTCCTCCCGCAGAGCAAACAATGTCAACGGTACCCCGATCTCATTATTAAAATTCCCCTGGGTTTTGTGAACGCAATAATGCTGTGATAGGACAGATGCCAGTATTTCCTTGGTGGTAGTTTTGCCCACACTGCCAGTTACCCCAATTACCTTTACCGGATACTGCATCCGATAATAAGCTGCCATGTCTTTTAATGCCTGCAGACAGGAAGCAACCTGGATATACGGTTTTGTACTATCCTCTGGTACATTTTCCGACAGACAGCACAAAGCACCTGCTTCATAGGCAGACGGAATAAAACGGTTTCCATCCACCCTCTCTCCCCGGATTGCAACAAACATACCACCTGGCTGAATCTGTCGGTTATCAGTAACCAGACAGGTCAGTTCCTGTTCTCCCAGATCCTCTGGCCCCGTATAGTTTCCCCCACAAACCTCTGCCAGTTTCCGAGGTGTCATATTTTTCATTCTATTCATAATTTGCCTCATTTCTGCACAGTCACAAACAACCCATGATAATACATCGTTATCCCATTGACTCCCGATGCAAAGAATTTGCAAAGCAAATTCTTCCAGACTTGATCTTAGTTTCACTTCGCATGTTTTTCATGCGTTAGTGAAACTTCAAGTCTTAGCTAATGCAATAATTTTTTCACATAATTCCCCATAAGAAATTCCAGCAGCCACTGCCTCCTGTGGTAACAGGCTGGTAGGTGTCATTCCTGGTAGTGTATTTGCCTCCAGACAAAACAGACTGCCATTCTCATCCATCAGAAAATCAATCCGTCCATAACAGGACAATTTTAATTCTCGATAAGCGGCAAGCGCATACTGCTGCATCTCTGTTGCCTTTGCCTCCTCCAGCTCAGCCGGACATACATCTCTTGCCATCCCCTGCTGATACTTGGTTGCATAATCATAAAATCCCTCGTTAGGAATGATTTCAATAACCGGATACACTTCTTCTCCCACAACACCCACTGAAAACTCCCTGCCACAAATATATTCCTCCACCACAACTTCCTTTTCATAGTGGAATGCGTCCTCCAAAGCTTTCTGATATTCCGACTCATTGGTTGGTATACTGACTCCTACGCTGGATCCTCCACAACATGGTTTTACCACACAGGGATAACCAATCTCTGGTGGTACCGGCTGTATCGTATCTGGTGTAACCGTATATCCCTTAGGCGTTGGAATCCCCCCCGTCTGAAAAACTTTCTTGGCAACCCCCTTATCCATGGCAAGGGCACTGCCAAAATAACCGGATCCAGTATAACGGATCCCCAGAAGATCAAAGGCTGCCTGCAGCTTCCCATTTTCTCCTTCTGCACCATGCAAAGCCATATAGACAATATCTGCCATCTGACATAGGGTAATCACATTTGGTCCAAAGAAACAATCTGCACCATCCCGGCGCATATTTCGGATCGCATCCAGATCCGGATCCATTGCCTGTATCTTTTTCTGATCTTCCGAAAAGGCATCATTCCGATCAAAGAAATCGTCAGAAACCTCCCCCTCATAGCCTAAAAAGACATCTAACATCGCTGCCTGATGCCCTCTCTCACGCAATGCCTGACACACCATACTCCCGGTACTAATGGAAACATCCCTTTCCGTACTCAATCCACCGGCTAATACTATGATTTTCATAAACAATCCCCTTTTCTTTTCCATAAATGGAATCTAGAAAATTCCACTCGTCCATATTCCTATGCATCATTTCCATGCATCATGCCACACACATGCTCTATACCTTTATCCTATTAGCGTTTTTTCCCAAATAGAATCAATCCCCGCCCCTACGATATCTTATCATAGTGGCGGGGATTGTCAAGCGAACGGATACAATGACCTTATCAACTCTTATTTGGTTGGACGTGCAATTAATACAATCTGGCTGGATCTGCTATATCCATAATGAACTACTTTACCATAGGAACTGCTGGCAGATACATCGGTTGCTCCTCCTGTATACATTTCCACATGAGTAATGTTTTTATATCTTCCATTTTTCTTGCTGGAGAAGAAAATCAAATCTCCCGGCAGAAGTTTTTTGTAAGACACTGCCTTTTTAGCTACTACTTTCTTATTTCGTGTACACCATTTTCCAATGTCTGCTGCCGTTGGCGACCAACCTCTTGGGCTGCCAAAATATACCCCATAATTACGATATACCCTGGATACCATGGAACTGCAGTCATAATATCCCTTGGACATACGACGTGCCTGACTGTATGTCGTCTTGGTTTTGGATATGGCAATCGCCTTCTTCATGGCACGGTATCCATTTAGACTGGATATCTCCGCCAAAATGGAGAATGTCCTGCCATCCGCTTTTACTTTGACGGTAGCATGTCCCACTTTTTTGGCTTTCATCTTACCGGTTTTGGAAATGGTCAGAATCTTCTTATTAGAGGATGTATAAGAAACTACACTGCCCTTAACCGTACCGGTTATTTTAAGATTAGCAGACTGTCCCTTATACAGAATGATAGTTAGATCTTTATAGCTAGGATTCGTTACCTGCACTTTACAGATCAGCTCTCTGCCATCCACGGTTACTTTCAGGGAAGCACTACCTGCGTCAGCTCCATAAATCACACCATCGGCTGAAAAATAAGCATGGCTGCCTGCATGATCTCCCCAGATAACCTCACTGGCTGCATCAGTACCAGTAACTGCAATTTTCTGGCTGGTTCCTTTTGCCATAATAATGCTGGTCTTGGACAATCTCGGATCGGTTACAATAATCTGCAGCTTCAAGGTCTTCTGGTCTCCATTTTTGGCAGTCAGTACAATATCGGCTGTAGTATTTCCTTTTTTCAATGCCTTACAGCCTACACCGTCCCAGGAAGCAATACTTTTATCCGCTATCGTCCACTGAATACTTTCTGAAGCAGCATTACCGATTGAGAAATATTGTATTCCCACTTGGTATCCCGCTGTTCCAACAGCACGGACTATTTTATCCTTGCTCAATTTTGGATCCAAAACCACGACATCTGCTACCGGAAAAGAAGTTTCATCCTCTCTGGTGGCAATAATCTGCGCATTTTTGAAACCCTGTGCTGTTAAAATCCCTTTTTCAGAAACTTCCACGCTGTCCACTGAAGATGTATAACTAATCTCCTCCTTCTCATACAAATCGGCTGCCGCCAGATCAATCGAAGAACCATATTCCATAGAAAGCTTCTCCGGTTCTATCATTGAAATCAATATAGTTTCTTCTTTCTTTGCTTCCTCTGCTCCTTCTTCCTGCTCTCCCTGCCAGGATACAGTTACCTTGACCTCTCCCGAAGATTTTGTACGAACAATACCGTCCTCCGTCATAACCGCAACAGATTCATCCGGTTTCTCCCCATCCCATTCATATACAGCATCTTTCTGGTATTCCTCATTTACATAGTCCTGCAGTATAACACGATCTCCCGCATAAACCATAACACGGTTTACTTTAAGCAGGACATCTTCTGCTGTCGCAGACTGTTTTATGCTGGTACACACAAATAATAACAGCATAACAGCAATTCCAATCTGTATTCCTTTCCATGTAGCATGTTTTTTTCTCTTGTTCTTTAGCATTTTACCCATCCTTTCTTTCATCTTCGAATGCCTGATACATCATATCAATATATTCCCAAATCTCCTCTTTCCCATTCTTGGTAATCGCAGAAAATGGAATAATCGGTGTCCCTTCAACAACCTCCAAAGCATCTTCAATCTGTTGTATCTGCTTTTTCTTCTGGCTTCGTTTGATCTTGTCCTCCTTGGTGGCAATAATTACCGGATTATATCCATAGTTTAAGCACCACTGGTACATCTGGATATCATTCTGGTTCGGTTTGTGCCGGATGTCCACCAGCAAAAAAACCAAGCGCAGTACTTTTGTCCTTTCCAGATACCCATCAATCATCTTTCCCCATTTTTCTTTGATCTCCTGTGACACCTTGGCGTAACCATATCCCGGCAGATCCACAAAATATAAGGCATCATTCACATTATAGAAATTGATGGTCTGGGTCTTGCCTGGTTGGGAAGAAGTCCTGGCATACGATTTGCGGTTCATCAAAGCATTAATCAGAGAAGATTTTCCCACATTAGACCGTCCGGCAAAGGCAATTTCCACCATATCATTGTCCGGAATCTTACTGGTAATTCCACATACTGTCTCCAAATTCACATTTTTAACAAGCATATTTTCCTCATTTCCGTATCTGTTTCATGATATTGAGTACACCAAACTGATGCTACGCATTGATATATACTTCTGACCCTAGCATCACTTCATTGTACTAAAGCATGCTTCCACACCTGTTTAATCTGGGAGGCATATTCAATCTGCAATCCTTCCAGAACATCCTGCTCCATCTCTGCAATATCTTTTTTATTTTCTTCCGGAATAACAACCAACTGAATACCAGAGGCTTTTGCCGCCAATAATTTCTCCTTTAAGCCACCGATTGGAAGTACTCTGCCTCGCAGGGAAATCTCCCCCGTCATTGCTACCTCGGAGCGAACGGGAATGTCCATCAATACGGAATACAATGCCGTTGCCATAGTGACACCTGCTGAAGGTCCATCTTTTGGGACAGCTCCCTCTGGAACATGAATATGGAGATCATGTGTCTGAAAGTATTCCTGGTCTTTTTTTCCACCAATCTGGGTTCGTACATAAGTCAAGGCTGTTTTGGCAGACTCTTGCATAACCTCCCCTAATTTGCCAGTAAGTTCCAGTTTACCTGTGCCATCCAAGACTGCCGCCTCAATCTCCAAGGTATCCCCACCTACACTGGTCCATGCTAAGCCACGAACCACGCCCGTTTCCGGCTTGGTCAGCGCTGGATTTGGACGGTGTACTTCCTTGCCCAGATAATCTGTCAGATTACGGTTGGAAATCCGGACTGTGCCTGCTTTTCCTCCAGCAATCTCATGGGCTGCCTTACGGCATAGAGCCGCCAGTTTCTTCTCCAGCCCTCGGACTCCTGCTTCCCTGGTGTACCTCTCAATCACAGTTTGCAGTGCCTTATCCGTAATACTAATCTGTGACTTTGTCAAACCATTGGCAATTTTCTGTTTTTCCCATAAATGATCCTTGGCAATATGAAACTTTTCTATTTCCATATAACCAGATAATTCAATCACTTCCATACGATCTAGCAATGGTCTGGAAATTGGATCCAGGGAATTTGCTGTACAGATAAACATAACTTGGGATAAGTCCACCGGTAACTCAATATAATGATCGGAAAAGTGTTTATTTTGCTCTGGATCCAGAATCTCCAACAAGGCAGAAGCCGGATCTCCTTTGTAATCACTTCCCAGTTTATCAATCTCATCTAAAAGAATCACTGGATTTTTTACCTTAGCGTTTTTTAATCCTGTCACAATCCGCCCCGGCATGGCTCCCACATAGGTACGCCTGTGTCCTCTTAATTCCGCTTCATCCCGGACACCGCCCAGACAGATACGGATATATTTTCGGTGCAATGCCTTTGCAACAGATCTGGCAATGGATGTCTTTCCGGTTCCCGGTGGTCCTACCAGACAGATAATAGGACTGGCCGCATCCGGTTTCAAGGCACGCACCGATAAACATTCCAAGACTCTTTCCTTAACCTTTTCCAGTCCATAATGATCCCCGTCCAGCACCTCCGCAGCATGGCCTACGTCCAATCTCTCCTTGCGCTGTTTTTTCCAGGGAAAGCTTAACAAAGTTTCAATATATCCCCGGATCACGGCACTTTCTGAAGAAGTAGAATTCATTTTACGGAAACGCTGCAATTCCTCCCGCACCTTCCTCTTTACCTTACCCGGCGCTTTGAGATGGGCAAGCTGTTCCTCATAGCGGTCTGCATCGGAAACAGCGTCCTCCTCTCCCAGTTCCTTATGAATCGCCTTAATCTGCTCTCGCAGATAATACTCTTTCTGGTTCTGGTCAACCTGTTCCTTAACCTGATTTGCAATTTCTTTTTGGAGACGCAGAATCGCAATCTCACGGCTGAGCAGCAGAGACAGCTGTTCATGCCGTTCAAACACATCCGTCTCCTCCAGTATCTTTTGTTTCAACTGGTAATGAACGGGAATAGCAGAGCAAATCCGGTCAATGATGGGTACTAAATCCGTTTGTTCCATAATTTCTCCCACTAACTGACTGGATATCTTACCCTGTTCGGTCACATATACCTGAAACAGATCCTTTAATCCCCGGATCATGGCAATCACTTCCAAGGTATAGGATAAATCACCGGATTGTTCTCTCTCTGAAATATCTCCATACAAACAATCTTCTTCCTGGTATAATTGTTCCAGATTCACCCGACGAAGACCTGTAATAACCACCCTTGTCATTTTTTCTGGCAGGGATACCATCTGTTTTACCTCTGCTAAAGTTGCCACTGAAAAAAGGGTTGACTGTTCTGGTTCTTCCACTCCTGCGTCCCGCTGCGCCACTGTAACAATCTGCTTATTTCCGTGCATGGCATGTTTTACCGCCTGTAATGTCTTTTTTCTGCCAATCTCAACATACATAGTACTTCCCGGAAACACCACCACATCCCGCAATGCCATTACTGGTATTTTCTCTATCATACATTCACACCACTTTCTAATCCATAAATTAGGGAATATGTGAAAACAGGAGTGCCACATTACAAGCACCCCTGTCTCTCAACCGGTTATTCCTCAGGCACTCTCACTCTCTGTCCGTCCCACTGTCTGTACCGGCTTTCCTTCCTCATTTTCCATGATTAACTTGGGTTCTTCTTCCCCCAAAACTGCCTCTTTGGTAATCACACACTCCTGAATTTGATCGTTAGAAGGTACCTCATACATAACATCTTGCATCACATTTTCCATGATGGCACGCAAGCCCCTGGCACCTGTTTTGCGATCCGAAGACTTCTTTGCCACAGCCGCAATGGCGTCTGCCTCAAAGGTCAGCTTGACACCGTCCAACTCAAACAGTTTCTGATATTGCTTGGTAATGGCATTCTTTGGCTCAACCAGAATCTTCTTCAAAGCCTCTTCGTCCAAAAGATCCAGCGCCACCGTTACCGGCAGACGACCAATAATTTCCGGAATCAAACCAAATTTCACAAAGTCTTCCGGCAATACCTGCCGGAACAAATCGCCAATAGTATATTCTTCTTTATCCGTAATTTCTGCATTAAAGCCGATTGGTTTCTTGCCAATTCTGTTCTCTATAATTTTGTCCAGACCATCAAAGGCACCACCACAGATAAACAAAATATTCGTGGTATCCAGCTGATAAAACTCCTGCTGTGGATGTTTTCTGCCTCCCTGTGGCGGTACACTTGCCACAGTTCCTTCCAGAATCTTCAAGAGAGCCTGCTGTACACCCTCTCCGGACACATCACGGGTAATGGATACATTCTCTGCCTTCCGTGTGATCTTATCAATCTCATCAATATAGATAATACCATGCTCTGCCCGATCCATATCATAATCAGCAGCCTGAATTATCTTAAGCAGGATATTCTCCACATCCTCACCGACATAACCTGCCTCCGTCAAAGCGGTAGCATCTGCAATAGCAAAAGGAACATTCAGGATCTTTGCTAAAGTCTGTGCCAGAAATGTCTTACCAGATCCGGTAGGACCTACCATGATGATGTTACTTTTCTGTAACTCCACATCCAGACTTTTTCCTGACAAAACACGTTTATAGTGATTATACACTGCTACAGCCAAGGCACGTTTCGCATCTTCCTGTCCCACTACATAATCATCCAGAAAAGCTTTAATCTCCTTTGGCTTCAGTAAATTGATCCCATCCTCATCCTGATAGAAATCTCCCTCCTGCGCCAATTCTTCCTCCATAATTTCAGAACACAGATCAATACACTGATCACAGATATAAACTCCGGGACCTGCAATCAATTTATGCACCTGATCCTGCGTCTTTCCGCAAAAAGAACACGTTAAAATTTCTTCTTTTTTTCCTGACATAGCATCTGTCTCCCTTATTCCAAATACTCTTACTTGTCGTCCGACTTGCGATTGGTTACAATCTCATCAATCAAACCATATTCTTTTGCTTCCTGTGCTGTCAGATAATTATCCCGCTCGGTATCTTCCTGGATTACTTCCAATGGTTTTCCGGTATTCTCTGCCAGAATCTCATTTAAACGCTGTCTAGTCTTCAAAATCTGTTCTGCCACAATACGGATCTCTGTCTCCTGTCCTCTGGCTCCACCAGATGGCTGATGAATCATAATCTCTGCGTTTGGCAATGCCAGACGTTTCCCCTTGGTACCACCAGCAAGTAAAAATGCTCCCATGCTGGCTGCCATTCCCATACAGATGGTAGACACATCACATTTCACATAATTCATCGTATCATAAATCGCAAATCCTGCACTGACAGAACCACCCGGACTGTTGATATACAGGCTGATATCCTTGTTTGGATCCTGCGACTCTAAGAACAGGAGCTGTGACACAATCAGGCTGGCAATATCATCATTGACTTCATTGGACAAAATGATAATACGATCCTGTAATAATCTGGAATAAATATCATAAGAACGCTCTCCGCTACTAGTTTTCTCAATAACATAAGGTATGCTATAACCCATACAATCCTCCATTTCCACACCCTGACGGATGTTCTCAATAATTGATCAAGGTATCATTCCCAAAACATGAAAACTGCCATTTCGACACCTTAACCATGACTGAAAAAACATCAACCACGTAAACATTCGGACTTACATGGCTGATGTAACTTCCCTGATACCATGGCACTGAACGAATCACGGTATCATCTCGTCCAGCCCATCGTACTAAGCTGTTATTTCTCTACTGCGGCGTCTACTACCAGGGTAACTGCTTTCTGGACAGCCAGATCCAGAGCAATCTGCTTCTGTTCTTCCTCGCCAACCAGTTCCTTTAACTTATCAATCTCCATCTGATACATGGAAGCCATTTTCTCTAATTCTTCTGCCACTTCTTCCTCTGTTGCTTCAATAGTCTCTGCTGCAACAACAGCCTCCAATACCAAACGACTCTGAATACGCAGCAATGCCTGTGGACGAATCTCCTCCTGCATCATCTGTGGTGTAGTGCCGGAGAACTGCATATACTGCTCTAAAGACAGTCCCTGTCCCTGAATGCGCTGTGCAAACTCCTGCATCATCTGACGGCTCTGGGTGTCTATCATCTGATCCGGAATCTCCATAGTGGCATCTTCGATGATCTGACGGATGACATCTTCTTCCTTTTCACGGCTTAATGCTGCTTCCTTGTTCTCTAACAGCTTCTTCTCCACATCTGCCTTGTATTCCTCTAAGGTATCAAAATCGGAAACATCCTGTGCAAATTCATCATCCAGCTCTGGCAGTTCTTTGACCTTGATCTCTTTGATCTTTACTTTAAATACAGCTGGTTTTCCCTGTAATTCTTCTGCATGGTAACTCTCTGGGAAGGTCACATTGACATCTACCTCATCACCAATATTCTTACCAACTAACTGTTCTTCAAAACCATCAATAAAGGAATGGGAACCCAGAACCAGATTATGATCTTCTGCATAACCTCCCTCAAACTGCTCGCCATCCACATAACCATCAAAATCAATGACTACGGTATCTCCGTCCTGTGCAGCACGGTCATCAATGGTAATCATACGGGAGTTGGACTCTCTAGCTCTGTCAATCTCTGCCGTAACTTCTTCCTCTGTCACTTCCGCTGTCTTTTTCTCAACCTCAATGCCCTTATATTTTCCAAGTGTTACTTCCGGCTTTACTGCTACGGTTGCTGTAAAGATAAAATTCTGTCCCTTTTCAATCTGTACCACATCAATCTCAGGCTGTGATACAATATCCAATTCACTCTCCTTAGCTGCTGCTTCGTATGCATCCGGAATCAGGATATTAGCGGCATCCTCATAAAACACCCCTGCACCATACATTTTCTCAATCATGGCTTTTGGAGCCTTTCCCTTACGGAAGCCTGGCATGGCAATCTTGCCCTTGTTCTTCTGGTATGCCTGCTCCATCGCCGCATTAAACTGGTCAGAATCCACCTCTATGGTAAGCTTTGCCATACTCTTTTCTAACTTTTCTACCTGTACACTCATTTTATAATTTCCTCCTTATATTGCTACGGGTCTCCCCGTAAATTACCATTTCATTAATATAGCACAAAGACTTTTTGAACACAAGACATTTCACAAATTAATTGAAAGCCCCTTATTGCACCATTGCCGTTCACAACTCATCCTGCAGACAAATCATTCATGACGGATCAGAATATTTAATCAACCGCATGACCTTTCTGACGGATCACATCCACAACCTGCCCTACATATTTCTCGCAAAGTTCCTCTGTTTCTGCCTCCACCATAACACGGATCACCGGCTCGGTGCCGCTTTCCCGCAACAAGATCCTGCCATTCTCTCCTAAGGCTTCTTCCACCTGTTTTGTCTGGGCAATGACATCCTCATCCTGTCTGGCTGTCTTTTTATCCTGCACACGAACATTTTTTAGTAGCTGTGGGTAAATCTTTAATCCTTTGCGCAATTCTGATAGCTTCTGTTTCTTTTCCAACATCACTTCCATCAGCATCAGGGAAGTCAATACACCATCTCCTGTCACGGCATATTTGCTGAAAATAATGTGACCAGACTGTTCCCCACCCAGAGAATGACCAAACTCCATCATATTGGCATTGACAAATTTATCTCCCACCGCAGTTTTCTCATAGGAAATCCCTACCTTGTCAAATGCCTTATACAGTCCCATATTAGACATAATGGTAGTTACAACTGTATTATTATTTAACTCGCCCTTTTCTTTCAGATAACAGCCACAGAGATACAAAATCGCATCTCCGTCAATCACTTCTCCGTTTTCGTCCACTGCCAGGCAGCGGTCTGCATCTCCATCATAGGCAAATCCCACATCCAACTGATTCTCCACTACATATTTCTGCAAATTCTCAATATGTGTGGATCCACAGTCCTCATTAATGTTGGTTCCATCCGGATTCATACCGATGGCATAAGTCTTGGCACCCAGGGCATCAAACACTCCTTTTGCCACAGAATATGCGGAACCATTGGCACAATCCAGCCCCACACGAACATTCTTAAAGGATCGTGTCGCTAAAGACATGAGATAGCCAATATACCGATGTCTGCCGATGGCATAATCAATGGTGCAGCCGATATCCCCTCTCTCCGCAAAAGGAAGCGTATCCATTTCATTGTCGATATATGTTTCTATTTTCTCCTCTACCTCTGCCTCCATTTTATGACCATTCCCATTAATCACTTTCAATCCATTATCATAGTATGGATTATGGCTGGCAGAAATCATAATACCACAGTCAAACTGTTCTGTACGAACCACATAGGATACACTGGGCGTTGGTGTTACATGCAGCAGATACACATCCGCACCACTGGCTGTCAGTCCGGATGCCAATGCATCCTCAAACATATAACTGGAACGGCGGGTGTCCTTTCCAATGACTACCCTTGCCTTATGTTCCTGACCATAATACCAGCCTAAAAATCTACCTACCTTATACGCATGCACCACATTCAAGTCAACATTTGCTTCTCCACGAAATCCATCCGTTCCAAAATATTTCATATTAACCTCCATAGCACTTGCCATCGCACAAATAAAAACAAAATTGCTATCAATTCCTAAAGATATATTCAAAACACAGCATTTTGATTCTAACATATACAATAGTTGAAATCAATTATTAATTGAACTTGAATTACAAAATACAGAAACCCATGTTAAAATGTTGAAGAATGTCGAAAAATCTGATACTCTGTTAATTATCTAAACTGATCACAGCAGTTTCCAGTTTCAGCAAATGAACTTTGATAGGCAGATTTACAAAAGAAATGGAGAATAAGAGTGAAAAATATTATTTTTCACTCTGCAAGTTTGTGTCTGCGCTGCGACACAAACATTGCATTATGCGCAAAGGGCAGCGCAGAAATGAGGAAAAAAATGAATTTTTTAGAAGAACGTATTCAAAAAGATGGCATTATCCGGGAGGGTAATGTGCTAAAAGTAGACAGTTTTCTCAATCACCAGATGGATATTGACCTGTTTGACCAGATGGGCGCAGAGTTCCGGAAACGTTTTGACGGCAAACCCATCAATAAAGTTCTGACCATCGAGGCTTCCGGAATTGGCATCGCCTGCATCGTTGCCAGACATTTTCATGCCCCTGTGGTGTTTGCCAAAAAAACAAAAAGCATCAATATTGAGGGAGAAATGTACGTGGCAGAAGTGGAATCCTTTACCCACCAGTGCAAAAATCAGGTTATTGTGGCAAAAAAATTTCTTACACCAGAAGATCATGTACTAATCATTGATGATTTTCTTGCCAATGGATGCGCCCTGCAGGGACTGATTTCTATTGTTCATGAAGCAGGTGCTACCATAGAGGGAATCGGTATTGCCATTGAGAAAGGATTCCAGCCAGGCGGACGTACTATCCGTAATCTGGGATACCCATTGGAATCCCTGGCGATTGTTGAGGAAATGGATGCGGAAAAAGGAACCATCACATTCCGACCACAAAGTTAAATATTAAAAAATGAATAACCCAGAAAGCAGGTAATTACCCATGAAAAATACAGAAACAAGTATTAAAAATATTTATCAGCTGGACGGAAAGGTACCGATCCGGCAAGCGATTCCTTTTGGTCTGCAGCATATTCTGGCAATGTTTGTTGCCAATATTGCACCGATCATTATTGTAGCCGGTGCCTGTGGCTTAAATGAACACCAAAGTGCCATGCTGATACAAAATGCTATGATTATAGCTGGAATCGGTACTCTGATCCAACTATTCCCAATCTGGCGTATCGGCTCTGGACTTCCTATTGTCATGGGCATCAGTTTTACCTTTGTATCTATCTTTTGTTATGTTGGTCCGACCTATGGATACTCTGCTATTATTGGTGCTGTTCTGATCGGCGGACTGATTGAGGGGATCCTGGGATTATTTGCCAAATACTGGACAAAGATCATCACACCGATAGTTGCTGCCAGTGTCGTGACTGCCATCGGCTTTTCCTTATTATCCGTGGGAGCTGCCTCCTTTGGTGGCGGAAGTGGCAGCGAACAATTTGGCTCCTCTGCAAACTGGATTTTGGGAAGTATCACCCTGCTCTGCTGTCTTCTGTTCAATATTTTTGCGAAATCCTATTGGAAACAATTATCTGTCCTATTCGGACTGATCGTAGGTTATATCGTGGCTGCCTGTATGGGAATGGTGGATTTCTCTGCAATAAAAGACACTTCTCCGATTGCCCTGCCGACACCACTGCCATTCCGTCCGGAGTTCCATACTGGTGCCATTGTGTCCGTTACCTTAATCTTTCTGGTATCTGCCACGGAAACCATTGGAGATACCTCGGCATTAGCCATGTCTGGTTTAAAACGAAATGTTACCCAAAAGGAAACGGCTGGTTCCATCGCCTGTGACGGTTTCATCAGCACGCTATCTGCCCTCTTTGGCTGTCTGCCCATTACTTCCTTTAGCCAGAATGTTGGATTGGTTGCAATGACCAAGGTAGTCAACCGCTTTGCCATTGCCAGTGGTGCCATTATCATGATCCTGGCAGGAATCTTTCCGATCTTTGGTGCACTGCTTGCCACCCTGCCGGATGCTGTACTGGGCGGTTGTACCATTATGATGTTTGGAACCATCGTGGTCAGCGGAATACAGATGATTGGAAACTGTGGCTATACCCAGAGGAATATCACCATTGCTGCACTATCTCTCAGCACAGGAATCGGATTTACCCAGGTACCGGAAATCTTCCATATCTTCCCGCAGATTGTGGAAAATGTCTTTGCAGAAAACTGCGTTGCTGTGGTATTTCTGGTGGCGATCTTGTTGAATCTGGTATTACCGGAGAATATGGAAACGACAGAGTGAGGAAATCCTCTGAGATTTCTTCTAATAATTTAGCAAATACCTAAAAAACACACTCGGATTACAAATATATTTGCATATCCGAGTGTGCTTACATAAATAACATTTTTTTATAATTTCTAAAAAGAATAAATCATTATATAGGGTATCACATTCGATTTCCTCATAAACGATATTTTGAAACTGAACAAATTCTTTATATTTCTCGTACCTCTCCCAAAAAACATTATTATTATCATCTCGTGACTCAAAAACAGACCAGTCTACCTTGCTGTTATCTGGAATAGAACATTCAACCTGAGCAGCCCCCTGCACCCGCCATACAAATTCAGAATCAATAAATGTCTGCAAAATAAATGCAATATCATATTGAATATGTATTTCATTCTCTGATAGGGAATAGTTCAGTATACTATAATCATCCACATCTAAAATTTCACATTCCGTTGTTTTATCCAGAAGCTTCTGCTTATCGTCTAAATAAGTAATATCTTTTAACATTTTAGGCAGCTCTGAGACCTCCTCTATTTTTTTGCTAACACATGTTAAAAGAAATTCTTCTAAAGTTTCATTCAATAATTGATCCAGATCCATAATGCTTCCTCCTGTAAATTGCTGTTTACCGCTCCAAATTACATAGATATAATACCACGATAGGAACCAAAATTCTACAACATTTTGAGATATGATAGAATGGAAGTCATTTCTAGTTAAGATTAATCATCATATTCCTTTTCTGTATGCTTGATCTTCCCGCTCTTAGCATCAATGATAATCTCATATTCGTAGTATCCCTTTTTCAGTTCCACTTCATACACTACAGTTCCATTTTCCCGATCCCGTTCGATTTTGACAACAGTAGCACCTGGCACTTTTTTCAACGCAATCTGCCTTGCCTTATTCATGCTGATCTCCTTAGAAGTTGGCGCACCTTCTCCAGATCCGGTATATTTCTGCTCATATTTTAACAATTTTGCCTTCTTGGCATCATAGACCAAGGTATAACGATAACTGCCCTTCTGTAACAAAATCTTATATTCCATCCGTCCATCGTCACTCTTTAAACGGATAGAACGAACAGACGCTTTCCTGACTTGCTTCAGAGCTTTCTTCTTAATTTTCGTCTTGGATACATTTGCTTTTGTCTGATCACTGTATCCTAAATCAGGCAATTCCCACTCAAATTCCAAGAGCTTTCCATCCGATTTTCTGTACTTGAGGTCATATTCTTTACTTCCCTTATGCAGAGATACCTCATATACTGCCACACCATCATCCATGTCCTCTTCCACTTTAATAATTGTTGCAAATTTTACCTTCTGCAGTGCCAGCTTCTTCGCCTGCTCCGGGCTACTAATTGCCTTAGCTGATGCCATGGTGCTACTCATACATACCATAACGACTGCCATGCATACCATCATTGCCCCCAAAATCCAAGTATTTAATTTATGATGATCTTTATTTCTTTGCATTCTCATACTGTAAGTCTCCTTTCCTGCAAACCAATCCTGTTACGAATCGTAAAGACTACTCCTGTCTCTGTTTTCGAATATACACCACCGTAATTATGACAAGAATACAGAACACAGCAGCACACACAGCAAGATAGATTCCACCACTGGATTCCATCACATCCTCCGTAACATCCTCTCCGATACTGAAATCAAGTAAATCTTCCTCGTTGATCGGCTCATCTTCCTTCTCCAATTCAAATTCAATATCTTCTTCGACCTTTTTCATGATCTTTCCTTTTTGAACATCCTTTAGATAGGATAAGATGAAATCCTTTTTTTCTTCGTAATTTTTTTGATTAAATTGTCTGATCTCTGTATCATCTACCTCGCTTCCTCCCATTATGTGATCAGCCGGGGGTGGATTTATCACCCTTACCGTAACGCTCCTTTCCGGAGTCTCAGCATAGGTAGCTTGATTAATCTCATAAAATAAAGTATCTTCTGTAATATTCTCATCCAGCGAAAAATAGTGGTCTAACATTTTGTCATAAACAAATTGAGTTCTCACTTTCTTCTCCTCTCTATTCACATTAATAGAGAAAATACATAATTTTTGCTGATTCTTTTCTGCAATAAAATAATAGTCGTACATACCATAATTATACTCTTTTTCACCCGGAAAATATATATAAAATAGATAACGAATTACAACCTCATCAGAATCTTTGATTTCTTTTGCAATGTCAATAAAATCACGATATTCATCCGGAATTCTGGATATATAAGTATAATTGTCTGCATCCTTGTACTTATCATAATATTTCATGGACTTTTGCACCTGCTTCTGAAACATTGCACCAACATTTTTCATAATATTCGATGGTATGACATCTGCATACATGCTGTCCTTTTCCACCTTAACGGAATAGGCATCTGCCTGACTGACGTTAAATCCTAAAGTAAACAACAACATAAGCATCAAAGAAACAATATACTTCCTCATATAACCCCCTCCTTTAATCCAGGATCTCAATGGTATATTCCCGTTCAAACACAGCATCCCCGGACAGTTCATTACCATACTCCCGTTCCTGCAGTGTGCCGTCAAAACCTTCTCTGTCACATCTGCCATACCATGGTTCGATACAGACAAATGGGGCATGTTTTCCTGCTGGTGACCAAATCCCCAGTAATGGCGCATCAAATTCCATCTTGAGATAAGCCTGACCAGAAGGATCCCGAAGTACCGCAGAATGAATCTGCTCCCCATCCAGAATCAAGGCATCCTCATCAAATAACTGTTCTGTCAGCCGCAATGTTCCATCTCTTAATTCCAGATCTTTCGTCCGCTCTCCCAGCACTCCCTTATCTGTCAGAATCCCGCTGCAGACAGAGGATTGCTGTAAGCCCAGATCAATAGAATATCCATCCATGCTCTGTTCCTGGCTCCCTGGCTTTGGGCACAGAAATGCCGGATGCGCCCCGATGGAAAAATATAATTTCTCTCCTCGATTCACTACCTTCCACATCACATGAAGCCGCTTTTTCTCCAGACGATAGCCAATATGCAGAGAAAATGTAAAGGGATAGATTTTTCTCGTTTCCTCATTATCATTCAGTGCAAACCAGATTTCCTCGGTTGATTGCTTTACCAGCTCAAACACCTGATCTCTGGCGAAGGCATGCTGCCCAATGCCTTCATACCACTGCCCCTCATACTGATAACGCTGATCCTGCAGCTTCCCTACAAAGGGAAATAATACCGGTGATACCCGGTTCCAATACGCCGGATCTCCAGACCACAGATAATCCGCTCCATTTTCCAGATTTTGCAGTTGTACCAGCTCAGCACCCTTGGCACAAAATCCTGCTTTTAAGTATTCATTTGAAATATAATATTCTGCCATAATTTTCCTCATTTCTCCTTTCCCCAACATACTATCTACCTGCCTGATTAGCTCTTTCTTATCTAAAAACAAACAACTTTATCTTCAATCGAAGACATAAAATACCTGCCAGATTAATTCTTTCTTATCCACCTCTTCTATCTGTTTCGTATCCAGATGATAACACATCAAATGGGATTCCACCTCCTGATCTGCATATTCGAAATAATAGAGATCTCCATATCCATCCAGAGTCGACCAATCTCTATATTCTCTACGCTCATAACACCATTTTGTCACTTCCCGTTCGTTCTCCAGATTTGACATATCATTTCCTGTACAGCTAAGCAAAACCATTATCTCTTCACCCATTCTTTCCTGCGACTGGGGCCAAACGACAACCGTAATATAAACTTTCCCTGCATACACAGATAGTCCCTCAAAAAACACATAATCTTCTCCTACATCTGCATAAATTTTCTCCTTCTCCAGATATTGTTTAACCTCCTGAATGGAAAGCTGATCCACTGTTTTCTTCTGTTCCATATCAAAACATTCCAGCCTGTCAGAAACGAAGCCATCTTCATCCGTACCAATTTCCATATATAAATACTGCCCATCTACCCATATCGCAGCAATCTGTTCTTTTGGGTTCTCACAATCATATAACGTCTCTAATTTCCACTCACTGATATGGATGCGGTACACGACTCCAGAATCCTCATCCACCAAATACAGACAGCCATCCATATATGCAAAGTTATATCCTGTCACTCTCTCCACCGGAAACTCCAACATTTCCTCAGTCCTGGTTTCCAGATTGAGACGCACCAGTGTATGATCATCTGCACCATAGATCAGATATGGCTCCTGCAGATATATCTTTGCTGTGTTTGCCATATCATACTGGCATGAAGCAATCTGTTCCGCCTGATCCCACTGGACGGTTTCCCCGGTATCTGTTTGTAAAACAGGTACACTATACAAATCCTTATCTATGTTTTCCGAACCAAATCTAATATTTCTGGCATAGATAATACGCTTGTCACTTCCACATAGTAAAGAATCAAAAGTTTCCTCATCCTCCAACACAACATGGTTCAGCTCATTGCCTGCATGATCCATTTGTGTAACATCCACTCCATCATCATTATAGAGGCAATGCTCAGTCAAGACTGCTCCCGGCTCAATATCTGCTTTCAAAACTGCCTTCTGCTCTTTACTGATTCCAATCGAGCTAGTAATAACCGACTCTGCCTGATCTGATCTGTCACTACAGCCTGCCAGACAAAGCGCCACAGCAGCCAGTATCACTACACTCTGTAATTTCCCCCTCATCGTATCCCTCATTCCTAAGAAATTCATTGCACTTTTTCTTCCATAACAAAGCTATTTACTTCCACTCAATAGTAAACAGCTAGCACAAAATCACGCAATCCCGGTATACAGATGATAATACTTTCCTTTCTGTTCAATCAGTTCATCATGGGTTCCTCGCTCAATAATGCGTCCCTGTTCCATAACCATAATGCAGTCCGCATCTCGCACTGTAGACAGCCGATGGGCAATCACAAAGGAAGTACGTCCCTCCATCAGGGCATCCATACCCCTCTGTACCAATACCTCGGTACGGGTGTCAATGGAAGAAGTTGCCTCATCCAATATCAATACCGGCGGATCCGCCACTGCTGCACGGGCAATGGCAAGGAGCTGCCGCTGTCCCTGGCTTAAATTACCACCATCTCCGGTCAGCATGGTCTGGTAACCATCTGGCAAACGCCTAATAAAACCATGGGCATTTGCCAACTTTGCCGCCTTGATGCATTCTTCATCCGTAGCATCCAATCTGCCATAACGGATATTTTCCATAACCGTTCCTGTAAATAGATGAGTATCCTGCAATACGATACTAAGACTATGGCGCAGATCCGGCTTTTTAATCTTGTTAATATTGATGCCGTCATAACGGATCTTACCATCCTGAATATCATAGAATCGGTTAATCAGATTGGTGATCGTAGTTTTACCGGCACCGGTGCTACCCACAAAGGCAATCTTCTGCCCTGGTGCTGCATACATCTTGATATCATGTAATACCATTTTTTCATCATTATAACCAAAATCAACGCCATCGAAAGTAACATCTCCCAGCATTTTAGAATAGGTAACCGTACCCTCCTCCTGGTGATAATGCTTCCATGCCCACAGGCTGCTTTTCTCCGCTGCCTCTGCCTTGTCTGTAACCTCCGTCAGATTTCCGTCGGAATCTTCCTTTGCCCGTACCAGCTCCACATAACCCTGATCCTGCTCCTGCTGTTCGTCCAGAAGTTTAAACACTCGCTCTGCTCCAGCAGCTGCCATTACAATGGCACTGATCTGCTGGCTGATCTGAGTTACCGGCTGGGTAAAGCTTTTGCTGAGATTCAGAAAAGCCACCAAGGTACCAATGGTCAGGCTGGTGTGACCGTTCAGGGCAAGCAAACCGCCCACTACTGCACACAACACATAACTGATATTGCCCAGATTTCCGTTAATCGGCATGGTAATATTAGCAATCCGGTTGGCATTATTGGCACTGTCCCGCAGCTTCTGGTTAATCTCCTGGAACTGCTTCAGAGATTTTTCCTCATGACAGAACACCTTAACCACTTTCTGCCCTTCCATCATCTCTTCAATGTAACCATTTACCTTACCCAGATCCTTTTGTTGTTCTGAGAAATATTTCATGGCAAGACCGCCCAACTTAGATGTAGTAAATAACATCACACCTACCATAAGCAGAGAAACTACAGTCAGCGGAATATCCAGAACGATCATACTGATCAAAGTGGAAACCAGAGTAATGCCGGAATTAATCAACTGTGGTAACCCTTGGCTGATTAACTGTCTCAGTGTATCAATATCATTGGTATAAACCGACATAATATCGCCATGGGTATGGGTATCAAAATACTTGATTGGCAGACCTTCCATATTGGTAAATAACTCGGTCCGAAGCCGTTTCATGGTTCCCTGGCTGACACTTACCATCAATCGATTGTAAATATAGGAAGAAAGCACTCCCACTAACAGAACCATAGACAAGCCAGTCAAAACCCGTCCCAATGGAGCATAATCAGGAGCTGCCATCTTCGTTAGTGGCACAATATATTGATCAATCAGATTACGCATAAACAAAGTGGCACATAAGGTAGTCAAAGAAGAAACAACGATACAGATAACTACCGTAATACAGTGAAACTTGTAATACTTTAATACATACGCCATCATCCGGCGAATAATTTTCATAGGATTGCCCTGTGGTTTCCCAAATGCCATTCCACGGGGACCTCTTGGTCCTCTTCCCGGAGCCCCTCCCATAGGTTTTCCCTGCGGGATTCCAGAATTCTTATTTTGTTCTGACATTTATTATTCCCCCTTTCCGCTATCCGGCTGGTCGAAATCGCCGCCCCCCTGCATCTGAGCATCATAAATCTCACGATAAACCGCATTATTTTCCAAAAGATGGTCATGGGTATCGAAACCACTGACCTGCCCTTCCTCCAGAACCAGAATGCGGTCTGCCGCCTGTATACTGGAAATTCTCTGGGAAATAATCAACTTGGTGGTGCCAGGGATCTTGGTGGCAAATGCCTCCCGAATCTTCCGGTCAGTAGCAGTATCCACCGCACTGGTGGAATCGTCCAGAATCAGTACCTTCGGATGTTTCAGAAGGGCACGGGCAATACAGAGACGTTGCCTTTGTCCTCCGGATACATTGCTGCCCCCCTGTTCAATCCATGTCTCGTATCCATCTGGCATACGTTCGATAAACTCATCGGCACATGCCTGTCTGCAGGCTTCCATACATTCCTCCAGGCTGGCATCTTCCTTGCCCCAACGCAGATTATCCAGAATGGTGCCGGAAAAGAGTACATTCTTTTGTAAAACCACAGACACCTGATTCCGTAGATACTCCATATCATAGCTCTTCACATCTTTGCCGCCTACACAAACCGATCCATCAGTCACATCATATAAACGGCTGATCAGATTCACAAAACTGGACTTACCACAACCGGTACCGCCGATGATACCAATGGTTTCTCCCGACTGGATATGTAGGTCAATATCGTGAAGCACATCCTCCCCACTGCCCTGCTTGTATGCAAAGCTGGCATGATGAAAGTCAATACTGCCATCTGGCATTTCCTGGTCCGGTGTATCCGGATCCACCAGATCTGCCTGTTCCTCCAACACCTCCGCAATTCTCTTAGCACTGGCAGAACACATGGTAATCATGACAAAGATCATAGAAAGCATCATTAGCGACATCATCATCCCCATAACATAGCTAAACAGGGAAGTCAGATTTCCTTTCGTCAGGGTACCGATAACAATATAATGGGCACCAAACCAGGACAAGGCAATGATACAACCAAATATAACTATCATCATAACCGGACTGTTAAACACCAGAATGGATTCCGCCTTGACAAAGAGACGATATAGGTTATCGGCGGCTGCCGTAAACTTCTGGTTTTCATAATCCTCTCTGACAAATGCCTTGACCACCCGGATTCCGGATACATTTTCCTGAACACTGGCATTTAAGTCATCGTATTTATCAAATACACTGCGAAACAGCGGCATAGTCAAATTCATAATACTAAACAGGATAATTCCCAGCACGACCAAAGCTCCCAGAAATACCAGACTGATCCGCACATTAATCATAAAGCTCATGATCATACTACAAATCAGCATCATCGGAGCACGAACCGCAATCCGCAAGATCATCTGGTAAGCATTTTGCAGATTGGTCACGTCAGTTGTCATACGTGTTACCAAGCCGGCTGTACTGAACTTATCAATATTAGAAAAAGAAAAGGTCTGAATATTGCGATACATACCCTCCCTAAGATTATAAGCAAATCCAGTGGATGCCGATGCCGCATAGCGTCCCGCCTGGATTCCAAAGAACAAGCTGAAAAACGCCAGCACCAGCATGATAGCGCCATACAAATACACTTTCTGCATATTGCCCTGATCAATGCCCTGATCAATAATTGCTGCGGTAATAAAAGGAATTAAAACTTCCATAATAACCTCCAATGCTGCAAACACTGGAGTCAGAATCGAATCCCTTTTATACTCTCCCACATAACGGGATAATGTTTTTAACATAAACTCTAACTTCCTTTCTATCTTATTTATGGAACACCAATGTCACCAGATAGGCACAAAGATACTATCTCTATGACAGATCCATTCGTCAAGGCAATCGGCGATCCATCGATGCCGACCAGACCTTTAACATTTGCTGCCAACCCCTGGAAATACTGAATTTAAGCAAATTAACTTTATTTTATATCGTTTCCTCCATGATTACAAGTCCTGATAAGAGAAAAAATGCTTAGAATCTTTTATAACATGATTTTAAGCATTTTTCTTTATTTGTTTTTGTTTTTAAAATATTAAAGCAATAGTCCAAAATCTGAAAGACAAATTGGAATTCTTTGCTCCAATCTTTTTTCTAAAAAATTTGCTTTTTATAAATATTCATTGATAAATTGTTCATCAATATATTCTTTTACCGCTTGAATACCTACAAACTCCTCATATCGAGGATAACCCTCTTTATTTTTATTAGAATAAGTCAAATGATAAATCCGATATACATCTCCTCGGCTATCACCACAAAGGAGATATAAAACATCATCATTTGAATCACTTCGCGCGACTGCATAGATGCTTTTTTCAAATATGGAATGTTCTTGACCTAGTTCTTTCTTTAATTCCTCAACGAAGCCCTTATCTGTAAGAGGAAGCATTCTCCAATTAAATTCTTCTCCATACTTTTGGTTTAAATCGTAAAAAACTTCTTCTGCGGTCATCATATTTCTCCTTTATAAGCTTCAATTTATTTGATTATGAGCAGATGATTTTGTAGTAATTTTCCACATTTTTCACAAGGCATTTTATTAAATATAGCAGGAATAGCAGCTGTCTTAATATTCCGCATATCTAAAAACACACCGTCTGCTTCAAACATAGGCATAATTATTTTTCCTAAATGCTCATGTCCGCATTCTCTGCATAGCCAGTTACTGCGTATATATATGTGATAAAAATCATCTACAAACTTGCACACATTTACTGGTTCCCACATAAAACTTTTTACATAATTTTCATGCTGAACAAATGCAAAATATATTTTTATTTCACTAATCTGTTTTGCATATTCTATATATCTTAGAATATACTCTTTCGTAATATCAGATGATATACTAAGCTGGTCTAAGAGCTTTCCATCATGCAATAAATCTTCGTAATGTTCAGGGGATATGATAAATGTTTTTAATCCATCAATTACATGTTCGCTTATACAATATTCATGTAATAAATTCATAGCTTATCCTCCTTAAAATTGCAATATATTACTTGATGTACCGGCTTCCAACCGCTTTGTATCACCCCATGTCCCTCATAGTCTCTATCAACTCCCAAATCTGTCACATAAAACCAATACACATAATCCGTTAATCCAAATAAAACACCAACAATTTTCACCTCCAACTTCATATCTAAACGACTGTCCCGGTGTATCCTTTGTAAATGTATCCCAAGCAGTCACAGGAAGATTATTCAAACACCCGACGAATACCATCCAGGCCCTCTTTTTGATAGATTTCTTTATAATAGCGTACTTCCTCACGGATCAAATGATCAATCACCCGCATCCCCAGTAATTCCACCGGAGCTTTATCATCTGTCATAATATAATTTCCGGCTTCATAAGTTTGCAGAGATTCCGATACCCGACGCATCAACAACCGCAATTTCCCATCCTGCACTGAAGAAATAGAACCCTGCAATCTCTGTAGAAGCTGATCTGACTGAGAAGCAAACAACTCCTTATTCGTTGTATTTGCAACATCTGCTGTATAAATATTAGGAAAGACCTGTGCAATGGTATCCATCAGGTGGGCATTGATATCTCCTTCTGTCTCCTCCCACATATTCAAATTAACCACCATCACACCATCCTCAGATAAATGATCCCGCACCAGCGTAAAAAACTCCACCGAAGACATCTGAAAGGGAATAGTAATATCCTGATAGGCATCTACAAAAATCACATCATATTTCTGATCGCTGACTTCCAGAAACGCTCTGCCATCATAGGTAGTTACTTTCACATCCTGCGGCATTTCAAAATAAGTATTTGCCAGTTCTGTGATTTTTCCGTCAATCTCCACTCCTTCCACCTGAACATTATCAAAATAATGTTTGCACTGGGAGGCATAGGTTCCTGCCCCTACGCCCAGCATCAACACATTCAGACTGTCTCTTTCGCTCTGTCCTGCCATCAATGGTGCCGCCAAGGCATAGTCACAAAAAGTATCCGTTAATCCCTTATCTTTTTTATACACAGACTGTACCCCAAAGAGGACATTGGTTAACAGGCTGACCTGCTCCTCATCTTCGTTGACCTGCAGATAATTGTACACCGACTCTCCCTCATAGACCACTTCGTCTTCCCAGAATGCAAAATGGTCGGAAGATCCAAAAATACAAGCAATCAACAAAATAATTACCGCAACTGCCACTCGTCTGCTTTTAATCCGATTCGCCATAAAGTAAATCAATGCCAGTAACAATAGAATTCCAGAAAAAATCAAAAAAGTAACGGAAGTTCCCACAGCAGGAATGGTCACAAAAGTAGGTAGAAAGGTTCCAATAATGCTACCGATGGTATTAAATGCGCCCAACGTACCAACAGTTTTTCCACTGTCATCCAGACTATTTACCGTATATTTTACTAGGGACGGCGTCACTGTTCCCAAGAGAAATAATGGAAATACAAATAAAACCATACAGGCGGCAAAGGCAGCCCAGATCAAAAAATTAGTATTAATGGTAAAAACCAGCAGGGCAGAAATGCCCAGAATAATATATTTACCCAGCACCGGAATTAAGGCAATCCAAATAGAAGCAATCACAATACGTCCATACAGCCTGTCCGGGTTGGGATCCCGGTCTGCCATCCTGCCGCCATAAATATTTCCCAGTGCCATAGCAATCATAATCGTTCCAATAATAATCGTCCACACAATTTGAGACGAACTAAAATAAGGTGCCAGAAGACGGCTGGCTCCCAGCTCCACCGCCATCACAGACATTCCTGCAAAAAACTCTGTGAGATACAGATAGATTTTATGATTTAATATTCTTCGTTCCGATGCCTTATTTTGACTATCCTGTAAGCCCTCCTGCTGTTCTTCCGGTCTGTTTGAAACTTGTTTATTTTGCCTCTTCAATTTTTCCCTCCACTCTTAATTTTCTTTCTTTTAATTATTTGGAAAGTATCGTTTCCATGCCAATCTTTTGCGGCTTTAATCCGCATTTCTCATAAAACTTCAACGCTGCCTTATTCTCACACCAGACATTTAATGTTACATTATAACATTCGTTCTCTCTGGCAAAACTTAACACATGCTCATATAATTTCAATCCAATATGCTGTCCTCTGATTTCCTCATCCACGCACAAATCATCAATATACAGTGTCTGGATATTGGTAAATGCTGGTTCTCCTGCATGCCGCTGGAACGCACAGAAGGCATAGCCAAGCACCTGATCCGCTTCATTTACTGCCACAAAAATAGGACGTTCCTCGTCCTGTAACAAAATTGCCAACTCGTCATCTGTATATTTCCTGCCCCCTGCACGGAACAAATCCGGTCTTCCCTGATGATGCACCATGCAGACCTGTAACAATAACTTTCCAATCCCTGTAATATCTTTCTGTTCTGCTTTTCGGATGGTCATAATATTCGTTCCCCTTTCTGTATTCATTTCAAGTATTTATGATATGCCCGATCCAGATCCAAATCCTCCTGCGTAATACCATGGATATTACAATATTCCTCCAAGGCACTCTCCCATTGATACTCTGCCTTATCATGGGTAAACGACGTTTTTTTCTTCTTCCGGAACAAATTAAATATTCCCATCGTATTTTCTCCCTAACCTTTTGAGTACTATAATGCAACATCATATTATTTAAGTAATTTAATATCAATCTATAACCACATTATTAACATTATAGGGTATTACAAAGAAAAGCACAACCATTTCCATGGTATTTAATCCAATCCCTCATTATAAATCTGATTGATGGCTGCCTGTGCCTGTTCCATTTCATGTTTTTTCATGAGACGGTTTCGGTCTTCCAGAATCGCTAACATTTCGTCAACCACCATCTCCACACTCGGTTCCGTCAGTCGATATAAGTATCCCAACATTCGGGTAGCTGTATAATCTGTATTCATATATTTATAGGCAATCTCCCTGCATAGTTCATCAGGAAAACCTTTATCCCGAAGCGCATTGTACACGTCCCTGCTCTTTTCCGATGCCATATATTTCTACCTCGTATCCTTCCTCAATTTATAGATAACTTATCTCACTCCTATCAGCATCCCCTCACCCATTCGTATCATACATTCTAACTATGATATAGTTTTTTCACAAAACTATATCAAACACATTTTAACATGAAAAACCCCTGCTTTCAACGAAAACAGGAGCTCTTTGTTTATAGTTTGTCACGTGTTAATCTCATTTTTTCCTTCTTTCTAAAATGATGTAAAATTATAGCACACAGTATCATTTTAGACAAGAATTTATATTTTATTACATCCCCATCCTGTCCCAAAATTCTTCCAAGACAATCCCCTCTTTCTCCATATACTCTGCTGCCTCTCTCCCCACATAGCGAAAATGCCAGGGCTCAAAAGAAACTCCTGTAATATCACTCTTCTCCTCCGGATAGCGCAATATAAATCCATAATGACTGCAATTCTTCCGCAGCCACCGATTCCCCGGCTCTGCCTTCTGGGAAACATCCATCGCCATATTTCCAGAACAAAGGATATCCAGTGCCAGCCCAGTCTGATGTTCACTGTGCCCTGCCGGCATGGTTTCCTGGTAGGTTTCCTTCAATGCCTGCCGATAGGACAATCCCCGCCCCATTGCCTTTGCCACATCTTCATCCACCAGTTTCTGCTGCCGCTCTTTACTCCGATACGCCGAGGCAATCCAAAAATGATATCCCTGTTCCCCTGCGTCAGAAAGCATTTGCGACAAAGCGGAATAGATCCGTTCCGAAGCCTGTAATCGTCCCCTGCAAATGGATCGTAGGGAAGAATCATAGGAATCTTCTATGGCATGTTCTGGGTTAACCAGCACCAAATCTTGTTTATGTTTTTTGTATATTTCCCGTTCTGTTTTCCCATCCTGCTTTTTCTGATGGGATCCCTGACGAGAGGATTCTTTCCTTTGTTTACCCGAACCACTGGTTTTATCACTTTTTCCTGTTAATATTTCTCCTCCTTCTCTACTGCTTTTCTCCTCATGATCCCCCTCTCCTCCATTGTTTTCCCCATTATTACTTCCCTCTCCTCTGCTACCCTTCTCATCACTGCTTCCCTCTCCTCCATCGTTTCCCTCGTCGACACTCCCCTTTCTTCTTCTTCCGTCCGCAACACTTTTTTCCTCATACTGCTGATCTACCTGCGACTGACGGATTACCCCTCTATGACCGCCAGCCGCTGTTTTCTCTGGAAATGCTATGGTCATTACCAGAAATAGTAACAATTCCATAAACAGCAATGCAGAAATCCCCACAAGCCATCTTTTGATCTTCATATCAAAACCATCCTCTCCTCATATCGTATCATCCTAGTACAACAAAAATAGATTACATTGCCATTTTTATAATATCAACCCAATTTGCTGTGCTTGAATAAGGATAGGATACTAGCATTTTGCATCACAATTTTTGCCTAATTCCATCAAAATTGTATCATTTTTTCCAATAACAGACCCATCATCAAAGAATTACTTTCATAACCATCTTTAATATTTCGGTAGACCTCCAAAGACTCTGCGATATCCTCAAATCCAATCCTTCCAATCGCCGTCCCATACCTGAGTTTGTAATCATAGACATCAACTCCAGCATTTTCAAATCCTTGATAGGTAGTCAGATCGTAATAACGTATCACACCGTCCCACCATGTATAAGCATCTACCTGGTCAAAAATACTCCCACTATCTATAGCATCACTTACAACACTCTTTTCACTATCTGTTTGTCCCAATTTTTGGACAAGCTGAAAATAATAAATTTTATGATATTCCTCATCCAGATAAAGGGTAATGCTTCTCTTTTTACTTTTATATTCCACTTTCCAACAACTAATTCCCTTCATACTATCCCGTTCACTTGCCCCATAAATCGTATAGCGTTCACATATTGTCATATTCTTTGACTTAGGTTTGTAAGCCGTGAGAATCATCTGATTCTCCTTCATTTTCTTAAATTCCTCCCGGACTATTTTTGTCATTTCTTTTCGACTGGGATTGACCTCTGTCTCATTCATTCTGACAGCACTAAGCATGACACCGGAATCCCTTGCCTGAGTCAGCGCATGTATTTTTTCCGCAAAAGAGGTATATGCTGTTTCATAAGTCTGAATCCGGATATCTGTAGTAACCATATTATTTAAGGTATCTTTATCCGTATAGGCACAGTAATACTCCGGAAAGCGGATTGCCACATATAGCAATGCCCCCACACAAAGCAGCCCGCATGCAGTACACAACATTCTACGAATGATCCTGCTCATGATTTCCCTCTCCTTTCTGATCCCTGTCCACAAAATGGATCTGTATGGTAGTCCCCTCTCCCGGTTGACTCTGTATAGACCACTGAGCTTGATGGAGAACAATAATCTTCTGGCAGAGTGCCATTCCAATTCCTGCTCCTCCCTCTTTTCTGGCTCTGGATTTATCCACCATATAAAAGGGTTCTGTAATCTTATAAATTTCATCCTGAGGAATTCCACATCCATCATCGCATAATTTAAAATAATAACCACCAGCTTCGACCATACCTTCTAATAAAATAGTTCCCTGTTCCTGGCATGCTTTTCTGGCATTATCAATCAAATTTGAAAACAGGGATAACAGCAAATCCTGATCCCCATATAAAATGCCTTCCTCCACCTGAACCGTAAGCTGTACCTTTTTTTGCATCAATAGCTGCTCCGTCATTTTTTGTACCTGGGCAACCAGAGAAAGCACATCTATACGCTGTAGCTCAATCTCCTGCTTATCCACATAAGAAATCTCCATCATTTTTTTCGCCAAATGCTCCAGGCGTTTTCCCTGCTTGAAAATATAATCCGAAGATTCCACAATCTCCTTCCTGCTCATATCCATGGAGCGGATCATATCCGCATAGCCAATAATGGAAGTCAAAGGTGTCTTTAACTCATGGGAAAAGGCCTCTGTAAACTCTTCCTGCCTTCTGGCATCCTCCTCTAATTTCACAATACTTTCTTCTAACTCTCCTGCCATCTGATTGAAATCCTGACCCAAAACTGCCACTTCATCATGTCCCCTTTCACGGACACGACTTTTGTAATCTCCATGGGCAAAAGCACGGGTAGCCTGAGAAAGTTTCCGAATTGGTCTGGTAAAGTGAATAGAAAACAAAAGTAGCACTACCCCGGATACGGCAGTAACCATAATTAACATCAAAAGATATCGGTCATATAATTTCTGCCGATCCTGATAAATATGATCAATTTCCCGATGAATCTCTATGACATAACTCTCTGTATTATTGGGAGTTTTACACAGAGATTCCAAATAATAATGTCCATCCCTGCGAACAATTTGCCAGGCGGCAGAGGGTATATCCTGAATCTTTTGAATCAAATCACTTTGATAGCTACTGTTCTGAAATACAATCTGATTTTCTTCGTTATAAATAACCAGCGTACTCTGTGAATTATTCAGACTCTGTTGAATGGAACGGGCAATTTCGCTCATGGCAATATCCGTTGCCTGGTAGTCTTTGGGCAAACCCTCTAAAGATGCCACCATGGCATATTGGAACATCTTCATTTCTTCGATACTTCGTTCAATCTCCCGATTTAACATGGTTTGAAATGCCGTCTGCACCAGAATATTGCCAAAAAACATATAGGACAGCAAAATCACACACATCATAGTAATAAATAATTTCCCAAATAACTTCATACACTACCTCTGTCCATCTGTAACAAAACGGTATCCCACTTTATATACTGCTTCAATATTCTTTTCCAGTCCAGCCTTTTTCCGCAGCCTCTGTACATGCAGATCCACAGTCCTGCTGTCCCCCATATAGCTGCTTTCCCACACATGTTCATAGATCACTTCACGATATAATGCCACATTGGGATTCCGCACAAAAAGCAGCAAAAGGTCAAACTCTTTGTAGGTCAGTTTTAATAATTTACCATTTTTATAGACATTCCGGGACACGATATCAATATGTAGATCTAGTACATCCATGGTTTGCTCCATTTTCTGAAAACGACGGAGTACATTTTCCACCCGTGCCAGCAATTCCAACACCTCAAATGGCTTGGTAATATAATCCTCTGCTCCTGAACGCAGGCCCCGTACTTTATCCGTGGTTTCTCCTTTTGCCGTCAAAAAGATAACCGGCAATTCAAGACTTCTGGCATACTCCAGCAATTCATAACCATTAATTTTCGGCAACATAATATCCAGCAGACACAGATCGTAATTCCCCATCTGCATTTTGTCTGCCCCCTCCTGCCCATCATAGGCAATATCACAGGCATAACCTGCATTGGTTAAATTAATTTTAATCAAATTAGCAATTGCTTCTTCATCTTCTACAATTAATATTTTATTCATTGGTATACTCCATATATTTACACGAAATAAATCATGCATCCATTTTATCATCTCGACTAGCGTTTTAATTATTCATTAGCACAATGTCGGTTCGTTCAGACACGACCACCGCTATGCTCATTTTATCACATCTTACCAAGAAATTATCATAGAATTGTATCAAAGTTGTAACGGTATGCGGATTTCATATTAAAAAATAGAGATTGTCTTTCTGTACCATAAATGATAGAATAATGATATATTTGCAATTAGGAAGGGAACACACTATGAATTTTTACGCTGATGAACAACATGTGAAAATAACAGGAAGGACACTATACCGGGATCATATCCGGTATCTGGGCTACTCTGCCACATCTGTCTCCTTTCGTTTTACAGGAAAAAAGGCATCTGCCTGTCTAATCTCAGATCCAGAGAATTGGCCTCAGGAAAGTCATGCCTGGATTGCCGTTTATATCAACGAAGCAGAAAACCCCCTGAAACGGATTGAACTAACTGAAAAGGAACAGGACATCTTACTCTATGAATCCAATCAGGAAGAAACCGTTACTATAACCATCATGAAATATTCCGAACCGGAATATGCAGTTTGCGGCATTGAATCTATTACTATTGATTCCGACAATTTACTTCCACCACCACCGAAAAAACAACGCCAGATTCAGATTATTGGTGACTCTATCAGTTGTGGCTATGGCGTCGAAGGATCGGTGGAAGACATGGTTCATAACACCGCCACTGAAAATCCTGCCAAAGCCTATTCGGTACTGACTGCCCAGGCGCTGGATGCAGACCTGGAAATCGTAGCATGGAACGGCAAGGGAGTATTTTCATCCTATATCGGTGATGACAGAGATACACCAGATCAGTCCTGGCTGGTGCCTATGCTCTATGAATATACCGATGCTGGCTGCTGTAAACAATATTTCCGAGAACCACAGGAAAAATGGGAAAAATGGGATTCCAGCCGTCTCACTCCAGATCTGGTTATTGTCTATCTGGGAACTAATGATGCCAGCTATACCCGTGAAATTCCGGAACGAAATCAGGAATTTAGTCAGGCTTATCAAAAATTGCTGCAAAATATACATACAAAACATCCTCAGGCAAAAATCCTATGTACGGTGGGAACGATGGATCCCAGACTGAATACCACCGTGAAGCAGGCAGCAACTGAATTTGCTGAAAATCATCCAGAGGTAGATATTACTGCTTTTGCTTTGCCACATCAACTAGATAAGGACGGATTGGGAACATTTTGGCATCCCACAGCAATTACCCACAAAAAAGCTGCCACTTTAATTATAGAGCAAGCAAAAAAATTGATGGATTGGGACTAACTCAATGATCTTACGTATTAATAATATAGATTTTATAAACATCAGACTACTAAGACGATTAAATGTTGACATTTAATAATACCAAAAAGGAAATGCCACTACTGTGTCATTTCCTTTTTTGAATCAAATCCTTTCATCACATTTCTGAAATAATAATTTCTATTACTATTACTATCGCTATTATTGAAGCAAACATCAAATCGTAATCTTCTCAAAATCCGATGCCGGATGCTTGCACCACGGACAAATAAAATCTTCCGGCAATTCTTCCCCCTCATACACATATCCACAGACTTTACAACGCCATGCGGTTTTTCCTGATGATTTCTGTTCTTCTGGCTTTGGTTTAATGGAAGACTGATAGTAAGCATAGGTGGCGGAAGGTGCATCCGATAACACTTTCATATCATCCACCGCAGCAATGAACAGAGTATGACTGCCCAAATCAATCTCCTGCCGAACGGTAGCACTGATATATCCATTGGTACCTGCTGTCACATAATAAACTCCATTCTCACTGCGTTTACAATGAGAATAATCCGCGAATTTATCTACTGACCGTCCAGACTGGAAACCAAAATGCTTAAAAACCTCAAAATCCGCTTCCTCACTGAGAATGGAAATAGTACATTTTCCACTTTTTTGTATCAATTCCTGAGTAAGATTTGATTGATTCACCGCTATGCTGATCTGATTTGGCTCTGCCGTTACCTGCGCTGCCGTATTGATAATACAGCCATTATCTTTTCCATCAAAATGGGTGGACAGAACAAATAACCCATAGGTCAGCTTATACATTGTTTCCTGATCCATCATAACTTATGACATCCCATTAACCGTTTTATATTTGTATAACATCTCTGCATGGTTCTGTTCCTCAATCTGAATATCTGCCAGTACCTTACGAACTCCCGGCTCAGAACAGGCAAATACATTGGTGTTGTACTCGGAAGATACTAATTTCTCCGTTCCGATACAATCGGTTGCCAAGAAACAATCCGACTTTTTATCTTCCGAATTATCAGATACTTTATAGGTTGCAGTTGGATTATACTCGGCACCCTGTCTGTCATTGCAGTTACATTCTGGAATACTGCCATTTAGTACCTGTGTCAGAGAATCATAATGCTGTTGCTCATCCTTCTGTAAATTGGAAAACAGATCCTTTAGAACGGGATCTTTTGCTTCTTTTCCATAACGCTGGTACTTCTCTACACAAGACTGCTCCTGTGTCCGTAAATCCTGAATGGTAGTGGCTTCTTTTTCTTTTAAAATCATAATCCTTAACCTCATTTCTTTGATATTTTATCGTTCTATCCTAGTATGGGGCAGGATTTCCACTTTTATTCATTTTTTTTCCAATTTAGATAAATGCTCATACTGCATTTTACACTATACTAAATGTACCACAATATGGACAGACATAATTTTCTCCCCTACATCATTTTCTTTCATTTCTGCCATAATTTCCCCTTCCATCTGATGCATTAGCTGCCTGCAGATAAATAAGCCTAAACCACTGCCCGGTTTCTTTTCCACATTACTGCCTCGGAAAAAGCTGTCAAAAATATGAGGCAGTTCTCGTTCCGAAAGGCTACATCCGGTATTACAAACCGTGATGCGGCATTCTTCCCCCTCTCTGCATAATGACAGCCAGATCCGCCTGCCATCTCCATATTTCATTGCATTTTCCATCACATTCTGTAACACTTCCTGCAATCGGTCTGCATCACCAAAAACCAGACAATTCCCATCCGACTCCATGGCAAAAGTAATCTGATTCAATGCCATTTTCTCCTCATAATATTCCCGGATTTTCTCCATTACATCCTGAATATAGAACTCCGCATTATTCACTTCAAATTCCAGAAAATCTTCATGGGAAGCCCGAATCATCTCCGAGAGATAATGTTCAATTTCATTCACATTCCGATTAATGTTTTCTGCAATTTCCTGTTCCTTTTCTTCTCCCTGGTACAATTTTTTACTGATGGCTCTAGTATATAATTTAATAGCACTAAGTGGTGTTTTAATATCATGTCCCAGAGAAAGCAACAACATCTTTTTCTCTTTTTGCAATGCCAATTCCCGCACCTTATTCTGCTCCAGATTTTCCCGCAACAGATCCATTCCCCAGATGTATCTGCCAAATAAACGGTTCTTATTTTCCCGTAGTGGAAGCGTCAGATTTCCCTTGGAAAGTTCATATGGAATATCGGAAAATTGTTCAAAAGGAAGCAGTATCTTTTGTCTGATATACCACAGCAATAACAGCACCAAAACAAATAGAATTACCATAATTCCGTTTAGATACCGTTTGCTTGTTTTTTCTGCTGTACTGACCTGTCGATATGTCACTTTGTAATAATAATTTTGTGTGGCAAAGATCACATAATCCTCTGATTCCTCTTGTAAAAATGCAGACAATTCCTCTCTGTCTATATCTATCGAAATCGCACCCAATCCGGTCAAACAGGGGTATTCCTCTTCCCCTGTCCACTCTGACAATTCATGAAGATGCTCCGGTGGCCGCTTGTTTTCCTGTTCAAATGCTTTCACCGCCTGCTGAAGCCGATTAATAGACACCCGATATTCCCGGCTGCTGACATCTTTTCCTTTATCCATAAAACTACGATTGACCAATATCATCCCTGCCAAAAAGAACAGGATTACGGCAATCATTATTCCATTCCATTTTTTCATAGCATATCCTTCATTCCCTCAATCATAGTTACTATTCTCAGTCAAATTTTATACAGGATAATTTTCTGTTATCCGTCAATTGTTCGCTTCATCCTGCTGTTCGCCAGAAAATGTATCGTTATGTCCGAATAGACAAAATTTATCCTGCCTGGCAAGTTTACGCCTTTCGGAGAAGCTATCTGCCTTGCGTGCCGTATTGTTGATTAGCGTGCTCTTACGCCAACTCCCCGCATGTCACGTTTGTATGTTTCTTTTTGAGGGCAATTTGAATACGCCGGTATTTACGAGGTGTTCTTTACCTCGTTATGTACCGCTGCGTATGAAATTTAGCGCAAGCGTGCCCTAAAAAGAAACTACAAACTGTGCATGCGTGTTCAGACAGTGCTCTTGAGCAATTGCTTCCGAGCACGCACAGATACGTCACTGCAAGGCAGGGCTTCTCTCGAAAGTCTATTGCACTACGGCAGGACAAAATTTTGTCTATTCGGACATTGCCGACATTGTTTGAGCGAAACAACAGAATGGATACCAGAATCTGACGGATAATAGAAAATTATCCTCTCTCAGTTACTCAAAACGATATCCCACGCCCCACACCGTCTGAATCCGTTCTGGTTTCTTGGGATTCTTCTCTAATTTTTCCCGCAGCCATTTGATATGAACCGTCAAGGTCTGAGCTTCGCTCTCGCTGTCAAATCCCCAGATTTTATAGAATAATTCCTCTTTGCCCAACACCTTTCCTTTATTCTCCATCAGATACAGTAGCAAATCAAACTCCTTTGCTGTTACCGAGATCTCCGTCCCAGACAGATATAAATGCCGCCCCACTTTGTCCAGACAGATCTCTCCGTCCCGAATCTCATCTGAGGAATATCTTCTCCGAAAAATCCCCTGTATCTTTGCCAGCAAAATATCAATATCATATGGTTTCTCGATATAATCATCCGCCCCCAGAAGCAGACCATTCAACTGATCTTCCTTCTCGCTGCGCCCACTTACTATGAGAATCGGTGTATTCCCATGCTCCCGGACTCGGCTGCAGACATAAAATCCATCTACTCCTGGCAGCATAATATCCAGCAACATCAGCTTACACCCCTCTGCAAAATAAAGCTCCAGAGCCTCCTCCCCCGATCCTGCCAGATAGGTATCATAGCCCTCCGCCAGCAGAAAATCATAAAGCAAGCCACCAATCTCCTCATTATCCTCCACCACAATGATATCTGCCATATCAGCCTCCCCCATTCTGCTATCCATCAATATAAAATAACATCCATACACTATCGGCTTTCGTTGGGAAGAATCTGCGACAGTTTTTATACTGTTGCAGATTCTTCCAGCGTGTTAGTAACTCTTCGACAAAGCACCCACAGTGCTTTGTCGATTTTAGAGTTTCTTACACGCTTACCACCCCATCTCATTTAACCAACCATTTACCTTGCGTTCCCGCTCCCGAAATACCGGTGTTCCCTCCAGATCTGCCTCCTGCTGCACCATCCCCAGAGACAATTCCCCCTCAATATTGCCATCCACAATATACAATATCCTGCTGCATTTTGCAGCTACTTTCATATCATGGGTTACCAATAGAATCGTCATTCCCTCTGCATTGCATCGATTCAATTCCCGCATTACCTCATCCGAACTTCCCCGGTTCAGGGCACCGGTTGGTTCATCAGCAAATAAAATACTGGGATGATTAATCAGACTCCTGCAGATACATGCCCGCTGCAGCTGCCCTCCAGATACCTCCATAATATCACGTTCGGCAATTTCACTAATCTCAAACTTACGCAGTAACGACTTGCCATAGTCATCAATCTCCTGTCGGCTGCGATCTTTCTTCCCCGCCTGATATGCCGGCAATACTATATTATCCAGTATCGTCAGATTTTTCAACATATGCATCTGCTGAAAGATAAATCCCATATCATGTAGCCTAGTTTCTGCCAGCTTTTTTTCGCTAAGACCAGTAATTTTCTGATTGCCTAACGAAACCTCTCCCGCTGTAGGACGATCCATTCCGGATACACAATATAGCAAGGTTGACTTCCCAGAACCGGATGGTCCCATAACTGCCACCATTTCTCCCTTTTCCACCGTAAAATTAACATTCTTTAACACATTATTCTGTCTCTTATTCGTCACATATGTTTTGCACAAATCTTTTACCTGTAATGCTGCTTCCATGATTCCACTCTCCTTCTTAACTCTATATTTTTCTAGAGTTGATTTAGTCTCACTTCGCATAGTTTGCTATGCGTTAGTGAAACTTCAACTCTTATTCCTCTTGCAAAATTGCAATTGCCGATGTTTTCCTAACTTTCAGCATAGTTATCATACATGCCAAAACAGTTACCACAAATAAGATAATTGGATAAACCACATATACCTCCAAGGGATTAATCACAAATTCAATCCGGCTGGCTCCCATCACCTGAAAGACCTTTCCCGATGTTAGTTGAGAAAATGGAGTTGCCGTTATGGTTCCCAACAGGATACCTACAAACAGCACCATCATGATCCGTTTGGTCTGCCAACAAATCACAGAAGCATCGGAAAATCCAATGAGTTTCAACATTCCCACCTGTGTTTTCTCCCGAATTAAAAACATTTTCTGCATCAAGACGACCACTAATATATTGATAACAAGTACAATGGTCAAAATCAGAATTTTAAGTGATTCTATTTTTTCCGAAATCCCACCAATCATGGTCTGAATAAAGTCCACCACAGAATATATTTTAGCGTTAGGGAAAATCTTTTCTATTTTGGAAAGCAAAGCCTGATATTCCTTCTCAACCGGTCGCTCCTCTAATATAATCTGTACCCCGAAACTTCCTCCGGCAAAAGAATAATCAATCTCGACCTCTTCTGGGAAACGGATTCCCTCTCCAAAATTATTCATGGACTGATACAGTGCCGTCACAACAAAGGGCTTTTCTTCTTTCCCAGTGTAAATCCAAACCGTATCGCCAATTCCCACATGCAATTTTTTGGCAATCACATGGGTAATCGCTACTTCATTGGCATATTTCGGTGGTGTACCATCATCATAGAAATACTCATCCGTTTCCGTTCCCAATCCCTGCAGGGAAAAGGAGGTGTATGAAATATTATCATGACGAATCTTGATACGGAACATTGCCTCCATTACCACACGGGAGACATTGATCTGCTCTTTCTGCAAGCTTGTTTTAATTTCTTCCAGATAATCATAATAATTCTGCCGTTTCCCAGAACATACCAACTCATTTATCCTTCCATCATCCACCAGATAGATGTCGGAATCCACCACGCCCATCCATTTGGTCATCCGCTCTGAACATAATGTATTGATGGTATCCACCGGCATAATCACTAACCATACCCCTACAATACTGACAATCAGTAATACCATGTATTTTCGCAGTTCACTGATCACATCATTTCCGGCCAGAAAGGTGGTGGCATTCCACCTGGATCCAGCCAAATGCAGCAAGCCCTTACGTCGGAACCGTTCTCCATTATTGCCGCTGCGTATGGCATCCATAGGACTAAATTTCTTGATTTTCCCCGTACTGAGATAACCACAAAATACCACAACCAATACCACGCCTACACTGGTACAAAGAGTTCGCCATAATCCCTGCCTTCCTGATGGAATCACAATGGACTGGGTTACCTGTGCCAGTAACAGATTGCTAAAAGGGATACTAATCACAAATCCAGGTATCGCCCCACAGACCGCAATCAGAAAATACTTTACCAGATATATTTTCCGGATCCCCCCATCCCGAATACCAATGGCTTTCATAATACCTATCTCCTGATAATCTTCATTTACTGTAAAGAGAATCATAAAACGAAGCATAACCAGAGAAATGATAACCAGACACAAACTGACTAATAATAACACGGCGGCAATGACCATATCCATAATATAGGTTTTCTGAATCAAAGACTGATCTCCAGAAAACATCGACATAAGACCGGTATTATCAAATTCCTCCTTAAAACTTGTAACATCATCACAGCGAATAGAATAAATTTTACCGGAAGGAAAATCCGATCTGTCTGCCATCTCCCGATAATCTTCTTCACTGACAATAAAACGCTGTATCCCCATCATATCCGATCCCAAAATCACATCCTTGCAATATCCCTGAATAGTAAAAGTTTTACGATATCCATTCTCTGCATGAATACTGATCCGGTCTCCTGCCTGTAGATCATTCTCCTCCAATATTTTTCTGTTCAAATAGATGGTTCCAGATTCCATCTGAGTAATTTCCCGATTTTTTTCATCAAAGAATTTCTGTTGTCGAATCTTGTAACTACTTATCATATTGGAGGAAGGGGATTCAAACTCTTTTCCGGAATCCGGCTCAAAATGATAATTTGCCAGATACAAATTTTCATCCACGTCATAATCCTTCACATCCTCCTGCTGATCTAGAAATTCTTTCATATTTTGTTCATTCTGGGAAGAACCATCTGTTCCACCACCCATGGTTACAATCAGGAAATCCTGAACTCCACTGACCTCCATAAAATAATTAACACCATTCATGACCACCGATAAATTATTCAGACTGGTGGCAATAAAGGTAGTTGCCAAAAAGATAAACAGCAACAGAATGAGATTCATGGACTTCTTTCGTTTTAGATCTTTTTTCAGTATTTTGGAATACATATTTTATGTCCCCTTTCCCGGTTTGACTGGTACAGCCTGGTCCTATTTCACAGAGGAATCTGCATACTGCCAAACTCAATTCTGTTGCAATTCTAACGTAGAAAATATTAAAAAATCATTAAATGTTCTAAACCTATGTCGCAGGAAGTTTTTATAAAAGATATTGAAACTGCATAACAGAAAATTATTGACAAAAAAACACTAACGCAGAAGATGTTTTTAAGAAGCTAGAACACAGATATGAATTATGAGATCATCTACTTGTTTTTTTACGAGAAAGAGGTCTATTACACTGGCTTTTATTCAGCTAGTGCAACAGACCTTTATAATACACTTTATCTTTCTTATTTGCTCAGATCACAGTCACGGATCGCCGCCCTGACTGCCAAAATCCGGGATGGACTTACTGATAACTCATCCACTCCCATACGCAGGAAAGTTTCCGTCAAAGTGGTATCTGCACCTAATTCTCCGCAGATTCCTACCCAGGCACCGCCTTTATGCCCATTTTCTACGGTCATCTGAATCGCCCGCAATACAGCAGGATGGTGTGCATCATAGAAAGAATCCAACCTTGGATTCTGACGATCAATTGCCAGGGTATACTGTGTCAGATCGTTGGTTCCGATGGAGAAGAAATCCACTTCTTTTCCCAGTTCCTCCGTCATCCATACAGCGGCTGGCGTCTCGATCATCACACCCAATTCCACCTCGCCGTATTCAATGCCCTGCCCATCTAACTCCTGCTTCACTTCTTCCACAATCTTCTTGATCCGCTTTACTTCGTCAACGGAAATAATCATCGGAAACATGATCGCTATATTTCCATAGTAACTTGCCCGGTAGAGCGCACGAAGCTGTGTCTTGAAAATATCTGGCTGCTCTAAGCAGATTCGTATCGCACGATATCCCATAGCTGGGTTATCCTCATGCGCCAAATTGAAATAATCCACCTGCTTATCCGCACCAATATCCAGTGTCCGGATAATGACCTTTTTTCCTGCCATAGTCTGAGCTACAGAACGATATGCATTAAACTGATCTTCTTCCGTCGGGAACGTATCCGACTCCAGATACAGAAATTCTGAACGGAACAAACCAATACCTCCAGCATCATTCTGCAATACGGATGGAACATCACCCACACCGCCAATATTGGCATAGAGCTTGATTTCCTTTCCGTCTTTGGTTATGTTGGGCTGACCTTTCAGTTCCTGCAGCAGCCGCGCCTTTTCCTGTTCTTCTTCCTGTTTCTTCTGATACTTTGCAATGGTTTCCTCATCCGGATCCACATACAGAATTCCCTCGAACCCATCCACAATACCATAATGTCCATCAATATCCTCGCTGTAATCCACTCCGATCAGTGCTGGAATATTCATGGTTCTTGCCAGGATAGCAGTATGGGAATTGGTGGATCCATAGCGGGTCACAAAGGATAACAGCAAAGACTTATCCAACTGCACCGTTTCCGATGGTGCCAGATCTTCTGCTACTAAAATAACCGGCTCGTTACTGTCCAGCTCTGCATCCTCGATTCCCTGCAATACAGAAATGATACGATTACTGATATCCTTCACATCTGCTGCTCTGGCTTTCATATAGTCATCATCCATAGCAGCAAACATTTCTGAAAAATTATCTCCTGTCATTGCCACCGCATATTCTGCATTGATACTTTCATTCTGGATCATATTGGTGATAGACTCCTGATAATCCAGATCATCTAACATCATCTGATGCACCTCAAAAATTGCTGCGTTGGATTCGCCCACTTCCCCTAGAGCCTTATCATAAAGCTTTGCCAACTGTGCTTTTGACTTCTCTGTAGCATCCTGATAACGTTTAATCTCTGCATCCGTATCAGAAACCTTCGTCCTCTTGACGACTTGGTCATTTTTTTTGTAGATGGAGAGACGACCCATTGCCACCCCTCCAAACACAGATTTTCCTTCCATCTTCATAGCTTATAAATTCTCCTTAAAGAATGTCTCTAATTCAGCAGCTGCCTTATCCTCGTCCTCTCCATCACATTTGATGGTAACATCCATGCCACATTTTGCGCCCAGGGACATAATTCCCATGATAGCCTTGGCATTGACTTCTTTACCATCTTTACCAATCTTAACATCGCAGGCATATTCCTTTGCCTGTTTTACCAGTATTCCCGCTGGTCTTGCATGAATTCCCTCTGGATCCGTAATTGTGTAAGTAAACTCCTTCATAATAAATAACCTCCATTTCTACGCATTAATAGTTTTGTTTTCAGTTTCTTACAAGTATTTTTTTCCAAACTGCCCTAACAGATCATGTATGGCTTCTTTTGTTGCCATTCCATCTGAAAAAGCAGATGCAGAACCTGTACATACGCCCATATAAAAGGCCTGTTCATAATCCTGGGATGCCTGATAGCCTGCAATAAAACCTGCCACCATGGAATCCCCTGCCCCCACGGAATTTTTTACCCTTCCCTTAGGAGCCTCAGACTGATATACCGTGCCATCTTCAGCCAACAAGACTGCTCCCTCTCCTGCCATGGAGATCAGCACATTGCGTGCGCCTTCTTCCTGCAGCTTACGGGCATACGGCACCACTTCATCCCTGGTATTTAATGTTACGCCATAAATCTCACCTAATTCATGATTATTTGGTTTAATCAAAAATGGATGAAATTCCAGAACATTTCTCAACAAATCTTTAGTTGCATCTACAACAATCTGTAGATTCTTGCCAGATAGATATTTCATAATATCACGATACATGGTTTCCGGCATTACGGCAGGAATCGACCCCGCCAGAACCAGAATGTCCCCATCCTGTAACCGATCTAACTGTGCATATAGTTTTGTGATATCCGCATCACCGATTGCAGGTCCCATGCCATTGATCTCAGATTCTTCCTCTGATCTTACCTTTACATTGATGCGGGATAAGCCCTCTCCCACTTCAATAAATTCGGAGACAATGCCCTGTTCTTCCATCAGCCTGACAATCTCCTGTCCGGTAAATCCGGCACGAAATCCCAGTGCTGTACTGTCATACCCCAGATTGTGCAAAACCAGGGATACATTAATGCCTTTCCCACCTGGGTTCATAATTTCCCGGTTCGTCCGGTTGACAGCCCCCAATTTTAAATGATCGACTGTTACGATATAGTCGAGAGACGGATTAAATGTCACTGTATAAATCATAATAATCCCCATTTCTGCGCTGCTATCATTGTTCAAGATCATAGTACAATATGCCTATGCAACTTTGTGTTCAGCAGCGCACAACACAAAGCCACAGTCTTACTCAACAATATTTTTTTCCTATTTGTCTATTAATTATGATAACTGCTCTAAGATCCAGTTCACATCATCGGTAGTCTTCATCTTCTCCATAACTTCTTCCTCTTCCAATGCCTCGCATATCTTAGAAAGCAGATCCAGATGTTCGTCGCCAATACCTGCAATACCAAATACTAACTGTGCCTTTTCTTCGCCAAACTCTACCCCTTCTGGATACTGAACCAAGGTAATTCCTGTCTTTTTCACAGTATCTTTTGCCTCTGAAGTACCGTGTGGAATCGCCAGTCCCATTCCCATATATGTAGTAACCAGTTTTTCTCTCTCGATCATGGCATCCACATATGCTTCACTGACACATCCCTGTTTCACTAACAACTCTCCTGCCGCACGAATGGCCTCCTCCTTGGATACCGGCGACTGGTTTAACAAAATACCATTGGCATCAATCACAGTTTTAGTGGAAGCGCCTTCTTCCTGTCCTGCCGCCACCTCTGTCTGAGCCGATTTCTCCTGTGCCTCTGTATTCTCTGCCGTACCTTCCTTAGTCAGCTGTTCATAGAACGCATCCAGGGACGGATCCGCCAGGAAATTCCCTATGGTAATCAGCTTTGCCTGTGGTGCTGATTTCCTTGCCCGGTCAGCCAGTGTGGTCTGTACCACTGCCACATCACAATCTGCCGGAATATTATCAACCGAAGTATTTTTAACAATAATCTCTGGACGAACATCCTTGATCCGGTTTCGGAATTTGGTTGCCCCCATTGCCGAAGATCCCATGCCCGCATCACAGGCAAAAATAATCTTTTTCACGGTGGAAGGATCCACTGGCTCATCATTTTGTACTACTGCCTGCCCTTTAGCCTGCGCTTTCATCTGGCTCATCTGATCCTGTGCATCCGACAGGCTTCCCTTTTTGCCATCTGTTAATTTGATAATCGGAGAGGCAATCAGGAAAGATACCACGGTAGCAAGCAGAACACCCAAAATAGTAAATACCATCTTATCCTTTGGCGTCATCGACAGAAATGCGATGATAGAACCAGGAGATGATGGTGCCTTGAGACCACATCCAGTCAGTGAGAAAAAGGCAATGGAACAAATATTTCCTGCAATCGGTGCAATGATTACCATCGGATTCATCAGGACATATGGGAAGTAGATCTCATGAATTCCTCCTAAGAAATGGATAACAACCGCACCTGGCGCAGACTGTTTCGTGGTTTTGTCTTTGGCAAAGAAACAGTATGCTAATAATACACCCAACCCTGGACCAGGATTTGCCTCCAACATGTACATGATGGATCTTCCCAGTTCTTCTGCCTGCGAAGATCCTATTGGTGTAAATATACCATGATTGAGGGCATTATTCAAGAACAAAACCTTTGCCGGCTCCACAAAAATTGCCACCAGCGGCAATAAACTGTGTGCGATCAAAATTTCCACACCTTTTGACAGCACCATCAGAATGGCCGTCATAACTGGTCCTATAATAAAGTAACCAATAATGGCAATAATCATACCCAGAATGCCCACAGAAAAATTATTAATCAACATTTCAAATCCAGTTGGCATATGACCATCCATTTTTTCATCAAAGAATTTGATAACCCAGCCGGCAAATGGTCCAATAACCATAGCTCCCATTAACATCGGCTGTCCTTCACTGCCTCCTACACCAGCGATACATCCCATAACTGCAATGGCACCCATAACACGACCCCGGTCTCCACCAACCAGAGATCCACCAGTAGCTGCAATCAGCACTGGCAGCAGATAAGTCAGCATGTATGGCTGAATGGATGCCAGATCTTCATTTGGAAACCAACCATCTGCAATAAACAATGCGGTAATCAATCCCCAGGCAATAAATGCTCCAATATTCGGCATTACCATAGAGGATAAAAACTTACCAAATTTTTGAACCCCATTTTTCATGTTTTACCTCTTTTCTGCACTGCCTTATGTATTTTTGTCGTACAAATTAATGCTGCAGTGCTGGCACTAATTTGCGGTATAAAACAGATTCCCACTCTAAGACCTTTTCTCAGATTGGCAGCTCTATCGAGCCATCCTATGTTAATGCATTCCCTTTACTACAACAACTGCACTCTGGCTTTCTTACATTCTATCTGAAATTCTTTGGAAATATTCTGATCAGAAACCACAATACTTCCTTCCTCCAGAGAACAGACATGAAAGGTACTTTTTTTGTCCGTTTTAGAAGAATCCATCAATAGGATTTTCTCGGCAGACTGTCGGAGTACAGCCTGTTTCAGGTATGATTCCATCAAAGCCCCACAGGAAAACCCCACATCGGAGGAATAGCTGGTCACTCCCATAAGTGCCAGATCAAAATTAACGGTCCGCACGGTATCAACAGCCCATGCACCACATACACTCCTGCTGTATTTATTCACTTCACCACCTAGCAGAAATACTGTCGGATGCTGTAGCTTGGATAATTCCATCACACAGTCCAGACTGCTGGTAAAAATAAAATCGGGCTGATCCGGCCAGATTTTTGCCAACTCGGTGGCCGTACTGCCAGAATCCAAATAAGTCGTGATATTTGGCTTAATAAAAGGCAATACCTTTTCTGCAATGGATTGCTTTTCCTCCACATTACGCACAGAACGTCTCCCAATATGATCATCTGTTCCCAGTACAACCTCCACGGACCTTGCTCCTCCATGAATCCGGACAATCTGCTTTTCCTCATCCAGAAATTTCAGATCTGTCCGCAAGGTCATCTGGGAAACATCCGAAAAACGTTTCTCTAACTGTGCAAATGTGATATTCCCTTTTTCATTGACAAAATCTACAATAGCACTTCTACGCTGCTCCATGGAATCCATACCATTTCCTCCTGTTGTTCCGTTCGTCCTAAACTCACATCACTGACGCATAACGCCGTTCAAGGCAAGTGACTCTGGTTTTTAGGACTATCATTCTACAAAGTTCTGCAACAAATATTCCTCTGCTTCCGGACACCACAACCCCTTGTTTGCATCCAGAATATCTGCCAAGCCGATAAAACGTTCGTCCTCCGCCCCTTTGGCACGAAAATCCTCCAGTGCCGTCAGCGGCATATTCAGATGGGTATAAATCAGTTTCTTTCCTCCCGGAATCTTTGGCAGATTCAGTGTTGTCTCTGCTGCCGCATCCAGACCGCCCACATGGGTTACCATTACCGCTGGATTGATTCGTTTTGATGCTGTCAGTTCCAGAGATTCAATCATATCTGCCGTATTTCCACCAGTGGTTCCCATCACATGGGTAGAATTATAATGCACATCATAAAAATTCATTTTGGCGCTGAACTGATTATCCGTAGGACCTGCAAAGAAGTTCAGACATCCATCTCTGCCCAGCACACCACTGCTCTGCTCTACCACTGCTGCCACCGGTGCATAACAGAATACATCGTCAAATCCTGTTCCTCCGGTAATCTCCCGCAGCCCGGCAACCGGATCTTCCATCTCCCCGGTATTGACAAAGCGTAAATCAATGCCATCTGCTTTTGCTTCCTCCACCGGGAACAATTCCTCGGCACGTTTCAGACGATCTTCATTCACATCTGTAACAACCACCATAGAAGGTCTGATATCTCTATGTAAAGCATAGGTCAGCGCTCCTAATCCCATTGGACCGGCACCTGCCATAATCGCCAGTTTGCCACCTTCCTTAATTCCCATATCATGGTGATACACACCCATTTTGGTATGATACGCTGCATTAAATGCACCAATACTGCATGACATCGGCTCTGCCAGAGAAGCTTCATAATAAGCACGCCCCTTATACTCCAACAGACATCCCAGCTCCATCACTTCTGCCGGAATCACACAATAGGTACAATCCCCACCAAAGAACTCATAGGAGTATCCCGGACTCCACATGGTGCCCTTGTAATTCAAGGCTGGCTGTAAAGTAAACTTCATACCAGGTTTGAATTTATCCTGATGGGCGGCTCCTACCTTGACAATGTCTCCAGCAAACTCGTGTCCCATAATTGCCGGATGCTCTGCTACATCCTCATGCACGCGCTTATGTTCTGTCCCCAAAATGGCACATTTGTAAGTTGACATACAGATACTGTCTGACACTACTTTTACCAGGATCTCATCCTCCTTAATTTCCGGCAATTCAAACTCATCGATCCTCAAATCATTAGCTCCATGAAGCCTTACCGCTCTCGTTTTCATTTCAACAGTTCTCCTTTCCATTTTCCAGATATTGGTTTTCGTTTCAAAAGTTTTAATTATTATAACAACAATCCGATCCCCTGTCAATACTTTTGTTTCAAAAATCTAAAATTTTTGAAACAAAAAAAGGAGGTCTATACAACCTCCTGTCAAAATCAGGAACGAGAGCTGACAAGCCTTTTTTTCAAACACATCATTCACACTAGACCAGAGCAAAATTTTAATAGAAGCCCCTATTCCTTCCCAGAACAATACAAAAAAATGGAGAAGACATTCCCCGCACCGGTTGCTTTCAGATTGACATATCCCCCCTGTTTTACAGCAATCTGCCGGGCCAGATAGAGTCCGATTCCAACCCCCTCCTGATTCCGGCTATTATTTCCCCGATAAAATCGCATAAATATCTTTGACCGTTCTGCTTCCGAAATCACTTCATTCTCATCTTCTACGGAAATTTCCGCAAACATCCCAAGTTTTCTGACGGATACGGTAATCTGTTTCCCCTTGGTTCCATATTTCACGGCATTGTCCAGTAAATTATAAACCGCCTCTGCTGTCCAGTTTCGGTCATGATGAAGGATCAGCTCTTTATCTTCTTGATATTGAATCTCAATCTGTTTTTCTTTGGCTTTTGGATAAATATCCTTCAAAGCTTTCAAAACTGTTTCCCCTACACTCTGCTTCTTGGGTTTTAAATGAATCAGTCCACTTTCTAACCTGGAAATCTTAATCATATTTTCTGTCAGAAAATACAGCCGATCCACTGATATGCAGATTACATCCACATATTCCCGACGTTTCTCCTCGGTCAGAGATTCCTCCTCTAAAAAACGGCTATACATTTTCAGATTAGAAATGGGTGTCTTGAGCTGATGCGATACATCAGAAACCAGCTGTTTGATATTTTCATGCTCCTGTTCCGCCATCTGATTTTTATATTTTAAGATCCGAACCAGTTTAATGACTTTATTCTGCAACTTTGAGAGAACAGTATCTTCGCATTCTGGAAAGATCTCCTTTTCCTCTAATTCTACCAATACATCCATCAAAACAGAAAGATCACTAATTATCTCTGTAATATAGTGATCATCCAAATGATGCACAAGATAGCCCAGAAAGCACAAAAACAGGTGGCTACCTAAAACCAGTACGGATATCCGCCACTGGCCTGTCAACCTGAAAACTGCAGCCACTGCCGTGGTAGTAAGCAAGACATAACATACCACCAACCAGCCCATCTTCTGATTATATTCCTTTCTGTTCATGCGCTTCTCCATTCATATACTTGTGAATATAGACAACTGCCTAGCTATCCATGCCAAAGGTATAACCGATCCCAAAGACCGTGATAATATACTGAGGATCCTTTGCATCTGTCTCAATCTTCTGACGCAAACGTCGAATATAGACATTGAGCGTATTTTCATCCAGAAAATCCCCCTCATAATCCCATATTCGTTCCATAATCAGACTTCTTGTCAAAACCTGTTTCCGGTTTCTGACTAATAATTCCAGCAATCGGTATTCTGTGGCAGATAACTTCACCGGCTGCTCCTGAAGAAATACCTGCATTTTTTCAAAATCAATGGACAAATCCCCATACCGAAAAGTCCCACCGTCTGGTTCTTCATGGCTTCTGCGCAATACCGCCATCACACGCTGATACAGGAGTTCCACCGAAAAAGGCTTGGCAATATAATCATCACATCCCGCTTGAAACCCCCGTATCATATCCTCCTCTGTATCATTGGCGGTCAGAAAAATCACTGGGATATTCTGTTTCTGTCTAATTTCCCGGCATAAATCCACCCCATCGCCATCCGGCAAATTGCAGTCCAGAATAATCAGGTGGTATGGCTTTTTCAATACTTCTCTGGCTTCCGAAAGAGAATAGGCGCACTCTGCCCCATACCCCTTCCCCTCCAGGAAAGTCTTGATCCCTCCACAGATAATAATATCATCTTCCACAATGAGCAATCTCTCCATACACCCCTCCAAGTATTATTCTTTCCTTAGGCGTTCCGTTACGCTTTCTCTGGCAAACATCTGATAAACCACAACCGGAACAAACATGCAGATTACCATAATGATCACAGACAAAATACACATACCGCCCAATGGGTAATAGAATACCGCATAGTCCGCAATCTGCTGGGCAAAGTGGGCAATCAGGTACATCAATGCATTGCCCAGAGTTAATATTAGGAATATTGTAATCCCACCATAATATGCCCCCTCATAGACCAGCATTTTTTTAACCTGTTTTTTGGTCATGCCTACGCTTTCCATGACAGCCAGTTCTCCTCGTCTGGCAAACACGCCGGTAAACATAACATTAATAAAATTAATAACTCCAATCAGAATCAGAACTACAGATATGCCGCTTCCCAAAATATTCATTGCCATCATAGAAGATTTAAATTCCGAAGTCAAGTCTGATTTAATCACCGTATGCAGTATACAGGGATTGATTCGTGTCAGATTTTTAATTATTGTTTTCACCCTGCTCTCTGCTTTCGGATCACAATCAATAATAATATCGTTAACAGATGGTTTATCACAGATCTTTTTCATAGCCGCATCACTAATCAGGATACAGTCTGGCCCTCCACCCCTCTGCCAGACATATCCGACATCAAGCCCGTTTCCTTCCTCATAAGTCGGACAGGAAGCCACCTCCAAAGTAAGCGTTTTTCCAGTGTCCAGATCTTTTAAAGTAATCTTTTTCCCTCTAACATCTTCTGCATCTTCCCGTGTGGGAAAATCTCCCATCAGACAAACCTCTCCTTTTTCAAAGCGTTCGATATCAATTTTCTGACTGGCATCTTTATTGTATTTTTCCATCATTGCACTGCTGACAGATATAACCGGTGCAGAATATGCTTCATCCTTGTCATCCGCATTTTGGGTATAATAATCAATCATATCCTGCATACTGTTTTCAGGAGTGATATCCCTCTCCAGAAATGGTCGAAAAACATCCGCATCAAATTCCAAAACCAAGTCGTCTGCGCTACGATTGACACGCATCTCCGTAATCCCCTCTATTTCCCCAAGATCCTCTAACAACTGGTCCGCATAGGAGATAGTATCCTTCTTATTTTCTGACTGCCCTTCCTCCCGAATATCATCACTTTCATCTTCTTCGGTATTCGTTGTAGTATAGATAGTAAAGTCATTAGGCAAATAAGCATCCACATAATTTTCCAACTTCAAGCTGCCCAGAAAAGTACTCACAGACAGAAATGCCATGGTGCCCATGAACAGAGATGCAAAAACCAAAAAAGCACGTTTTTTCTCACGAAATACATTGCGAAAAGACATTTTGTACAGCTTGCCGCCATCTGTCGTCTTTTTCCCTTTATTTCTGACCTTTACCTGTCCATGGTATTTCAGTGCCTCCACAGGAGAAACCTTTCCTGCCATTTTTGCCGGTTTCCGACAGCTTACTGCTACTGTAATCACCGCAAACAAAATCGTTCCCACATAAATAAATGGGTTAAAACTGACATCCTGAGGCATTGCACCATCATTTTCCATGGAAAACATTTTCAGAGCCAGTGGAACCGCCAAAAAAGACATTATACTGCCTAATGCGATACCAACAGGAACCCCAATCATGGACAGTCTGCTAATCTGACTGCGGACAATCTTCCGGATCTGAGAAGGTGATGTACCAATGGTTTTTAACATTCCATAGAAACGGATATCTTTGGTGACAGAAATATACATAATATTATAGATCAGAAGATAGCCACTGATCACAATTATCAGCCCAATGATACCTATTGTACAAGCAATAACAATGGCATTTCCGGAATTTTCTTCCTGCACATCCCAGAAAGCTTCAAATTGTTGTCCCTGTTTGAGAGTTACCTTGGATTCCAACTCTTTTAACAGAAGCTCTTTTTTACCTACCACAGCAGAAATGGATAACATTCCATCCTGTTCCACAGTCTTATGAACCGATGACACATATGCCCCAGAAACCAGTGCTTGAAATCCTCCTGCCGAAGATGCATAATTGGTAAACCAGCCTGATAAGTGAAAGGTCTTTTGCACAGAGTCCATTACCAGAACAATATCCATTCCCTGCTTTGGCTCTTTGATCTGTAATGCCGAGAGCCCGGCCTGAGAAATCATGATTTCATCCACCTTTTCCGGATAGGCACCATGGATGTTACTAATGGCTGGTGTCAGATTTTTCTCAAACTCTGTTTTATCATAATAATCCAGTCGTATATTGGTCTTTTCGCTGACGTCTGTAACCAGACCGACCGGAACCTGAATACCCGCTGCATCTAAATATTTCGCTTTCTTTACCTGTTCGATTTGTTCCCTCTCCGGCTGATTCAAGCAGATTGACCGCTTGTTTCCCTGTTGCCGCAGCATCAAGACACTGATATTTTTGCCCAGGCTAAATCCAATGCTGAATACCGTGGTAAACATAAAGGTAGTCAGGATAACCGCCAGAATCGCAAATAAATTTCTAACCTGGTTCTGACGCAGAGATCTGGCTGCTAACTTTTTTACTGCTGTCTGATTTGTATTCTTTAACATACCCCATCACCTACTTCCACCTTACCGTCTTCAATACGGATCATGGCATCTGCCATCAGGGCAATTTCTTCATTATGGGTAATCATAACAATAGTCTGGTGAAATTCCTGGCTGGTCATTTTTAGCAGAGAAATCACATCCATACTGGTCTTGCTGTCCAGATTACCCGTTGGCTCATCTGCCAGAATAATTGCCGGCTTTGATGCCAACGCACGGGCTATTGCCACCCTCTGCTGCTGCCCACCAGACAACTGATTTGGCATGGCTGTTAGTTTTTCTTCCAATCCCAAAGTCCTAATAATCTGGTCCACATATTCTTTATCCACCTGAGATCCGTCCAGCTCAATGGGTAATACAATATTCTCATACACGTTCAGAATCGGAACTAGATTATAATTCTGGAAAACAAAACCGATATTGCGTCGCCGGAATATGGTTAATTCTTCATCGTTCATAGAAAAGATGTCTTTGCCGGAAACGGTTACCGTACCGGAAGTTGGGCGGTCAAGCCCTCCTAACAGATTCAGCAGCGTTGATTTCCCACTGCCGGAAGTACCAATAATAGCAACAAACTCCCCATCTTCTATGGAAATAGATACCTCGTCACATGCATGGATCTCATTTTCCCCGGAACCATACACCTTACATAATTGATTGGATTCTAAAATACTCATCTCTGTTCTCTCCTCTCGCTTCCTGCTATGTAACGGATCATTATTTGATACAAAATCCTCTGCCCAAATGCCATTGATCATAAAAATCTCAAGGATGCCATCACCCCTTTACAAGAGCAGTATAGCATTCCCTTATTACAGTCTTATTACAATTATCCTTACAAATTGGTGAAATCAGAGCGAATAATTCCGAAAAAGTATTATGCATTGTTAAACAAAAGCTTCCCATACAGGAACAAAGAGTTTCATATAGCAAAAGACCGCCTTTGATACCATAGACGGTCTTGACTAGATAAATTATAATATTTTTCGTCCTTTTCCTGCCTGATGCTGTTCCATTTCAATCACTCGATACCGTTTTCATCTGCGCTGTTTACCGATGACCAGATCATAACTTTCCGCAATCATGCGTCGTATTTCTGGTTCTGGAATGGTTCCATCCAGGATCACAGTGTTCCAATGCTCTTTATTCTGATGATATCCCGGCAGTACCGAGGCATACTGATCCCGCCACAGATCTCTCCACTCTGGATCCACCTTAATGTTAATACATAGATGACCATTTCTTTCATAAGTCCATAAAAATGCTTTTCGATTCCTGCGTACTCTGACCAACTGCCAGTTATCATCATGAAAGGGTGCATCCTGATAGGTATCGGGAAATGACAGACCATACTGGATCGCTTCTTCTCTGGTTCGCATTGTGTCTCTCCTTACTGTTTATCCTAATGCTTTCAATCGATTTTCTTGCTTCTGCATATTAATATATACTTCACTTTCCAGTACCGTAGATTTTTGCAATAATAAATCTAGCTTCTCACTATCCGTCATAACACTATCCCCCTTTTTACCAAATTCCATCGCCCCCACTATTGGTTCCCACATATAGTAACAATAACACATATTAAAAGCAAAGTCTATCTCCTCATTGCATCCTTTATATTTATATACTATTTTATTGAAATATATTTTTATGTAGTAACTATGTTTTATTGCCATATCTAATTGTCTGAAAACTTATCTGCTCTAACCAATTCAAACATTTTCTTACTACAATTCTATCAAATACATTGCATCACCTACCAAGTTGTAGTAAAATAACTGATAATCGTCTATGAATTGAATTTACAACGGAGGTATCACATGAAGCATTTAATCAGCCCCTTAGATCTTTCTCCCGAAGAATTAGATCAGATCTTATCTCTTGGACAACGAATTATGAAAGATCCCATGAAATACTCACATGTATGCGATGGCAAAAAACTAGCTACCTTATTTTATGAACCAAGTACCCGTACCCGTCTCAGTTTTGAAGCTGCTATGCTGAATCTGGGAGGCAGCGTGCTTGGTTTTTCTTCTGCCGATTCCAGTTCTGCAGCCAAAGGCGAAAGTGTGGCAGACACTATCCGGGTTATCTCCTCTTATGCAGATATTTGTGCCATGCGCCATCCCAAAGAAGGTGCACCTACGGTAGCCGCCATGCACTCCGGGATTCCGGTCATCAATGCCGGTGACGGTGGTCACAACCATCCCACCCAGACCTTGACCGACCTGATTACCATACAGACTCTGAAGGGACGACTGGATCACCTGACCATTGGAATGTGTGGTGATCTAAAATTCGGACGCACCGTACATTCTTTGATCAATGCCATGGTACGTTACCCAGGTGTCCGTTTTGTGTTAATCTCTCCAGATGAACTGCGCATCCCAGATTACTTACGGCAAGAAGTATTAGTTGATGGTAAAATTGATTTCATTGAAACCAATGAATTAGAAAAAAATATGCCCGATCTGGATATCCTTTATATGACCAGAGTGCAACGGGAACGATTCTTTAATGAAGAAGATTACATTCGCTTAAAAGACAGCTTTATCTTAGATGCTGCAAAGATGCACTATGCCAAAGAGGATATGTATGTCCTGCATCCACTGCCCCGTGTCAATGAGATTTCTACAGAGGTGGATAGTGATCCACGGGCTGTGTATTTTCTACAGGCAAAATATGGTGTCTATGTACGTATGGCACTAATGATAACATTATTGGGATTGGAGGATTCGGTATGTTAAATATTGGTGGATTAAAGGAAGGCATCGTCATTGACCATATCCAGGCAGGTGGTGCTATGAAAATATATGATTATCTAAATTTAGAAAAACTAGATTGTTCAGTTGCTATTATTAAAAATGCCCGTAGCAATAAAATGGGCAAAAAAGATATTATCAAAATTGAAGGTCCCTTAGATATTGACTTGAATGTATTAGGCGTATTGGATCACAAGATCACAATCAATATTATCCGGGATAATGAAATTGTGGAAAAGAAAAAATTATCCCTGCCGGAAACGGTAACAGGAATTATCCGATGCCGGAACCCACGATGCATTACATCCATTGAACAAGAACTGGCACATTCTTTCAAACTGACAGACCGGGATAAACGGATCTATCGTTGTATTTACTGTGAGTCCAAGTTTAAAGGTAAATAAAACTTAGAGATATTCTATCAGAGAAGAAATCCTCTGTATAAGAAAAACAAAAATAGCAAACTTTTTTTCAAAAACGCTCTAATTTGTCAAAATGGCAAATTAGAGCGTTTTTATATTTAAGTCCCTTTGTGAAACCACCGATTTTTCATTTCAATTACATCTGGAAATATAGGAAGGAGAATCCAAATGCAAAATTTATAATTTGATTATACAATTATGATTTCACCTCTATCATATCTGTTATTTTATATTAATTTTTCTCATGTCAGGACAACCCGGTAATTACCCCCGCATCATTGACATCAATGCGTTCAGCAGCTGGATGTAACGGCAATCCTGGCATAGTCATTACTGTACCGGTAATGGCAACTACAAAACCAGCCCCTGCAGATACATAGACTTCCCGTATCGTTACCGTAAATCCCTCCGGACGCCCCAGCCTAGTAGGATCATCAGACAGGGAATACTGGTTTTTCGCCATACAAACCGGCATCTGACCAAATCCCAGTTTCTCCAGACGGTCAATGGCAGTCTCAGCTGCCGGTGCATAGCTTACCTCTCCTGCTCCATAAATCTCTTTTGCTACTGTTGTGATCTTTTCCTTAATGGATAGTTTCTCATCATATAAAGGCTGAAAATGGCTTTCCTTGGTTTCCAATGTCTCCAATACCTGGTTTGCCAGTGCAATACCACCCTCACCGCCTTTTTCCCACACTTCCGAAAGAGCAAAACCACAATCTCGGTTTTCACAAAACTCTCTGACAAAATCAATCTCCGCATCAGTATCTGTCACAAAACGGTTGAGCGTAACAATACATGGCACATGGTATTTTGCAATATTCTCCATATGTTTTTCCAGATTGACAATTCCCTTTTTCAGCGCCTCTAAATTTTCGGTACCAAGGGCATCTTTCGGAACTCCTCCATTATATTTCAATGCCCGGACAGTCGCTACCAGTACCACGGCATCCGGTTTCAACCCTGCCATACGACATTTAATATCCAGGAATTTCTCCGCTCCCAGATCAGCACCAAATCCTGCTTCTGTAATGACATAATCTGCCAGTTTCAACGCCGTCTTGGTAGCACGGACACTGTTACAACCATGTGCAATATTAGCAAATGGTCCACCATGCACCAATGCTGGTGTATTCTCTACTGTCTGGATCAGATTTGGCTTAATCGCATCCTTCAATAAAGCCGCCATAGATCCTACCGCACCGATCTGTTTCGCCGTAACCGGATTTCCGTCATAATCATAGGCAACAATAATCCTGCCTAGACGTTCTTTCAGATCTTTCATATTCTCTGCCAGACACAGGATCGCCATAATTTCCGAAGCTACAGAAATGATAAAATGATCCTCTCTGACAACACCATCTGCCGGACGTCCCAAGCCCACTACGATATTCCGCAGCACTCGGTCATTCATATCCACGCAGCGCTTCCAAACCACCTGATTCGTATCGATCCGCAGAACATTTCCCTGCTGGATATGATTATCCACCATGGCAGCCAAAAGATTGTTTGCCGAAGTAATCGCATGAAAATCCCCGGTAAAATGCAGATTCAGATCCTCCATCGGCACAACCTGTGCGTAACCGCCGCCTGCTGCGCCGCCTTTGATACCAAAGCAAGGTCCTAGAGATGGCTCCCGCAGGGCAATCACTGCCTTTTTATTTAACTTCCCCATGGCTTCGCCCAGTCCTACTGTAGTCGTAGTCTTGCCCTCTCCTGCAGGGGTGGGATTGATGGCTGTAACCAGTACCAGTTTGCCATCCTGCCTGTCCCGTACCTTATCCCATAACTCATCCGTCAGCTTTGCCTTATACTTTCCATAATACTCCAAATCATCCTCTGTGATTTCCAACTGTGATGCCACATCACGGATATGTTTCATTTCTGCTGCCTGCGCAATCTCAATATCAGTCTTCATAATAATGGATACCTATTCAGAAACCATATTTTTTAATCGTTTCCGCCTTTCTGTGAATGAAATAAATATATGCATTATAATATACATCACCAATCAAATGATGGCTGCTCTTATTTCTCATCATTCTACTGGTATAATGAATAGCAACTATGTTGTATCATACCATAACCATTCGCAGCAGGCAATGAAAATTCTTTCTCTAAAAACTGCTATATATACGGATTGTTTTCCTCACTCAATGTATGCTGAAACGCCATGTAACAGCATTTCTGATACTGCTCACCATCCAATACAAAGGTATATCCCATTATACATTTCGGATTACAGTCATCCCTTTTTCTTTGCTACAGGTATCCATACCTCATATTGCGCATTCTGTGGGTCTGGATTTAAGTAAACCTCAATATCGGGGGCGTTGGCATATTCATATCCAGAGGTCGGAAGCCACTCTGTTATAATCCGCTGCT
>CAYPEW010000008.1:0-87797 GCA_964409845.1 uncultured Jutongia sp.
GGAAACCATCTGCCTTGCGTGCCGTATTGTTGATTAGCGTGCTCTCACGCTGACTTCTCGCATGCTACGTTTGTAATTTTTTTTTACGGGCAATTTGAATACGCCGGTACTTACGAGGTGTATTTTACCTCGTTATGTACCGCTGCGTATGAGATTTAGCGCAAGCGTGCCCTAAAAAAAATTACAAACTGTGTATGCGTGTTCAGATATAGCTTCCGAGCACGCACAAATACGTCACAGCAAGGCAGGGTTTCCCACGAAAGCTAGTCGCAGTACGTCAGGGTAGAATTTCTTCCGGTTTCGGACAGAATACAATTTTATTGGAACAAGCAGAGAGATCCACGTTAGACACAGACTATTTGCTATATGATAGATAAGCAGAAATTATCCAGCATTTGGTAATGCGTGTGCAAAAAATGTGGAAAGTCAAATTTTTATTTATAGTGGTATCCCTTGCTGTTTTTTGGTAGAATGAAGGGGTCGGACAAGATTTTAATATGGAGGGAATATATGGGCAATCAGAGGATTGATATTTTAATGCCAGTGGGGGAAAAAGGCGGAGTGGAAAATGTGGTTAGTAGAACTGCTTTATATTTGATGGAGAAGGGATATCAGGTCAGAGTAGTTCAATTAGTGTGGGAAAATGTGCGCTGGGTACCGGAAGATGTGGAATTTTACCCATTACTGCAAGGGCGGGGACATTACAGTCTGGATCAGTTTGTAGAACAATATACCCAGTTTTATCAGGAGCATGGAACACCGGATCTGATTCTCGCCACAACATGGCCTGCTGTGGTACTGGTAGCCAAGTTAACCATTCTGGCATTACCGCATGCCCATTGTAAAATAGTTTCGTGGCTGCATGGACCGGTGGAACAGTATGTAAGAGCTGGTTTTGGAGGGATGGAAAGTCTGGAAAAAGCAGATGCTATTTTTGTCTTGAATCAAAGAACAGAGGAAATGCTAAATAGAAACCCAAATTGCCATAATGTAAGTATTGTAAGGAACCCTGTGGATTTTACAAGATGTCCGATACAAGAGACATCGTCTCACGGGGAGCCATGCCTGTTATTTGTAGGAAGAATTTCCAAAGAGAAGCGGCTGGACCTGATTCTGCATGCACTGCATCATACGGAAGCTGCATGGAGATTGAGAATTATTGGCGATGGAGAAAATCGAAAATCAATAGAAGCTCTGGTACAGGAGTTAGCTTTGGAGGAACGGGTGGAATTCTGTGGTTGGAGGGAGAACCCCTGGGAACACACGGATGGAGCAACCGCCACCGTTTTATCTTCGGAATATGAGTGTTTTCCTATGGTGGCAGTGGAAAGTCTGGCTTGTGGAATACCGGTGATCGCACCGCCTGTGGATGGCATTGTGGAGCTCATTAAGCCTGGAATCAATGGTTTTTTGTATGCCAAAGGGGATTTTAAAGCATTGGCGAAAACCTTGGATTCCATTGCGTCAGGGGAAGTTCCGGCAATTTCTTTGGAGACATGCAGACAGTCGGTTGTAGATTTTGAAGAATCCAAGGTATTGGCAGATTTTGAGGAAAAGCTGGCAGATGTTTTGGACAAGATTTCGGTCATTATTCCCTGCTACAATGTGCAGGATCGAATTGCTGCATGCCTGGACAGTGTTTTTGGGCAGCAGGCATGTGGAGCAAATCTGGAAGTGATCTGTGTAGATGATCAATCAACGGATGATACTGTCAGTGTGTTGAAGCAGTATGAGGAAAAATATAGTGAGAATATGCTGCTGATTCTCTTAGAACAAAATGGCGGGCAGGGAAATGCCAGAAATATTGGAATGCAGTATGCCAGTGGTACTTATATCAGCTTTGTGGATGCAGATGATCTGGTGGATTCCGGAATGTTTAAGGCCTTGTATCAAAAGGTAGTGGAAACGAAGTGTGATGTGGCGGAATGTGCTTATCGGTTGATGCAGTGGGGAGATCAGACCAAGGTAGAGCAAAAAGGGCAGCTGGAATATTATGATATGCAGAATATGGATCAGAAAAAGGCGTATATTATGAAATATGGTTGGAAAACAGGTCCGTGGGGGCGTTTATATCGGCGGGATTTTTTGTCCCGCCATCAAATCTGTTTTCTGACTGATAGGAATATGGAAGATATTTATTTTTCGGAGCTTTGCATGTCCTATATGAGGAGCTATGTGAGAATTCCGGAGACTTATTATTTTTATTGTGAGAATGCGTCAGGTGTGATGCATAGTGAACATATAATTCATTACTATATGGATACAGCCACAGTGCAAATAGATACTACGGAGAGACTGATGCAGGAAGGAAGACTGTCTGGGTGTGAAGAAGAATATGCATATCTGCATTTTTCCAAAGCATTTGTGGAGCCGATAAACCGGATGCGGAAGAATGAAGCATTTTTTTCCTATGAAAATTTTGTTTTCCTGAAAGATTCCCTGCTCCATCTTTTTCCCGATATTAGGGAGAATTCTTATTTTCTCAGGGATCAGTCCCGGTCCATGGATCTTTATAGGACTTTATTAGAGAGAGACTGGACGGAACAGGAATTGCAGCATACGCTGCAAACATGGGGTTCCTGATAATAACTGGTTTTTTATTGTATAACAGGAAGTAACCTTATAGAAAAAGGATGGAGTGCTATGAAATCTATAATGATTGTGGATGATGATATTCCGATTGGAAATTTATTAGAGGAGGTTCTGACTAGAGAGGGCTATGGTGTAAGCCGTGCTTACTCTGGTACAGAGGCTCTTCTTCTTCTGTCTGGCAGTCGTCCGGATCTGATTCTGTTAGATCTTATGCTGCCGGGATTGGTAGGAGAAGAAGTGTTGCCGCAGATACAGGGGATTCCAGTCATTGTGGTGAGTGCCCGAGCTGATGTGCAGGACAAGGTGGATTTACTCTTGGGAGGTGCAGTTGATTATATTACAAAGCCTTTCGATACCAGAGAGTTGTTAGCGAGAATTGCGGTACAGCTTCGTAATGAAATGCCAAAAGGGGAGGAGATGGAACTTTCCCATGATGACATTGTAATGAACCTTGCTTCTCATCAGGTGTTTATTGGAGAGCAGGAAGTGCGTCTCACCAAAACGGAATATGCCATCTTGAAATTATTTCTGCAGAATCCCAGCCAAGTTTTGGCAAAGTCTGTTATTTTGGAGCGAATTAATGAGGATACACCAGATTGTGTGGAAAGTTCCCTCAAGGTTCATATGAGTAATCTTCGAAAAAAACTGCGGGAGAGCGGAGGAAAGGACTATATTGAGTCTGTCTGGGGTATTGGTTTTAAATGGGTGGATGGCAAATCTTAACCATATCTTAACAAATTCCTTAACGGCTTTTTTACTTCTCCCTGTTATGATAAATACAGAATCATTGCAAAGGTGAATTGATTGTGACTCTTTACTCATTTGGCGGTCATGTGAAAAATAACAATTATTGGAATCTTGCAATGTTGAAAGGAAAGGAGAGGAGAGGTATGGAGTATGTTTTAGAGACAAATGCTCTGAGTAAACGATATGGACGGTCGGAGGTTTTATCACAGCTGTCCATGCATGTTCCCAAGGGATCCATTTATGGTTTTGTGGGAAAAAATGGAGCGGGGAAGACCACGTTAATCCGTTTGATCTGTGGCTTGCAAAACCCCACTGCCGGGGAATATATTTTATATGGCAAGTCCAATCGGAGTGGGGAAATGAGACAGAGTCGTCGAAGAATGGGGGCGATGGTAGAGACGCCATCCATCTACACGAATATGTCGGCGGAGGACAATTTAAAGGTGCAGTATCGAATATTGGGACTGCCGTCCTATGAAGGAATTCCGGAACTACTGGCTCTGGTGGGACTGGAAGATGTGGGAAAAAAGCATGTAAAGAATTTTTCACTGGGAATGCGTCAGCGTATTGGTATTGCCGTGGCACTTGCTGGTAATCCCGATTTTCTGGTGTTAGATGAGCCGGCTAATGGTTTGGATCCCGAGGGGATTATTGAGATTCGGGAACTGATTTTGAAGCTAAACAGAGAGCGACAGGTTACAGTGTTGATTACCAGCCATATTTTGGACGAATTATCCCGTATTGCTACACATTATGGGTTCCTGGATCAGGGGCATATGGTCAAGGAGGTCAGTACAAAAGAGCTGGAACAGGCTTGCCGGAAATGTTTGCATTTGAAGGTTTCGGATCCGGAGAAGGCCGTTCCGGTTATGGAGCAAAGAGGTTGGCAATATACTATGTTACCAGATCATCAGATAGATGTGTTTGAGAAAATTTCTGTGACGGAACTGGTAAAGGCTTTAGCAGAGCGGGATTGTGAAGTGATTTCCATGCAGGAGAGAGAGGAAAGCCTGGAAAGCTATTTCATTAATCTGATTGGAGGTGAGGGGAAATGAGTCGATTATTACATGCGAGATTTCTTCAGGTGAGGAAGGATCCCTTGGTTCAGTTGGGTATGGTATTTATGTTTATAATAGGTGTTGTTTTGGCAGGGTTAGCATATTATTTACAGGAAAAACAGTCTGTGGAGGTTGGACTGGAGGATATCATTTATCTTTATATGCCAATTATCGGTTTGATGAGTGGAATGTATTGCAGTTATCTGTCCGGGCAGGAGTATTATGATGGTACAATTCGGAATAAATTGATTGTAGGTCATACAAGAGTAACAATTTACTTTTCCAATCTCTTGATTAATATAATTGTTATATTTTGTTTCTGGATGGTAATTTTGTTGACAGAGACTGTTTTGGGATTGCTCCTTTTAAAGGGAACAGATATAGATATCGGAGAAGTATGTACTACCTTTCTGGGAATTTTCCTTGCAATTGTGGCATTATGTGCTATTTTTACATTGATTGCCATGTCAGGTCAGAACCATAGAACCAGTGATGCGGTTTGCCTTTTGCTGGCTTGCCTTATGTTGTTTGCTGCGCTTTATTTGATGGAACTTATGGCTCAATTGAAAGACTATGATGAAATGACGGAGGAAGGGGTTTATGTTATGATTGATAAGAATGAGCCTCTTTATCCAGTAATTCATCATCGAAAAGAATATGAATTTTTTTATGATTTGCTTCCGTCAGGTCAGATCGCACAGTATGTTTCTAAGGATGTAAGGCGTCCGGAACGGCTGCCGTTATGCTCTGCAGGGATTATTGTTGTGACAACAGCTTTTGGAGTATTTCTATTTCGAAGGAAGAATATCCAATAAAGGCGGTAATTGATTGAACAGGTAATTGGATCGCTGGTGGTGCAGGTTGTTCCTTTGCAATGTCAGGGAGGTGATCTTACGATATGGAATGGTGGCATTGGTTGGTACTAATTATTTTGTGTGTGATTATTCTGGTACTATGTCTGAAGATTGTTTTGTTGCGCCGCTCAGCTAGAGAAATAGAGGAAGCCATGGAGGAAATTTTGAAAACAGAAACCAATTCTCTGGTTACCATTTCCAGTCGGGATCCTTTTATGTGCAGGCTGGCTGACCGCATCAATCGGCAGCTGCGCCTACTGCACCAGGAACGGCACCGTTTTATGCAGGGAGATCGGAATCTGAAAGACTCCGTAACCAATATTTCCCATGATATTCGGACGCCTTTGACGGCTATCTGTGGGTATCTGGATTTGCTGGAGCAGGAGGAACTATCTGAGAATGCCCAGCGTTATTTGCAGATTATCCGAAATCGCAGTGGCAGGTTGAAAGAGCTGACAGAGGAATTATTTCATTATGCCGTGATTACGTCCGAAGAGGTGGATGCATGGGAGAGGGAAGATGTAGTTTTGAATCGTGCGTTGGAGGAATGTGTGTCTAATTGTTATTTGAATTTGAAGGAGAGGGGCATTACGCCGGAGATTCAGATGCCAGAGCAGGCAGTGCATCGGCAGCTTAATAAAAATGCATTATTTCGTATATATGAAAATGTACTTAGCAATGCGGTGAAATATAGTGATGGAGATCTGAATATTTCCCTGTCGGAAACCGGGGAAGCAGTGTTTGCCAATCATGCTTCTGCTTTGTCAGAAGTGCAGGTGGATCGATTATTTGAGCGGTTTTATACGGTGGAGGATGCCAGGGATTCCACTGGTCTGGGGCTGACTGTGGCGAAGATACTGACAGAACAAATGGGAGGGGAAATCCAGGCGCAGTATCGGGATGGGGTTATCCGGATCGGTATTTGTTTTAAATAGCTTTTACAAATTTTTGTTTTGAACTTTTCGGCTTTTCTGGTAAAGTCAATTTTAATTTACCGCTATCAACAAGTGGCTGTACTATCTGTGTCATTGTATAGGTTCTGGATTTTCCTGTAAAGTTTATTAATTCAGTTCTTGTTCTCGGTGTGCAGCAGAATTCTATAATAGAATCAGATATTGACTGTAATTCTCTATTATATCCATTTTTTAAAATTACTTTAAATTCTCCGTGAATAACAGAAAAAATCGGTGCCGGTAAACCAGCATTCAAAAATTCCATTCGCATAGTTGGAATTCCGGAGTATCTATTTTTCGTGATCTTTAATAACTCGAGCATGTTTGCCAATGTAGCATTTCTGGTTTCTGGGTGTACTTTTCCGAGAACACCAATTAAAATTTTACCATATAACCCACCACTATTCGTGATTTCCATACGATCACGATACATCTCAATGCGTATCGGTACATTTTCCGTGTGAATACTATAATCACGGTGAACCAATGCATTAAGAATTGCTTCACGTACTGCCTTAATTGGATACTCTGGCTTATCATTCCGGTGTCCATTTTCATCAATAATTGTTTTGGTACGGCTATTTTTTTGAACAAATTCAACTGCTTCGTCCAGCATATCAGGAATTGCTCCGGTTATTCTCTGATTATCAATAAAGCGTTCTCCATCATTTCCAGTAGTTCCCATCTCTGTTCCTGGAAGTGCTACAGCAGTAATACATAATTGTGGAAAGTATGTCTGTGGATATTTTGAAAAAGTCATAAGACCAGCAAGGGTAGGTTCACCATTAGCAGTGATTCCCATCAATTCCAAAAGATCTTCTTGTGAAACATTGTCTGTAAGGTTTCTTCGCTCTGTCTTTACCGCATCTAAATAAATTTTCATTCGATTTTCGTCCATTAACTGAACCTTAGAATGATCTATTGTTCGAAGGTCATCACGAATTCTTTTGCGGAAAGCTTCATAACTATATATTTCGTATTCACTCATAGGTTCATCGGATTCGCCCACTCTAATATAAGAGCCTTTTATTCGTCCAACACCTTTATAAAAGACAGGTCGTTCTGAAATATCTGCTCCTGGAATTTCTGCTGAAACAACCATTTTTCCGTCAATTTCACAAATTGTAAATAATGCGCGAACGGTAGGTTCCATTTGTTTCTGTATTATCAAAAAAATATTATTTCGTCAAGATTTTGATAACTGATTTTTGTAATTTGATAAGTAAAATGCAAATTTTGACAAGTGAAACACAAATTTTGACAAGAAAACACAAATTTTGACAAATGGTTTTCAGATTTAGTTCTCAAATTGCAAACCTGCATTCTTTTATAAAAAGAGATGTTCAAGGTTATTGTTTTAGTATTACTATCTTTTCGTGTTTCTCATTCCATTATATTTCGTAAAAACTAGGTTGACAATATAGAACAAAATGCGTATACTGTGGTTTACAGGATAAACTATAGAGACGGATTGAAATGGAGGCGCCAATGAATCGAGGGAGACGGAAACGACAAGTTTGCAACATGCTTATCGGCATATTGTTCTGTTGTGTAGGATGTGGGCTGCAGCAGGAGAAGCAGAATCGGGATGCCAGTGAAATGGCAACGGATGCTGCCTTTTGTATTGCTGAGGACTATCATTCGGAGAAAGTACAGAATCAGTTAGAGATTTTGGCGGAAAATGCCCACAAATGGCGTGTCGCAGGCGACGAAAATCGGACAGGGAATGATGAGATCAGGTATGTGGTGACAGATTTGGACCGAAATGGACGATTGGAGATCATGACTCTTAAGGATCAATGGATGGAAGATAGAGATCTTTTGCAGGGATTTTTTGAGGTAAATGCGTCTGGAGATGGAGTGGTGGAGATTGCAAGCGATCAGATGGGAGATGTTTCTCTGGGAGATATGCTGGGAAATCTGGATAGTGCATATTATGATCCGAAAACTGGGGAATGTCATTATGTGATGGGTAATGAGATGCCAGAGGAGGAAATGTTGTCCGATGAGAGTGAAGATTATGAGAAAAACATTTTTGCTTTGACTTTGAAACAGGGGCAGTTTAGCTGTGACACACTTGCATATCAATCACAAATCAAAACCAAGACGGGAAAGATGCAGTCCAGGTTTTATCAGGTTGATGAGACAGGAAAAACTGAAATCGACCCGTCCGAGTATACTGTGGAAGGATTAGGGGATGCTGTTTATCCAGACTGTGGGAAGTATAGTGTTTGCTTTTCCACTTTTTTCTTTGACCATAGTCTGGAGGATATGACGGTGAAACAGATGCACCATGCCCTGGAGAAGTCTTATCGGGAGAGTTTTATGGGATATCCTTTGGAGCAGAAGGAAAAGAAAGTTGCCGGTCAAAAGATCCGTGTTCCCCAGTATAGTACTATGCAGGATGCCGGGAAGCAGAAACGGATCAATCAGATGATTGTGAAACATGTGGAGCAAAGTTTGCAACCGTTCAATGACTCGCAAGACGCAGAGAATGACTGGAGTGCAGATATTACGATTAAATATGCCGGAGGAGACAGAGCCAGTCTGTTTCTGTGGGCAAACAAATTACGTCAGGGAGAAGATGTACAAGGAGATACGGAATCTCGTGGGGAAGATATGCAGTGGTGGGATACGATTTGCGATACCATCAATATTGATCTGGAACAGGGAACTATCCTGTCGGAACAGGATCTTTTGTCGGGGTCTGACCGGGAATATGTGGTAGAGGAAATTCAGGAAGAGATTGAGGATGAGAGGGAGGAGTATAAGGAATCTGGTAAAAAACAGAATTATGACAATATTTATGAAAATTTGTTGGAGCATCTGGAGAAATGGCAGGAGATTTCGCTTTATCAAACCGGGGATATGATAGGGATTGTGATTCCTACCGGTCTTACGTCAGATCCCTATGATATCCGCGAGTTGTGGAATGATGCATCAGATAATGAAGATGACAGCATGTCTTTTGCAGAAATTGATTGGGAGGCATATCAATATAGAATGCTTGATTCGGAATACCAGAGTCTGCAGGACTATATGCCAGTATTGACAGGGGGGGCTGAGTTTGTCTATTTGTGGGATGAATGGGAAGATGATGAGGAGGAAACAGCGGAAAGTCAAAATATGACAATCAGCAGCTGGATAGGGAAAAATTATGATGAAGAGATGGCAGAGGATATTTCAGTGAGTGAGGTCTGTATCTGTGATTTAACACAGGATGGGAAAACGGAATTGATATTAGAGTTTTCTGGTGGCACTCATTTGATTTTGCACAAGGAGGGGAATACCTATTATGGCACAATGAGAGGAAGAAGAAGCTTATGTGGATTGCAAACAAATGGTGTGTATGGAGCTGGAAAAGCAGATTATTATTTTTACCAAATGCATTTTGAAAAAGACCACTTTGTTGAAGAATATTTGGGAGGATCTGAGTATCCTATACAAGCTGAGGATGTCAAGGAGGAGGATATCAAATATTATATCGGGGATCAGAAGGTAGAGAAGGATGTTTACGAAAAATGGAAGAAAAGTATTATGACGGAGTTTGTATCTTGGTATAATCCTGAGGCGTTGGTCAAAGGTAATTCTGGAAAATGAATTCGGATCATACATAGAGAAATTGTCGCTGTGAAAGAAAGCAGCAACATGAAAGATAGCAACCTCATGGACAGTGTCAAGTCACGAGTTGTTTTTGGAATGGGGAATCGTTATGAATAAAGGAAATAGAAATGTTTTGGCTGTCAGCGTACTTATTTGTATGCTGCTTTGTCAGGCAGGATGCGGTGTACAGCAGGAAAAACAGAATCTGGATGTTGCTAAGGTGGCAACAGGAGCTGTGGTGTTTGCCGATGGAAAGGCAGATGCAGAGGCAGTAGAGAACCAGCTGAAAATAATGGCACATGATGGGAAGCTGTGGCGTTCGGCAGGAGATAGTGGCTCTGACGGAACGGTTCGCTATGTGGTGACAGATCTGGATCAAAATGGAAGATGGGAAATTCTTACTGAAGTTTTTAAGGAGGATGCAGAGAGGGAGGATAGTTATGTTTATTTGGATGCGTATGAGATCAATGCATCCGAGGATGGGTTGGAGAAGATTGAAATAGATCGGGAGATGATGTATCCGACGGAATATGGTTCTATGGGGGAGGATATCCTGGAACTGATTCATACGGCATATTATGATCCAAAGTCCGGGGAATATCATTACATGCTTCGTAGGGAGGCATATTATAATGCGGAATCGGAAGAATATGCCCATATATCTCTTAGTGGAATTAGCGAGGAGGAGGCATCCATACCGGAACAGGATTTTTATGAAGTAATGACTGTGCTGACCTTGAAACAGGGAAAGATTAGTCAGGAGCATCAGGGTGTTCAGGATATCATACAGGAACGAAAACAGTCCTATCAGGGAAACGAGACGTGGCTTGATGAGAACGAATATTCCAGGGAAGAATGGCGGGATGCTGTGTATACAGACTGTGGAAAAATGAATGTCTGGATCAGGCCCTTTTCTTTTGAGCATAGTCTGGAGGATATGACAGAGGAACAGGTCATGCATGCACTGGAGCAATCGTATCAGGGCTTTTCTATGGGGTATCCGCTGGGAAAGCAGGAAATGACTGTCAGCGGTCATAAAATTATGATTCCGCAGTATAGAACCATGCTGGATGGGGAAAAGCAGGAGCGTCTCAATAAAATGATACAGGAGGAGGTAACGAGGAGTCTGAACCATGTTTGCGATCTGCAGGATCCGGAATTTGATTTACAGGTTTCTGTCATCACCGTGGAATATGCCGGATGCGACCGAGTCAGTTTACTTATGGAGGCAGGAGGATACCGTACAGGGGCAGCACATGCAGACAGATCTTTTGATACCCTTACCATAGATCTGGAGGAGGAGAAGGTTTTATCCAGGCAGGATTTATTGCAGGGGAAAGACTGGACAGAAATTGAAGAGGACATACTGTCTGGAAGTTGTAAGGATATTCTGGGTGGAAGGTCGTATCGGGAATATCAGGAGGAGATCGGTAGTCTGCTCAGTGATCCCAAAGATCAGCAGGAGCTTAAATATTATCAAACATGGGATGGTATTGGCGTGGCGTTTTCAACAGGATATGGTATGGATTCTAATGTGATTTATGAAATTGTCAGTGATCTGGGAGAGCATGAGAATGAGAGCGTAGCTTATTCGGAGGTTGACTGGACTGCGTATCAATACCGGCTGCTTCCGGAGGAGTACCAGAGACTGCAGGATTTTATGCCGGTTTTAACGGGAAAAACAGATTTTACCTGGGAGATCTGGGAGCAGACGAATGTATTGAGTGAAAAGAAGATCGGTAAAAAAGAAAATGCCTCTCTGCCACATTTTTTGGAAGAGTATGAAAATCCAAACTGGAAGCAGGGTTTAGATTTGAGGCAGTCAATTCCTTTTTTGTGGAGTATCGCTTTTTGTGATTTGACGCAGGATGGACAGTTGGACTTGGTTTTGCGATTTACCAGCTGGGGTGGATATTATTTGATTCTGCATCAGGAAGGGAAGCAGTTTTATGGAACCGATTTTTCAGAACAATGTTTGAGAAATTTGCAGGAAAACGGTGTGTATATAGATGCAGGAACAGGCGGAGCATATTGTGCTTATTTCTATCAGATGCGTTTTCAGGGAGAAGAATTTGTGGAAGAAATGCTTGGAAAAGAGGATGATGGGGAGTATTCCCTTATGGGGAAGAAAGTGGGGGAGAAAGAATTTGAGAAATGGCGGGACAATACCATGAATAAACCGGTTTACTATTATGTTCCAGAGGCATTATAAAATGCGGAATGGCGTAGCGATCTCCAACATAATTAAAAAGGAGCTGTACATAGGGCTGGTTATCAGGAAAAAAGATATATCGCAGAATGGGGGATAGGAATGAGTAAGGAAAATAAAAAGATTTGTAGATTAGATGCGTTTTTACTTCCCTTTGTGCTTGTGGCTATATTGGCTGGCAGTGGGGGATGCGGTGTGCAGCAGAGAGAGCAGGCAGAGGATGCCGGACAGGTTACCACTGGTGCTGCTGTGTATGTAGATGTAGATGGGGATTCGGAGACAGTGAAACATCAGTTGGAGGTTATGGTGGAGAATGCCTCAAAATGGCGTATAACAGGCGACGAAGATGAGGATAACGCTAATATTGTCTATGCTGTGACAGATTTGGATCATAATGGAAGATTAGAGATTATGGCTCTCAAGAATGATTGGGAAGGAATGGAGCCAGATGATTATTTTCTGCAGGGGTGTTTTGAAGTGAATTCCTCCGAAGATGGGATAACGGCGATTGAAACCGACCAGATTCAGGAGATTTCTCTGGGAGAGACGATGGAAATGCTGGATACGGCATATTATGATTCGAAGACCGGAGAATACCATTATGTGATGGGGAGTTGGCTGACAGAGGAGGAAATGCTGTCAGATGAGAGTGGAGATTATTATAAGAATATTATTGCATTGACGTTGAAAAACGAGCAGATTACCAGTGACACACTTGCTTATCAGATGCAGAACAAAAATCAGTCGGGAAAAATGCAGTCCAGGTTTTATCAGGTTAGAGATACGGGACAGACCGAGATCGATGCGTCTTTGTATTCTGTCGAAGGACTGGGGGATGCGGTCTATACTGATTGTGAGAAGCAAACTGTGCGGTTTTCGGTATTTTCCTTTGACCATAGTCTGGAGGATATGACCGAGATACAGATGCATCACGCTCTGGAAAAATCGTATCAGAGGCGTTTTGTGGGATATCCGTTGGGACGGAAGAACATAACAGTTGCCCATCAAAAAGTTGCTATTCCGCAATATTCTATGATGCAGGATCAGAACAAACAGAAACGAATCAACCAGATGATTGTAAAACAGGTGGAACAAATCGTGAATCAGGTAGATGATACGAAGGATCTGGAATGTGAGATTACGATCAAGTATGCTGGACGAGACCGGGTCAGCCTGTTGGTGCAGGTGGACGGATGTGGTAAAGGGGAGGCAAAAGGGAATACAATTTGTGATACGATTAATATTGATCTGGAACAGGAGCGTATTTTATTCGAGTTGGATCTTTTGCCGGAATCCGATCGGCAGGAAGCGATCGAGATGATCCGTTATGAGATCGGGGACGAGTATGATGAAGAAGCGGATGAGGAGAACCATTCCAATGATGTTTTAGGAAACTGGATGGATAATTTGAAAAAATGGTCGGAGATGATGCTCTATCAGACCAGGGATATGAAATGGTCAGAGATGATGCTCTATCAGACTAGGGATATGATTGGAGTCGTGATTCCAACAGGTCTTGAAGCCGATCCCTATGTGATTCATGAGACGTGGAATGAATGGGAGGAAGAGAGTGAGGGAGTATCTTATGCAGAGATCGATTGGGAAGCATATCAATATAAAATGTTTGCCTCAGAATATCAGGGCTTGCAGGAATATATGCCGGTATTGACAGGGGAAACCGAGTTTAACTATATACAAGAAGAGCCAGAGGATGACGAGACAGTGTTGGAAAGACAAAACGTGACGATCAGAAGTTGGGTAGAAGAATTTTTGGGAGAAGATTTTACATATGAGGATTTGACCTTGTATCGAATCAGTGTCTGTGACTTGACGCAGGATGGGAAACCAGAGGTGATTTTGGAGTTCGGGAGTTTGGATGGTGCCCACTTGGTTCTGCACAAGGAGAGAGATGCCTATTATGGAATGATTTTTCGGAGAAGATCCTTAATTGGCTTGCAAAAAAATGGTGTATATAGCGCCGGAAAAAATGGATTGTATTTATACCAAGTGCGTTTTAAGAAAGATACCTTTGTAGAGAGCTATCTTGGTGGATATGAGTATCCCCAGCATATGCCTATGCCAGATGATGAACATGTAGAGGAGTATATCAAATACTATATCCGTGACCAGGAGGTAGAGAAAGATGTCTATGAAAAATGGGAGAAAAGCATTACAGAGGAAGAAGTCTGTTGGTATACTCCGGAGGCACGGGATAAACGGTAATTTCTAGAAATAAAACTTTCAGCAAGAGATAGGGGGATAGAACAGTGAATGGATGGAAAAGAAACAAGGTTTTCACTATGCTGCTGATCAGTGTAGTTGCCGGGATGTTACTTGGCAGTGTGGGATGTGGCAGGCGATTCGAGGATATGGCAGGAGAAACCGGGCAGATTACCACTGGTGCAGCAGTGGATATCAGTGAGCATGAAGATTCGGAAAATATACAACATCAGCTGGAGGTTTTGGCAAGAAATGCCGGACAGTGGCGATCTACTAGGGATGCAGATGTAAATAAAGGATACAATAAGATATATTATATGGTCAGCGATCTGGACCAGAATGGAAGACTGGAAGTTATGGGACATGAATCTCTGGGGCTGGAGGAGAAAGAGATTTCCTTGGGTTGCTATGAGGTGGATTCCTCTGGAAATGGCATAGTGGAGGTGGAAACGTCTCAGCTTGGAAATACATTTGTGGGTGATTTCTATCGTTCGAGTGAAGATGGACTGTATACGGCATATTATGATCCTGAAACAGGGGAATATCACTATGTTACTGCAACTGTAGGGAGTGATTGGAGCGATACGGATTATCAGAAGATTACAGCATTGACTTTGAAACAGGGCAAGATAAGCAAAGAGGAAAACGTGGATGATACGGTTTATGCAGGTTGTGAGAAATTGACAGTTCAGATTCCTTATTTTTACTTTTACCATAATCTGGAGGATACCACAGAGGAACAAATGATACATACTATGGAAAAGGCTTACCGGGATTTTTCTATGGGGTATCCGCTGGGGATGCAGGAAATGACTGTCAGCGGTCATAAAATTATGATTCCACAATATTCCACCCTGCAGGATGTGGAAAAGCAGGAACGGATTAATCAGCTGATTTATGACCAGGTGTCACAGAGTTTAGAACATGCCTTTGACCTGCAGGATCCAAAATTGGATCTGGAAGATGTCTCCATTAGCATGAAATATACCGGATGGGATCGTGTGAGTCTGCTATTGATGGCAAGTGGTTTTCGTCAGGGAATGGCTCATGCACAAAGCCTATGTGATACGGTGAATATTGATTTGGAACAGGAATGTATTCTGTCTGGGAAGAGTATTTTGCCGGAACAATATCGGGAAGAAATAGAGGAGGATATTATGTCCGGAGATTATCAGGAAATCCTGTCTGGGAAAAAAATAAAATATCCTGCTTCCTTTCAAGAACAGGATGTTAAAATCTATCAGACTAAAAACCGGATTGGGCTTGTGATTCCGACGGATATTGGGATGGATCCTTATTTGATCTATGAGGTTTATGTTGATATGGATCAGAATAGGTATGCTGGTTATCCTTCTTCTATTCCATATCCGGATGTGGACTGGGATGAATATCGTTATACTTTGTTTGCATCAGAATATCAGAACTTACAGGACTATATGCCTGTACTGTTAGGAAAGGCGAATTTTGCATGGTTTCATGAAACTTTTTCTGATGATGAGCAGGAGACAGCGGAAGCGGAAGAAGTATCGATCTATCAATTTCTGGAAAAGTATGGTGAACCCATCGATAGTTATAAGGATTATCGTCTGACAAATATTTCCATATCCGATGTGACTCAGGATGGAAAGCAGGAATTGGTACTTCATTTTTCTTCTTATGGTGGTTTTTATCTGATATTGCATCGGGAGGGAGAGAAGTTTTATGGGACTGATCGCTCTGAGCGGTGTTTTCAAGGATTACAGGAAAATGGAGTTTATGTGGGATCAGGAGGCGCCTTTTGTCAGTATTTCTATCAGCTGCGTTTTCATGGAGGAAACTTTGTAGAAACCCTGATTGGAGAGAGGGATGATAAAAAGTATTATATTGGAGACAGAAAAGCAGGGGAGAAGGAATTTGAGAAATGGGAGGAGGATAATACAGAGAAAACGGTATGTCAGTATGCCCCGGAGAAATTGCAGGATAGGAGCGGGGAAGCCGGGCAGTGAAATATTTTGAGTGATACATAATACTAGTACAGACGAAAAAGTCCTTGCCGGGGAAAGTCTTAAATCCCCCGACAAGGACTTTTTCTAGCAGTACAGCGGGATTGCCCGTTGTTTTAGCATATCTTTACAGTGGTTTTATGCTGTCACAATGGGCCATGCTTCTCTGGTTTTTAGCCTTTTGAAAAAACGTTTAGCAAAATTTGGAATAAACAGTATAAAACAGTTGACAACAGTTATATACTGTTATATACTGTTTATCACAGAAGGCTTCTGAATCTGGTATAACGGTTTGGTAATGGATGGAACGATATTCACAGTCTGCTTCACTGCCAATTGTTACATCAGATCACATGATATTGATATCACGAAATGAGGATGAACATGAATATGCATATTATAGTGAACACATCGTCCATGGTGCCCATTTATGAGCAAATCGTGGATCAGATTAAAGCAGCGATTATTGCCGGAGAGTTGCAGGAGGGAGAAAATCTGCCATCGGTACGGGGAATGTCTAAGGAGCTGAAGATCAGTGCGCTTACGGTGAAAAAGGCATATGACAACCTGGAGCAGGAGGGATTTACCGTAACCGTCCATGGTAAGGGTACTTTTGTGGCAGCAGTTAATCCGGAATTGCAGCAGGAGGAACGTCGCAAAGAGGTAGAAATGGATTTGGAACAGGTGGTATCCAAGGGGATACGGTGTGGACTTTCCGGAGAAGAAATCCGCAGTCTGTTTGAGATCATTATGGAGGGATTGGATGTTAAAGATTAATCAATTAAAAAAACAATATCAAGGTTTTTCCTTGCATTGTTCTATGGAAGTACGGCCAGGGTGCATTACCGGTCTGGTTGGCAGAAACGGAGCAGGGAAAAGTACCACATTGAAAGCTGCGCTGGGATTGATCCATATGGATGGTGGTAGTATAGAGATGTTTGGAAAAGATATTCAGACATTGACCGATCAGGATAAACAGAAACTGGGCGTGGTGTTGTCAGATTCTGGATTTAGCTCATACTTGTCCATACGGGATATTACCCGCATCATGAAATGTTTGTATTCGAATTATGAACATGATTGGTTTATACAGAAATGTCAGCATTTTGATTTGCCGATGGATCAGAAAATCAAGGAATTTTCCACTGGTATGAAAGCAAAATTAAAAGTTCTGGTGGCTCTGTGTCATCATGCTTCCTTGCTGATATTGGATGAGCCAACAGTGGGAATGGATGTAGTGGTACGGGAAGAATTGCTGGATCTGTTACGCAACTATATGGAGGAGGACGATTCTCGTTCTATTGTTATCAGTTCCCATATTTCCTCCGATCTGGAATCCCTGTGTGATGATTTTTATGTGATTCATGAGGGAGAGATTATCCTGCATGAGGAAACAGATGTGCTGCTTAGTGATTACGCATTGTTGAAAGCAGATGAGGCTATGTATGCCAAACTGGATCCACAATATATTTTGAAATCCAAACGGGAATCTTACGGTTATAGTTGTCTGACCAACAAGCGGCAGTATTATCTGGAAAATTATCCGGATCTGGTTATGGAGAAGGGAAGCATTGATGATTTGATCTTAATGATGCTGGCACAATGAGTAACAAACAACTAGTATTCATTGTACTAGGGAAAGAGGTGTAAAGAGTGAAAAATATTATTTTTCACTCGGCAAGTTTGTGTCTGCGCTGCGACACAAACGTTGCATTATGCGCAAAGGGCAGCGCAGAAATGAGGATAGTGATGAAAGGTTTATTGGTAAAAGATATTTGTTTATTATTACAGCAGAAAAAATTTCTGATTCTACTGTTAGTGTTATCCATTGTGTTGAATTTTAATTCGGATGGTTCCTTTGTGATTGGATATCTGACCTTTGTCTGCTCTTTTTTTGTCATCAGCAGTATTACTTATGATGAATATGAGAATGGATATCGGTTTCTGTTTACGCTTCCCGTAGGTCGGAATAGCTATGTTCAGGCGAAATATGCCTTTGCGGTTCTGCTTTGTACATTGGCATGGCTGGCAGGCTGTCTGATTTCTACCGCCTTTTATCTGGCAAATAATCAAGTAGCTAAAGTGCAGGCAGGAATGGGAGAGGCATGTATACTTCTGGCGCTTATTTTGATTTTTCTGGCAGTGATGCTTCCTGTTCAATTCAAATTTGGTTCTGAAAAGGGCAGAATTGTTATGGCATTTACTTTTTGCGGGTGTATTTTGATTGGGTACTTGCTGCAAAAGATAGGGGAACAGGCAAGTGTTCAGTTAGGGCAGATTATGCAGATGGTGAACCGTCTGCTGAAACTGGACTGGTGGTTACAGGCAGGTATTTTTGGGATAGCGACCTTACTTGTTCTGGGGATTTCTTATATGGTAAGTGTTGCTGTGATGAAAGGGAAAGAGTTCTAAAATATTGACGGATGTACTGGCACTGAGCCCGGTGAAGGAGTTTCGCATGAGAAACTCTTTCGTTGGGTTCAGCCATAAAAGCGACATCGACTTATTCTATTGCTTAATTTGATTTTGCGGTTTTCCACGGTCCGTTGTGATAAAAAATAATGGATAATACCATGGCGATGGTCCAACCGATAGGCCATGCGCACCAGATACCAGTATAGCCGAAGATGCCTGCCAGTAGCTTGGCAAGAACCACCCGGAGAATCAGATCCGTAAAGGTTCCAATCATAAATACCTTCATTAGTCCGGCACCACGCAGGATACCATCAGCAATCAGTTTGAGAGAGATAATAAAGTAAAACGGGGTAACAATGTAGAGAAATTGTACACCGGATGACAGCGCCAGATCGGAAGGCTTGCTGATAAAAAAGCAGACCAGAAATCTGGCAGCCGTCAAATACAGGATCACAATAGGGATGCATAGCAGCCATATCATTTTGACTCCGGCACGAAATCCGTCTTTGACTCTGGCGAGCAACCCGGCGCCCATATTTTGTGCGGTGTAATTGGACATTCCATTGCCCAGAGTGGTAAATGAGGTGATGACCAGATTGTTTAATTTGATGGCGGCGGCATATCCTGCCGTGACTCCTACACCACAGTCATTGATTACGCTTTGAATGATAATATTTCCCACAGAGATAAAGCTTTGCTGTAATATACTGGGAATGGCAATAACGGCAATCTGCTGAAAGGCTTTTCTGGAAAAAAGCAGAATCTTTTCCGAAGTCTGTATGCCGGATAATCTTTTAAGAATGGCGATGAGAGCCAGAATACAGCTGACACCCTGGCATAGAAAGGTAGCCCATGCAACACCGGAAACCCCCATATGGAATCCCCTCACAAATAGGATATCTACCAAAATGTTGGCAGTGGAAGACGCCGCCAGAAAGTAAAAGGGAGTTTTGGAATCGCCCAGTGCAGAAAAGATTCCAGTGGACACATTATAAAAGAACAGGAAAGGTAGTCCACATATGTAGATTTTCAGATATAGACGGGAATCGGATAGGATCTTATCTGGTGTGTGGATTAGTTGGAGCAGCCAGTTACTGCTCAGCAGACCTGCCAACATCAATATCACACAGAGAATAGCACAGGAAATCATGGTGGTATAGACCGATGTTTTCATTTCAGCATATTTTTTGGCGCCAAAGAGACGGGAAACTACCACAGAACATCCGATGTTGCAGCCGAAAGCAAAGGCAATAAAAATCAAAGTAATTTCATAGCTGTTTCCTACAGCAGCCAGTGCATTTTCACCAATATATTTTCCGGCAACTAAACTGTCAGCAATATTGTAAAGTTGTTGGAAGATAATGCTTCCGAAGAGCGGCAGGCAGAACTGCCATAATACCGTTTCTGGTTTTCCTACGGTTAAGTCTTTATTCATGTCATTTATCCTTTCGCATCTGCGGTCATATTGAGACCGGCAGGAGAAACTGATTCGTATTAACGCCAGCACATATTATACTACCAAATTTCCTGCTATTACAAGTGTTCTTGCCATGATGATATCTGATGCATAGATAAAATTAACAATAAATTTATTGTTGCATATATTATCAGGGTGTGTTATACTTAATACAAAGTAGACAGTCATAGGAGAAAGCTGCAGTATTGCAGAGTCTTTATATTCATTTATTCTGTTATAATTCTGTGTGAATTATTATTTTCTATTTTTATTACCATTGTTTTTCAAAAAAAGTATCGTAAAAGTGTCTGGAGATAGGAGAAAGTGTCTCATTCTTTGTGATCACATACATATTGAAAAATCATTCGTTGTTTTACGGGAATCATGATAAGTTTTGAGTAAACAAATTTATGCAATTTTAATAAGTAGGCCTGGCAAAGAAGTTGTCGGTGTATATTTACTGTTACAAAGGAGGAATGCGGATGAGCAATAACCGGGAGTATAAAAGTGATGTATTCAGTATGTTGATGGAAGTGCCAGAATATGCATTAGAGATATACAATGTATTGAATGGTTCCCATTATACAGATCCTACACAGATATATATTTTGACACTCACTGATGCTACGGATTGCTACATTGCTACGCAATTTTCGCAATCCTACAAACACCTCCATTCTCGCATATTTGCAAGCAAATCTGCTTCATGTCGGTGTTTGGCGGGTCAAGCTAGTAGATAGCAAATTGCGTGTAAACACGCATTGCTACCTACTTTTGACCCTAGCATCATATTATGAAATTAGAAAAGGGAGTGCTATTGACGATCCGGAATGATGCCTCTTTTGTATTGGATGCTTATTTGAATTTATACGAGCATCAATCTACATATAATCCGAATATGCCACTGCGTTTTTTGATTTATTTTTCTAATTTAATGGAGAATCTGATAAAGGAACAGGACTATGATTTGTATGGAAAGAAAAAGATTCCGATTCCCACACCGAAATTTGTAGTGTTTTATAATGGTTTAGCAGAAAGATCAGGGAGAGAAGTGATGCACTTGTCAGATGCTTATGAGCATAAGGAGGGGCAGTATGAACTGGATCTGACATGCATTGCATATAATATCAATCCAGGGTATAATGAAGATATTCAGAATAATAGCAGGGTTCTGTCTGGATATACTGCCTTCGTGGAAAAAGTCCGTAACTATGTAAATGAGGAAACTGTTCTAAATGATGCTGTTGAGCGGGCGGTGGAGGAGTGTATCCGAGAGAATATCCTTGCAGAATTTTTCCAGAAACATCGCAGGGAGGTGACTCATATGGTAGCGCTGGATTTTACATTTGAGCGGAGAGAGAAGTTGATTCGGAGAGATAGCTTGGAGGAAGGTATTTCACAGGGAGAAACGTTAAAACTGGTTTCTCAGATATGTAGAAAGTTACAAAAAGGAAAAAATGCAACAGTAATTGCAGAAGAGTTAGAAGAGGAGCAGACTCTTGTGGATCAGATCTGTGAGGTGGCGAAATCTTTTGCACCAAATTATGATGAACAGGCGATTTGTGAGGCATTGAAACAATAGGAGAAAACTTCTTGTCTTTGCCTGGGAAATATTTTACAATACAAACAGATCATTTGGAACGAAAGGAGAAGTGTATGTATAAAAGTAAAACCTATAGTTATGACTATGACGAGTATGAAAAGGGCAAGTGTTCAAAAACCATGGTGGAGGATATTTTGGCAGATCCAGAGCTACCGGGATTAGAGGAGATTGTGATTGGTGCCTGGGGAGACTCCTGGGAGGGTAGTGCACAGGATATGCTGGATGCCATGGTGGAGAATAAGGAGAAATTTTCTCATATTAAAAGCCTGTTTGTGGGGGACATGGATTTTGAGGAGTGTGAGGTGTCATGGATTATTCAGGGAGATTACGAAAAACTGCTGGCTGCCATGCCGCAGTTAGAGAAATTGGTGATTAAGGGCAGTACAGATCTGACACTGGGAAAAGTAGAGATGGAGAACCTGGAGTCCCTGGAGATCATCTGCGGAGGATTGCCAGTAGATGTCATCCAGAGTATACGGGATGCCAAACTGCCTGCACTGAAAAGTCTGAAGCTTTACATTGGTATTGAGGATTACGGTTTTGATGGTTCTGTTGAAGACATCAAGGATCTGTTAGAGAATTCGGATTTTCCAAAACTGGAGAGCCTGGCGATCTGTGACAGTGAAATTCAGGATGATATTACAGAAGCCGTATTGGCAAGTAAGTATATAAAGCAGATTAGCAGATTAGAATTATCCATGGGTTCCCTGACCGATAAGGGTGGACAGATGTTGTTAGATCAGATCCCGAACCTTTCAAATATCAAAGAGCTAGACCTGCACTATCACTTTTTATCCGATGACATGATGGGAAAATTGGAGAAATTGTCCATTGACGTGGATACGGATGAGCAGAATGAGCCAGACGAATGGGATGGGGAGATATATTATTATCCAATGCTGACAGAATAGGACAAAAGCAATGAAAGTGATTCTGATTGGGGAAGAAAACAGTAAAAGAACAGAGTATTTCTGCAGGGCTGCGGAAGAACTGCAGGTGGCAGTTTCCTTTTTTTCCTGGGATCAGTGGAATATCGAAGATTTAGAGGGTGGGATCGTAAAAATAGACCCACTCTCTTATGATGCGTATCATCTTCTGGAACTAAAGGGAATTATTGATGAGTATAAGAAACAGTTGAATCGGCTGGCTGTGGCAGCCAAAGACAAAGAGATTCGATATCTCAATCATCCTGCGGGAATTTTGAAAGCACTAGATAAAGTGGCTAGCAAGAAAGTATTGCAGGACAGAGGCTTACCAGTAACGGAAATGTTGGGAGAAAATCCCAGAGATCTTTCTGAATTACAGCAGATGATGATAGAACACCGGGCAAGGTCTGTGTTTGTTAAGCCAGTATATGGCTCTGGGGCTGCGGGTGTTTTGGCACTTTCCATGCAGCCGTCTAGTGGAAATATGGTGGCATATACCTCTGCCTGTGAAGCAGATGAAGAATTGGTACAGCAGAAAAAAATCCGAAGAATCACAGATGCAGAGGAGATTAGTCGCATCCTATACAAGATTCTGGAATTGAATACGATTGTGGAGAGATGGCATCCTAAGGCAATGTCTGGGGGAGAGATGTTTGATTTCCGGGTATTGTGGCAGTTTGGCAAACTGGAATATCTGGTGGCAAGGAAATCTGCTATGCCGATTACCAATCTGCATTTGAATAATCATGCGGCTATGCTGGAAGAAATTTTTACATCAGAATTTCCGTGGAAGCGGGAACAGGTTTTGGTAGAAATAGAGGATCTCTGCAGGCAGGCAATGGAAAGTTTTCCTGAACTTTCTATGGCAGGGCTGGACATTATGCTGGATAAAAAAACAGGAAAACCCCGTATCATAGAAATCAATGGGCAGGGTGACCTGCTGTATGCAGATATTTATGGGGAAAACCGTATTTATGCTACACAGATACACCATATGGCAAAGGGGGAAGGCGCAGAATGGAATGGAATGTAGATATGAATCAGGTGGTGGAAAGTCACCACATTGTATTTCTGTGTCTGGATGCCCTGCGTTATGATGTGGCAAAGGAAGCAGAGGGAACGGGAGCAACTCCGGTGCTGCATTCTTATGGTAGCTGGATAAAATGTCAGGCAGTAGGTAATTTTACCTATCCGGCACATCAGGCAATGTTTGCCGGTTTTTTCCCTTGTGTCAGTGATGCGAAAAATCATAGGCAGCGGATACAGTTATTTTTTCCAGAAAATGTAGGCATGGGACGAAAGGCGCCACAGGGCGCCTATGGATTCCGACAAGAAAATTTTATCAAAGCACTAGAAGAGGAAGGATATACCACCTGCTGTATTGGCGGTGTGTCCTTTTTTGACAAACGGTCGGGATTGGGGAGTGTATTGCCTGCATACTTTCAGCAGAGTTTTTGGAATCCTGCTTTTGCCCCAGTGGTTCCGGAGAGTACCGAAAATCAGATGGATTTTGCAGTTCGTTGGCTGTTAGAACAACCGGATCATTCCAAAATATTTCTCTATATGAATATTTCTGCCATTCATTATCCCAATTATTTTTATCTGGAACAGAATGACGGCAGGCTGCCAGTGCCTGCTTATGGGAGAGATACAAAAGAGAGCCATGCAGCGGCACTTCGCTATGTAGACAGCCAGTTAGAGAGACTTTTTGCCGTTTTGAAAGAGAGAGGAAAAACTTTTGTGATCTGCTGTTCTGACCATGGAACCTGCTATGGGGAAGATGGTTGTTACTCCCACGGAATCAATCATCCCATGGTGAATACCATTCCTTATCAGCATTTTTTTCTATGATGCCAAGGATTGTTCTCTACTTTTGCATCTGGCATCCTATCATAAGATTCTAATTACTTCTAAATCATTAGGTACAAATATATTTCCTTGAAAACTTTGCCTGGCTTCTTCCGTATATTTTTTGGCACGGTTTTGCAAATCAGAATCTTCAGTATGATACATAACTAAATTACCCACGCCTAATCGTTCGGCGATCTGTCCTGCATCATAGGCGGTACTATGATGTTTTGTATACGGATGAAAGATATGTTCTTCACTTTTTAGGCAAAAAGCTTCCGACAATAGCCAATCTGCATTTTTTACATATTTTTCATTTGCTGCACAACATGGTTCATCGCCTAGACAAACCATAACACATTCCTGGTTATCGTTTCTGATAACAGCCCGAAATCCTAACTGTTCTTTCTTGGTCGAATGGATATCTATTACTTCAAAATCTATCCCACATTCTGTTATTTGGGTTCCATCACATATGGAAATAAACTGAATGGCATCACTCAATGTACCATTTAATAAAAAATTACAACTGTATTTAATATAGTCTAAATTTTTAGAATGTCCGTATAGCTTAAATATACCATGATATTTCTGATGTTGGATTAGGGAATTGATTTGTCGGATAACCCAGATTACTCCCAGAATATGGTCGGTATGTGCATGTGTCAGGAACAGTGCCTTGATGCCTGCCCAATCTAAGTTTGCTTTTTCCATCTGTGTTAGAATGCCATTTCCCCCTCCGGCATCTACCATAATGGAGCCATTATCGGTCTCTAAAACAAAACATGTATTATAGCATTTTGTTACCATTGCGTGTCCTGTGCCCAGCATCACTAATCTTAGCATTTGAATCACCTCAATATCTCTGTTTGTTTCCTGGTTAGAACTTGTAAATACAGGAAAATTCCTGTAACATAATAGCAAAGACAAAAGTTGATTGTCAATGTGATATCTACAAAGAAAAGACGTGAGAGAAGACCAGGAGACAGCATTGTGCTATGTTGATGGCTGGATAGAGAGACTCTTTGTCGTTTTGAAAAATAGAGTTGTGATATAGGCGGGAAATACAGAAGGGGAAGAAAATGGCATCAAGAATCATTCATTTAGCAATTACTCATCAGCTTGCGGAAAAGATAAAAGTGAAAGATATCAATCGTTTAAAGCTTGGATCAATTATGCCGGATGCTTATGCAGAAAATAGAACAACCCATGATAGTCACTTGAAAATAGCATTGTCCGATGTTGGAAAAATAACATATGATCTTACGAAATACCTTGCATTATTTCGTGATAAAATGCAGGCTGATGATTTGTATTTGGGATATTATTTGCACCTGATTCAAGATATGGTATATCGTGATTTTGTGTATCATGAACATCATTGGAACCCTATGATTCCGGGAAATGTAGAAAGACTACATAATGATTATAGGATTATTAACACCTATGTCATCAAACAATATCGCTTGCAAAATGATATTGTTATGCCGGATGATATGGAAAAGGAATCTATTTTTAACTTATATCCCTTTGGAATTTATCACTTATTAGAGGAGTTAAATGCTGATTTTGCGAAAGAGGTAACAGGCGATATTTTCTTTTTCACGGAAGAAATGGCGGACTTGTTTATTAGTAAGGCTGCCAATGTTTGTTTGAAAGAAATAGAAGCATTGCATCGTGGGGAGCGGTATATAGACGAATTTCAGTGGGCATGGAAGTAATACTAAGATGGCTAAATATAGATATTTTACAGCTCTGGTAATGGGAAATGATAGGAAGGTTCATTTTTGGAATAGGGAAAGGAGATCCACAGTATGAGTAGAAAAAGCAGGGAGGAAGACTCTATTTATCAGCAATATATGTACAGCTATCCCCATAAGACGGCATACCGTACTTTGCCAGATTTGGACATCAGGGACTATCTTCCCAGGCTGATCGGAGCAGAAAACAGCTTATATTTTCATATTCCCTTCTGTGAGGCAAAATGTGGCTACTGCAATCTTTTTTCGGTAGCTGGGCAGAAGCGGGCATATACAGAGCGTTATCTGGATGCCATGGAGGAGCAGCTTGGGCAGTATCAGTTGGGTGATGCTGTTTTTCGTGATGTGACCATCGGGGGCGGGACGCCTTTGTATCTGGAGGCAGATCAGTTAGAAAGATTGTTTGCTATTGTGGGTAGAGGAATGGGAGTTGTTAAGGAATATCCAGTCATTATGGAAACTTCCCCAAATCAGACAACGGAGGAAAAACTGGAGATTGCTAAAGTCAATCACACTCAGAGAATCAGCATCGGGATACAGAGTTTTCAGCCAGAAGAATTAAAACGTCTGTGCCGTATCCACACGGCGGATCAGGCAAGAAGGGCTGTGGATATCATCCGGAAACAGGAATTTGACTGTATGAATCTGGATCTGATCTATGGCATTCCCGGACAGACCAGAGATTCTTTAGGGGAGAGCCTGCGGGAAGCTCTTTCCTATCAGCCGGAGGAATTGTTTATATATCCTTTGTATATTAAACCAGGAACAGTACTTGCCGACAAAGGAGAAAAACCTTCGGAAAACATTCGGCTTTATTATGAGCTGGTACGGGAGTATTTATTGACTCATGGCTATGTACAATATTCTATGAGACGTTTTGTGCGGAAGGATTATGCCGTTACGGTTCCGGCAGAAAGCTGTGGTTTTGGAAATACCCTTTCTTTGGGGTGCGGTGGAAGAAGTTATCTGGGCAATTTGCATTTTTGTACTCCTTATTATGTCCGCCAGGCTGCTTGTAAAAAGCAGCTGGATTCTTATCTAGAGACCAGAGGTTATACTAAAATTACACATGGATTTCTTCTGGATTTGGAGGAAGAAAAAAGACGTTATGTCATTAAAAATATTCTCTTTACCAGCGGATTGGATGTCCGGAAATACGGACAGGAGTTTTCGGGGAATTTGGAGCAGGATTTTCCGCTTTTGCAATTATGGAAAGAGGAAGGGTATGTGGATGAGAGAAATGGGATCTATCGTCTGACAGAGGAGGGAATGGCGTGTTCTGATGCTTTAGGTCCCCAGTTGATTTCAGAAAATGTGAGAGGATTGATGCAAGAATGGGAAAACAGTTTTTCTACCGGGGCTATTTGACTTCCTGTAATTATTCCTGTGGGTATTGTCCGTTTTCTAAACGGAAGATGACAGAGGAGCAGAGACGAAAAGATCAGGAAGCCTTAGAGCAGTTTGTTTGCCAGATGGAGGCAGAGACGAGGAAACATGCCTTACAGATTGTGCCTTATGGGGAAGCCTTAATCCATGAATATTATTGGGTAGCAATGGCTAGGTTTAGTCAGATTCCCTCTGAAGAATACATCGGTTGTCAGACGAACTTGAGTTTTCCGGTGGAAAAAATGCTTTCCGTTTATGAGGCATCTGGAGGAGAAAAACAAAAGCTGCGTCTCTGGTGTACCTTTCATCCATCTATGACTACGGTAGAAACTTTTGTCATGCAATGCAAACAATTAGAGCAGAATAACGTTGTCTTTTGTGTGGGAGCCGTAGGTGATACGGATGAAATTTTCCAGATACAAAAACTTCGGGAACAATTACCAGAACATGTTTATGTCTGGATTAATCAGATGGATGGAAGAAAGAGGAAATATACGGAGGAAGATATCCGGAAATTCCAGGAGATAGATCCATATTTTAAACTAGAATTAAAGCATTATCCGGCAGATAGCAGTAAATGCAGGAAATCGGTTTTTCAGGAAGCGGATGGAAGTCGATATTATTGTAATCTTCATGCTGCCCAGGCAGGAGGAAACAACCGTAATCTTCATGCCGCTCAGGCAGGGAAGAGTAACAGTGATATCCATGTTGTTCAGACAGGAGAGAGTAGCCGAGATACTCATGTTGCCCAAGCAGAAGATACACAATGTAATTTATATATTGTCCAGAAAGGCGAGAAATGTCATAATCTTTCATCTTCTCAAGTAGAGAGGGGATATACAGACCTTAATTGTAGGCGACGGGAATGCAGTTGTTATCTGGCTTACTGTAACCGGACGGATGTGGAGGAATTATTCTTCTTTGAGCCCTATCCTGCTTTTCGGATACCTACTTATCCTCAGGGGATTTTTTTGGATATTGACGGCACTCTGGTGGAAGAGGGGAAACGGGCATTGTCAGATGCCGTGGCAGAGAAGATCCGGTGGCTGGCACAGAAAAGTAAGCTATATCTGGCAACGGCGCTTCCTTACCCGGAGGCTATGGGAAAGTGCAGAAAAATCGCAGATTGCCTTTTTGGTGGTGTGTTTGCGGACGGTGGCCATATTTTGGTCTGGGAAAATGCAGAGGGAGAGAGACGGATAAAATGGGAGGAAGTGGTACCGCTTCCAGAAAGGATATCCCATGTCTTCGACGAGCTATTTAGATTAGATGATCCTTGTGGACATAGAATAACCACAAGTGTAGGATGTCGTTGCTACCAGATCAAGGGTGTTGTGTACAAACAGACTTTATTTTCTAAAAGAAAGCAGGGCTGGCTGCCGGGAGAAGCGGAGACTTTAGTCCGGAAAATGGGACAGAATAGAGAGTGGGAAAAACAGTTCAGATTTCATAGAGAGAAAAAACATATTGGTATTACCAGTGCGAAGGCAGATAAGAGAACAGGGGTGGTGAAAATTTGTCTTAAAGAGGGAATTGCTCTGGAAGATGGCATGGCAATTGGAAATGAGGAAGAGGATCTGCCAATGTTGTCCCTGTTTCCAAGGTCGTTGTATCTGGGTAGAGTGTCAAAGTAATGATCTTATGTTAGCTATTTGTATTCCCACGATATGGGCGCAGGAACAGATTAGCAACTAAGCTGGTGGTATTTAGTTTGAGATACCAAATATTTCGTTGATATTTTTCTGGTTTAGCTGTATGATACAAAAAATATAACAATAGTTTTTGTGATGTAGTACTGGAAGGTGTTGTAATGAGTGAAAATAATATTATTATTTATCAGGATGAAAATAACATAACAAGAGTGTCTGTACGGTTTTCTGATGAGGATATATGGCTTACACAAGGACAAATTGCAGAATTATACGATACAACTCAGCAGAATATAAGTCAGCATATTGAAAGTATTTATAAAGATGGAGAATTGGAGAGAAATCCAACTAACAAGAAATTCTTGTTAGTTCGGAAAGAGGGAACGAGACAGGTAAAAAGGAATATTGATCATTATAACCTTGATATGATTATTGCACTTGGATATCGTGTACAATCACAAATAGCAACTCGATTTCGCCGTTGGGCAACAGAACGCCTGCATGAGTATATTCAAAGGGGATTTGCTATGGATGATGAACGTTTAAAGCAAGGTGGTTCGAGATACTTCCGAGAACTTTTACAACGTATACGTGATATTCGTTCATCAGAGAGAAATTTCTATCAGCAGGTAACAGATATCTATGCGACGGCAGTGGATTATGACCCGCGGTCTGATATGACAAAGGTATTTTTTGCTACAGTTCAAAATAAACTTCATTATGCTGTTCATGAACATACAGCAGCGGAGGTGATTTATGAACGTGTGGATAACCAAAAACCATTGGTTGGCATGACAAACTTCAAGGGTGATTATGTTACGAAAGATGATGTAAAAATAGCTAAGAATTATTTATCTGAAATTGAACTGCAGAGATTAAATTTGCTTGTATCGCAATTTCTTGATTATGCAGAGTTTCAAGCATTAGAGCAAGTACCTATGACGATGAAAGAGTGGATAGAGGCATTGGATAATCAAATTATTGCAAATAAAAGGAAGCTGTTGGAGGGAAAAGGAAATATTTCTCATAAGCAAGCGATTGAGAAGGCTGAAAAGGAATTTGAAATTTATCGAGAAAGAGAAATGCGTCAGTTGGAGAGTGATTTTGACCGTATTGTAAAAATGCTTAATGATAATGATGGTAAATAAATTTAGGAAATTTTTGTAGCCATCACAACTGTTCCCCAAGTTGAGGAACAATTGTGATGGCATTAAATAACAGTTTCTATGATTTTAGTTTTTCTAATTCTTCACTAAACTTTTCTAAAGTGTTCAGTTCTTTTAACTTCATCGTTTGTATCGAAACACTATATAGTTCTAAAGAATCTTTCAGTGAAGCAATCATATTTTGAATCAAATCCATAATATCTTCCAAAGAAGCGTCTTTGATTTTTTCATTACCAGATAGATTCATTAACATGTACTTGTCCATTTCAGTCAGAAGATAGTTTTTTTAATCGAATTTTTTGAAAAAACATTCGTTTCCTGCGCTTTCTCCCAAGCCTTTTTGATATCATCGGAACAACCGCTGAAAAGACTGTCCTGTAATCCATGGCCTTTTTTTGAAGCCTGCCATTTTTCGATATCTTCAATAGTTATATTTCCTTTCAGATATTCTTCAACAATTCCTATGTCCCTTAGGATGAAATCCATTTTCTTCTTTATTAATTCATCCATTTTAGCTTCAGCACTTTTTGTCAAAGGAATTTCCCACAATACATGGTATCCCCTTTCCTGATCAATACAAGTTAGGGTGCCATCATCCGAAATAAACAAGGTAGTGTCATAATTCATATTTCCCTTTTTTTTCACTATGTTTCTGTAATTGGGATTTGCTTATGTAATCTATATTTTGTGATGACAGACATTTCAAAAGCGAATTTCCGTCCATGGATTGCTTATATAAACCAGCTTTTATATAGATCTGTCTCATTTGTTCAATCATTGACAACCAGTTTTGTCGCAAGGATAAGCAGGAGTTCACCATATTAGTAAGCTGGAAAGAACCATTATCCGCTGCGTTTGTGCGATAATAATTCAGTGTTTGCCATGTCCCAAATTTCCCACCTGTTCCTTTGCCAGTATCATCTGCATAACAGCATAATGCAAACATTTTAATTTCAGTTGCGTTTCGTGCATCTATCTGATTTATGTCTACAAAATGTGTTTCTTCTGATCTCAAAATCCAACAATTTAATGGGATTGAGTTCTTATAGCAAGAATATTTTTCAATTTTCTTATGATACACATATTTATCTGCGATTCATCTGTCATTCAGAATCGCTCCATTTTCCCGAAGGTCCAAATGGAATTTTGCCATATAAATTTATGGCACATCAGATAACTGCTGTTATCATAGGACTTATCATCATGCAACCTCCTTTCTTGAATATGGTTCATAGAATATCAGAATTTATAAGCAGAAAAAAGAATTGATTGCATCCTTAACAAAAGCTTTCTACATACTCAAGCATTACAATTCTCTTTTATACGCCACATAAGTATCATAAACCTCCCGATATCTTGCTTTCGGTATGGGTAAACTTTTGTTATTATATAAAATAACTTCATAACGATTAATTTTCTTTATATACTTCATATTTACCAAAAAACTTTGATGACATCTCAAAAAATGTTTACTGTCTATAGATCTCTCTACATGATTTAAGGTATCATTCAGTGTATAAGTAAGAATTTCATCTTCCATGACATAAAAGAGCAGTTTATGTAAATTGCTTTCAATATACAAAAGACAATCCATGGATAGCTTTTTCTTTCCCTCGTGAAATTCAAAATCTTTCCATATCACGTCATATTCCATTTTTTTGCGGATAGCATCCATACACTCTGTAATGTGCCTCTGCATATTACTGTTACTCTTAAGTAAGAATCGAAAGGCATCTACTTTATATCCCTCCATACTATAATTAACGAAAGCGCTAACAAAAACAATAAAGATTTTCGTATTCTGTTCCCGAATTTTTTGTGCGGTTACCAGTCCATCCATTTTCCCTCATATACTTCTGTAGCATTTCTTTTATCCATTTTCTGAAAAAATCTTCATCATCACAGATTGCTATTTTGAACACAGAATAGTTGTCCTCCTTTCCCGTTTTAATAGTCTGATATTCTGATATTCTGGTATATTGTATATCGTAAAATATCATAGAAAAATTATTTTGGTCTCAACTCCCTTGCAGAAAACGGCATTTTAAAGCAGAAAACAGAATGTTTACTGCTTCAATATTTTGTGTATTATCATTCCATTCATGTTACAAAAATGTATCAGTATTTATCGGAATGAAAATCTGCCATTTATGTAGAATTCTGAAAAACTTTAGCAAATAATTTCGTATTGCGAAATAATCTGATGTCTGATACAATATTTATGGAAACATTTGTCATTTGCTTTTCCGCAGGATATCCCATTGATCTTTTTCACAGGATATTATGATACTAGGGTCAAAATACCTTTTGACCCCAACATCATATTATAATTAGCATGTCAAAAGAGGATTTTTGGCACCCGAATCAAGACAGGAGTACCGTATGATTTATCTGTTGGAATATGACTCTGCCGGAGCAGCGCAGGATCGGAAAACGGAACATGAGCGAGGCAGGGAGCTTCTCCGCTTTGGCTTGGAGAAGCGGTATGGCTTACAAGCTGTGGTTCGGCAGGAACCCGGGGGAAAACCATATCTGGAGAATATTCCGGGTGTTTATTTTAATATCAGCCATACCAGTGGCTTGGTGGTATGTGGCATTGATGAGCGAGAGATTGGGATTGATGTAGAGCAGCTTCGTCCTTATGACAGGCGATTGATGCAGAGGATCTGTACGGAAGAGGAAATCGCTTATATATGTGGTGGCAACAGGGAAGAGGAGCAGGCGCAAAACGAGAGATTCTTTCGGATCTGGACTCTTAAAGAGAGTTATCTCAAAGCCACCGGACAGGGGCTTGCCGTGCCAATGAAAGAAGTCTCTTTTATTATAGGCGGGGGTGATCCAGCTATGATTCAAAGCAATATGTCCGGATGGAAGTTTTCGCAGTTCCGTTATGCCAGAAGATATATAATATCTCAGTGTAGGGAATATTAATTCCATAGCAGGTTTATCTCTATATCATGGAGTTAGATCTACACCAATCAGCATATCTAAGAATTAGCATTTGACAAATATGTAAAAAAAGGGAGGAAAACAAACAAATGACGTACGAGGAGATTTTTGAAAAAGTAAAGGAATTATTTCAACATGCAGATGTCAGCGGGGTAAAGGAACACCTGGCCTATCAGTTTAATATTGTAGGTGAGGGTGAGGGAGCCTTTTATGCAGAAATCAGTGATGGTAAACTGGATATCCAGCCGTACGAGTATTATGACAGAGATGCTATTTTTATCTGCAAGGCAGATGTGTTATTTAAAATTATTTCTGGAGAAACGGATCCGATCAAAGCATTCACTCTGGGCAGATTAAAGGTAGAGGGCAGCATAGATAAGGCATTATTATTAAAGGACTTTGTAAAGAAACAGTAGGTATGCATTTATCGTCCGGGAAGAGGATTGCACGAACCAGCGGATTGGTAAAGGGCACCGGAACACAAAAGCCGTCTGACAAAGCGGCAGAATGGAGAGTAGCATGAAGAAAGGAAAGATGCTGTTAGGCGCTGCTGCGCTAGGCGCCGCCAGTGAATATGCGATTGCGACTTATTTTTACCGTCGAACGATGCTTCGTGGTAATGCAAAGCGGGATCGCACGCAAAAAATGGCAGGAACAGACTGGGATCGATATATTCCCACGATTCGTGCCGCCAAGGAATGGCTGGCAGAGCAGCCGCAGGAAGAAGTCTGGGTTACTTCTGACGATGGACTGAAATTATTTGGAAGATTTTTCCCTTGTGGTGACTCTAAGAAAATCGTACTTTGTTTTCACGGTTATACCAGCGAAGGTCTCAATGATTATTCCACCCTTGCCAGATTTTATTTGGATGAAGGTTATAATTTGATGATTGTGGATGAGCGATCTCACGGAAAAAGCGAGGGAACATACATTGGTTTTGGATGTTTGGACAGGCACGATGCCAAGGTTTGGATTGATTATCTCGTGGATCGTATGGGAGAAGATTGTAGCATTCTGTTGCATGGAGATTCCATGGGAGCGGCTACCGTTCTAATGACTACGGGGCTGGATTTGCCGAAGCAGGTCAAAGCGGCTGTTTCCGACTGTGCTTTTACCTCTGCATGGGATGTTTTTTGTGCCGTGCTGAAAAACATGTATCATCTGCCACCGTTCCCGATTATGCAGATTGCTAATCAAATGGTCAAGAAAAATGCCGGTTATGAATTAGATGAATGTAATGCTAGGCGGGAGGTGAAAAAAGCGCAGATCCCAATTCTGTTCATTCATGGTAAGAGTGATACTTTTGTACCTTGTTCTATGGTGTATGAATTGTATGATGCCTGCCCGACAGAAAAGAAACTGATTGTGGTAGAGGGGGCTGGCCATGTGGAGTCCTGCTATAAAAACCCGGAGAAATATCAGGAAGCAATTCGTTCCTTCATATTTCCTATTATAGAAAGAGAGGCGGCTTATGAAAACTAGAAAAGGATGTAAGGTATATCCGCTGACAGCGGCACAGAAACTGCATTATTATTGTATGAAGTATTGTCCCAAGAAACAGGTGCTGAATATCGGCTCTGCTTTGACGATACAGGTGGATCTGGAGTGGGATAAGCTGAAACAGTCGATTGAGGAAGCGATTGCCCGTTGCGAGGCAATGCGTGTCCGCTTTGCAGAGGACAAAGAGGGAAATGTGTATCAGTACATGGTCAAAGAGGAGACAGCAGAGATCCGGCATTTTGATTTTACTGGATGGAAACCGGAACATGCAGATGACAAGCTGACAGAGTGGACTAACATTCCATTTGAACCATATGATACCCCAATGCATGAGATTGTGATGATTAAGATGCCAGATGGATTTCAGGGAATTTATATCAAGGTCAATCATCTGATTATGGATGCCCAGTCCCTGATTGCCTTTTTTAAGGATATTATCGAACTGTACTGTAGCAAAGTTTATGAGGAAATTGAATATCCAAAGGAAATGGCATCCTATATCAAACAGTTAGAAAAAGACCTTGCCTATGAGACAGGCAGTAAGGCTGCTGAGAGAGACAGGAAATTCTTTGAAGATCTGATTTCATCATCGGAGCCGATTTTTACCGATATTTATGGACCGGAAAAGTTGGAAAAAGAGCGTAAAAAGCTCAAAAATCCAAAATTGCGGGCAGCAACTAATGTGTCGGATAATGTGGATGCCAATATCAAAAATTTCTATCTGGAAGAGGAACCGTCGAAAAAACTGGCAGAATTCTGCGAGGAAAATCAAGTATCTATGACCTGTCTGTTGTTGATGGGACTTCGGACTTATCTGCAAAAGGAAAACGATCAGGAAGATGTATCCGTTACCACCACTATTGCCAGAAGAGCTACTTTGTTGGAGAAGCGCTGTGGAGGTTCCCGTATTCACTGCTTCCCATTCCGCACCATTGTTTCCAGGGACGATACCTTCTTGGAGGGAATTTACAAGATCCGGGATATGCAGAACCAGTATTTCCGACATGCTAACTACAGTCCATCCGAATACTATGCGTTCCGCAAGGAATATTACAATTTGAAAGATGGACAAACCTATGAACCAATTTCGCTGACCTATCAGCCACTTACTATGAAGTATGATGGTCCGGGACTGGACAAGTTGGGCGATATTCAGTATCATGTAAAGCGGTATTCCAATGGAGCATGCGCCCATACATTGTATCTGACTGTCAGCCATGTACCGGATGGCAGAATGGATTTTTGTTTTGAACACCAGACAGGAGTTGTGACACCAGAAAAGTTAGAAGATATTTATTATTATCTCTGCCGCATTATATTCCGGGGCGTTGAAGATAGCAGCCGGACTGTGGGAGAAATCATTGATTGGTCATAATGGAGGTAAACTATGTTAGATGAATTAAAAGAGATTATATGTCAGTATGTGGATGTGAAGCCAGAGAAAGTAACAGAAGATGCTAGATTTATTGAAGATCTGGGATTTAATTCTTATGACTTTATGAGTATGGTAGGCGAGATTGAGGAAGCCTTTGATGTTGAAGTAGAGGAACGAGAAGTAGTTAATGTCAAGACAGTTGGGGATGCGATAGAGTATATTAAGTCTCTCCAATAAAAAGGAGGATATCATGGGTGTTCAAACATTACAAGATGTAATTGCGTATGGTGCTGATACCTACGGAAAACAGGCGGCATATCGGTACAAGGTTAAGAAAGAGATTATTGATAAATCCTATGAAGAACTGAAACGGGATTCCATGGCAATCAGCCGTGTGATTGACAGTTTTGGATTGATTGGAAAACACATTGCGGTTCTGGGATCTACTACCTATGAGTGGATTGTAAGTTTCTTTGGGATAACCAACAGTGGAAGTGTGGCGGTTCCCATTGATGCTCAGCTTTCGGCAGAGGCGATTTGTGAATTGTTAAATCGTGCCGATGTGGAAATGTTGTTTTATGATGAGCTGCGTGCGGATGTGGCAGCTATGGTGCCAAAGGAGTGTCCTGGACTGAAGCACATCGTCTCTTTCCAAGCAGCAGAAAAACAGGGGGAGATTTTGTCCTGGGAGAAGCTGCGTGCCGATAATCTAGGAGAGTTCCAGGCTGACATTGATCCGGATCAGCTCTGTACGATTCTCTTTACTTCTGGAACCACCGGAAAGAGCAAGGGAGTTATGTTGTCCCACCGGAATCTGACGGACAATGCAGTGTGTCTGGATATGAAGATTCCTGCAGGAACAGTAACCATGACATTGCTTCCTATCAATCATGTGTACTGTCTGACTATGGATATCATCAAAGGTTTGTATATCGGTGTTACGTCCTGTATCAATGATTCCATTATGCATGTACAGAAGAATCTGAAATTATTCAAGCCGGATATGGTTTTGTTAGTACCATTGGTTATTGAATCTATCTATGCAAAACTGAAAGCAGCAGGTGGTATGATACCGAAAAAGATGGTGGCAAAGGCAGCCTTTGGCGGTAATTTACATACGATCTGCAGTGGTGGTGCTTATCTGGATCCGGAATATGTAGACCGATTTGCTGAGTATGGAATTACCATACTACAGGGGTATGGTATGACGGAATGTTCTCCGGTAATCAGTACCAATCTGCCATGGGATAACCGTAAGGGATCTGTTGGAAAATTGATGCCAAATGCAGAGGCAAAGGTAGTGGATGAGGAGATCTGGATTCGTGGATCCAGTGTTATGATGGGATACTACAAGATGCCGGAGGAGACAGCGGAGACATTGGAAGATGGCTGGCTCAAAACCGGAGATCTGGGCTATGTGGAAGATGGTTATGTTTATATTACGGGACGAAAAAAGAATCTGATTATTCTTGCCAACGGAGAAAATGTGTCTCCGGAGGAGATAGAAAATCAGCTTGCCAAGGAAGAGTTGATCAAGGAAATTCTGGTACGAGATAAGAACCAGGTGATTGAGGCAGAGATCTTCCCAGATTATGAATATGCCAAGAAAAAACGGATCAAAGATATTCAAGGGAAGCTGCAGGAGATTATTGATGAATATAATAAACAGCAGCCACCGTATAAAGGGATTCACAATCTGATTGTCCGGGAGACCGAGTTTGATAAGACTACAGCCAAGAAGATTAAGCGGTTCTAATTGATGGATGCTATGAATGACAGATCACAGAAAATGATTCAAGATATAATCAGTTGTAAATAGTGACAAATATATAACTAGTATGGCAAATTATTATTCTTTACTCTGGTAAAAGAATTTAAGGTTTGTTATACTAGTTATTTAATATGAAGCTAAAATTGCGAAGCAACGTAGCATCAATTTGGATTAAAAATATTAGGAGCGTAGAATACGATGTTGTTTGGAAAGCGGAAAAAAGCAGTGCAGAATTTGGATGAATTGTGGCGTACCATGGAAATGAGCTGTGAAAATAATTACAAAGATATGGCACAGGATGGTTTGCGGGAATATGAAGAGTGCCTGGAAAAATATCAGCAAGAGGGTTTGATTACCCCGCAGCAGTATTCGAAACGTATTCAGCAGTTAGACGAGAAAAAGGTGGAATTACAGGGGTATGATCATAAACAACATATTGGATGGTAATAGTGGAAGTATTTGTAGGGAATGGAATTGACAGGAAATAGGGCATGTGATATTATATACTCTATAAACCTATTGAAATGATAGGTTTATAGAAGGAGGTTTTACTATGGATCATATAATATACATGGACAATGCGGCAACCACTCGGGTTAGCAAAGATGTATTGGATGCCATGCTGCCATATTTTCAGGAAAACTACGGAAATCCTTCCGCAGTGTATTCCTTTGCCGATCAGTCCAAAAAAGCAGTGGATCAGGCAAGAACACAGGCAGCGAATGTGATTGGGGCTAAGACGGAGGAAATCTATTTTACCGCCGGGGGAAGTGAGTCAGATAATTGGGCATTAAAGACAGCCGCGGAGGCGTATGCTTCCAAGGGCAAGCATATTATTACCAGTAAAGTTGAGCACCATGCGGTGTTACATACTTGCCAGCATTTAGAGAAACAGGGATATGAGATAACTTATTTGAATGTGGATGAGAATGGCATGGTTTCCACCCGTGATTTGCAGTCGGCGATCCGGCCGGATACGATTCTGATTTCCATTATGGCGGCAAATAATGAGATTGGTACCATAGAACCTCTTGCCGAAATTGGAAAAATTGCCAAGGAACATGGCATTTTATTTCATACAGATGCGGTACAGGCTTATGGTCATATCCCGATCCAGGTGGATGAAATGAATATTGATATGCTGTCTGCCAGCGGACATAAACTAAATGGACCGAAAGGGGTAGGTATTCTATATATTCGGAAAGGAGTTAAAATCCGTTCTTTTATCCATGGAGGCGCCCAGGAAAGAAACCGCAGGGCTGGAACATTAAATGTTCCGGGGATTGTGGGTTTTGGCAAGGCGGCGGAGATTGCGCAGAACACTATGCAGGAACGCCAGAAGCAGGTCGTACAGCTCAGAGAACATTTGATAGACCGGGTGTTATCAGAAATTCCGCATACGAGATTAAATGGTCATCGAACGGAGCGTCTACCAAACAACGTAAACTTCTGTTTTCGATTTATTGAGGGAGAATCCCTGTTAATATTACTGGATCAGTTGGGCATTTGTGCTTCCAGTGGTTCTGCCTGCACTTCCGGAGCACTGGATCCCTCTCATGTATTATTAGCAATTGGTCTGCCCCATGAGATTGCACATGGATCTCTGCGTCTGACTTTGTCGGTGGAGAATACGGTGGAAGATGTGGATTTTGTAGTGGATGAGTTAAAAAAGATCGTAGAAAGGCTCAGACATATGTCGCCCTTATATGAAGACTTTCTGAAACAGGAGAACTAGCCCAGATCATATTGTCTTAACTGTCTGCGGGCTACATAAGACGGTATCTCAGATCAACAATAGAATGGAAAAGAGGTAATATCATGTATAGCGAAAAAGTAATGGATCATTTTAATAATCCCAGAAATGTAGGGGAAATCGAAGATGCCAGTGGTGTTGGAACAGTGGGAAATGCTAAATGTGGCGATATTATGCGCATGTATTTCTCCATTGATGAGCAGGGTGTGATTCAGGAGGTCAAATTCAAAACCTTTGGCTGTGGAGCTGCAGTGGCTACCAGCAGTATGGCAACAGAACTGGTCAAAGGCAAAACTGTTCAGGAGGCTTTGAAAGTGACCAATCAGGCAGTGATGGAAGCCTTGGACGGTCTCCCGCCAGTGAAGGTGCATTGTTCCCTGTTGGCGGAGGAAGCCATTCATGCGGCATTATGGGATTATGCCCAGAAAAACAATATCGTTATCGAGGGTTTGGAAAAACCGGTGGATGATATTGCAGAAATTGTGGAAGAAGAGGAATATTGAGTGATAGTTAGTCACTTTAGAGAGTAAAGTGCGTTTTGTACACTTTTGCGAATATAATAACAGCAAAGTGGCGTCAATCTGAAAGCTAATTTCAAATTGACGCCATTGCATTATTTTTATGGAAGGATAGAAGTTTCCTCTTTACGCAACAAATCAGCCAAAGAAATCCCATAGAAAAAATCATGCACCATCTGGTCAAATTTTTCCCACATAGGAAAGGTTTGGCAGAATTCTTTCCGTGGACAGGATTTTGAATCTGGCAAAAGGCAGCTGACGGAGGATAGTGGTCCTTCTGCGATTTCCAGGATTTCTCCCACTGGATATTCCTCTGGAGATCTGGTCAGCTGATATCCACCGCCTTTTCCACGCAGACCTTGTAATAATTTGGCTTTGACCAGGTTTTTTAGTACAATCTCTAAATATTTTTCGGATATTTCCTGGCGGGCGGCGATTTCTTTTAGCGGAATATAGACGTTTTCCGGCTGTTCAGCCAGGTCTAGCATAACTCGCAGGGCATATCTGCCTTTGGTTGAAATCATAGCGGATTCCTCCTTTTGAATATGATGTAAGATTGCGGGAGTTGCATAGCAACTCCCGCAATCTGTAGCATCTGTTAGGGCTTCTTTTTAGACAGAAACGGAATGCAAATTTTTGGAAGCGGTAGACAGCATTAATTTAATACGGTTTAACTGGTTTACTTCGCTGGCACCCGGATCGTAGTCTACCGCCACAATGTTGGATTCTGGGAACTGATGGCGTAATTCCTTGATAACGCCTTTTCCCACCACATGATTTGGCAGACAGCCAAATGGCTGGGCGCAGACAATGTTTGGCACCCCAGAGTGGATCAGCTCAATCATTTCGCCAGTCAGGAACCAGCCCTCGCCGGTCTGGTTACCGCAGGAAACGATAGGAGAGGCGTATTCTGCCAGTGTAGCAATCGGTACCATTGGTTCAAAACGCTTGCTGGCAATCAATGCATCTCGTGCTGGTTTTCGGTACCAGTCAATGAGCTGGATCAGGGTGTTATTGATCCGTGCACCGGATTTCTTTTTTCCAAGATAATCGGCTTTGAAGTTGGCGTTATATAAACTGTACATAAAGAAGTCGATCAGATCCGGGCAAACGGCTTCTGCTCCCTCTGCTTCCAGCAGTTCTACCAGATAATTATTGGCAAGTGGCAGGAATTTAACCAGAATCTCGCCCACAATTCCCACACGAGGCTTCTGGATATCCCGTAATGGCAGATTGTCAAACTCTTCCACAATGGCGCGTATATTTTTCTTAAATTCCCGCATGTTTGCCTTTTGTACGGATTTCTGTACAATTTTTAACCATTTTTCGTGCAGGGCATTGGCAGATCCCGGTACTTCTTCGTATGGACGTGTCCGGTACAGAACACGCATAAAGACATCTCCGTAAATCAGTGCCTGCATAGCACGGTTCAGCATTCCCAGATTGATTTTCAGTCCTGGATTCTTTTCAATGCCGGCGCTCATGGAGATTACCGGAATCTGTTCCATACCTGCCTTTTCCAAAGCACGTCGGATGAAACCGATATAATTGGTGGCACGGCAGCCCCCTCCGGTTTGGGTAATAATGAGGGCTACTTTATTCAAATCATATTTACCGGATAACAGTGCCTGCATGAACTGTCCCACTACTAACAGAGATGGATAACAGGCATCGTTATTGACATATTTCAATCCATAGTCTACACATTCCGGTGTACTCGGCAATACTTCAATATGATAACCGCAGGAAGCCAGTGCTGGCTCCAGGATATCAAAGTGGATCGGAGACATCTGAGGTACCAGAATGGTATACTTTTTGCGCATTTCCTCAGTAAAAATTTTGCGGTGATGTGCGGTATCCTGAGAAACCGGACAGATATTCTTCCGTTCCCGTTCCCGTACGGCTGCCAGCAGAGAGCGGATACGGATACGTGCCGCCCCCAGATTATTAACCTCGTCAATTTTCAAGACGGTATAAATCTTGTTCTGCTTCGTCAAAATATCGCTGACCTGGTCTGTGGTTACAGCATCCAGACCACAGCCAAAGGAGTTGAGCTGAATCAAATCCAAATCCTTTCTGGTGGCGGTAAAAGAAGCTGCTTTATACAGACGGGAGTGGTACATCCATTGATCCATTACGATGGTAGGCCGGTCTAAATTCCCCAGTTCGGATATGCTGTCTTCGGTCAGAACTGCCACACCATAAGAGGTAATCAATTCTGGAATACCATGGTTGATTTCCGGATCGGTGTGATAAGGTCGTCCGGCCAACACGATACCATGACAGTGGTTCTCCTCCATATATTGCAGGACTTCCCGTCCTTTTTCGCTCATTTCATCCCGGACAGCCTGCATCTCCTTCCAGCCGGCAGCGGCAGCGTGACGGATCTCTGCCTTAGAGATACCGTTTTCTTCCGTGAAATATTCACACAGCCGTTTCGTCAGGATCTCCTCGCTTTCAAAGGAAAGGAAAGGATTCTGATAGATAATGTTTCCTCCGCTTAATTCTTCTACATTATTCTTGATATTTTCCCCATAGGAGGTAACGATCGGGCAGTTATAGTGGTTGCCGGCATCCTCCACCTCACAGCGTTCGTAAGGTATGCAAGGATAGAAAATATAGTCAATTCCCTGACGAATCAGCCAGGAGATATGCCCATGGGCCAATTTTGCCGGATAACATTCTGATTCACTAGGGATAGATTCAATTCCCAGCTCATAGATCTTACGGCTGGATTCTGGTGATAATACCACCCGGTATCCCAGATCCGTAAAGAAGGTAAACCAGAATGGATAATTTTCATATAGGTTCAGAACCCGGGGAATACCAACGGTTCCCCGCACGGCATGTTCCTCATCCAGCGGTTTATAATGGGAGAAAAGCCGTTTGTTTTTGTATTCAAATAGATTTGGTACATTCTTTTTATTCTTTTCGCCACCGATGCCTCGTTCACAGCGGTTACCGGAGATAAACTGTCTGCCACCAGTAAAGCGGTTGATGGTTAACAGGCAGTGATTGGTACAGCCTTTACAACGGGACATGGATGTCTCAAATCGGAGCTCATTGATCTGGTCAATGGTAAGCATGGTACTCTCTTGTCCGTTGTAATGGTCTCTGGCGATAAGGGCAGCACCGAATGCTCCCATGATACCAGCAATATCCGGACGAACTGCCTTGCAGCCGGAGATACGCTCAAAGCTGCGCAGGACAGCATCATTATAAAAGGTACCACCCTGTACCACGACTTTTTCGCCTAGATCTTTCGGGTCAGTCAGTTTGATTACCTTTAAAAGTGCGTTTTTGATGACGGAGTATGCCAATCCGGCAGAAATATCTGCTACGCTGGCTCCTTCTTTCTGTGCCTGCTTTACCTTGGAATTCATAAATACCGTGCAGCGGGATCCCAGGTCAATAGGATTTTCTGCAAATAATGCAACCTTGGCGAAATCCGCTACTTCATAGTTTAAGGACTTGGCAAAAGTCTCAATGAAAGAACCACAGCCAGAGGAGCAGGCTTCGTTAAGCTGTACCTTATCCACAGACTGATTCTTGATTTTAATACATTTCATGTCCTGGCCGCCAATATCCAGAATGCAGTCTACTTCCGGTTCAAAGAAAGCGGCAGCATTATAATGGGCAACTGTCTCTACCTCTCCTTCGTCTAAAAGCAGGGCTGCCTTTAACAAAGCCTCACCGTATCCGGTGGAGCAGGAGCGGACAATCTGTGCCTGTTCCGGCATTTTACTGTAGATATCCTTGATTGCCTTGATGGCAGTTTTCAAAGGACTTCCGTTGTTATTACTATAGAAAGAATAGAGCAGGGATCCGTCTTCTCCAATTACAGCCACTTTGGTGGTGGTGGATCCGGCGTCTATTCCCAGGAATAAATCGCCCTGGTAAGTAGAGAAATCCCCCTTTTTCACATCATTTTCTGCGTGTTTCCGTAGGAATTCCTGGTATTCGTCCTCGTCTCGGAACAGCGGTTCCATACGGGTTACCTCAAATTCCATTTGGATTTTTTGGGACAGATCTTCGTGTAATTTACCCAGGGAAGACATATTTTCGCTTTGGGCATTCATAGCTGCACCGGAAGCCGCAAACAGATGAGAGTGATCCGGTGCAATGATCTGATCCCCCTCTAGGTTTAAAGTGCGGATAAATGCCTGTTTCAGTTCCGTCAAAAAGTGTAACGGACCACCCAGAAAGGCTACATTGCCACGGATAGGTTTACCACAGGCAAGACCGCTGATGGTCTGGTTGACCACTGCCTGAAAAATAGAGGCAGACAGGTCTTCCTTGGTGGCTCCCTCGTTGATTAACGGCTGGATATCGGTTTTGGCGAATACACCACAGCGGGCGGCAATCGGATAGATCGCTTCATAATTTTTGGCATATTCATTCAATCCGCTGGCGTCTGTCTTCAGCAGAGAAGCCATCTGGTCAATGAAAGAACCGGTACCACCAGCACAGATTCCGTTCATTCTCTGGTCAATGCCACCAGTAAAATATATAATTTTTGCATCTTCCCCACCCAGCTCAATGGCTACATCGGTGTGAGGTGCGTAGTCTTTCAGGGAGGTAGCAACTGCCACCACTTCCTGTACAAAGGGGATACCCAGATGCTTGGAGAGGGTCAATCCGCCAGAACCGGTAATGACCGGAGCTAGAGGAATGTCACCAAATTCGTCATAGGCCCTGGCAACGATCTCTGCCAGGGTTTCCTGGATATTTGCATAGTGTCTCTGGTAATCGGAGAAAATGATTTCTCCTTCCTTATTTAATATCGCAATTTTGACTGTCGTGGAACCAATATCGATTCCTAAGGTATTCATGTTTAATTTCATGTGCGCCTCCATTATCCATAGTGGTCAAAACAACGCTATACGTCTGTTTGAATTAATTTTCGTTCGACAAATTACATGTCAAATCGTCATGCTTTCCTATTATAAGACATGTTTTTTGGGATTGCAATAAGAAAGTGTTACCATTTGATGCCGTACAGGGGATACCCGTTATTATGTACAAGCAATTTTGTCTTGTAATAAATAGCCGTAGGTTTTCGTTTATGTGCTTTCAGGCAAGTTTTCAAGGAGTGATACTGGTTTGACAAAGGGGATAGTGACCATTATAATGAAACGTATCGTATTATAAACAAACATATGCATGATATAGGATAATTATAGAAAGGAATTGAGTATGGGGCAGTGGTTTTATAAACTGGAGCGGAAATATGGGAAATATGCCATATCGGATTTGAGTCGATACATGGTGGCAATCTATTGTATTGGAGCAATTCTGGAACTGGCAAATATGATGGGAATTTTACAGGTCAATGTGTACGACCGGTGGCTGTGCCTGAATATGGATGCGATCTTTCGGCAAGGACAGATATGGCGTCTGTTTACTTTTTTGCTGGGACCTTATACGATTGGGAAGAATTTAGGATTTGTCTTTTCTGTTATATTTTTTGTTATTCAATTTTATCTGTATCTGCTGTTTGGCAGGTCATTGGAAAGAATATGGGGTAGTTTTCGTTTCAATCTCTATATTTTCAGTGGTATTATCCTGAATGTTTTGGCGGCTCTTCTGTTATATCTCAGTCCACTACATTTTCCAGTGTATTATGCCGGTATGGAGTATATTTTTCAGACTATGTTTCTGGCTTTTGCAGTGTATAACCCGGACATGACATTCTATCTGAATTTCTTGATTCCGATTAAGGCAAAGTGGCTGGCAATCTTTGAATGTGTGGTTCTGGGCTGGCAGGTAGTTAAAAATTTGGCTGCTGGAGTGATTGCTCTGGGGAGTCTGCAGACACGGTCTTATGGATTGTTTTGTATCAGTATAGCAGTAGCGATTGTAGTTTCCGTGGCAAACTTTTTGTTCTTTTTCCTGACTACACCTGATCGCAAAAAAATTTCTCCTAGGGAGATTCACCATGAGACTCACCGCAAGAGGGAATTTCGTCAAAAAATGACACGGACAGCCGGCGTTCGCCATCAATGTGCTGTCTGTGGAAGGAATAGTGAAGACTTTCCACAGTTGGAATTTCGCTTTTGTTCCAAGTGTGAGGGTAATTATGAATATTGTTCCGATCATTTATTTACCCATGAGCATGTAAAAAAGAGTTAAAGTAAAGCGTTAACTCTGGGAAGAATGCCCTGTATTCTTCTGATGGATTATTACAAAAATTTAACGGTTTAGATAAAGGAGGAAATCGAGATGTCAAATATGACGGTCATAGTACTCATAACATTGGCTGGAATTATTGCTATGTATATGGGCTATGTATATTTACAGAAATCATACCGTGTAGAACTAAAAACCAGGAGAGGAAAGCAGATCCAAGAGCTGGAAACAGAGTTCTGGATTTTTGCACTGATAGTCATTGCCTTTATTGTGCGAATGGTGGCTGCTGTTGTATATTTTGGAAATAAAACAGATATGAATTGTTTTATTTCCTGGGGAGATATGGTTTTTAACGATGGGTTACAGAATTTTTATAAGTCGGATGCCTTTACCGACTATCCGCCGGGATATATGTATGTTTTGTATATCGTTGGTGGTATCAGGCATATTCTGGGGATAGCGTGGGATTCTACCACCAGCGTGGTGCTGACGAAATTACCAGCGATTTTGTGTGATCTGGGGACTGGTTATCTCCTTTATCGGGTGGGAAAGAAATATTTCAAAAATAATGGGGCGACTATTATTACCGCTTGTTATCTGTTCTGTCCGGCAGTTATTATGGACAGTGCTGTCTGGGGACAGACTGATGCAGTCTTTACCCTGGGAGTTGCACTGATGTGTTATTTGGTTACGGAAAAAAAACTGATACCATCCTATTTCGTGTTTGCAATATCCATTTTGATGAAACCACAGTCTTTGATTTTTACACCAGTTCTGATTTATGCCATTATAGATCAGGTCTTTTTAGAGAACTTTGATTGGAAGAAATTTTGGACTAATTTGGGCTTAGGTGTCAGTGCCATTCTGCTCATTGGCCTGCTCATGCTGCCTTTTGGATTTCAGGATGCCTTTGCACAGTATTCAGATACTTTGGGATCTTATGAGTACGCTACGGTTAATGCCTATAATTTATGGGCTTTGTGTGGATTGAACTGGGCACCGCAGACTGGGGTGTTTTTGGGAATCGCCTACAAGACTTGGGGAACAATGGCGATTATTGCAACGGTGATCGCTTCTGCCTGGATCCATTATCGGGCAAAAAATAATCCGTCCAAGTATTATTTTACCGGAGCATTTATTGTGACATCGGTATTTCTATTTTCTGTTCGTATGCATGAAAGATATATCTTTCCGGCGCTGGTTTTACTGCTTTTAGCCTACGCCTCCCGTCCAAGAAAGCATGTGTTGTTTAGTTATATTGCTGTATCGGCATTGGCGTTTCTCAATATGGGACATGTAGAATTTGTCTATGATGTTCAGAATTTTAATGCGAAGGAACCAGTAACCTTATGGATTGCTTTTGGTATGCTGGTATTTTTTGGATATCTGGTTTATGTAGCTGTGACGGAGTACCGCGGTTATGTGGATGATAAAGAATTTACGAAAGTGCAGTCATCTGGAGGAGTTGCTTCTAAAAAGAAGACAAAGCAGGCTCAGAAGGTGTCACCGATCAAACCATCGGCGGCTGTCGTGAAACTGGTAAAGGCAGATTTTATTGCCCTGGGAATCATTGTGATTGTTTATGCGATTATCGCATTTGTACGTCTGGGTTATATGCATGCACCGCACACACCATATTCTCTTGTAAAGCAGGGAGAAGTGGTATTGGATCTGGGAGAGGTAAAAAATATTGGTCAGATCTGGAATTATCTGGGATATCAGAATAATCCCAAATATAATTTGAAATATCGGGAAGATGAAAATCAGGAATGGACAGCTTTGTTCCAGGATGTGGTAAATGAAGATGGAAGCGTTGATGATACAAACTGCTGGGATGCAGGTTCCGTATTTTGCTGGAATAGCAGGGATCTGAACATTACAGCCAGGTATCTGCAGATCACACCGTCTGCTAATAATTATAGTGACAGTATTATGGAGTTGATTCTGACTGATCCGGAGGGAAAGGTATTAGAACCAGTTAACGGAAAACAATACAAGGCATTATTTGATGAACAGGATGAGTTTGAAGGCAGGGGCAGTGCCATGAATGGTACTTACTTTGATGAAATTTATCACGGCAGGACAGCCTATGAGATGATTCACCAGCTATATTGTTATGAGAATACCCATCCGCCAATGGGAAAAGAATTTATCGCATTAGGGGTATTATTATTTGGAATGAATCCATTTGGATGGCGTTTCATGGGAACCTTGTTTGGTGTATTTATGCTTCCGGTTATCTATCTCTTTGCCAAGAGGTTTTTCAAGGAGACATGGATCAGTATTGTAACTACACTATTATTTGCCTTTGATTTCATGCACTTTGTGCAGACTAGAATTGCTACAATTGATGTGTTTGTTACATTATTTATCATGCTTTCTTATTACTTTATGTATTGCTATCTTCAAAAAAGTTTTTATGATACAAAATTAGAGAAAACATTTATACCACTGGGATTGTGTGGGATTGCCATGGGATTTAGCTGGGCGTGCAAATGGACTGGTATTTATTCTGCTGCTGGATTGTGTATCCTGTTCTTTGCGCAGATGTTCAAACGATATCAGGAATACCGCTATGCAGTACTAAATCCGAAAGGATCGACAGAAGGAATTTCCCATCAATACATCCGTCGGAATTTCCGTCCGATGTTCTGGAAAACGATTGGCTTTTGCTGTGTATTTTTTATTGTGGTACCAGTGCTGATTTATCTGCTGTCCTATATCCCGTTTGTGGATGGTACAGACCGAAGTTTCCTGGTAAAGGTTATTGAGGCGCAGAAAAACATGTTTAATTACCATCAGGGTGTGCATGATGAACACGCATATTCTTCTACCTGGTATCAGTGGCCGATTATGTATCGCCCGATCTGGTATTATTCAGGATCCATTGGGAACCTCAGAGAGGGAATCAGTGCGTTCGGAAATCCGCTTGTCTGGTGGGCAGGTATTCCGGCAACGGTTTATATGTTGTATCTGGCAGCACGAAAAAAGGATGGAAATGCGATCTTTTTATTGATTGGTTATCTGTCACAGTATGCACCATGGCTTCTGGTAACCCGTACCGTATTTATTTATCATTACTTTCCAAGTGTGCCGTTTGTAACAGCGATGGTGTCTTATTCAATGTATCAGCTTGCAAATGCAAATGGAAAGCAGGAGAGAAAGAAACAGGTACAGATAGGGATATATGTTTATGTTGCTTTGGCAATTGGCTTGTTCATCATGTTTTATCCGGTGTTGTCAGGTTTGGCGATTCATCCGGAGTATGCTAAAAATTATCTGAAATGGTTTAATTCATGGGTATTATTGGACACCTGGTCCCAGTAAGGTTCATGGTTTAAGGTAAAAAGAAGGAGTGAGAGATGAGCAATAAGATAAGAAGTTGTGTGAATCGTTTGCGGGGAGAGAAGGATGGCAGGGAATTGCTGCCGGAATATGTAGAACAGAGTATGCAATTGTACGATGCTTATGCCCGCATTAAAATGATGATGGAGTATTATATATTTTATGAGGTGGTGACAGAAGGGGTAAATCCCTATATTGAATCGGCGAAGGAGACGATACAGTCCTTAAATTGTCTGGTGGGTGAAGTGTATGCAGGGGAATTCACAGAAGAACAGATCAGACAGTGGAAAGAGAGCTTATTAAATCTTCGCCAGGAAATTATGGACCGGATGCAGGTTCTGACTGGTTATGTGGATCATTTTGTGGTATACGAATATATTTTGAACCGGATTCAATACCGTTTTGATGAGCAGAAGGCAATGATGGAGGATACAGAATTTGCACAGGAAATTTTGAATGTGGTTTTTTCCTCCCAGGATAATGCGGTAATTCAGGATTATGTACATATGGTGGTGGGACAGCTTCCCATGCGCATGACGCGCAAGCATTATTTTGATTTGCTCCGGGAGGGGATTTCGGTATACAAAGGCAGTGATTTCCGTTCACTGGAGGGATTTCTGTATATGATCCGCACCAGTGCCATGCTATATCATGATCCGGGACAGGAGAAATATTTTACCGAATTTGCTGCAGTACTGGAGGAGCTGGCACAGGTAGATTATGAAAATTTAGATCGTGCCGCTTATGACATCTATACAGAAAAAATTCGAATTAATGCGTCAAAGTTAAATGATTTGTCAGACCTGTATATGCAGGCAGGGCAGTTGATAAATGACCTCTATATGATTGTTACAGCAGCAGAATACAAGGGTGATGCAGAATCGCTGACACAGGCAGATGAAGTAGTTCGGGGGATTCATTCTCTGTTTACGGATACCGACAGTCCGATCTGGGAGCAGGCAGAGGAAATTCTGGAGACAGATGAGGATAAAATGACGTGGCTGGGAGAGCGGCTGACATTTGCAGAGGGAAAGCAGGAGCATTTGTATGAATCTATTGCCGTTGCAGAAGCAGCATTGGAGGAAATTCGGGTTTCCCAGATGCAGTTCATTGAAGAATTAGAGATGGAGCCAGCCTTTCTATCTTTGCATGAATTATCTATGCTCAATTCTGACAGTATTTTTGCTCCTTTGCAGGAAGAGTCCGAAGAAATCATTGTATCGGCAGAGATGGCAGAGGAGGAAACAGAAAAGCTGATCAGCGAGTTGAAAAGTTTGTTTGAGGGACGGAGCAGAATGTTCCGCCGTGCGATTATGGCGGTAACTGTGGAAAAGCTGCCTATGATTTTTAAATCAGGGCAGGAAGTTGCAGATTATATTATGAATTCTCTGAATCAATGTGATGATGCTGCAGAGAAGTATGTGTCGAAACAATTAATCTGGGATTTGTTACACTGATATGATGCTAGGGTCAAAAGTAGATAGCAAATTGCGTAGCAATGTAGCAATTCGTAGCATCATTGTTTATACTATGGTAGAGGGAGGTGTGGTTGTGACTACCTGGAGTTCCAAGTTATATATGGATAAAATCGTACAGAAGCACCCACACCGTTACCGGAGACGGTTTGAGAAACAGGGGAAACAGCGGGGATTTTGTGTGGCATTGTCGGATAAACCAGAAAACAGTCTGGAAATCTATTCTGCCAGAACGCCTTGGTTCTGGTACCAGCAGGCAAAGGGAATCCATATTGTGGGTCTGGCGTTTACCTATCGGAGTGCATTACGTCTGGTTACACAGATCATAATGGATGTACAACGGGAATCCAATGAGATTAGCAGTGCCGGAATTCGGGAATATTTTCAAAGTAGGGAACAGGATAATACCCGTTAGGAATTGTAATAACATCTCGACTAGCTATATATGAAACCAGGGAGGTGAGGCAGGTTATGATATGGGATATAGCAGGCATCGTGCTTTTGACCTTGTTAAAAATCCTAGGTATCCTTCTGCTGATCCTGTTAGCATTGTTTTTGCTGGTTTTATTTGTACCAATACGCTATCGGGTGCGTGCTGTTTTTTATGAGGAATATGAGATCCGGGGCAGCGTCAGCTGGTTATGGTTTTTGTTTCGCTTTCCGTTTTCGTGGAAGGATGGACAGCTTCAATGGAAATTACAGATTTTAGGAATACCATTTTTGAAAAGTGCAGGGGGAATATCGTTAATAAAAGGTACGAAAAGAGGCAATCATACTCGACAGCAGAGTTCTGGAGAAAAGCGTAAGAAGGCAAAAAGACCAGATGTTTCGTTTGAAGATAGTTCGGAAGATCACGATAAGGCAGAGCAGGAGACCGTTCTGCTTGATGATAATAAAGATCAAGGGCATAATAAACAAGGGGAAAAAACAGAGAATACTGCCTCTGCCAAGTATAAACAGCTGGAAGATGCACAAAATAAAAAGAAACATAAAAAACAATCCCTATTTCGAAGACTGTGGCAAAAAATCAAAGAACTCTATCAGACAATTCGTGATATGATACAGAATATTCGTGAGAAAATACATTCTGTGCAGGATTTGATTCAACTGCTACAGAAGGACAGTAGCAAACGTTTTATTTGCATCGCAAAAGAGAATATGTTACAGTTATGGGGACATCTGAAACCGCAGAAAATATGGGGCGATATCCGTTTTGGAACGGGAGACCCCTGTTCTACCGGACAAATTCTGGGGGGAATAGCGGTATTTTATAGTTACTTGGGTACTGGTGTACACATTACACCAGATTTTGAGGAAGCCTGTTTTGAGGGAAGAATAGCAGGAAAAGGTCGGATCCGGATCATTACTATGCTGGTCATTTTGATACGGCTGATTATAAGTAAAGATTTCAGGACACTCAGACAAGAGTTGATGCAATGGAAGGAGGATTTATAGATGGCTGATAATTCATTTAACACAACCGTATCTTCTTTATTTCAGGGGATGGATGGATTTATTACCAGTAAAACAGTAGTGGGGGATGCGGTAAAATTTGATGATGGCACGATTATATTGCCTTTGGTGGATGTGAGTTTTGGTGTGGCAGCAGGTGCTTTTGCAGAACCGGGGAAGAAAGAAAATGGTGCCGGCGGTATGGGTGGAAAGATCCAGCCAAGTGCCATTCTGGTAATCAAAGATGGGGAGACCAAACTGGTGAATGTCAAGAATCAGGACAGTATTACCAAGGTTTTGGATATGGTTCCAGACTTGTTGGATAAGTATATTCCGCCAAAGAAAAAGAAAGAGCAGGAGCAGGCTGGGGAATAGATGACATAAAAAGGTTTTAATAAACGAAAATTTTTCTTGCTTTTTCCTGCCAGGTTTGGTATTATGTTCATGTTGTGCTTAAACAGATTAGTGAAAGCGAGATCAATATGTTATTAGGAATACGGTAAGGAGGTGCTTACAATGGCAAAGTGTTCAGTATGTGGAAAGAGTGTTCATTTCGGTAATCGTGTGAGTCATTCTCACAGAAGAAGTAATAAAATGTGGAAGCCAAATATTAAGTCAGTACGTGTGAAAGTAAATGGTGGAACAAAGAAAATGCCAGTGTGTACAGGATGTTTGCGTTCTGGAGCAGTAGAGCGCGCATAATATAGCTTATCGAAAATTGCATCGCAATTTTTGATAAAAAGCACATGCTTTTTGTGCCGTCAATCGATTATAGGAAACCGATTTTGTTTCCTATAATATCGTATCTTTATATGGATATACAGGATCAGTGTAGACTGGTCCTTTTCTTTTTCGAAATGGAAAGTTGATTTTGCTTATTGCGTTTATTAAGATTCCGTATATTCTGTCTTGAGATCCATAGAATGATAAAAGATCTGCATAGAAAATGGATGTTAGCAGCAAAATAAGTTATAAGCCAGCACCAGACATAGCAGGATAATCAGAACGGCAAGAAAGCTATTATCCAGAAATAACATGATCGTCATGCCGATGGCGATCCAAAACAGAATGAATCCGATCATTTGGCGCATAGCGTTCTCCTTTCGTTTTGTAGTAAAATGGTGCCATAAAACTTGTATTTTTGACTTAAATAGGTCATAAATCCACGAATTTGGCTGCAGTGTGAAAAGTAACAGGTTTTCTATCTTGCGTAATGGAAATGATTGGGATATACTATACAAAGGTATGATGTCTGTGAATCTGACATCTTACTGTTAGTATATGTTTATGTTTTGAAATTTTGAATGATTTTTAGAAATTCGCATCGAAAGAAATGAGGTAGGTTATGAAGGGCAGAATGAATACAGAGATGGGAAGTATTTTGATTGACCGTGACGTTCTGGCAAAGTATGCCGGAGCGGCAACAGCAGAATGCATTGGCATTGTAGGAATGGCAGCTGTTAATGTGAAAGATGGCATGATTAAGCTGTTGAAAAAGGAAAATGCAGGTCGTGGCGTGAATGTGTACGTAGTGGATAACCGTATCAAAGTAGAATTGCATATTATTGTAGCATATGGTGTCAGTATTCGGGCAGTTGCACAGAATGTGCTGGAGCATGTGAAATATAAGATCGAAACCTTTACCGGTATGGAAGTAGAACAAATTAATGTCATCGTGGAAGGTGTGCGTATCGTAGACGAAGATTAATTGCGAATAAGCGGATGCAAGGAGGTACTGTAAAGTGGGCGTTAAGACAATTAATGCACAGATGCTGCAAAAAATGTTTTTGGCAGGTGCCAGAGGCTTGGAAGCCAAAAAGGAATATATTAATGAGTTAAATGTATTCCCTGTTCCGGACGGAGATACCGGAACCAATATGACGATGACCATTATGTCGGCAGCAGGGGAAGTCAGTGCACTGGAAGGTCCGACTATGGATCAGCTGGGGAAGGCAATTTCCAGTGGATCCCTGCGTGGTGCCAGAGGAAATTCCGGTGTGATTTTATCGCAGATCTTCCGGGGCTTTGTCAGGGAGATCAAAGGATTGAATGAAATAGATGTAACTATCTTGGGAAATGCTATTAATCATGCATCGGAGACTGCATACAAGGCTGTTATGAAACCCAAAGAGGGAACGATTCTGACGGTGGCAAAGGCGGGAGCAGATAAGGCAATGGATCTGTTGGTCAATGCCGATACAGACGATCTGGAGGAGTTTTGTGATGCCGTAGTGGCAGAGATGGAATCGGCACTCTTAAAAACGCCGGAATTATTGCCAGTGTTAAAACAGGCAGGGGTAGTAGATTCTGGTGGAGAGGGATTGATGACCTTTATCCGTGGTGCTATGGATGCCTTAAAGGGCAGGGTGTCTGATTTTACCATTAATACGCAGACTGGCTCCCAGACTATCTCTATGGGAGATATGGCTGGCATGGAAGAAGTAGATATCCGTTTTGGCTATTGTACCGAGTTCATTATTATGCTGGAGCGGGGCGCAGAGCGTGTGGAAGCTCAGTTAAAAGAGTATTTACAGCGGATTGGTGACTGCGTGGTGGTTGTAGCCGATGATGATATTGTCAAAGTGCATGTCCATACCAATGATCCGGGTCTGGCGATCCAGAAAGCTTTGTCTTTCGGTTCTCTGACCAGTATGAAAATAGATAATATGCGTGAGGAGCATCAGGAAAAAGTCATTCGTGATGCTGCTAAGATTTCTTCCGGTGAAATGAGTGAAGCGGATGTGACAGAGGAGAACAGACGGAAAGAGGAGCCGCAGGTGCCTCGTAAGGAAACTGGATTTATTGCTGTAGCCGCAGGAGATGGATTGCGGGATATTTTTCAGGATCTGGGTGTTGACTATGTCATTGAGGGTGGTCAGACCATGAATCCCAGCACGGAGGATATTCTGGAGGCTATTGCCAAAGTCAATGCAGACACGATCTTTATTTTACCAAACAATGGAAATATTATTTTGGCGGCAAATCAGGCAAAAGATTTGACAGAGGATAAGGAAATTCTGGTCGTTCCGTCCAAAAATATTCCGCAGGGAATTGCTGCATTGGTCAGTTATGTTTCCGGGCAGCCGGCGGATGAAAATGCAGAGACTATGGCAGAGGAGATGGAACTGATCAAGTCCGGTCAGGTCACCTATGCGGTGCGGGATACCAATATGGATGGCAAAGAGATAAAACAGGGCGATTTTATGGGATTGACCGACAAATCCATTCAGGCAGTGGGCAAGGATCTGGCAAATACTGCTAAAGAGCTGATAGGGACTATGATTGATGAGGATTCAGAACTGGTCAGCCTGTATTATGGTGCAGAAACTACCGAAGAGGATGCCAATGCTCTGGCACAGGAGATTGAAAAGGAACACGAGGATCTGGAAGTGGAAGTACAGTATGGCGGTCAGCCGGTGTATTCCTACTTTATATCGGTGGAATAAAAGAGTTGAAGGATTGAAGTCCCTCTATTGCATATAGATTGATTGATGCGGGGAGAGACTTCAATTTTTTTGCTATCTTTGAAAGTTCATCATATAGTGGCATTAGGCGAAAGAGGTTAGGGGTGTGTTTCTTAATTTGCCATAGAATCAGAGGAAAGGCGAGGTATCCGGATGGAGTTACAGGATTCAATCAGAAAGATAAAAGGGGTTGGCGAGCAGGCAGAAAAATTATTTGCCAAACTGAGTGTACATACAGTGGAAGATCTTCTGCGTCTCTATCCCCGCAGTTATGATGTGTATGAACCTTTGGAATATGTGTCACAGGCAAGAGAGGGAAAGATGATGGCGGTGGAGGTCAGTCTTGCTGCTAAACCAAAAGTTTCCTATGTGCGGAATCTTAAAATTTTGACCTGCGTTATGCGGGACAGCAGTGGACAGCTACCAGTTACCTGGTTTAATATGCCTTATTTGCTGCGTTCTCTCAAGATGGGACAGCGTTATATTTTGCGGGGCAAGATTATCGTCAAACATGGTCGCTTACAGATGCAGCAGCCCAAGATGCTGGACAGGCAGGAATATGCCAATCTGCTGCACCAGATGCAGCCGATTTATCCATTGACAGCAAAACTAACTAATAATATGGTGGTTAAATCTATGAAACTGGCATTGGCAGAGACCAATCTGAATGGCGATTTTATTCCTCTGGAAATCCGCAAAAAATATAGTCTTATTCCTCATAAAACGGCCATTCGGGATATTCATTTTCCGAAGAACGAGGAAGTGTTTCGTCAGGCAAGGAACCGTCTGGTTTTTGAAGAATTCTTTTTATTTACGCTGGCATTGCAGCAGATGAAACAGAACAGGCGGCGCAAGGTTTCCCAGTATGTGGTGCAGCCGGGAACACAGGTGGATACTCTGCTGCAGTCTTTGCCTTATACTTTGACGGAAGGACAGCAGGCGGCATGGCAGGAAATTGCAGAGGATTTACAGTCTGGCTACGTCATGAACCGGCTGATTCAGGGAGATGTGGGTTCCGGCAAGACCATTGTATCCATGTTGGCATTGCTTACTGTGGTACAGGCGGGGCATCAGGGAGCAATTATGGTGCCGACAGAGGTGTTGGCAGGGCAGCATTATGAGAGCTTTTGTCAGTTATTAGAGCCATTGGGAGTCCGGGTGGGGCTGTTAACTGGGTCTATGAAGGCGGCAGAAAAGAGACTGATGCAAGAGCAGATGAAGAACCATGAGGTAGATATTATTGTGGGAACCCATGCGCTGATTCAGGAGAAAGCGGTATATGCTGATCTGGCACTGGTGGTAACTGATGAGCAACACCGTTTTGGCGTGAAGCAGCGGGAGGGCCTGTATGAAAAGGGCAGGGAGCCTCATATGCTGGTTATGAGTGCCACACCGATTCCCCGGACCCTGGCGATTATCTTATACGGTGACCTGGATGTATCCAGAATGGAGGGACTGCCCCAAGGACGTCTGCCTATTCAGAATTGTGTGGTGGGAACTAATTACCGGAAACAGGCATATCGCTTTATGGATCAGGAAATTTGTGCAGGACATCAGATATATGTAATTTGCCCGATGGTAGAGGAAAGTGAAGAACTGGAAGCCGAAAATGTAGTGGATTATGCGGAGATGTTGCGGGAACATCTTCCGGCAACTGTGCGGATTGAATATCTGCATGGGCGAATGAAACCGGCTCAGAAAAATGAGATTATGGAACGTTTTGCTGCACATGAAATTGATATTTTAGTGTCTACAACCGTAATTGAAGTAGGGATTAATGTGCCAAATGCAACTGTCATGATGATAGAAAATGCGGAACGCTTTGGTTTGGCACAGCTTCATCAGCTTCGGGGGCGGGTTGGACGAGGGACAGCGCAGTCCTACTGTATTTTCATGATGGGTAATGAGTCGCCGGAATGCCGGGAGCGTTTGGAAATTTTAGAGCAGAGTAACGATGGATTCCGGGTGGCAGAAGAGGATTTAAAACTGCGGGGACCAGGGGATCTTTTTGGGATTCGACAGAGTGGGGATCTGGACTTTAAACTGGCAGATATCTATCAGGATGCTGTTCTGTTACAGCAGGCAAATGAAGCCGCCGCCTCCTTTCAGAAGCCAGAGATTATTGATCTGTGCAGTAAATATCAGGGATTGCAGCAGCAGTTGGAGAAGTATACGGGAGAGATGTTGATTTCCTAAGAGATTATTGCTGTTCACAGTCAATTTTATTGTTAAATAATTTTCTGTTATCTTTCAGTTATTTGTTTGTCAAATCCTGCTTGTAACCAGACATAATCAGCAGGTTCGCTTCCAAAAAAATTTGTTCCGTCGTGCTGCAACTAGGCATCCGAGAGAATCTTTGCCGTCTATGCCGTATTCACGCGTGCTCGTAAGCGTTGTCTGAACAGCATGCTATTTGTTTGTAGTTTCTTTTGCGCAGGCACACTCTCGTTACATTGCATACATAGCGGTACATAGCGAGGCAAAATACGCCTCGCAAATACCGATGTATGCAAAGTGCCTTGCAAAAGAAACATACAAACATAGCATGATGTGAGTCAGCGACAGAGCACGCTAATAAAAGAATACGGCAGACGGCAGTTAGATTCTCCGGATGGCGTGGAGTTGCCAGACGGGACAAATTTTTTGAAAGCGAACCGTTTCGATACAGTACAAAACAAGCAGGATCTGACAAATAATATAAATAACTGAAAGATAACAGAAAATTGTCCTGGAAAAATTGACTGTGAACAGTAAGAGGGGATTTTGGAATTGTATAATTGCAAAATCTTACCTCTTTTTTGATTGCTTTTTGCGGAAACTAATAGTAGAATGAAAATGGTGTGTTGTTTTTGAAAATAGGATACCATGGTATGAGAATTTATTCGCAGTGCAGGGACGGGCAAGTGCAGAGAGGAAGCGGACGCTTGCAGGAAGAGAGAGGAAGCTTATGGCACAGACAAGTTATACAGCAATCGAGTTATTGCAAATAGGGCGGACAAATTATGAAAAACTTGTCGGATATTGCAAAATTCTGGAGACAGAGGGCTTTTGGGAGCAGGCGAGACAGGTTATGAAGCAATCTAGTACGGATGTATTGGATCGTTATGTGCAGTCTGTGCTAATGACGCTGGCAGTCCGTTGCGGTGAGTTATTAGATAATCAAAAGGAATATATTCAGTTAATTACAGATTCCAATCCCTTAGGGATTGAAGCGGGTGTGGAGGTAGATGAAAAAACTATTTCGGACTGTGAGAGGTTTACCACATTTCCACCGGTTTTGATGCAGCTTTGTGGTGTATATGATCAGCAGTTTCATGCAAATAGTGGAGAGTGTTTTCTGGATGCCTTTCTAAATATTTTATTATGTATGGCATATCTCAATGATGGCAAAGATGAGGAGGTCAATCAGTTTATTCGGCAATATTATGAGAAAATTGCTTTGTTTCTGAATCAGGCAGAGAGTTGTAATCATTCTGAATATCTGACCCGGAAATTGCAAAATAAAAAAATAAACTGCGATATCCGGTGGCTGCATGTGGATACCTGGAGTCTTCAGCAAGCGAAGCAAAAGTCAAAAAAGAAAACCAGTACAGAGAAAAAGCAGCACAAGATCAGCGCAGGAGCTGTGGAGTTACAAGAGGCTCCTGGAGATGGTGAGAACATAGATATACAGACGGAAACAGAGAATGCCGGTGGTGTGAAGAAACCCCGTGGTGCTGGGAAAAACAAAAAACGTAGGGATGCGAAAAAGCCACAAAAGGAAAAACAGAGTGAGTGTTCTGAGGCAGATTCCAGAAAGAAATCGACACAGGAAGCCGAGAAAGAAAAGCGCACCAGGGAGCTGCGGGAAGCAGAGGAAAGGCGGATTAGAGAGCAACAGGAAGCGGAAGAAAGGCGAATCAGAGAGCAGCAGGAAGCAGAAGAGAAGAGAATTAGAGAACTACGGGAAGCGGAGGCTGCCAAAGAGCAGTTTCAATTAGTAAAAAAGCGGCTGCGGGACAGAGAAGAGGCAGAAGTCAGGGAGAGAGAGGCAAGGCTTCAGAAACTGGTAGATGAGCTGGATGCCCTGGTGGGACTGCAGGGAGTGAAAGAGGAAATTCAGTCTTTGATTAATTTAATCCGAATTCGTAAGCTGCGGGAACAGATGAAGATGCCGTTGATGGACATGTCTTATCATATGGTATTTACTGGTGCACCTGGTACCGGTAAGACAACAGTAGCCCGTATTGTAGCCAAGATATATCGGGAACTGGGAATTTTGTCCAAGGAAACGGTGATTGAGACAGATCGTTCTGGTCTGGTGGCAGGATATGTTGGACAAACTGCCCTAAAGGTACATGAACTGGTGGAGCAGGCCGTGGGAGGTGTGCTGTTTATTGATGAGGCATATGCTCTGGTTAATCCGGATGTACCCAATGACTTTGGTATGGAGGCAGTGGATACCCTGGTCAAACTGATGGAGGATCATAGAGATGATCTGGTTATCATTGTTGCCGGATACACAGAGGAGATGAAGTCTTTTTTGAAATGTAACACTGGCTTAGTGTCCCGTTTTAATAAATTTATTAATTTTCCAGATTATTCCAACCAGGAGCTTTTGGAAATTTTAGATGTGATGGCATCGAATGCAGGGCTGACTATAGAGCAGGATGCGAAAGAAGCCATTGGACAGCGGCTGGAACAGATGGATTCCGAGCAAAAGGAAGAATTTGGTAATGCCAGAGGCATCCGTAATATGTTTGAAAAAATTGTTATGAATCAGGCAAATCGTTTGATTGCCCAGTCGCATCCTAGCAGGGAAATGCTTATGACAATACTAAAAGACGACATTGTGCAAGATTGACCATGTACTTATGATATGGTATAATTCACAAAAGCAACGAGCAATGCAACCACAGATAAAGATAAAATGTCTGCTTGCAGACAGTTTTATCCTTATCTGTGGTTATAAGGCGACTGCCTGTGACCGAGCAATCCCCGAAGGGGATGCGAGGTTGCATTGCGAGTGAGATAAGTATGCGACTGCCTGTGACCGAGCAATTCCCGAAGGGAATGCGAGGTTGCATTGCGAGTGAGATAAGTATGCAATCGTCCGTGACCGAGCAGCCCCCGAAGGGGATGCGAGGTTGCATTGCAACTGGGAGTATTTATGAAAGTAGTAGCAGGTTCTGTACGGGGATTTCGTCTGGTGGTTCCCTCCGGGAACAATACCAGACCAACATCCAATCGTATCAAAGAAACGTTATTCAATATCTTACAGTGGGATGTGCCAGAGAGCCGGTTTCTGGATTTGTTTAGTGGCAGCGGTGGTATTGCAGTGGAAGCTTTGAGTAGAGGAGCGGCAGAGGCAGTTCTGGTGGAATCCGACCGGGGAGCTTTACGCTGTATACGGGAGAATCTGGATCATACTGGAATGGGGGATCAGTCTTCTGTCATGGCAATGGATGTGATGCAGGCATTGCGACGGCTGGATCAGATTGGAAAGCCCTTTGATATCATTTTTATGGATCCGCCCTATCGTAAAAAATGGGAAGAAAAAATCGTTCCGTTTTTATTGCAATCCTCTTTGGTGCAGGAGAATACATTGATTATTGTAGAGACTTCAATGGATACCGATATCTCTTATATGCAGAATTATCCCTGTAAAATAGAGAGAATCAAGGAATATAAGTCCAACCAGCATGTTTTTTTACGGGTTGGAGAGAAATAGTAGGTGGTGTAATGAGTAAGGCAATTTTTCCAGGCAGTTTTGATCCGGTTACAGTGGGACATATGGATCTGATTCATCGTGCTGCTCGGATGTTTGATGAACTGGTTATCGGTGTATTGATTAATGTGTCCAAAAAGCCGTTAGGGACTTTAGAGGAACGGGTTGGATTATTAAAGGAATTGGTCAGAGATATACCAGGGGTAAGCGTACAACCTTTTGAGGGCTTATTGGTAGATTTTGTGCAAGAGACAGGAGCTGTTGCAGTGGTGCGTGGATTACGTACAGCAGTGGATTTTGAATATGAGCTTCCTCTGGCACAGGCAAATCACCATTTAAATACACAGGCAGATACTGTTTTTCTGGCAACCGCACCGGAACATTCCTATATTAGTTCCAGCGGTGTCAAAGAGATTCTGGCATTTCATGGAGATATTCGGGGAATGGTTCCAGAGCCAGTTTATCAGTGGTTACAAACAAAATAGACAGGGATAAGGGTAGCTTTGATCTACAAGGAGGTACATATGCAGGTAAACAGTAGAATTGAGCAGAAAATAGGGGACATCTATGAATTTATCGAAAGTTGCAAACCACAGGTTCTTTCCAGCACGAATGTCGTAGTGTCAAAGAATGATTTATATGATCTGTTGGATGATTTACGCAGAGATGTGCCAGATGAGATTAAACGCTATCAAAAAATTCTGAATCAGCGGGACGAGATCCTGGCAAATGCAGAGACCAAGGCTTCTGCTTTATTAGTGGAAGCGCAGGAGCAATATAAGGCGATGGTAGAAGAACACAGCATTATGCAGGAGGCATATCAGCAAGCAGAAGACACCATTGCACAGGCGAATGCGGAGGCAGACCGTATTATTGAAGCCGCCAGAAGACAGGCAGACGAGATTTGTAATGGTGCGATTTATTATACGACAGATATGTTGGAAATGGCAGAAAAAACCATTGCCAGAGCATATGAGAGTACCATGAATAATTCCCGCGCACTGGAAACGGCATTGAGTGGACATTTAGATATAATCAGGCGAAACAAGGCAGAATTAACTGGTGTAGAGCCTGTGAACGAGCAAGCAGAGGCAGAGGATGTTTCGGGATCGGAAGTAGCTACTGATGAGGAAAGGACAGAGGATCAGTATGAGTAAAGCAATTGATGTGGAAGTGCTGATCGGAGACAGACAGTATACGATCAGTGGAGTAGAAGGCAGTGAGTATATTCAGAAAATAGCCACACATATCAACGGAAAACTTGCCGAGTTTCGAAAGCAGGAGGGGTATGCAACCCTGGATGTTGATATGAAAAATATACTTTTGGCGATTAATCTATCAGATGATTATTATAAAGCTATGGAGGAATTGCAGGAAGTACGGGCAGAATATCAGGATAAGGAAAGAGAAATCTTTGATATGAAACATGAACTGGTATCTATGCAGTCCAAAATGGACAAGCTGGTGGAAGAATCTAATCAGCTCAAGGAGCAGCACAGTGAAGGGGAACACAGTGTGATCCGCATGGAGGCAAAGTATGAGCAGGTTTCCCAGAATGAGGAAAAAAGCCGTCTCGAACTGACCAGACTGGAAAAACGGTTGAAAATGGTACAGGAGGCGGAGCAGCGTGCCCAAGCAAAGCAGAAAGAATTAGAGAAAGAATTAGAGGAGCAGAAGAAGCTGATGCAGAAATTATCTTCCTATGCAGAGGGAGGAGATCTGGAGGCAATACAGACAGAGCTGGCACATGTGGAATCAGTGCAAGAGACAACAGAACCAGAAAAAGCAGATAATTCGATCATAGAAAATGTTGATCCGAAAAATACCATCATCGACACAGTTATAGAAGAAACGGATCATAAGGAAAATGCAGATTCGTCTGTCGATAGTAATGCAAATGCCGGGACGAGAAAAACAAAAAACAAAAAGTCATCCCGAAAATCCAGACGCAGATAAAAGTGTGAGTAGGAAACAACCGTGAGTATGTTGTTTCTTACCCACACTAGAAAAATGCTGTCGCATTTTTCGCGGTATATATGAAAAATACAGGGTTGTTACAGGAAGCATTAAGATTTATATATTGTATTGCTTCCTGTGGCAACCCCGTGTTTTAGTCATGGAGTGTTTATTTTTTATAGAAACGAGGCAGCTTATGCAAGACAAACCAGAAATTTTGGCACCGGCAGGCTCTTATGCCGGTCTACAGGCGGCCATTGCGGCAGGCTGTGATGCTGTTTATATTGGCGGTACGCAGTTTGGTGCTCGGGCTTACGCAGATAATCCGGATACGCAGACTATGATTCAGGCAATCGAATATTGCCATTTGCATGGTGTAAAATTGTATCTCACGGTTAATACCCTGTTAAAAGACCAGGAATTGCAGGCTTCGCTCTATGATTATATTTTGCCTTTTTATGAAGCAGGATTGGATGCAGTCATTGTGCAGGATCTGGGTGTGGTAAGGGCATTGCACCGATGGTTTCCGGATCTGGATCTGCATGCCAGCACACAGATGAATCTGCTTATGGGAAAGGGAATGGATCGCCTGAAACAGTACGGGATTACCAGAATTGTGCCGGCAAGGGAGCTTTCTTTGCAGGAACTGGAACAGATGCGGCAGGATACTGATCTGGAACTGGAAATCTTTGTGCATGGAGCCTTGTGTTATTGCTATTCCGGACGGTGTCTGTTCAGCAGTATGCAGGGAGGGCGCAGTGGAAATCGTGGCAGGTGTACCCAGCCTTGTCGGATGCTCTATCATGGTCAGGGGCAGCAGGGATATTATCTCAGCCCTAAGGAATTAAGTAATTTATTTTATCTTCCGGAGCTGATCCATGCTGGTGTTAATTCCTTTAAGATTGAAGGCAGAATGAAACGGCCGGAATACACGGCATTTGTTACCTCGGTGTATCGTTATTATGTGGATCTCTACCAGGAATTAGGTCTGGATGGATTTCAGTGGTGGCAGCAGAGACATCAGGAGCAGTGGCAGGAGGACAGAAGGAAACTGGCAGAACTATATAACAGAGAGGGATTTACCAGTGGATATCTGCAGGGAAAAGCCGGAATGGGAGATGTCAGGAAAACAGAGCCTGCCAGTATGTTAGCCATGAAGCGTTCCCATCATGGCGGTGTCAAAGTCGGTACAGTTTTGTCGGTAGATGCCCATACTGCTGTGTACCATTTGGAACGGGATATTGCGGCACAGGACGTAGTAGAATTCCGGAATTCCAGTGGAAAAACAATATATGAGTATACTGTTGGGACGGGCAGCCAGCATGGCAGCCAGGTTCGTGCCCGTTATCAAAAAGGTTGCCGGATTCGGGTGGGAGATGAGGTATATCGAACCAGACATCAGCAATTACTGGATGAAATAGATAGAGATTATCTGGGAGCAGAAGATTCACTGCCGATCAGTGGAAAATTTGAGGCAGAGGTGGACAAGACGTGTACATTAACCCTAAGTCGGCTGGATTGTACAATTAGTCTTACTGGAGATGTGGTTTCACAGGCTATGAAACAGCCGGCAACAGAGGGGGCAGTACGAAAAGCCTTATGTCAGACCGGAGACAGCATGTTTTCTTTTTCCGAGTTGGAGATCGTGCTTCGGGGAAATGTTTTTCTGCCAGTGGGCATGCTAAAGAAAATGAGACGGGCAGCTTTGCAGGAATTGGAGAATGCTTTATTGGCTGCCAGTCGGAGAACGGCATCGAAGAAGCCGGAAAACGGGGATGTTATCGAAGGGATGCTGATAAAAAACACTCCGTGTGGATCGCACGCAAATGCAGATGTATCATGTCGCCAGTGCGACGCATGTCTACGTTCCACTTCGGTCCGTGCAAAACCGATATCCACTGGATATCGTGCACCGGAGCAGAGTTTCGCAAGCGAAACTCTTTGTTTTAGTGCTGCTGTTATGACATGGGAGCAATTACAGCCAGTATTATCGGAGAAAACGGTGCAGGAGGTTATTCTGCGGATGGATCAGATGACAGATGATGAGTTGGATAGAGCTGCTGTCCGGGTTCAAGCTGCAGGTAAGAGATTAGTTCTGGGGATGCCGGCTATTTGGCGAGACCAGGCATGGCAGCGTTATGCAGAACAGTATCACAGGCAGGAAGGAATTTTCTGCAAAATTCATCCGGATGGCTATCTGATTCAGAATATAGAATCTCTGAGCTTTTTGCAGGAAGTAGTAGGAGTACCAGTGTCCAGTATCCGAACAGATGCCAGCCTCTATGTGATGAATCGGGAAGCAGCAAATTGGTGGCAGGAACAGGGGATTTGTCAGATGACAGTACCATGGGAATTGACCGGCAGAGAATGGCAGCAGCTGGCATATAAAGAACAGATGCAAGTGATTGTTTATGGGCATATACCCTTGATGGTTTCGGCACAATGCGTGGCATGCAATACCGGACATTGTAGGAAGACGGAACAGGATCGTTGTAAACCCCTGATATTTCAGGGAGAAAAGAAACGTCGTTTTCTGGCTGTCAATTATTGCAAATATTGTTATAATATCATTTATCAGGGATTGCCTTTTTCAATTCAGCGAGAGACAGAGACATTACGTCAGAAAGGATTTTGCCAGTGGCGTTATGAGTTTACTGTGGAGACGGCGGAGCAGGTGCAGTGGATTTTGGCAGGGCATGTTCCGGAGCAGACAGAGGCAGGGCATTATGAACAGGGTGTATATTAATTTTTGCTAAATCATGAAATGTGCGGATGGGATGGTCAAGAGATTGTATTTATGGCATTCATGAGGAATGTTAAACTATAGTACAGTGATGAGATCCTGATACAGAGAAACGGGGGGCGAGGATGAATAAACGAGAAGCAGCCAAAAAACTGATAGAGGTGTTTGGCGATCTGAACTGGATTGGTGTACTGCATTCCATTGTAGTGGAAGCTTCAAAATATATTATCATTATTTTGTTTGCAGTTTACACATGGCATTGTTTTACGGTATTTATTGGAAAAAATATGGAACGGCAGGATCGGATTTATAAGAGGCAGAAGTCTATCATGTATGTGATTCATTTTATCTGTTCGCTGGTCTTATATTTAAACAGTTTGTCACTACAGATTCTGGGATTTTATGTGGCACAGGTAATTTTTCTGGTTCTGGTAGATAAGGCATATTTGTATGTGTACCGCAATCTGTCCAAGATGGTTATGAATAATATGCTGATGTTGCTGTGCATTGGCTTTTTGATGATTGAGCGTCTGAATCCAGCCAGTGCCATGAGACAGATGATATTTGCCAGTGCTATTGCTTTTATTGGCTTGTTTATTCCCTGGCTGATTGAACGATTTTCCTATTTTGACCGTTTTGGATGGATTTATGCGGTTATGGGAATTGTGCTTCTGGCATTGGTGTTTGTCATCGGTAAGGAGCGGGGCGGTGCCAAGAACTGGATCGGCTTTGGCAGTATTGTTCTGCAGCCATCGGAGTTTGTGAAAATCATCTATGTTTTTTTCATTGCTGCCTTGCTGGCGAAATCCACGGAATTTCTGAACGTGGTAAAAGTTTCCGTGGTGGCGGCACTGCATGTTTTGATTCTGGTGGCAGAAAAGGATCTGGGTGCGGCCTTGATTTTCTTTTTTACTTACGCATTAATACTATATGTGGCGAGCCAGAATTCGTTGTATCTGTTGGCAGCATCTGCACTGGGTGTGATGGCATCTGTGGGAGGATGGAAACTGTTTCATCATGTACAGGTCAGAGTACAGGCATGGCAGGATCCCTGGAGCACCATTGATTCCGATGGATATCAGGTGGCGCATTCTCTATTTGCCATTGGTACCGGTGGCTGGTTTGGTATGGGCTTAGGTGAAGGAATGCCATACAAGATTCCTGTTGCCACCACCGATTTCATTTTTTCGGCAATCTGTGAAGAGTTGGGTGGTCTGTTTGCGATCTGCCTGATTCTGGTGGAGGTCAGTTGTTTTGTCATGTTTGTCAATATTGCCCTGAAAATGACAAGGCGTTTTTATAAATTAACGGCATTGGGACTGGCAATGGAATATATTTTTCAGGTCTTTCTGACGATTGGTGGTGTGACGAAATTTATTCCGTCCACTGGGGTAACGCTGCCGCTTGTTAGTTATGGCGGAAGCTCCATTATTAGTACTATGGTACTGTTCTTTATTATTCAGGGCATGTATGTATTAAATTTCAGAGAGGAGGAGCCGGATGAGACAGCAGAAGAACCGTCAGGGCAGTTTGAGAAAAGGGCTGGGAAAAAATGGGCGAGCCAGAAAGCAGACACGGGCAGAGCGCCTAGAGGCAAAAAGGCAGGAAAAAGAGCTTAAACGGGGAAACCGCCAGATTCTGTATCTGACCTATGGTGTGGTAGCCGTGTTTTTATCTATGGCAGGGTATCTGGCTTATTTCCTGGCGTTTGACAGTAGTGAAGTGATTAATAATTCTCATAATCCCAGACAGGAGCTTTTGGCAGAACGGGTCATAAAGGGGAGTATTTTATCGGCAGATGGTGATGTGCTGGCAGAAACCCGGGTAAGCAAGTCGGGAAAGGAAACCAGATCCTATCCGGAGGGCAGAGCATTTTGTCATGTGGTGGGCAGAACTTCCCATAGTCTGACGGGAATTGAACTGAATCAATGTTACCCTTTGCTGACTTCCCATGACAATCCTGTAAAACAGTTGGGGAATACCCTGCGTGGTAAGAAAAACCAGGGGGATGATGTGATTACCACCTTGGATGCGGATCTGCAGAGAACAGCTTATCAGGCATTGGGAGGAAAACGTGGTGCCGTGGTGGCACTGGAGCCCTCCAGCGGCAAGATTCTGGCAATGGTATCCACTCCTGCTTATGATCCCAACACGGTTTCAGAGGATTGGAAGACTCTGACCAGTTACTCGGATGAGGAATCCCGTCTGGTTAATCGAGCTACACAGGGGTTATATACACCGGGATCCACCTTTAAGATGGTAACAGCTATGGAATATCTGATGGAGCATCCGAAAGATTATGACAATTATGGGTATCGTTGTAAAGGCAGTGCAAAATATGGTGGAACCAAGATTAACTGCTATGCCGGGGAAGTGCATGGAAAATTAAACCTGCGAAGTTCTTTTGCAGAATCTTGTAACGGGGCTTTTGCGGGCATCGGCATGGATCTTGATATAGGATCTTTTCAGAAATTGTGCGCTAAACTGTATTTTGATAAGGCGTTGCCAGTGGATTTTGAACATAACAAGGCAAAATTTGCACTGAATCAGGATTCCGACGGTGCGGAAATTGCTCAGACTGCCATGGGGCAGGGGAAAACATTGGTAACACCGTTGCAGAATGCCATGATCACTGCCATGATTGCCAATGATGGAGTTATGATGACACCCTACGTGGTGGATCAGATTAAAAGTGAAGATGGCAGGGTGATGAAACAGTATGATTCCCGGTCGTTAGGCAGGATTGTAGATGAGCAGGTGGCAAAAAAGATGCAGGATCTGATGGAGGCTGTGGTGCAGGAAGGAACGGCTACATCGCTAAAAGGATTGTCGTATCGGTCAGCGGGAAAAACCGGTTCCGCAGAGGTAGATGCCCAGGGAACCACCAATGCCTGGTATGTGGGCTATGCTCCAGCGAAAGATCCTCAGATTGCAGTTAGTATCGTGGTGGAGGGCGCAGGTACAGGGAGCAGATATGCTGTACCAATTGCCAAAAAAATGTTCCAGGAATATGTAAAAAAATAGAAATTGAATGAATGGTTTGCACTTTGTGCAAAAAAAGAGTATACTATTCTGTAGTTTGATGATGCAGGGCGATTAGAGACCTATAAACAGCATCGTCTGGATCAGAGACCACACAGGGGAGGATATGCAATGATCGAGGCAACCAGTTGTGGCGGTGTGGTGATTTTCAGAGGTAAGATATTACTTTTGTATAAGAATTACAGAAATCGTTACGAAGGATGGGTACTACCCAAAGGAACTGTAGAAGAGGGTGAGGAATATAAGGAAACGGCATTGAGGGAAGTGAAAGAGGAAAGTGGTGCAGATGCCAGTATTATCAGTTATGTTGGCAAGAGCCAGTATTCCTTTAATACAGCTACGGATACTGTTGTAAAAGATGTGCATTGGTATTTAATGATGGGAGACAGTTATTACAGCAAGCCGCAGAGAGAGGAGTATTTTGTGGATTCTGGGTATTACAAATTTCACGAGGCCTATCATCTGCTGAAATTTTCTAATGAGAAGCAGATTTTGGAAAAGGCATATGGGGAATATATTGATTTGAAACAAAATAATCTCTGGGGAAGCCGTAAGTATTTTTGACTGGAAATTGTGGTATGCTTCAAGGAAAAAAGTGTATTTTTTTCGTAAGAAGATTCGCTTTTTCTTGACACAGCAAAATAAAATAGTTATAATGGCTCTAAGAGGATGTTGAATTATATAGGATGCAAATGATTCAGCATATATAGAGTTGATACTATATTGTAAGGGAGAATGACCATGGGAAATAATATTTTAGTTGTTGATGATGCTGCTTTCATGAGAATGATGGTAAAAGATATTTTGACAAAAGGAGGTTATAACGTTGTAGGCGAAGCAGAAAATGGCGTTATTGCTGTACAGAAATTTGCCGAGTTAAAACCAGATTTAGTTACATTAGATATTACAATGCCAGAGATGGATGGTATCCAGGCATTAAAGAAGATCAAAGAAGTGGATGGTGGTGCTAATGTTATCATGTGTTCTGCGATGGGTCAGCAGGCAATGGTTATTGAGGCAATCCAGAATGGAGCGAAGGACTTTATTGTAAAACCATTCCAGGCGGATCGTGTATTAGAAGCGGTAAAGAAAGTAATCGGTTAGTGATTATTGATACACAGATACATAATTAGGGGGACAATGCATAGACACATTGTCCCTTTTTTATGGGAATAGGAAACAAAACTGCTTGCAATATAGTAGTTTGCCACCAAAAACGCTTTAGCGTTTTTGCAGAGTTGACTTAGTTTCACTTTACTTGGCAAGGCCAGGTATTAGTGAAACTTCAACTCTTTTTTATGGGAATAGGAAAGAGAGGATATTAATATGGCAAAAAATCCAATTGTTACAATGAAAACTACAGCAGGAACCATTACTCTGGAGTTGTATCCAGAGATTGCACCTCAGTCTGTCAATAACTTTGTTACCTTGATCCAGAAGGGATTTTATAACGGATTAAGCTTTCATCGTGTGATCAAAGGTTTTATGATTCAGGGGGGAGATCCGGATGGTATTGGTACAGGTGGTCCGGGTTATTCTATTAAGGGAGAATTTGCACAGAATGGTTTTGAAAATAATCTGAAACATACAGCCGGTGTTTTGTCTATGGCACGCTCCATGATGCCAGATTCTGCAGGCTCTCAGTTTTTTATCATGCATAAGGATTCTCCGCACCTGGATGGGGCTTATGCCGCATTTGGCAAGGTTACAGAGGGACAGGAAGTGGTAGATGCTATTGCAGAGACACCGACAGAGCCTGGTGACCGTCCGGTGGAGCCGCAGCTTATGTTGGAGGTAACGGTGGATACCTTTGGGGTGGACTATCCGGAGCCGGAGCATATGTAATTATACCAATATTATGATAGTTTTTGGTCAATTTATAGGGTAAGCGAAATGTGCTTGCCCTCATTTGTATTTAAAACACGTTTTGTACACAAACTCATGTTATAGTAATAGTTGCTCGGCTCTGCATAGGCAGAAAGGCCGGAATGTGGATCCTAGGGGATCCATATGAGAAACGTATGTTTAGGAGGAAAAGAAAGTGATTGAGGTAAAACATCTAGTGAAGAGATATGGCAGTCATGCTGCTGTTAATGATCTGAACTTCACGGTGGAAAGCGGCAAGATCGTTGGTTTCCTGGGACCAAATGGTGCTGGAAAATCAACAACGATGAATATGATTACCGGCTATATTGCACCGACAGAAGGAACGATTCTGGTAAATGGTGTAGATATCAATGATGAGCCGGAAAAGGCAAAGAGAAACATTGGATATTTACCAGAGATACCACCCTTATATCCGGATCTGAGAGTGCGGGAATATCTGCAGTTTGTTGCAGAATTAAAGAAGCTTTCTGGGGAGGAACGGGCAAGACAGATACAATACATTATGGGAAAGACGGGTACCGTGGATGTCTCCGAACGTCTGATTCGTAATTTGTCCAAAGGATATAAGCAAAGAGTTGGTTTGGCGGCAGCAATGATGGGAAATCCGGATATTTTGATTTTGGATGAACCAACGGTTGGTCTGGATCCTAAGCAGATCATAGAGATGCGTGACCTGATTCGTGAATTAAGCCAGAAACATACGATACTGCTCAGTTCCCACATTATGCAGGAAATTAGTGCAGTGTGTGACGAGATAATCATTATCAATGAAGGACAGATAATTGCTGAGGATACTCCGGAAAATCTGATTAAACAGATGGTAGAGAAAAACGGTATCCATCTGGTTGCAAAAGGTGAACGGGAGAGTATTAAGAATGCACTCCGTATCGTATCCGGTATTAAGAATGTGAAATATGATGAACAAAATGAAGAGGGAACCATCGGTATGACACTTTATGCCATGGAAGGAAGAGATATCCGAGAAGATGTTTTCTATGCTTTGGCAAAAGCGGATTTGCCGATCTATGAGATTCATCCTTTGGCTGCCACCCTGGAAGATGCTTTCCTGGCATTGACCGGTAGTGGTTCCAGACAGTATGGCGGCAAGAAACGCAGACAGAAGAAAGCAGCATCTGAAACAGCCATGGCAGAAAAGGAGGGTGAGGAGAAATGATAGCCATTATTAAAAAAGAATTAAAGCAGTATTTTTATTCGATGGTAGGCTTTGTGTTTTTGGCATTCTTTTTGGCAATCATCGGATTATATACCTGGGCTGGAAATCTGAGCCAAGGTATTGGAAATTTTGAACTGACACTAGGGAATCTGACATTTATCTATGTGGTTCTGATTCCGATTCTGACTATGCGCATTGTGGCAGAAGAAAACAAACAAAAAACCGATCAGTTGTTATATACGGCGCCCATTTCACTGACCAGGGTTATTATCGGAAAATATTTGGCGGTTATGGCGTTGTTTACCATTGGTGTATTGGTTATTTCCCTTTATCCACTGCTAATTAGTTCTTATGGAGAAGGGGTACGTTTGTCCCTGGCGTATAGCAGTATTATTGGATATTATCTGCTGGGTGCAGCAAACATAGCCATCGGTTTATTTATTTCTTCTCTGACAGAGAGTCAGGTGATTGCTGCAGTGGTATCCTTTATTGTTTTACTGCTCAGTAATATGTTGAGCAGTATTGCTACGATGCTGCCTAGTGATTCTTTGTCACAGGCTGTAATGTCGGCGGTAATATGGGTCGTGGTTTGTGTAATTGTGTATAATGCTATGAAAAATATCATCGTAACTGCAGGTCTGGCAGTGGTGGGAGAAGCTGTGATCTGGATCATTTATGCTACTCATAAATCCATCTATGAGAATCTTCTATCCAAAGTGGCAGGTGTATTTGTGGTATCTGCCCGTTACAATGATTTTGAGTTGGGAATTTTGAAGTATGATGCCATTGTATATTATCTCAGTGTGGTATTTATCTTTGTATTCCTGACAATACAGGTCATTAAGAAAAAGAGATTCGGATAAGAAAGGAGGGCTAGACATGAGCAAGGATAATAAAGAGATAGAGGAAATGACAGAACAGCAGGAAGAGACTGTAGAAACAGTGGTAGAAGATACGAATTTAGCAAAGAAAGATAACGATACATCCACAGATAGGGAAAATCTGACAGAAAATGAAGATAACGCAGCAGGGAAAGAAGATTCGGAAGCGAATGAAGACAGTGTCAAGGCAGAAGATGATGTTTTGGGGGAAGAACTGTCGGATTCTGCAGAGGAGATGAAACAGAAAGCGGCAGAGCAGAAGAAAAAAAGGTCTGCCCAGGTTAAAAAATCCTTTACTTCCCGTCAGTTCCAGTCAGGAGCCTACAGTACCTTTATCACGGTATTAGTGATTGCCATTGTGGTGGTAATTAATATGGTGTTTTCCAAGCTGGATCTCTCCACTGATTTGAGTCAGGGTAGTTTATTTACCTTATCTAAAGACACGAAGAAGGTATTAAAAGATAATAAGAAAAAAATTACATTAAATTATATGGTTACCTCCGGCAGTGAGGAGGACTATATTGAAAATGTACTGGATCAGTATGCCAAGGCATCCAATAAGATATCCGTCAAGAAGGTGGATCCTGTGGTTAATCCGGCATTTGCATCAAAAAATAATATTTCGGATGAAATTTCCGTAAACGATGTGATTGTTGTAAATGAGGAATCCGGTTCCTCCAGGTATGTTTCTGCAAGCGATATGTATTATAGCCAAAGTAGTGGATACAGTGCTTATAGCCAGGGAAATTATTATCTGGATGTAGAGGGCCAGATTACGTCTGCTATTCAGGGGGTATTAGCAGAGAGTAAGACGAAAATGTATGTGGTCAGTGGACATGGAGAGCAGGCAATTGCAACGACTATTAGTTCTGCCTATGACAAATTAAATATTGATACTGAAGATTTGGCGTTGTTGACAGCACAATCAATACCAGAGGATTGTGATATTCTGTATTTCAACGGACCGACCACGGATTTGACAGAGAATGAAAAAGACATCGTGTTGGATTTTCTAAAGAGTGGTGGTGATGCAGTCATCAATATGCAGTATAGTGATCAGGTTTCACAGCAGCCAAATCTGGAGGCGATCTTGGAATATTATGGCATTCAGAGTACACAGGGAATGGTGTGTGAGATGGCAGGTAATTATTATCTTTATCCAAACTGGATTGTGCCTTCACTGGGCAGCAGTGAGATTGTATCCAATTTAAAGGGATATTTTGTTATCCCGAGTGCAATCCGCCTGGATACCATGTCTGAGATTCGTAGTTCTCTCAAACTAGAGGAATTATTGACAACTTCAGAGGGATCTTATCTCAAATTGGATCCATCTTCCGGAAGTGCAGAAAAGGAATCCGGGGATATTGACGGGCCATTTGCTACTGGTATTTCTGTCACAGAGAGTGTAGGAGATGAGGAGACAAAGTTAGTTGTGTTTGCTTCCGCAGAAACTTTTACGGAGCAATTTGTAGCTAGTGGCAGTCTGGAAAATGGAGAGCTGGTTAAGGCGGCTGTGGGGACTATGGTACAGACAGATGCAGATGTCCAGAAGGTGGCGATTGATGCCAAGAGTCTGGATTACTCCTTTATTTCTCTGTCAGTTTCGGCGCAATTGATCTGGGCGGCAGTGTTGATTATTCTGTTGCCGTTAGCAATATTGATCTTTGGATTTGTGATTTGGATGATGAGACGAAGAAACTAAGAGTTGAAGTTTTCCTAACGCAGGAAAAGACCCTGCGTAAGGAAAGCTAAGCCAACTCTGGAAGAACGCAACAGCATAAATGCTGTAAGCAGCGTTCTTCCCATTGAATACTTGTAGAGTGTTGATGTCCACTTGAAAGAAAGAATAGAGTGATTCTGGAAATGAGGTAGGAAGGATGTCGAAGAAAAAGAGACAATTTTTTACGATTATCATTTTGCTTGTAATTTTGGCGGTGTCGGGTGTTGGCTATACTTTGCTATCCATACATCAGGCGAAAAAAGATAAGCAGGAGGCGGAGAAGACGGAGCCGGAGGAAAGTATCACCCTTTACTCTATGAAGGCGGAAGAAATTACTCAGATCCATTTTATCAATAGCAGTCATGATATGACTTTGGTAAAAGATGGAGAACTTTGGAAGGATTCTGCAGATCCGGATTTTCCAGTGAATCAGGAGTATGCCCAGACGATGGCAGAGGAAACAGGAGAATTGACAGCGTCACAGCTGGTAGTCAAAGATCCGGAGGATTTGTCCCAGTATCAGCTGGATCAGCCGCGGTTTACAGTGGAGCTGACAAATCAATCGGGGGAAACCAGGAAACTGGTGATAGGTGAGGAATCAGTAGCTGCCGGTGGCTGTTATGCCTATGTGGATCAGGCTGATCAGGTCTATGTGATTGCTTCAAATATTACGGATAATTTTGTTTATACTCGCAATGAAATGATGGAGGTGCCGGAGACACCAGCTATTACAGCGGAATATGTGACCGGATACAAGTTGCAGTCGGCGAAAGGAAAGTCCTTTATAGCGAAATACGATGAGACTGGAGCTAAGTTTGCGGATGTAGACGGTTGGGATATTACTGGAGCATATCAGGCGGCTGTGCCGGGTTCTGGGGATGCCTTGCAGACGTTGTTTTCTGGATTGAATAGTATGGAAGCCACAGAAGGGGTGGAGTACCGTGCCACCGACAAACTCTTAAAGCAGTATGGGTTAGCAAAGCCGGCATATATCATAGATGTGGATTATGATACCGTAGAAGAAGATGATACTGCGGAATCTTCCACAGAGGATCAGGAAAAAACTGAAGAGTCCCAGATCAGAACACCGCACCATTATCGAATTTCTGTTGGTTCTCACAATGACCAGGAAGACCATTATTTTGTGTCTATAGATGGAAGCGATGGCATTTATCTGATGCCTTCTGAGGCCATTGATGCACTGGTAGAAATTAATGCTTTTGATTATGTATACAAACCGATGCACAAGCCTGTGATGGAGCAGCTGCAGGATATCCGCTTTACCTATCAGGGAAAGGAACATGAAATCAAGGTTACTAAAAAGGAAGTGGAAAACGGGATATCAGAGGATGGCAGTACCGTTTATGATTATACGATCCTGTTGGATGGAAAAACCGAATTTGATGAGTATGCCTTCCAGGATGTATACAGTTCCGTCTTTAATAGTTTAGTCTATAGTCGGGAGCAGGATAATACCATAAAGGGACAGGGACAGAAAGCACAGGCTTCTATGACGATTGTGACAGAGAAAGGTAAAATCAGTCTGCAGTTCCTGCCGTATGACGGAAATAATTTTTATCGTGTGGAACAGGATGGCAACTGTAACTTCCTGGCAGATATCAATGTGGTGGAAAAAGCCATGAAGCAGTTATTGGAAGTGGAGACTGTGGAGGAGGCAAAAGCAAAAGCTACACAGGATCCATCTGGAGAATAGTGAATAGCTTGGCTGCTGGTATCACTTAATATTTATTGCACTAGAATCGAAAAACGGACTCTGCGTCCTAGGGGAAATGCAGAGTCTGTTTTTGATCGAATAGGAAATTTCCTCTATTCAACCAAAACATTTTGTGTGGATCGCACCCCGGTAGATGAGAATATGTTCCTTTACGTTATTGTGCGATCTCCAAGTTCTACAAAAATATTTGACTACATATATTAAATAGGATAAGTTATAATTATAGTTATCAAGTGTACGAATCTGCTGGCAAGCAGAGAAATTGATACATAGAAAACACGCGCGTTGCTATTTTGCTGCAGTGCGGAAAAGAGAGGTGTGGATTTGCAAAAATCAAAGCGCAGACAGCTTACCAGAACGAAAAAGGGTAAAAAAGCATCCGGCAAACGTGTTCGGCAGCATTATTCAAAAACAAGCAGACATTCGCTTCATTCCAGAAATAAGAAAAAATTTCTACAGATTATTATTTTGTCCATATGTGTACTGGTGATTTTAGTGGCAGATGCATATCGTAGGGGGGAAGTCAAGCTATATCAGGAGAAGCCGGCTGCAACGGAGAAGGAAAAAACAGTTTCACAGACAGAGGAGAAACTAAGCACTGATTCGCCGACGGAAACGCCAGAGCGGAATATTGATGAACAACAGATCCGAATATTGATTTCTACTACTAATTTTTCCGGTGGCTATCACGATTTTGTCACGGTAAAGGGAAATAGGGAGATTACAGTATCGGAGGGGAAGAAAACCCATACCTATCCAGCAGGAGAAGAAGTAACGTTTCAAAAGGAGCAGAATTATTCCGGCAAGATACAGGTTAAGGCGGCGAAAGGCGGCAAAATTCAGATTTGTTCCATTACCAGACAGAATCGTCATCCCAGCTACCGGGGCAGTATGGAGATCAAGCAGACCAAACAAGGCTTTATTGTAATTAATGAGTTGTCTCTACAGGAATATTTGTATGCAGTGGTGTCCAGTGAGCTATCTACTGGGCATGAAATGGAAGCTTTGAAAGCACAGGCAGTATGCGCCAGAACCTATGCTTATCATCAGCTCCAATCGGATCGTTTTGAGGAGTATGGAGCGGATATGGATGACAGTACATCTTCGCAAGTATATAATAATATCCCGGAAGATAAACGTTCCAGAAAGGCTGTGAAAGCAACTTCTGGTGAGATTGTCAGCAGAGATGGGAAACCGGTTGTAACTTACTATTATTCCACCTCCTGGGGAAAGAGTGCCAGCGGCAAAGAAGTGTGGAATACTACATCAGAACTTCCTCATCTGCAAAGCTGTATGCAGACAGAAGGGAAAGAAAATGGTTCTGACCGAGATTTATCAACGGATGAAGCATTCCGGAATTTTTTATCACAGGATACGGCAGTAACCTATGACTGTGATGCAGACTGGTATCGGTGGAATGTTACCATTCCGTCAACAATGTTGGAACAGAGAATGGATGCAGTATTGCAGAGTTGTTATCAAAGAGATTCGTCTATGGTTCTGACGCAAAACCAGGCGGGAAAATATAAGAAAAAGGCATTACGGTCCATAGGTAAATTGCGGAAAATACGGGTGGAGAGCCGGGGCAAGAGTGGGCTGGTAACGGCTGTGGTAGTGGTAGGTTCTGAGAATGTTGTGAAGGTATGTGGTCAGTATAATGTTCGTCAGGTGTTGTCTCCCGGTAGTGCCAGAATCCATTATGGTGCCGGTGAAACAACGATGACATTACTGCCTAGCGCTGCTTTTTATCTGGATCGCGGCACCGATTCCGATGGAAATATAACCTACGTAATTCATGGTGGTGGATGTGGGCATGGAACCGGTATGAGTCAATGTGGTGCCAGTCAGATGGCGAAGATGGGAAAAGGATACCGGGACATTTTACAATATTATTTTTCCGGTTGTGAGGTGGCTTCAAAATCCATCAGCAAGTGATTGATGACACCACCCAGAAAGAGCAGATACATACAGGCATACAGCCATACCATTAATAAAGCGATGGTGGTCATTGTGCCATAAAAGAAGCTATAATTGCTTAAATGATCAACATAGTAAGAATACAGGTAGGCAAACAGGATCCAGCCAGTGGTTGTAATCATTCCACCTGGCAGCTGTGACAGGAAATTTGCCTGATATGCAGGGGAAAGATCCTGATTGGCTCTGTGATTTGGCAGCAGCATATACATGAAAGTGAAAAATAGCAGCAGGATCAAGAAACAGACGATGGAACGGACGCTGATGATGGATAACAGAGTATCATGCAAGCCGGGAAAAATGGAACAGAAATGGTAATAAAGAGTATTACCGAATACCAGCAAGATCAGGGTAACTAAAATTAATATAGCGAACATTGCCGTATAAATAACAGATAGGATACGTACCCAGATAAAGCTGCGGGATTCGGTAATCTGATACATATCATTTAATCCCCGGATCAGGGACAGAAATGCTTTGGATCCCAGCCAGACAGCAGTAATGATTGTCAGGGATAATACAGCGGTGGAGTAGTGGGTGTAAATTTCATTAATTAATTGTCCCAGATAATCATGGAATGAAGTAGGGAATACTGCCTGGATTGCCTTGATCAGAATCTCCTCTGTCAGTGGTGTGAGTCGAATTAGGGAACAGAGGAACATGGTAAACGGAAAAAAGGAAAGTATGATAAAAAAAGCCGCTTCCCCTGCATGCGCGGATATATTCGAAGCATTAATGTGTAGAGTAAATTGCTCAAAATATGGCAGGGATTGTTTGAAAAAACGGGTTAGCCGGTTTTGTTTCATAAGATTCCTCATTTCTGTATCAGCATTTTAATGGGTTTGTTGTACATTATGCAATGTTTATGCAGAGAATACCCAGCTATAATATCGAATTTTGTATTTCATCATAGTATTTGCATAGTTTTGATATCTTACCCTATTTTATGCAAAAAGTCTAGTATATTACTCCGATAATTTAATAGCCGAAGTAATAAACTGCTTGGAATATAATAGGATTAATGCTAATATAAGTGTGTAAAAATATATAGGAGGGAATGAAAATGCATGTTTTTCAACCATCAGGAACAGATTTATTAGAAATGAATCCATTTGAAAAAATCGGAAAGGACTGGATGTTAGTGACAGCCGGTGATGACAAAAAAGCAAATACCATGACTGCCTCCTGGGGAGGTATGGGTGTTATGTGGGGGAAAGATGTGGTGTTTGTGGTAATACGCCAGACACGTTATACCAAAGAGTTTATCGATGCCCAGGGAGTTTTTTCACTGAGTTTTCCAATGGATCAGTACCGTAAAGAGATGAAATTTCTGGGTACTGTTTCCGGACGGGATGAGGATAAGATCAAAGAGTCTGGTCTGCATGTAGGATACGAGGATGGAATCCCTTATATCGATGAGGCGAATTTGGTTTTGCTCTGCCGTGCCATGTCAGCAACAGAATTATCTATGAAGGATATGCTGGATGCTGGTATAGAAGGGCAGTGGTATGCAGATGGAAATCTCCATACCTTGTATATTGCAGAAATTACCAAAGTTTTGGTACGGTAAATGCCATATTTCTGACGAATCTGTCAGATATGTTGAACTTATATAAAAAATGTTTCTCATTTTTTAGTTCAGACAATTTGATGAAAAATGGTTTCTGCCAGAATGGCAATTGACTATTTTCTGGTAATACGTTACAATAGCCATTGCGAAGCTGGTTTTACAAACTGGATTTCATCACAAAAAACAATTAATAAGGAGGAATTATTATGGAATTCAAGAAATTATCCAAAAAAGTAGTATCGTTAGCGTTAGCAGTAGCAGTAGTGGCTTCTTCTGTGGTAGTACCTGGCACTGCTAAGAAGGCAGAGGCAGCAAAGTCTTATAAGGCTTACTTATGCTTACAAACAAAGAAGTATAATTATCGTAATGAGCACAATGATGAGAAATTTGCTAACTGTGTCAGTGATCAGTCAGGTAAAAAGTTGGCTGGTAAGTTTACAGATGCTTCTTTCAAAAAGGGTAAATTTACATTTACCGTTAGTGCTACAGGTCTGAAGAAGAAGATTGCAAAAGATGGCGGTTGGAATACATTGTACATTGATACTACACTTCCGGGTTCTCAGAAGAGTAAGTTAAAGGTTACAAAGATTGTTGTCAAAGTGGATGGCAAGGCTGTTAAGACAATCAAAAATCCAGTGTTGACTCCAGACCCAGGTAAGACAGCTAGTTTTACACAGATCATGGCAATTAATAACTACAATAAGAATGCAATGAAGAAATGCTCCAATCTGAAAATGCCAAAGAATAGCATTTCTATCACTGTTTCTGGTAAGTTAAAATAATTAATTTAATTATTAATTTCTGGACTGCCGCTGAGTGTCCGATCCAGCTTGATTGATACATAGTTTCCGTATCGGTCAGAAGGGTGGTATGCACGAAGCGGCAGCTTTTTGTTTCCATGTAATAGAGTAATGGTTGAAGTATGGAGGATATATGGAGGAGCAAAGTAAATTTTTGGAAATGCTGGAGGATATGAAGAACATTGCCAGTGCACAGGAAAATCAATTAACCAGGGAGGAAATTAAGAATTATCTGGGAGATATGGAATTATCCGAGGAGCAATGGCAGGCAGTTTATCGTTATCTGGGAGCATGCAGGATTCGGGTACCTGGTTATGAATATGTGGCAGAGGATGTGAAGCGGGATACAGCAAGCAGTTCTTTGACAAAGCGTTCCTCCAGTAAACAAAGCGGGAAGAAAGAAGCGTCTCAGAGTGGTGGAAAAAAGCCATCAGCAAAAACCGGAAAATCGAAAATTCAAATGCGATACGATCTTGATCTGCAAAATCTTCCATCTGACCGCCAGAATGTGCCAGTACAGGAAATCGAAAAGTTTCTGAAAGGGGATCAGCAGTATCGGGACCAAATTATTGAAAGCAGGCTGCGTCAGGTGGTGGAGATTGCTGAACAATATAGAAAATATGCCGTACCATTGGAGGAATTGATTGCAGAGGGAAATCTGGGTCTGCTGCATGGAATGGCGAAAGCGGAGGCGGACCGTGAGCGGTTGGTACTGTCAGACGGGACAGTAGATGTTCCGGCATTTTTGAAACTGTTGGAGCAGGAAGTGATTGCTGCCATAGAACAGTTGATTAACCAGGAAACCGAGTCTAAGGGGCAGGAAACAGCCATGCTTGCCAAGACAAATTTGCTGCATGAATCCGCAAAATATTTGACAGAGGAAAACGGAAGAGTTCCAACAGTACAGGAATTGTCAGACTATACTCAGGTACCTGTTGAAGAAATTCACCAGATTATGGGACTATCTGAGGATGCAAAGCGGGTAGCAAAGAGTTGAAGAGATGAAGTTTCACTAGCGCATAGAAAGATTATGCGCAAATGAAACTAAATCATCTCTGGAAGAATCCGTAAAACGGATTCTTCTATCGAGAAAAACTCTTTGGCTTGTACAGAAATATTTTGTTTACGAACCTGCTCACTCTGGAAGAACGCAAAGTTACAGCATAAATGCAACAGTATTAATACTGTTTGCGTTCTTCGCATCGAAAATTGATAGGGCAAGGGCAGCGTTGTATAATAACGCTGAAAATATGAAAAGAAGATAGGAGGCTGACAGCATGGGGGCGATTCTGCAGGAGATAGTAAAACCTTTATTGGCATGGTATCAAAAGAATGCCAGAGTACTGCCATGGCGGCAGGATCCTAGCCCATACCATGTGTGGCTGTCTGAAATTATGCTGCAGCAGACCAGAGTAGAGGCAGTAAAAGAGTATTATAGGCGTTTTCTGGATGCATTGCCTACAGTGCAGGATCTGGCAGAGGTGGAGGAGGATGAGCTGTTAAAACTATGGCAGGGATTGGGTTATTATAACCGGGCACGCAATTTACAAAAGGCGGCACAGGTAATCTGCAAGGAATATGGTGGGAATTTTCCGTCGGAATATCAGCAGTGGCTGAGTTTGCCTGGAGTGGGTGAATATACAGCTGGGGCTGTTGTGTCCATGGCTTTTGGGGAGAAAAAGCCTGCAGTGGATGGTAATGTGTACCGGATATATACCAGATTGCAGGCAGATGGGACAGATATCACAAGAACAGATTTTAAGAGACGTGTCAGACAGGAAATTCAGGATATTATGCCGGAAAATCCTGGGCAGTTTAATCAGGCTTGGATGGATCTGGGAGCAACAATCTGCCTGCCAAATGGAGCACCTTTGTGTGACAGTTGTCCTCTGTCCAAAATTTGTCGTTCCCACCAGGAGGGAACAGAACTGTCCTATCCGGTTAAACCTGCGAAAAAACCGAGACGAATTGAAGATCGTACAGTTTTTTTGCTGGAATATCAGGGGAAATATCTGATTCAGAAGCGGCCGGACAAAGGGTTGCTGGCTGGTTTGTGGGAATTTCCGGGACAGGAGGGGCATCTGACGCCGGAACAGGTCAGCGCAGGACTACAAGATCTTGGGGTGGTTTGTGGGGATGACGCTGCAGGGATTGAGTTATTAGGAAAGGCGAAACATATTTTTAGTCATGTGGAGTGGCATATGATCGGTTATGCGGTTCATTTGTCAGCTATTACCGATCAGCTCCGTGATACTGGGATTTTTTCTTCTACGAAAGAGCTTCGTGATATTTATAGTATCCCTTCTGCGTTTTCATTTTATCTGGACTATTTGATGAATTCCATAGCGTCATCCAGTGATGAAGAAAAAAATATTTAAAAATAAACTACAAGAGTAGTTCTTAGAAAAAAGGCGGTGTCCACTATATTTAGTTATTTTTTGTGGTGATTTCTGAAAAAAATAACAAGATATAGTGGACATTTTGAAATTGTAATGATATAATTATCCATGTTTTCAGAGAAGAAAGAGTTAATAACAAACTGAAAAAATGTAGTATCTGTTGAAAACAGGATGTATGACATAGATGTCATGGGCAAATATGAACTACGCAGAAATGAGGTTGAGAAATGAAGGTAACAAAACGAGATGGGCGAATTGTGGAATATGACCGCAATAAAATTGTAGTAGCGATTCAAAAGGCTAATGCGGAGGTGGATCGTTATGAGCAGGTGTCTGAGGAGAAGATTGATGCAATTGTAGCAGGGATCGAAAATAAACATGCAGACAATCTGATGGTGGAAGACATTCAGGACATGATTGAGCAGAAGCTGATGAGTGAACACAAATATGCCCTGGCAAAAAAGTATATCATTTACCGCTATACCCGTGAGATGGTGCGGCGTGCCAATACCACAGATGATTCTATTATGAGTCTGATTCAGAACAGCAATAAGGATGTTATGGAAGAAAACTCCAATAAAAACGCCTATATTGCTTCTACCCAGCGTGATCTGATTGCCGGGGAAGTGTCAAAGGATCTGACCAAACGTGTGCTGCTGCCGGAGAAGATCGTCAAGGCACATGAAGAAGGTATACTGCATTTTCATGATATGGATTATTTTTTGCAGAGTATCTTTAACTGCTGTCTGATTAATATAGGGGACATGTTGGAACATGGTACTGTGATGAATGGTAAACTGATTGAGAGTCCAAAGAGTTTTCAGGTGGCTTGTACCGTTATGACACAGATTATTTCTGCAGTGGCAAGCAGCCAGTACGGCGGTCAGTCTGTGGATGTTCGTCATCTGGGTAAATATCTGCGTTTAACCAAAGAAAAATATCAGAAACACTACCAGGAAAAATATGGAGATAGTGTATCCGAGGAAGTACGGGAATCTTTTGTGATGGATCGTTTGCAGGATGAACTGCGTTCCGGTGTACAGACGATTCAGTATCAGATCAATACTTTGATGACCACCAATGGACAGTCTCCATTTGTTACGATTTTCCTGTATCTGGACAAGGATGATCCATATATTGAAGAGAATGCCATGATTATTGAAGAGATCCTGAAGCAGCGTATTGAGGGAATCAAGAATGAAAAGGGTGTTTATGTGACTCCGGCATTCCCGAAACTGATCTATGTATTAGATGAACACAATTGTCTTAAAGGTGGGAAATACGATGATCTGACCCGTCTGGCAGTAAAATGTTCCGCAAAACGGATGTATCCGGATTATATTTCTGCCAAGAAGATGCGGGAAAATTATGAGGGAAATGTATTCTCCTGTATGGGATGCCGTTCTTTCCTGGCAGCGTGGAAGGATGAAAATGGCGAGTATAAATTTGAAGGACGTTTCAATCAGGGTGTTGTCAGCTTGAATCTGCCACAGATTGCCATTGTAGCAGAGGGAGATGAGGAGAAGTTCTGGGAATTGTTAGAGGAACGTCTGGCACTGTGTTTCGAAGCACTGATGTGCCGTCACCGTGCCCTGGAGGGTACCTTGTCCGATGTCAGCCCGATTCACTGGCAGTATGGAGCCATTGCCAGATTAAAGCCGGGTGAGACCATTGATAAATTACTGCATGATGGATATTCTTCTATTTCATTGGGATATATTGGTGTCTATGAGACTACCAAGCTGATGACTGGGGTAAGCCAGACCGATCCAAAGGGAACCAATTTTGCCCTGCGTTTGATGAAGCGTCTGCGTCTGGCATGTGATACCTGGAAACTGGAGACAGGTCTAGGATTTGCCCTGTATGGAACACCGGCAGAAAGTTTGTGCTACCGCTTTGCAGAGATCGACAAAAAGCGTTTCGGCGTAATCAAAGATGTAACGGACAAGGGATATTATACCAACTCCTATCATATTGATGTGCGGGAGAAGGTGGATGCCTTTACGAAGTTTACCTTTGAGAGCCAGTTCCAGAATATTTCTTCCGGTGGAGCTATTTCGTATGTGGAGATTCCGAATATGCGGCATAATATAGAGGCATTGGAAGATGTGGTACGGTTTATCTATGATAATATCCAGTATGCGGAGTTTAACACCAAGTCGGATTTCTGCCATATCTGTGGTTATGATGGAGAGATTATTATTAATGATGATCTGGAGTGGGAGTGCCCGCAATGTCATAACAAAGATAAGAACAAGATGAATGTGACCCGTAGAACCTGTGGATACTTGGGAGAAAATTTCTGGAATGTAGGTAAGACCAAGGAGATTAATGCCAGAGTACTTCATTTATAAACGAGGTATAGAGGTATAATTGAAAGAGAGAAGGATTTTTACATCAAGGATGCACATGTGGCGCATCCTTGATGTGTCTCTAGGGCATGAATAAAATTGCCTTGGTGTGTTTCTATTCCACAAAGTTGTTTGTTTCTGGGTGAAAACAAAGAGCTTTGTTCTCGAGTAGGAAATTGCACGTAACATGGTGGTTCATCAACAAAAACGCTTTAGCGTTTTTGCAGAGTTGATTTAGTATCACTTCACATAGTATTGTCATGTGCTAGTGATACTTCAACTCTTTGTTCCGACACGAGAAATTCTTTGGGACTTCTCGTGCGGTTTTTTGCAATGAATTGCTCAGAAATGAGGTTGCTATGAATTATGCAGATATTAAACGGTGCGATGTAGCCAATGGTCCAGGGGTACGGGTATCCTTATTTGTCAGTGGCTGCACTCACCATTGTAAAGAGTGTTTCAATCCGGAAACCTGGGATTTTGCTTATGGAGATCCTTTTACCGAAGAAACGATGAAATTGGTAATGGAGTATTTGAAACCAGATTATATCAAAGGACTTACCCTGTTGGGCGGGGAGCCGTTAGAGCATGAAAATCAAAAAGGATTGTTGCCATTGCTCCGGCGGGTTCATGAAACATATCCGGAGAAAACGGTCTGGTGTTTTACCGGCTATGACTTTGAACAGGATGTGACAGGCAGAATGCTGCAGAAGTGGCAGGAGACAGAAGAGTTACTATCCTATATTGATGTCATTGTGGATGGTGAGTTTGAGATTGATAAGAAGGATTTAGGTCTGGTGTTCAAGGGATCATCGAACCAGAGATCTATTCTGGTGCAGGAGTCTTTAGCAGGAGATGGGCTGGTATTCTGGAGGCCGCCACATTAATTGCAGGGGTGTTGATTTATATTGAAGAAATAAATTATATGTATACTAGCCATTAATCCTAATAATCGTAATGTTTTTGGTAAAATTTTCAAAAATTTTCTTGAAATTTACAGGTGAATTGGGTACAATAGACTTTGGGTAAGTATTAGACAAGCTTTATAGGTCTAATATAGTATAAAAAATATTTTTTAGGAGGATTTTGACATGGCAGTTAAAGTTGCAATCAATGGTTTTGGTCGTATCGGTCGTCTTGCTTTCAGACAGATGTTCGGTGCAGAAGGTTATGAAGTAGTAGCAATCAACGATTTGACAAGCCCTAAGATGCTTGCTCATCTGTTGAAGTATGATTCTTCTCAGGGTAAGTATGAGAAGGCTGATACGGTATCTGCTAGTGATGATTCCATCACAGTTGACGGAAAAGAGATTAAGATTTATGCAGAGCCGGATGCAAACAATTGTCCTTGGGGAAAATTGGGTGTTGACGTAGTTCTGGAGTGTTCTGGATTCTATACTTCTAAGGATAAGGCACAGGCACATATCAATGCAGGTGCTCGTAAGGTAGTTATCTCTGCTCCAGCAGGAAACGATCTGCCTACTATTGTATACAATACAAACCATGAGACATTAAAAGCAGATGATACTATTATTTCCGCAGCTTCTTGTACAACAAACTGTCTGGCACCTATGGCAGACGCTTTGAACAAATATGCAGAAGTACAGTCTGGTATCATGGTAACGATCCATGCATATACCGGTGACCAGATGACATTAGATGGTCCACAGAGAAAGGGTGATCTGAGAAGATCCCGTGCA
>CAYPEW010000009.1:0-820 GCA_964409845.1 uncultured Jutongia sp.
AGAAAAGTCTGTAAATACTAATCTTCTATGATAATGTTTGGGCTGAAATCTCTTTATTGGGGTTTCAGCCCGTGTTTTATTTATATCAGTACATGCCAGGGCATGTCAAGAGCAGGCAGGATTTTCTGTGTGACCATCTCAAAAAGGAAGAACGCATTATGACCTCTATTCTCTGCAAAATACGGAGGAGATACCGGAAGATTATGAAGAAATCTCTTTCGTGTGTTTACGGCAGGACGGCTCCTACGAGGCAACCACAACCCTCTCTTCTATATGCAGACTGATACAGAAACAAATAGAGGGGCTTGAAAACTTCCACTTCCACCAGTTGAGGCACACTTATACGAGCAATCTTTTATCAAACGGGGCAGCTCCAAAAGATGTGCAGGAACTTCTGGGACACTCTGATGTAAGTATCACAATGAACGTATATGCCCATGCCACCAGAGAGGCGAAACGGACTTCCGCAAGGCTTTTGGATAAGGTAGTGGGCGGTAATTAAAAAGTTTCCCTTGTTTCGGTCTGATAAGGGCAAAAACAAGGGAAAACAGTTAGTTTGATGATGTAATGTGTTTGACAGATTGCATAAAATAGGGATTTTGATAGGGAATGTTAGTTTAATTGATATTAATGTAGTATTCAGCTAGTGTGATTTTGGGATTAATCGAGTCAGGACAATTGTAACCCCAGAAATTCATATAGAAAGCTGGGGTTCAATATATAATATATTAGTAAAATAACTTTTTTGGATAGTTTTGGGTACTAATCAGAAAAGCTACCTCAAAATTACCCAAAAGAAAAATAATTACTACCCCAAAAC
>CAYPEW010000009.1:830-85731 GCA_964409845.1 uncultured Jutongia sp.
GGGATTTTGGTATGGAATGTTAGTTTAATCCAAATTAATAAAAATGTTTTACGCTTTCATATCTTCGCTTCAATCTGGTATAATAGATAGCATCAGATATTGATAAAGGAGAATGACATGGATATATTATCAAATTTGGAACCGGTACAGGTGTTTCGGTACTTTGAGGAGATCTGTAATATCCCTCATGGTTCTGGCAATACAAAGGCGATTAGTGATTATTGTGTGGAATTTGCAAAAAAGCATGGATTGCGTTATCAGCAGGATGATGTTAACAATGTGATTATATGGAAAGATGCGTCGCTAGGCTATGAGCAGTCTGCCCCGGTAATGTTACAGGGACATCTGGATATGGTCTGCGAAAAAGAGTCAGACTGTGAAATTGACTTTATCAGAGATGGTTTGACATTGCAGTTGGAAGATGGTGTGATTTCGGCAGAGGGAACTACTCTGGGGGGTGATGATGGTATAGCCGTTGCTTATGCATTGGCTATTCTGGAATCGGATACCATTGTACATCCGCCTTTGGAGGTAGTGTTTACAGTGGATGAGGAGATCGGTATGTTAGGAGCTGCAGCGCTGGACACATCTTCTTTGCAGTCACGCACTATGCTGAATCTGGATTCGGAGGAGGAAGGATATCTATTGGTTAGTTGTGCCGGTGGCATTACTAGTACCGCACATTTGCCGATACGTAGAGAGACGGTGGTTGGACAAAAGGTCACCTTGACCGTAACAGGGCTGCAGGGAGGACATTCCGGTGTGGAGATTGATAAAGGCAGAGGAAATGCCTGTCAGTTATTAGGCAGGACGCTGTATCAACTGCAGGAGGATTTTGTATTTCAACTGTGTTCGGTGCAAGGGGGATTAAAGGATAATGCAATTCCCAGAGAAGCTACAGCCGATCTGGTGTTGATGGGATGGCAGCTGGAAAGCCAGCCGGATGAAGGAGGAGAACTGCTGGCGGAATTTCAGGATCAGATAGCTGAGTTGATGAGGAATTATCAGGAAGAATACCAATTGACCGATCCATCTGTCCGACTTTTGCTGCAGTGTGACGGTAATATTCGACAGAATGATGTGATTGACAGGAAAGGAACTGCAGGTATTATTACGATGTTATATTGCTTGCCTGGTGGAGTTCAGAAAATGAGCTTTGCCATGGAGGGACTGGTACAGACTTCGTTGAATTTGGGGATTCTGAAAACAGAGGCAGCGGAGATAACGGCATCCTTTTCTGTTCGTAGCAGCGTGGAAACGGAGAAAAGGGCATTGGTAGCAAAAATACGCTGCCTGATGACCAGTTTGGGTGGTAGTGTGACGAATCAAGGAGAGTATCCGGCATGGGAATATCGGCAGGATTCTCCGCTTAGGGATCTGATGGTGGAAGTCTTTCGGGAGCAGTATGGGCGAGAGCCGGTGGTGCAGGCATTGCATGCAGGAGTGGAATGTGGTCTGTTTGCCGGTAAATTGCCGGGCTTGGACTGTGTATCCTTTGGGCCAGATATGCAGGATATCCATACACCGAAGGAGTCTATGAATGTGGAGAGTGTGAAGAGAACCTGGCTCTATACCTTGGAAGTGCTCAAAAGATTGCGATAGATTATCTGTAATGGATTTGCCAGTGAACAATTACAAAATGCATCAGACAAAGGAGAACTGATAGTTCATTACCTTGCTTTCCATAGCTTATCTTGTTATAATTAAACCACGATGATGCTAGTACAACGAATACAAAATAATTGACATCTTCACTTGTATAATAGTTCGGTTATTGCGTCAGTAGGATGAGATTGGGAAGGAGGAATTGCCATGCCAAAACTGCAATTGGATCATTTGTGCAAGCGTTACCGCAGACGGCAGCAGGTCTTAAAAGATCTTGATCTGGTCATTGATGGGAAAGAGTTTGTGGCAGTTCTGGGACCATCGGAGAGTGGGAAATCAACACTACTGCGTATGATTTCCGGCATTGAGAAGGCGACAGGGGGAGCTGTTTATATTGATGATGTTTTGGTTGGCAAAAAAACTCCCTCCACGGGAGATGTGGCAATGGTATTTCAAAATCATGCGCTGTATCCTCGCATGACGATTTATGACAATATTGCATATAGTCTGAAATTGCAGCGTGTGCCTGCTGACCGGATTCAGGAGAAAGTTCGCCAGATGGCAGAATTGTTTCACTTGACAGAGATTCTGGAGCAAAAGCCGTCTGCTGTGTCTGTGGAACAGCGACGAATTGTGGCGATTGCCAGGGCTCTTGTCCGGAATCCCAAGATTGTTTTGTTAGATGAGCCTTTTACCGGACTGGATGATGGCACCAGACACCGTCTGCGACAGATGTTACAGACGATCTACCAGCAGATGGATGCTATTTTCCTGTATGTGACACGAGATCCAGCAGAGGCGATGGCACTGGGAACACAGATTTTAATTTTGCAAGATGGCGAAGTGCTGCAACTGGATACACCCCAGGAAGTATATAACCATCCGATCAGTATGTTTGTGGCAGGTCTGATTGGGGTTCCTGCCATGAATTTCTGGAAAGCGAAGCTGGTTGCAGATTCGGAAAACGGTGCAGAGGAAAGTTCAGATAAAAAACAGGGAGCGAAAGTTTCAGAGGGAGATCGGCGGAAATGTAGTTCCGGTTGTTTACAGATAGAAGGATTGGGAGAATATTCTTTATCGAAAGAAATGCTATCCCGTTTTCGGGATAGTGGATATATCGGACGGGAGATTATCGTCGGGGTGCGTCCGGAACGGATTCGTTTACAAGAGGAAAGTTCGCTGAGTGCGGTGTCCAGTTTTTACGGAATGGACGATGCCGGGGGGCATTTGTATCTGGAATCCAAGGATAAGCAGGTTACGGTTCAGGTAGAGCGTGGGAAGGAACCGGAGCTGGGATCTGTTTTTTTCTTTGATATGGATGAAGCTGATCTGCATTTTTTTGATGGGGAGACGGAAGAACGGATTTTGTGATAGGTAACGAATACGAAATGACTGATACATCAGACCATTGCTTTACAGTTGCAGTGGTTAGAATCATTTTAGATAAACGGCAAAAACAAAGGGGAGGTTATAGATGGAGTTAGAAAATATTATCAGCAATATTACAGCAGGCTTGACCGGAGATACCGAGGCCGATATTGCGTATTTAAAGCAGCAGATTGAAGAATACCGTCAACATAAATATGCTCAGGAGATTACCCGTGCCTGTGGACGCATTCTGTATCGTTTGATGCCCCAGGAGGACAAGACGGAATACCAGGCATTAATGGAACGACAGCAGATGGGCATGGAAGCTACATTAGAGGAAATCCGTTTTGCTGTATTCCGCAAAGAATACAAAAGGGCAGAGCAGATGCTCCGTACCATGATCGATAAATTTGAGGCAGGTGGAATGTTTCGGAACGACCAGCTGACACAGTACCATTCTTTTTATGAGCCTTTTGAAGAAGTTCTGTACCGATTTGTGGACAGACCGAAGAAGAAATTACATAATCTGGAATTGCCATATGCACAGATTTATCACGAATATGGTATGTTGTTGTTGGAGCAGGGTAGATATGATCAGGCGAAGGAGGTTTTGCAAAAGGCTGTCCGTTGGAATCCGGCAAATGCGCAGATTGCATTTGATTATATGGAAACATTCAAAAAGACCGGAGATATCGCTTCTTATTTTCGTTTGACCCAGAAGGTATTTTGTTATGCCTTCCGGCGTGAGGATGTGGCACACTGTTATCGGAATCTGGGTTACTATTTTGTTCAAAAGAAACTGTATCAGGCCGCTATGGGATGCTATCTGATGAGTATGGATTTTGACAGTGAAGATCAGACGGCTCCTTCGGAACTGTATTATATTCAGGCAGTTACCAAGAAAACGGTCAACAGACCAACACAGCAGGAGTTGGAGGGCTATGCGAAGGAATATGCCTTTCCTATTGGCGCAGATCAGATCGTGGTAGGCATGGCATGGAAAATGGCAAATAAATATCTGGATGCTGAGAAATATGACGCTGCTGTGTATTATCTCAAGATTGTGTATGACCTGACAGAAGACGAAGAAGCTAAGAAGAAGCTGGATCAAATACCAGTACAGGATGATTAAAATAATCGCAGTTAAAACCACCGTTTCTTCTTAAAAAACAGGAATTCCAGAACAATAATAGCCAGACACAGAATACAGACAGCAGGGTAACCATGTGCTGCTGTCAGTTCTGGCATGTTTCGGAAATTCATGCCATACCAGGCAGCGATGAGAGACAGTGGCAGAAATAGAGTGGTTACAATGGTCAGGGTACGCATGATTTGGTTTTGTCTCATATCAATTCCGGTCTGATGCATCTCTCGCAGCTGGATGGAATAGTCTGTCATCATCTGAACCATATCATAGAGCCGTTCAATTTTATCATCTAATAATTCATAGAGCTGGGAGCACTGGGGATATTCCGGTGAAGCAATATATTTTCCAATGGTTTCACAGATATCTGACAATTGTCGGTAATAGGAACAGAGTTTCGAAAGATCTTTACGTACAATAAAAATCTGTTGTTCAAAATGACGCAGTTCTGTTTGAAGCAGCAATCCTTCCAGCTGTGATAATTTATCTTCATAATTTTGCAGTTTTGCAATATCATTACGGATCAATTGTTCCAAAAAATGATATAGGAACAGGACAGGAGAATCAATGTCCGATATTTTGGACTGATTAATTTCTTCTATAATCGGGCGGACAGTATTGGTATCGTCAAAAAACCAGAGTTGTTCGTCAATCAAACAAAATCCAAATGTTTTTTTTGCTTGGGCGGGTGTATCTTTATCCGGCATTGCAAAAGTGGCCAGGTATGCTCTGCCTAATCGATCTAATTTACAAAACTTAATATTCATTAATCCACGGATCAGAAGATCTGTCTGATATTTTTCCAGAAAAAGATCACAGAACTTTTTAGTGGATAAAATTCTGATGGAATCGGTACTCCAATGGTTATGATGAAATCGCATGGGATATCACAGTTCCTTTCGATATTTTTCGTTAGAGGATATATAAATTGTCAGCATTTTTGCCAAAATTCATTCTTGCAAACGGGGGTTCTAAAACATGGTAAAATGTGGTACACTAACAGTAATCAATTGCTAAAGTGGTTAAATGCCAAACGAATTTAGACAATAGAGACGTTAACGTTTTACCAAATTAGTAATAATATCAGGAGGGTCAGTATGCGAAAAACAAAGATCATATGTACTTTGGGACCAGCGACAGATTCGGAAGATGTGTTAAAAGCACTCATCAAAGAGGGAATGGATGTTGCCAGACTGAATTTTTCCCACGGCACCCATGAGGAACAGAAGCGGAGGCTGACGACCTTGCGCCTGCTGCGGGAGCGGTATGGCAGACCAGTTGCGGCACTGTTAGATACGAAAGGACCGGAGATTCGGGTAAAAGATTTTGAGAATGGATCTGTGGAGCTGCATGCAGGAGATACCTTTGTTCTGACTGGCAGAGAGGTAATGGGTACTGCATCAGAAGTTAGTATCACTTATCCGGAGCTGGTGGGAGATATCCAGGTAGGAGAGCGGATTCTTATCGACGATGGTCTGATTGAGATGGAAGTGACCGAGATCAATGACACTGATATCCATTGCCTGGTGAAAAATGGCGGTAAGGTATCCAACCATAAAGGTGTGAATGTGCCGGATGTCCATTTGAGTATGCCGTATCTGAGCGAAAAAGACAGGGAAGATATTTTATTTGGGATTGCCGAGGATGTGGATTACATTGCAGCTTCCTTTGTACGGACAGCCGAGGATGTACGGCAGATTCGAAATCTCCTGGAAAATAACGACGGTAGTATGATCAAGATTGTGGCAAAGATTGAGAACCGGGAGGGTGTGGATCATATTGATGAGATTATTGAAGCATCTGATGCGATTATGATTGCCAGAGGAGACATGGGTGTGGAGATTCCTACGGAGGAAGTTCCGGTTATCCAAAAGATGATTATCAAGAAAGTTTATGAAGCTGGTAAGCAGGTTATTACGGCTACTCAAATGCTGGATTCCATGATGCAGCATCCTCGTCCAACCAGGGCCGAGACAACGGATGTGGCAAATGCCATTTATGATGGAACCAGTGCGATCATGTTATCTGGCGAGACGGCCGCCGGCAAATATCCAGTGGAGTCATTGCAGATGATGGCGCGTATTGCCAATTGTACGGAGGCAGATATTGATTACCGGAAACGGTTTTTCCAGAGGGATCGTAAGGTGGATCCGGATGTAACCGATGCAATTTGTCATGCTACCTGTACTACGGCACATGATATCAATGCCAGAGCAATTATTACGGTAACCAAATCTGGCAGATCTGCCAGAATGATTTCGAAATATCGTCCAGGCTGTGATATCATAGGATGTGCCATTTCTGATAAAGTATATCGGCAGCTCAATTTGTCCTGGGGTGTGACGCCGGTATTATTACAGGAAAAAAAGGATGTTTTTGAACTATTTGAACATGGAATCTGTGTCTGTCAGAGAATGGATCTGGTGGATCGGGGAGATACAGTGGTATTTACTTCCGGCGTGCCGATTGGTATTTCCGGTACTACCAATATGATTAAGGTGCAGACGGTAGATTGATGTCATACAGAGCCTGCCAGGGATCATATAGTTGATTTGGTGATTTGGGAGAGGCTGTGCAGGCTTCTTTGTGAAAAGATTGCAGTTGTCAGTGGGACTGACAGAAAGGATGGAGTATAATGAGCAGAATTTTAGTGACAGGTGGGGCAGGATTTATTGCCAGCCATACCAATGTGGAACTGTTAAATGCAGGATATGAGGTTATCGTGCTGGACAATCTATGCAATTCCAGCAAGGAATCCATTTGCAGGGTGGAGGAATTGACCGGAAAGTCCATTACCTTTTATGAGGTGGATCTGGTGGATGAGGATGCTGTAGAGGAAATTTTTGAAAAAGAGTCCATTGATTCTGTTATTCATTTTGCCGGATTAAAGGCAGTGGGTGAGTCCTGCAAGATTCCTTTACGGTATTTTGATAATAATTTATGTGGTACTTTGAATCTGTTAAAGAGCATGGAAAAGCATAATTGCAAGTCTTTGGTATTCAGTTCCTCTGCTACTGTTTATGGCAAGCCAGCAACGGTACCGATTACCGAAGATTTTCCACTATCAGTGTCTAATCCATATGGACGTACAAAATTAATCATTGAAGACATGCTGCGTGATATTTACCAGGCAGATGACAGCTGGGATATTGCCCTGCTTCGTTACTTCAATCCAATTGGTGCTCATGAGAGTGGCAGAATTGGCGAAGATCCTAATGGAATTCCAAATAATCTGATGCCATATGTTGCCAAGGTAGCTGGTGGAGAGTTAGAGCAGGTCAATGTATTTGGAGATGACTATGATACACCGGACGGCACAGGTGTCCGGGATTATATCCATGTTGTGGATCTGGCTGTGGGACACATCAAAGCATTGGAGAAACTGGGCAAACATCCAGGACTGGTTACTTACAATCTGGGAACAGGCGTGGGCTACAGTGTGCTAGATATCATTCACAACTTTGAAAAGGCATGTGGACATAAGGTTCCGTACCGTATTGCTGAACGCAGACCGGGAGATATTGATGCCTGCTATGCAGATCCTACCAAGGCAAAAGAAGAACTGGGCTGGGTGGCAGAGCGTGGCATTGACAAGATGTGTGAAGATGCCTGGAGATGGCAGCAGCAGAATCCAAAAGGATATCGGGCATGAGATTTTATATAGCAGACTGCCATTTTGGACATGATGGAATTTGTGAATTGGACGGTAGGGAGTTTTCATCGGTGGAGGAAATGGATGCCGTGATGTTACAGCGGTGGAATGAGACAGTCAGACCCAGGGATGAAGTGGTCATTCTGGGAGATCTTTGTATGGGGAAGGGAGAACGGGTCAACGAACTTCTGGCACAGCTGCATGGCATTAAATATCTGGTAAGCGGCAATCATGACCAGCTGTTTCTGCGGGATAAGGCATTCCGACCAGAACAGTTTGTCTGGATTAAGCCTTATGCAGAGCTGCATGACAATAGACGGAAGGTGGTATTGTGCCATTATCCCATCATTTGTTATAACGGACAGTATCGTGGGAATTCCACTTATATGTTGTATGGTCATGTCCATGCCACAGCGGATTATGACAATGTCAGAAGATTCCAGAGAGAGTCAACAGAATTACAGTATCAGCCGATAGTACGGGGCGGGGGGCTGGGGGAACCCAGATCCCTCGCCTGTAATATGATTAATTGTTTTACTATGTTTTCGGAGTATCGTCCTCTGACACTGGATCAATGGATTGCCAGGCAGCAGGAGGATTAATGAGTTTGAGTTTCCGAATTTGGCAAAGAACATTGTAACTACGATTCCTTGGAGAGATATAAGGTAGATAATTTCCTGTTATCCGTTCGTTATACTCCATTTGTCAAATTCTGCTTGTAGCTGAATACTATCGGCAGGTTCGCTTCCGAAAAAAATTTTGTCCCGTCATGCTGCAACTAGGCATCCGAGAGAATCTTTGCCGTCTATGCCGTATTCATGCGTGCTCGTAAGCACTGTCTGAACAGCATGCTATTTGTTTGTAGTTTCTTTTGCGCAGGCACACTCTCGTTACATTGCATACATAGCGGTACATAGCGAGGCACAGTACGCCTCGCAAATACCGATGTATGCAAAGCGCCTTGCAAAAGAAACATACAAACATAGCATGATGTGAGTTTGCGTCAGAGCACGCTAATCAAAGAATACGGCAGACGGCAGTTAGATTCTCCGGATGGCGTGGAGTTGCCAGACAGGGCAAATTTTTCGGAAGCAAACCGTTCCGATGTAGTACGAAACAAGCAGAATTTGACAAGCGAGATAATTTTCTGACGGATAACAGGAAATTATCTGCCAGCTTCCAAGGAATCGTAGTTTGACAGATAAATACGCAAAATGCGGAAACTCAAAATCTTGGGAACTTGTTTTGACTGTCAATCTGTGCTAAGATATGATTTTGGAAATGAATATTTTACGGTAAGAGCCACTTTGTGGCAATAGAATGGAGGACAAAATGACAAACGCAGAAAAGGCGATTCAATTACATCAAGAATGGAAGGGGAAACTGGACACCACCCCTAAGTGCCAGGTGAAATCCAGAGAAGATCTGGCATTGGCATATACACCGGGTGTTGCAGAACCATGTAAAATCATAGCAGAGGATAAAGAGGCTGCTTATCAATACACAATTAAATCTAATACAGTAGCGGTTGTATCCGATGGTAGTGCTGTGCTGGGGCTGGGAAATATCGGACCGGAGGCTGCTATGCCGGTTATGGAAGGTAAGGCAGTATTATTCAAGGAATTTGGCGGCGTGAATGCCTTTCCAATTTGTTTGGATACACAGGATACCGAGGAAATCATACAGACAGTGATCAATATTGCACCAGCTTTTGGCGGTATTAATCTGGAAGATATCTCTGCACCCCGTTGTTTTGAAATTGAATCCCGTTTGAAGGAAGTGTTGGACATTCCTGTTTTCCATGATGACCAGCATGGAACAGCGATTGTGGTGCTGGCAGGTACGATCAATGCCCTGAAAGTCGTTGGCAAGAAAAAGGAAGATTGCAAGGTAGTTATGAATGGCGCTGGCGCGGCAGGTGTTGCTATTGCGAAACTTCTGCTTCGTTATGGTTTCAAAGATATTATTATGTGTAATTCCAGAGGAATCATGTCAAAAGAATCCGACCGATTAAACTGGATGCAGAAAGAAATGTTGGAAGTGACTAATTTGTCAGGAATGAGTGGAACACTGGCGGATGCCATGAAGGGTGCTGACATTTTTGTAGGCGTATCCGCACCGAATACCGTAACACCGGAGATGGTGGCTTCTATGAACCGGGATGCGATTCTGTTTGCTATGTCCAATCCAGTGCCGGAGATTATGCCGGATCTGGCAAAGGAGGCAGGAGCCAAGGTGGTGGGAACCGGACGGTCAGATTTCCCGAACCAGATCAACAATGTAGTGGCTTTCCCAGGAATTTTCAAAGGAGCTTTGGAGGGACGTGCTAAGCAGATTACAGAGGATATGAAACTGGCAGCAGCACTGGCGCTGGCAGGATTGGTGTCTGACGAGGAGCTGGATGCGGACCATATTATGCCAGAGGCATTTGATCCAAGGGCAGCAGAAGCAGTGGCAGAAGCAGTGAAATCTCATATATAAGTATGGTTTGTTTGTGCCAGCGAAGTCGGCATGTTTGAAAAACAGGGGGAAAATCATGCAGCCGGAAGTAGTCAAATTATATAAATTAATTATACTCTATTTTCTAAAGAAAACCGGACAGGAGACCAGTAATGCGATCCTGTCCGATTTTATCCTGGAATACCGTTATACGGATTATTTTACTATTCAGCAGACCCTGCATAGCTTAACCGAGGATCAAATGATTTCCCTTAGGCAGACCAGGCAGACTGCTTTTTATCAGATTACAGGGAAAGGAGTTGAGATCCTGGATGATTTTGGATCTCAACTCCCAGTAGATACCAGATGTCAAATTGAGAATTACCTGCAGGAGAATCATATTTCCATTCAACAGGCAGTGTCCGCATATACGGACTATACTAAGTTGCGTTCCAGAGAATATCTGGCTACCGGTACCTTGAAAGAACGGGGAAACATCCTGCTGTCAGTATCTCTAAACGTACCCACAGAACAGGATGCTATCCGGGTATGTGAACAGTTCAAAGAGCGGCAGGAAGATGTATACCAGTCCCTGCTGAAAATTCTTAGTTAACCAGAATTTTGACGAACTTCTTCTTTCCGCGTTTTAATACGATACCGTCGGTGCCGATCTGATCCTTAGTGATTACCGTTTTGACATCACTTACTTTTTCACCATCAATAGCAACGCCGCCCTGCTGGATATTTCGTCTTGCCTCACCATTAGAAGGTGCCAGTCCGGCTTTTACCATCAAAGTCAGGATACCGATTCCGCCTTCTTCGAAGTCGGCATCGGTCAGTACGGTTTCCGGCATATCAGCAGCATTACCGCTGGAGAATAACGCCCGGGCTCCCTCCTGTGCTTTGTTTGCTTCATCTTCGCCATGAACCAGTTTGGTTAATTCAAAGGCGAGAATTTCCTTTGCTTGATTGAGCTGGCTGCCCTCCCAAGTATCCATTTCGTCAATCTGCTCTAATGGCAGGAATGTCAGCATACGCAAGCATTTCAATACATCGTTATCACTGACATTTCTCCAATATTGATAAAAGTCAAAAGGACTGGTTTTGTTTGGATCTAACCAAACTGCACCAGACTGGGTTTTGCCCATTTTCTTACCCTCGGAGTTGAGCAGGAGATTAATGGTCATGGCATAGGCATCTTTGCCTAATTTACGACGGATCAGTTCGGTACCGCCCAGCATGTTGCTCCACTGGTCGTCTCCACCAAACTGCATATTGCAGCCATAGTTCTGGTATAATGCGTAGAAGTCGTAACTCTGCATGATCATATAGTTAAATTCCAGGAAACTTAATCCACGCTCCATACGCTGTTTGTAGCATTCTGCTGTCAGCATGCGGTTTACGGAGAAATGTGGGCCGACTTCCCGCAGTAAGTCAACATAATTTAAATCCAGAAGCCAGTCTGCATTGTTGACCAACAGTGCTTTGTCATCTTCAAAATCAATAAATTTGCTGATTTGCTTTTTGAAGCAGTCAATATTATGTGCGATGGTTTCTTTTGTCATCATCTGGCGCATGTCAGTGCGTCCGCTGGGGTCACCGATCATGGCAGTGCCTCCTCCAAGCAGTGCGATTGGCTTGTTACCTGCCATCTGTAGTCGTTTCATCAGGCATAGTGCCATAAAATGTCCCACATGCAGACTGTCTGCGGTAGGATCAAAACCAATATAGAAAGTGGCTTTTCCTGTGTTAATTAATTCTTTGATTTCCTTTTCGTCTGTTACCTGGGCAATTAGGCCTCTGGCTACTAATTCGTCATAGATTGTCATAAAAACCTCCATTCTGCGCTTGATGTATTTTCGCATATGCAACGAGCCAAGCGCAAGCTTGCTTGTATTTGACTTTGTGTCTGTATTGCTGATGTCACTGCTTGGTGCCATCAAGCCGGGATGTGTCATGGCTGTAAAATAGAAAAGTCCTTTTGCCATCAGGCAAAAGGACGATTACTCGTGTTACCACCTTTTTTTGCAGTATACTCACATATACTGCCTCATTAGGATACCCATGATATCCCTGCACGTTAACGGGTGCAACGCCGGCTGGATCTACCAGATCAGACGATCCTTCAATCTGCTGCTCCAAGATGTATTCATAACAGGTTGTTCCTGTGCCTCTCATCCACCGGCTGCTTTCTGTAGGCTTCTGCTGTTACTACTTCTTCTTTTCATCGCATTTGTGGGTATTCTATCAAAATTGTTCAGGATTGTCAAATTTGCTGTGCCCTATACTGGTAACAGGAAGGGGGGTGTCTGATAAATGAAGGATATCGTTATTTCCTTTTATCTCTCTATTGTGGCAAGTGTAGTTGCATACTACATAAGCAAGTATTTATTATTTCTTCTGGTTTCGGACGGAATACAATTTTATTATAGTAGTGTGTGCAAAAAATGGGGAAAGTTAAAAAAGATATCTTGACAGAGAGAAATATGTCTGATATTATGATGATATCAAAATGATATCAGATTTAAAGAGAGAGGATGATTACAATGAACGAGAAAGGCAAAAAAGTATATCAGGAACAGGAAATTGTCAAAAAAAATGGAATATCAATGTTGTTGCTGGTTATTGCAGGCTTTTTGATTGCGGTTGCTTGTATAGTAGGACTTGGAATATTGGATTCAATGGGAAAGATAACACCGCTGATGGTAGGGATTCTGGTTTCGGTGGCAGTGATTCTGATCCTGCTTTGTAGTATCTGCTGTGCAGGTTTTCATTTGATTAACCCAAATGAAGCTATGGTGTTTACCCTGTTTGGAGAATATTATGGTACTATTAAACAGGAGGGATTTTATTTTCTGAATCCATTTGCGGGAGCTATGGCGCCGGCAGCTGGGAAAAAGGCAGAAGAGCTTGTCAAGAAAAAAGTCTCCCTTAAGACGATGACATTGAATAATCAGCAGCAAAAGGTAAATGATGCATTGGGAAATCCCATTATTATTGGTGCTATTGTGATCTGGAAGGTGGTGAATCCCACCAAAGCGCTATTTGAAGTGGATAATTACCAGACATTTTTGTCCACCCAGTGCGACTCAACGATTCGAAATGTGGCACGCCTGTATCCCTATGATTTGATGGAGGAAGAGGATGAAGGGGAAAATCATGAAAAGACATTGCGGGGCAGCAGCCAGGAAATTGCAGAAAATATGAAGCAGGAATTGGAAAAACGTGTGGCAGAAGCCGGGATTGTGGTGGAAGAAGTGCGGATTACCCACTTGGCTTATGCGGAAGAAATTGCAGCCGCAATGTTGCAGAAGCAGCAGGCTACCGCTATTATTGCGGCCCGCAAGAAGATTGTAGAGGGGGCAGTCGGCATGGTGGATATGGCGATTGAGCAGTTAGGGGAAAAGGAAGTTGTGGTTTTGGATGAGGAACGCAAAGCAGCTATGGTAAGTAATCTTTTGGTGGTATTGTGTGGACACCAGGAGGCACAGCCGATTGTAAATAGCGGAAGTATTTATTAATGTGAAGGGGAGTTGCCGGGCATCTGGTGGGTGTCCGGCAACGGCTTAGATGTGCCTTTGTTACTATATAGGAAAATGCTCGTAACATAGTGGTATATAACAGCATAAATGCTGTATCAAGAAATCCAGAGGATTTCTTGCAGCGTAAGCCGCTGGGCTTACGCTTTGTTACTTAGATTGTTTGTGACACAGTTATTAGATGAGGTTTAACGGTTAGAACTTGGCATGTAAGCGTTGGAAGTATGATAGTTTAGAAAGGTCTGCTTATGGTTGAGAAAGAGGTAAAAAAGCGGGAGTTAGAATTAGAAGAGCGGATAAAACGTCTGGAGGAAATGGAACAGGCGGTAAAAAAACGGGAGAAGGTTCTGAAGGAAAAAGAGAAGTCCAAGAAACAGGTTCTTCTCCGCTTGTCTCCCTCTCTATGGGAAGAATTGGCAAAATGGGCAGAGGATGATTTTCGTTCCATTAATGGTCAGATTGAATATTTACTCTCTGATGCAGTGCAAAAACGCAGGAAATCGTGAGACAGAATTTATGTGATTTATTGAAATTAATTGAAGTACTCTGGTGGAAAAATGGCTGGGGTATTTTTCGTGTTTTTAAATATCAGAAAAAAGTGAGATATTCCGAGGTGGTCTATGCTAGACTATTTTGTAGCAATCATTTTGGGATAAATATTTTTTAATACTAACAGATACCACACATCGTTATCTGTTTTAGGTCTTGGTATCATTCGACAGGATTGTTACAGAGATCATTTCAAGGAGGAAGCCTATGAAAAGTGCAGTTCGTCAGGAAGTAAGCAAGCAGTTGGTAAAACGTTTTTTGATGCAGATATTTTTATATGCGATATTTGTATTGTTGGTATCTGCGGTAGGCTATGTGGTATGCGACAGCCGTATCTGGTATGACACCGATCCTTGGTACCCGGTGCTGCATGTATTGCATCGGCACTGGACTAGTGCATTTTTCTTTACCTTGCTTTTTGGTTGTGTAGTTATCAGCTGTATTCATTTTTATCAGATTGCCCGAATGATGGAACAGGTAGTACAGGCGGTGGATGATATGTCTGTGGGACGGGTTAATTCTGTTGTACTGCCGGTAACACTGCATGAAGTGGAGAAAAACATGAATCAGATCATGAATCAGGTGCAACAAAGTGAATTTTATGCCAAGGAGGCAGAACAGCGAAAAAATGAGATGATTATTTATATGGCACATGATTTAAAGACACCTTTGACTTCTGTCATTGGTTATCTGACTTTGTTAAAAGATGAAACAGAAATTCCGGAGCATTTGCGTCAAAAATATTTAGATGTGGCATGGAATAAAGCAGGACGTTTGGAGGAGTTGGTCAATGAATTTTTTGAAGTAACCAGATTGAATTTCTCCCATATGAGCTTAGAATATTCTATGGTTAATATGTCCATGATGCTGGAACAGATCTTGTATGAGTTCAAACCTTTGTTTCAGCAAAAAGGATTGGACTATCGCTTTGAGGCAGAGGCTGATCTGATGGTATCCTGCGATATTGAAAAGATGGAGAGGGTTTTTGATAATCTGATTAAAAATGCAATTAATTATAGCTATGAAAATTCAGAAATTGTGGTTTCTCTAAAAGCACATGGAGAGAGTGGAATGGAAATGATGGTGAAAAACCATGGAAAAACGATTCCAAAGGAGAAGCTGGATATTTTATTTGAGCAATTTTTTCGTCTGGATTCTTCCCGAGATTCCCAGACGGGAGGAACCGGACTAGGTTTAGCGATTGCCAAACAAATTATGGAACTGCACCATGGCAGTATTCGCTGTGAAAGCGAGAATGAAACCATTACCTTTTTACTGGTGTTGTAGAATTTGTCGATAACTTGCGTACAGGCGGGAATTATAGTATGCTGTGTGAAAGTATTCTGCAGATAATTTAAAAATTATCAGGAAAGAATAGTATTGGAGAGTTTAGAATGGCTAGAGTGAATTATAAAAAAGCCTTGGTAACCATGGCTACCAGTTTATATTTTGTGATTTGCTGGGTGATATGCAGCCTGGCAACACCAGGCTATCTTTCATCGGGAACCGAACGGATTTATTTCCAACATAGTATTACAGAGGGATATTATTCCATGTGTTCCTATCTGGTTTTATATATTGTCGCTTTACTATTCTATGTCATATTGATGATGCGAGAAGATCAGATGTATATTGCGATCCGATATCTGGATCGGGAAGAGGTATGGAAAACAAAAATTGTCCATATGATCTTATATATTTTTCAGTTTACCCTAATTCACTTTGGAGTAGATGTTGTATTAATGTTCTGTTTTTATTCTGTTTCGGAGGTAATGAATAGTCAGATTTTAACCTATTTAATGATGTTCTTTCCCAATGTGTTTTTCTATTACGTCTTTTTTACCAGCGTTTTTTTGATGTGCCAAGTTTTATTTACAACAGAGAAAGCTTTTCTGTTTACCATTAGTATGGCTGTTTTGATTTATGTGGTTATGGTTAACGAAATTGTTCCGTCATGGAATCCATTCTTTTTTCTATCTATGTTAAGTATACAGATGCAAAATGGAATCAATGAAGCAGATCTGATTTTATCCTATACAAACATTCTGTCTCTGGATATTATTGCTGTATTTATGGGCTTGAAAAGATACCATAATAAGAACGATATCTTTTGAATAGTGAATCATCTTATTACAAAATAATATTTAAATGAGAATAATTGTGTCAAAAATGGAGAAAAAATGTGTAATTTGTGTTATACTTTAAAATCGACAGAGTTTGATCAGGGATTGAAGGAGATATAGAGATGAATGCAACACAGAAACATTTGATGAAACTGGTTCTGGAAATTGACGAGATTTGTAAAAAGTACGACATTGAATATTTTATTGATTATGGAACGACACTGGGGGCTATCCGTCATGAGGGATTTATTCCATGGGATGATGATTTGGATATCATGTTGACCGAGGAAAATTATGATAAATGGGTAAAGGCGTGTGAACAGGAGCTGGATCCCTCAAAGCGTGTTTACAACGATGTTCGTCTGGATCGGGAATTTCCTACTGTTTTTGGGCGGTATAATGATGTGGAGACAGCCCGTGTAGGCGAGCGCAGTGAATTTTGGAAACCAATCTGTGGTCAGTGTATTGATGTATTTTATTTATTGGAACTTCCTGGTGATCCTGTAAAGAAGCAAAAGGCAATTGATTTATATTTTGCCTATGACGAGTATTCCAATTCTAGTTACCGTCATTATCGGATGAAAACGGAAAATTGGATGAAGTTATATAGGCGGTTTTGTTTCTGGGAGAAGATTTTTGGAAAAGAGCGTGTGCTGCGGCATCTCGAAAAGAAAATCTTCCATAAACATTACGATGACTGCGACACCTATATCTGTACGTCGGCAAGGAAAAAAGGTCCTTCCTCCATTGTGCCAAAGAAGTGTTATGACACGGTCTATATGGCTGATTTTGAGGGACATAAGCTGCCAATTGCCGGTAAATATATGGAGCTGTTAAACGTGTACTATGAAGATACCTATTGCATGATACCAGAGCATAAAAAAGGGCATAGCAAGATGTCCCATACCGGGATTGGCTGTAAAGAATATGTTTCTGATTATATGCGTCTGATTGATAAGGATGAGATGCTGAAGGATCGCCAGAAATTTAAGCATATTGCGGTGGAAGAAGGATACCGCATGACGAATCTGAGTCGTGAGTTATTTGATAAACTGGGATATTGTGAGATTCTTAAAATTCACAAAAAGATACAGGAAAAACAGATACGGATGGAAGATTATCTGGTGGCAGATGACAGAGACAAGCTTCAGGTTTTGGATGAAATTTTCTCCGATTACTATGAGAAACAAATGAATACCAGTGTACGTGCCTGGGATTGTTACTTCCGTCTGGAGGATGAGCTGGTTTATGCAGCATTATTTAACTTGATTTACTACAGAAATGATTACTATACAGCAGCCAAGATCATGAACCTGCGGGAGTTAAATGATATTCCGTCTACTCCGCAGCTGGATCAGATTATGGATGTGATTCAAACAACCAGAAAGATTAAGGCGGCTACCGTTTATGGCGATTATGAGGAGGCGCGTAGCCAGCTTCAATATGGATTGGAAAATTATGGGGCATGCCGGGAGATTCGGATCTGCCAGCTGGTATTGGATGTGCTGGAAGCGACAAATGAGGAACAGTATGCTGCCTGTGAGAAGATGGTGAAGGGGTTGTTAGAAGAATATCCAGAGGATGACCAGTGTATGAAAGCGTTGGGAGATATTGCATTTGCCAGAGGCGATCAGGCAGAGGCAGAGAAGTATTATGACTGGGTTATGGAGCACTCCATTAACGGTATGTTGCATATGGATATCAAGAGGAAAAGGGGATAATCATGACGGACATTCAAGAGAGAATCATGACATTAATGGATGAGATTAACCTCATCTGTCAAAAGGAAAATTTACACTATGTGTTGATTAATAATACAGCGGCTCGTGCAGTAAAAAAGCATGAATTTGGGGATGCCAGGTTTGAGTTCAAGCTGCTGATGCCAATGGAGGATATTGTCAAGCTACAGGCATATGTTGCGTCTAATTTTGCGGATAGCCGGGGGATCGAGTCCTGGGAAAATAATGCGGCACTTTATCAGATGGTTTTTCGCTATGTGGATAAAAACAGTCTGTTGATTGACGGACCTTCTGGGCGTTATCTAAAGATGCCGGGGATTGCTATTACCATTTATCCAGCAAGGCATGGAAAACCAGCAGATGCAGTTTTGGGAGCAGAGAGATATCTGCAGCAGATTAACAATAATACAGGAAAAGCATGGAGAGAAGGTTTTATTTTCTTAAAACTGCGCAGCCGCAGAGCAAGAAAATATAAAAAGGCGACACAGTATTGTGCAGATCATATTTTTGGGGCCAGGATGCGTTATCTGCTTGGTGGGCGTGATAAGCTGGCTGCGTGGATTATGGAACGGCAGAATGTGCAAGCTGAAGGAGCAGCGGATGGCTATTGGTATATGAAAAAAGATAGTCATATGATTCAACTTCCAGAGGATATTTTTACCAATGTGGAATGGATTTCCTTTGAAGGAAAACAGGTATGTGTTCCTTTTAATGCAGATAATTATTGGATTGAAAAAGATCCTAATGAGCGGGTTGCTATGTCAACGGGTGTCCGTGTGATCTGCGAATGTGATCTTCCCTACGAGGAATATCTGGCATTCATACAAGATAAAGAGGGACCTTCTATGGAAACAGTCATGCGCCACTATCGGGAATATGGCCAGTGGATGGAAAGCGTGTATCAGCCTATGGAAGAAAAGGTCAGACGTACCTTTTTGGGTGTGCGTCGTTCGGTGGATCGTATTGATATCTGGTATGCACTCAGAAAGAAACGGGATGTGATTCGGGAGGCATACCAGCAGAAAGATGTCCAGAAATTGGAAAAACTACTTAAGTCCTATTTGGCTAAGACGGATCTATATTTGAAGGAGAAAATAGGATTTTATATTGATGAAGAACTGTTTCAGTGTGCTACCTTGGTGTGGGAGAGTCAGGGGAAGATGAAGTATGCTGGCAGAGTAGATAAACTGGTACCAGATCTCTACAAAAAAGAAAGTGTAGAGGAAACTCTGGCACAGGGACAGAAATAAAATTATTTTTCTCTGAAAAGTGTTGACATTTGAGGAGATCAGAGTATAATAAATTACGTTCAATTGAATATTAGAAACCGATGAGGCGGAGATAACGGTAAAATATGCGCTTCCAGAGAGTGGGGGGATGGTGAGAACCCTGTAGAGATGCAGTTTATCAAATGGACCGCTGAGGGCATGGTCAAAGGATGTAGATCTGAGTATTCCATGACGTGAGGGCATACGTCAGTTGCCGGAAATATTATTGTATTTCGCAAAGAGTGTGGTTTTCCATGAAACAAGGTGGCACCGCGGTATAAGTATATAACCGTCCTTGGATTAATTGATGATAGTATCGATTAACCCAAGGACTTTTTTATCGAATAGAAAGTTTTTTCGACATTCTAATCGCCCAAAGAAAGTTTGTCCATTTTTTACTCTGGAAACGCCCTCCAGCGAAGCAACAAAACGGAGGTGATTCGATGATAACATTAGAAGAGGCAGGAGAGATCGCAAAAGGTTACAAAGTAGTGCCAATCAGCATGGAAATTTTGTCGGATATCAAGACGCCAATGGAGGTACTACGGATTCTCAAAGGGGTTAGCAAACATTGTTACATGTTGGAAAGTGTAGAGAATCAAGAAAAATGGGGTCGATATACCTTTCTGGGCTACGATCCCAAGATGGAGATTACCTGTATTAATGGGAATCTGACCATCCGGAATGAATCAGTGGAAGAACGAAATGTGGCCCATCCCCAGAAACGGATTCGGGAAATTCTGGCAGATTATACCAGTCCTAAAGTGGAGGGACTGCCCAGTTTTACTGGTGGCTTGGTAGGTTATTTTTCCTACGATTATATCAAATATAGTGAACCAAAGTTGAATTTGGATGCCGATGACCAGGAGTGTTTTAAGGATGTGGACTTGATGCTCTTTGATAAGGTTATTGCTTTTGATAATTTTAGACAAAAGATTGTGGTAATTGCCAATGCCCGTGTGGATCAATTGGAACAGGAGTATCAGCGATGCAAACAGGAAATTATGGAGATTTTGGATTTGATCCGTCATGGGAAGCCGGCAGAGGTGGAACCGGGACGAATTACTTCCGAATTTCGACCGTTGTTTTCGGAGCAGGAATACTGTGCGATGGTGGAAAAAGCAAAGCACTATATTTACGAGGGTGATATCTTTCAGGTTGTGTTATCCAATCGACTGGAAGCGGATTATGAGGGTAGTTTGTTAAATGCCTATCGCATGCTGCGGACAATTAATCCTTCACCATATATGTTTTATTTCAGTAGTGATGATATGGAAGTGGCAGGTGCATCGCCAGAAACTTTAGTAAAATTGGAGGACGGAATCCTGCACACCTTTCCGTTAGCGGGGACGAAACCTAGAGGACGGACAGAAGAGGAAGATCGGGAATTAGAACGTACTCTGTTAGCGGACGAAAAGGAACGTGCCGAGCATAACATGCTGGTGGATCTGGGAAGAAATGATCTGGGCAAGATCAGTCAGTTTGGCAGTGTGACAGTGGAACATTACATGGATGTCCAGAGGTACTCCCATGTGATGCATATTGGCTCCACAGTTCGGGGAGAGATCCGGGACGATAAATGTAGTCTGGATGCCGTGGATGCCGTTCTGCCAGCTGGGACCTTGTCAGGGGCACCTAAGATCCGGGCGATGGAGATTATCAATGAATTAGAGAATAATAAACGTGGTATCTATGGTGGTGCCATTGGCTACATTGATTTTACCGGCAATCTGGATACCTGTATTGCCATCCGGACTGTGTTCAAGAAAAATGGCAGGATTTTTGTGCGGTCTGGAGCGGGGATTGTAGCAGACAGTGTGCCGAAAAATGAGTTTCACGAATGTATTAACAAGGCAAAGGCAGTTATGGATGCTGTACAGAGTGCACAGGATATGGAAGGGGGTATGTAGGCATGGTATTACTGATTGATAACTATGACAGCTTTTCCTACAATCTGGTGCAGTTAATTGGCACCCTGGAACCAGATATCCGTGTCATTCGCAATGATGAAATGACAGTGCCAGAGATAAAGGCATTGGCACCGACGCATATTATTCTCTCGCCGGGACCCGGCAGACCAGATCGGGCCGGTGTTTGTGAAGATGTGGTTTGGCAGTTGGGTTCTGAGATTCCCATTTTGGGAGTGTGTCTGGGACATCAGGCAATTTGCGAAGTTTATGGGGCAAGCATTTCTTATGCGGAACAGTTGATGCATGGAAAGATGTCGGTGATTAACCTGCAGGATAGTCCGATATTTGAGGGACTGGGAAAAACTGCAGAGGTGGCAAGGTATCATTCCCTGGTTGCACTGCCGGAAACTATTCCAGCTTGTCTGCAGGTTACAGCAACTACGGAGGCGGGAGAGATTATGGCGGTTCAGCATGAGAAGGATCCGGTGTATGGACTGCAGTTTCATCCAGAGTCCATTTTGACACCAGATGGAATAACCATGTTAGAGAATTTTCTACATCAGTAGATTATGTGGATAGTTTAGTTAATAGATGTAGCAGAGTATAGGTTGATTTGAGGTAAATACAGTTTGTGCTTGTGCACTGTAAGTAGTGCCGTTGGGTTGAATGAGGCATAGAGATTGCAGACTGCACATCAAAGTCATTAGCAGTATGTTAATGTAGAAATGAGGTAGATTATGATTAAAGAAGCAATTAGTAAATTAGTAACAGGAGAGAACTTGACCACAGAAGTGATGGAGCAGGTAATGACAGAAATCATGGGGGGGATTGCTACCGATGCACAGAAAGCAGCATTTTTGACAGCATTGGCAATCAAGGGAGAAACGATCGAGGAAATCACTTCAGCGGCCAGAGTAATGCGCAGTCATTGCGAACCATTCCACAATCCAAATGATGCATTGGAAATTGTGGGAACTGGCGGAGATGGTGCCAATACTTTTAATATTTCTACTTGTTCCTTCCTGGTTACGGCAGCTGCCGGTTATCGCGTGGCAAAACATGGAAACAGGGCAGCGTCCAGTAAATGTGGTACGGCGGACTGTCTGGAGGCTCTGGGCGTTAAAATTGATACTGATGTGGCTGTCAGTGAAAAGATGCTGGCAGAGGACAATATGTGTTTCCTCTTTGCGCAGAAATACCATCCAGCAATGCGCTTTGTTGGTGGGGTACGTCGGGAAATTGGTATTCGTACTTTATTTAACATATTGGGACCGATTGCCAATCCGGCAGGGGTTACTCAGATTTTGTTAGGGGTTTTTGATGAATCTCTGGTAGAACCTTTAGCCCATGTGGTAAGCAACCTGGGTGTAAAACGTGGCATGGTAGTTTATGGCATGGACCGTATGGATGAAATTTCTATGAGTGCAGCTACTAAGGTATGTGAGGTGCGGGATGGGAACTTTAGTACCTATGAGATCACACCAGAGCAGTATGGTTTCCGCTCTTGTGCAAAAGAAGATTTGGTGGGTGGTGAACCGTCAGAGAACGCACAGATTGTCAGAGATCTTTTCAGCGGCAAGGAGGGACCGATGCTGGATGCCGTCCTGCTCAATGCTGGTGCTGCCATTCATATTGCAGATGGCAATCTGACCATAGAGGAAGGTATTGCAAAAGCCAGGGAGGTCATTGCGAATGGTGCTGCTACAGCACAGTTGGAGAAAATGATTGCAGGAACAAACGCATGAGTCCATATATGAAAGGAGCCTGACAGTATGGGGACAGAAAGGAATATCTTAGAAGAAATTGCAGCGAAAACGGCGGAACGTGTTGCGGCGGCGAAACGGGAGGTTTCTCTGGAAGAAATGAAGCAGAGGGCGCAGGATGCCGTGAAAGCAGAACAGGCAGCAGGAACTTTTCCGGCGACACCGGAGGATGCAGCATTTCTTCGGGCAATTTATGATGGGGATTTATCCTTTATCTGTGAGGTAAAGAAAGCATCTCCTTCCAAGGGAGTGATTGCAGAGGATTTCCCCTATCTGGAAATTGCAGAGGATTACGAACGAGGTGGTGCTGCGGCAATTTCCGTGCTGACAGAACCATTCTGGTTTCAAGGAGCAAACTCTTATTTACAGGAAATTAAAAAAAGAGTATCCATTCCGTTACTGCGTAAGGATTTTACAGTAGATGAATATATGATCTATGAGGCAAAAGCCATTGGTGCTGATGCAGTGTTGCTGATCTGTGCTATTCTGGACGACGGACAGCTGCGAACCTATCGGGAAATAGCAGAGTCATTAGGTATGACTGCATTGGTGGAAGCCCATGACCAGACGGAAGTGGATCGTGCGGTGGCAGCAGGTGCCCGGCTGATCGGTGTAAACAATCGTGATTTGCGGACCTTTACTGTAGATATACACAATAGTATCCGTTACCGGAAATCGGTAGATCCAGAGATTGGCTTTGTCTCAGAAAGCGGGATTCGTACTGCAGAGGATATTGCAGAATTGGCTAGGAATCAGGTTAATGCCGTGTTAGTCGGGGAGACATTGATGCGGGCCACTGACAGAGTGGCGGCGTTACAAGATTTGAAGTTTTACTAACACATAGCAAGCTATGTGCAAGTGAAACTAAGTCAAATCTGGAAGAATTTGCTGTAGCAAATTCTTCCTATCGAGGATCTGTAATTTATTAGTATTGCTGGGTAGCAAAGGAGATGAACATGGGAACAACAAAAATCAAAATCTGCGGACTGCGCCGACGGGAGGATGTGGATTATGTCAACCGATGGAAACCGGATTACATTGGTTTTATTCTGGCAGATGGATTCCGGCGGCAGATTCTGCCGGAGCAGGCAGCAGATTTGGCAGATCACTTGAATTCCCAGATCCAGAGAGTCGGGGTGTTCGTCAATCAGCCAGTAGAATTTGTGTCCGATTTATTGGACAGTGGAATTATTCAGCTGGCACAGCTTCATGGTGATGAAGATGAGGAATATATACAGTCATTGCGGGAGACATGTGAAAAGCGGGGATGCCCATCATGTATCATGCAGGCAGTACGGGTGCGAAAGGCAGAGGATATCCTGCGGGCACAGGAATCGTCGGCGGACTTTCTGCTGTTGGATGCCTGGTCGGAAAAAAGTGTAGGTGGGAATGGAGAGACTTTTGACTGGTCTTTGATACAGGGGTTAAATCGCTCATTCTTTCTGGCAGGAGGTTTGGGAGCAGATAATGTGGCAGAGGCGATTCGCTGTGTGCGGCCCTATGGCGTAGATGCCAGCAGCAGCCTGGAGACAGAGGGATATAAAGATCCGGATAAGATTCGAGATTTTATGGAGGCTGCAAGGAAGTTATGAGTGCAGGTAAATGCTGGAAAACTATAGGTTTCTGGTATTCATGTAAAGAAAGAGTAGATATAGAGCAGACAGGAGGAAATAAAGAATGAGTAATGGAAGATTTGGAAAACATGGAGGGCAGTATATTCCGGAAACTCTGATGAATGAGATTCATCATTTGGAAGCGGAATATGAGCATTATAAGGCAGACCCTGCGTTTCAGGCAGAATTGGATACATTGTTACGGGAATATGCAGGTAGGCCGTCTTTATTATATTTTGCAGAGAAGATGACCCGGGATCTGGGTGGAGCCAAGATTTATTTCAAGAGAGAAGATCTCAACCATACCGGTTCCCACAAAATTAATAATGTTCTAGGGCAGGCATTATTGGCGAAAAAAATGGGAAAAACCCGTATTATTGCAGAGACAGGTGCCGGACAGCATGGTGTGGCAACGGCGACAGCAGCGGCATTATTGGATCTGGAATGTGAGATCTATATGGGGAAAGAGGATACCATACGCCAGGCATTGAATGTCTATCGTATGGAATTGCTGGGTGCTAAAGTGCATCCGGTGGAGACCGGTACCATGACACTGAAAGATGCTGTCAATGAGTGTATGCGGGAGTGGGTCAGCAGGGTGGATGATACTCTGTATGTGTTGGGATCTGTGATGGGCCCTCATCCGTTTCCTACCATTGTGCGGGATTTCCAAAGTGTGATTAGCAGGGAAGCCAGGGCACAGATTTTGGAAAAAGAAGGTAAATTGCCGGATGTGGTTATGGCATGTGTTGGCGGTGGCAGTAATTCCATGGGTATGTTCTATGAGTTTATAGAAGATGAAACGGTAAAACTGATTGGTTGTGAGGCAGCAGGTTTGGGCGTGGATACAGACCGTACGGCAGCAACTATGGCAACTGGAACGGAAGGGATTTTTCATGGTATGAAGTCTTATTTCTGCCAGGATGAGTATGGACAGATTGCGCCGGTGTATTCCATTTCCGCTGGTTTGGATTATCCGGGAGTTGGTCCGGAACATGCTTATCTCAAGGATACTGGCAGGGCAGAATATGTTCCGGTTACCGATGAGGAAGCGGTGCAGGCATTTGAATATATTGCCAGGGAAGAAGGCATTATTGCAGCCATTGAGAGTTCCCATGCGGTGGCACATTTAATGAAAATAGCACCGACGATGGATCCGGATCAGATTATTATTTGTTGTCTGTCGGGACGTGGAGATAAAGATGTGGCAGCCATTGCCAGATATAGGGGGATTGATCTACATGAATAGAATAAATAACGCATTTCAGAATAAAAAAGCATTTGTTGCATTTTTGACAGCAGGAGATCCAAGTTTGGAGAAGACACAGGAGTTTGTATTGGAGATGGAGCGTGCAGGAGCGGCTCTGGTAGAAATTGGTATTCCTTTTTCGGATCCCATTGCAGAGGGACCGGTTATCCAGAATGCCAATATCCGGGCGTTATCCGCCGGATGTACTACAGATAAGATCTTTGACATGGTAGCAGAGCTGCGGACAAAGACCCAGATTCCGCTGGTATTTATGGCGTATGCCAATTCATTGTACAAATATGGCTACGAAAAGTTTTGTAACCGTTGCCAAGAGGTGGGGATTGATGGTATGATAGTACCAGATATGCCATTTGAAGAAAAAAACGAATTGGCATCGATTGCCAGAAAATATAATTTGTCACTGATCTCTATGATTGCACCAACCTCAGAAGCGAGAATTCGCGAGATTGCCAGTGAGGCAGAGGGTTTCCTATATGTAGTGTCGTCTCTGGGAGTTACTGGTGTGAGAGATAATATTACTACAGATGTAGAAGGGATTGTCAGAGCAATTCGTGCCGTGACGGATATTCCGGTAGCTGTCGGTTTTGGTATAAATACCAGAGAACAGGTACATCATTATACTACGATTGCAGATGGAGCGATCGTAGGCAGCGCAATCGTTAGGCTGATAGAACAATACGGAGAAGATGCTGCGCCCAAGATATATGAATATGTTTCGGAGATGGTGGCAGGTCTGGCATAAGCGTTAAAGGGGAACTGCACTATGAAAGCGATAAAAAAGTGGATTACGATTGAGTGGATTGGTTTGCTGCTGTTGACGGTTACTACAGTTTCTGTGATTTACACTGGTTATCAGATACGGCATGATGTTTTGGAAGCGTCGGGAGATGTGATTAATCGTGCCATTGATAGTAATGTCTATACCTATGGGAAACAGACAAAACAGTTTTTTGTCACTCGTATGGGTGAGTTGGAAAATCTGGCAAACTATGTCAATCAGGTCCGGTTATCAGATCCAGAGCAGATGAGTCAGATTTTGGCGGGACACAGTGATCAATTTGATAATTTGGGTATCATTGACAGTGCAGGCAATACCATTGCGGGAGACTATTTTGATATTCCGGACTACTTTCGCAGCGAGTATTTTGACGGATTGGCAGACGGACAATCTATAGTTGCTCCCAATACCTATCAGAATGATACGGGAGATCCGATTTTTTATTTCTTTGCAGCAGCGGGGCAGAGTGATCAAAAAATTATTTTAGTGGGTAGTGTGCCGACTGAGAGGATCATTAACAGTTTTGACACGGTAGATTTTGTTGGCGAAGGCTGTCTTTGCATCATCAATCAGGATGGAGACTATCTGGTGGGAGATTCTGCCTTTCCGGAATTGTTAGGGGATAAGGAATCCAACCATTTTTCTCATATTGGAAAAAATGTGACAGAAAAACTGGAGCAAACCTTAGAGAAATCGGAGAGAAAGATGTTCCGTTATGCCTATGCAGGAGTATACTATGATGCTTTCTATGTACCGATTGGAATACAGGACTGGTATCTGGTTGCCACCATTCCGGATCGGCAGGATGGTGTACGTCAGCAGGTTATTTCTCCTAATTCCAGGGTGTTGTTAGCGATAGCTGTTGTTTTACTGTTGGCTGTTATTGCCTATTTTATCAGAATGGGGCTTGCCATCCGATGGCTGCGCAGAGAGAGAAATCGTTATAGAATGTTACAGCAATGTGATTGTGCGGTTTCCTTTGAATTGAGTTTTAAGCCAAATGTATTGAAATTTCATGGGGATATCAAGAGCATCATTGGCACAGAACAGGGGACATTGCGTGGAGAAGCGGTCTATGATGTTTATGATTGGATCCATGAAGACGACGCTTCTTTGCGGGGACGGCTACACCAGTTTTTTGACAGTGATGAGGAGAACTTTTCCACAGAGTTACGTATCCGCAATATCAAGGGGTCCTACGGCTGGTTCCGTATTGTGGGAATCATGCAAAAAGACAGTGTAAATGGGAAAAACAAGTGGTTTGTGGGCAAGATTATGAATGTGAATGAGCAGGTACAGGAAGAAAAGGATCTGATGAAGCGGGCAGAGAATGATCTTCTGACGGGCGTGCTGAACAAGAAAACCATGGAAAAACGGATTTCTCTCATGTTGAAGCAGCGAGGAAACTGTTACGTTATTTTCTATATGGTTGATTTGGATAATTTCAAAAATGTCAATGATACCCTGGGACATATTTATGGGGATCAGGCGATTGTGGAAACAGCCCAGGCACTCAACAAGGTCTTTTCTGACCAGGATTGTATCGGCAGGCTGGGTGGAGATGAGTTTGCAGTCTGTGTGAGGTATCAGGCATTTGATGAACAGACTTTACGAGATTTTATTGCCAAGAAGGCAGAAAAAATCTGTCAGGCAAATCGGAGGACCTATACTGATGGTGCCTCCGAGGTATCCATTACCAGCAGTGTGGGGATATCCTATGCACCAGATATGGGGGAGGATTTTGAAGAACTCTATACCAAGGCAGATGCAGCGTTATATTTTTCCAAGGAGCATGGGAAAAACCAGTTTCATATTTATACGAAGGAAGACGCACGTTAGAACAGTGTAAATCAGTTTGATATTCGCTGTAGTAGATAATTACTCCGGCTATTCAATTTTTGATATTGAATAGCCGGAGTAGTATTTCTATGTATTAGTTGGCACAAAATACCTTTTGTCCCCAACATCGAAAGGATAGAAGCGAGGATGATTATGAAAAAAAAGAAAAAAGGTATAAGGAAATTTTTGGCGTTATTTTTAGGGATGGTATTGGTATCAGGCAGTGTTTTGCAGCCGCTATCCGGGGTTTGGGTATCAAAAGCTGCCAATGATTTTATGCAAAATCATATCATTCACCGGGTTATGGATGAACAGACAGGAGATGTGTGGCACTATCATTATGAAGATGCCTGGGGAAATGAAGTAGAGCCAGAAATAGCAGCCCCTCAAACATCCCATTCCCGCAGGAAGGCGGCAAAAATATCCGGCCTTCCGGATCGTTATGATCCAAGAGGAACAGAGGACGAAACACCAATTCGTGATCAGATGGATACTGGGGCGTGCTGGGCATTTGGAGCACTGAAATCGCTAGAAGGCAATGCCATTACCCAGGGCTTATATACTACAGAGGAAGCAGATTTTTCGGAGAATCATCTGGCATGGTACACTTACCGGCAGTTACAGGATAGCACGAATCCATTGTATGGGGATTATCTGAAAACATCGGATCAGGGAATTTTTGGCAATTCGGATACTATTTACGACCAGGGAGGAAATGCTTTGTGGGCTGCTTTTTCCTTGGCTAATGGATGGGGTGCAGTAGAGGAACAGGAAGCGCCTTTTGCATCGGGGGCCGAGATGACGGAGGCTATGGAGCCCTTAGGGGATAGTATTCGGGAACATTCGGTTATGCGTATGACCTCAGTAGAGTGCTATGATGAAGCTTCCCGTGACGAAATCAAGCAGGCTGTTTTGAACAACAAGGCAGTGGATGTTTCCCTGTACTATCCTTCCACAAAGCGAGAGCAGGAGCGTTATTTGTATCAGGATGAGGAGACTTGTTCCCTCTATAGTAATGTTTTTGGAATAGATGATGCCAATCATTGTGTGACAATTGTGGGATGGGACGATACGTATAATACGTTTTGCCGGCAGCCAGAGCAGAGCGGGGCATGGCTGATTGCAAATAGTTATGGAGAAGACTATAACGATGGTGGTTATTTTTGGGTATCGTATTATGATACATCACTCTGTGATTATTATAGCTTCCAAGGAGTTCCTGCCGATACTTATTCCACTGCTTTCCAATACGATGGGGCAGGATGGGGAGACGGATTTTATTCGGAACAGGATATCCGTATTGCCAATGTTTTTACTAATGAGACAGAACAGCCTCAGGAGTTATCTGCTGTGTCTTTTTATACCTATGCAGACAACCAGTCTTATGAGGTGCAGATATATCGTAATCTAGGAGAAAAAGGGCCTTTGGATGGTGAGTGGGTTGGCCGCTGTACTACGGAGGATGTTGCAGTATATGGTGGTTATCATACCGTGTCTCTGCAGCAGCCGATTATTGTAGCACCAGGGGAGCGCTTTTCGGTGATGGTTACCTTTTATCCGATTGGCGAATTTGCCTATACGTTAGTAGAGGGAAAAAGTTCCCAGGATATGGCACATTACAGTGGTAGTGATGGTCAGAGCTATCTGTTTCTGGCAGAGGAAGATGATCCCAAGTGGTACGATACGGTAAAGGAAGGCTTAAACAATGTCTGTGTGAAAGCTCTGGCTAATCCGGTTACGGAGGACGCGTATCAAGAACAGGAGAAGGACTATGTTCCATCCATACCAACCCCAGATCCTACAAAAATGCCAACGCCGTCGCCTGACCAGATGCAGACAGCACAGCCTGGCGTGACACCAACACAGAAGCCGGCTCCTGGGATGGAGGGAGGCAATAATGGATCAACATCTGGCAGTAATACGACAACAGGTAAAACGGCTACACAGATGCCAAAGATCCAATGTACCAGTAAAATTACTATGGGGGTGGGCGAGGATGTAAAATTACAGGTACAGCTACGTCCTGCTTCCGCAAAAACTGCTGTGACCTATCAGAGTAATAATACTAAGGTAGCGAAAGTGCAGAAAAATGGCAGGATTTCAGGAAAAAAGGTTGGGACAGCCAAAATTACGGTGAATGCTTCTGGTGCCAGAAAAAGTGTTACGGTTCGAGTAAAGAAAGCGCCGAAGTCTATGAAACTGGCAGCGAAGAAAAAGACCTTGAAAAAGGGGAAAAGCTGTATACTAAGAGTTCAGTTCCGTGGGAACAGTGCCAGCTATTCTCTGAAATACAAATCTATGAACCCAAAGATTGCATCCGTATCTTCCGTGGGAAAAGTCAAGGCAAAAAGAACGGGAACAGTGCAGATTCGAGTTACTTCATTTAATGGAAAAAAAGCGTTCATAAAAATGAAAGTTGTTTCGTGAAATCACTTGACATCCCAGTAAATATGTTAGACAATGCAAGAGTTGAGGTTTTCCTAATGCAGAAAAGGAATCTGTGTTAGGAAAATTAAGTCAACTCTCAGAGAAGGATATTTTATAGAATGGAGATGATAATGTGTTTGGTTTTGGACAGTTGATTGGTATTCTGAAAAAGGATCCTAAGAAAATCGTATTCACAGAGGGAGAGGATCCTCGTATTTTAGAGGCATCTTCCCGTCTGCTGGCAAGTTATTTCTTACACCCGATTTTGGTGGGAAATGAGCAGAAGATTATGGAAGCCGCAGAGGAAAGTGGTTTCAATATTCGTGGTGCCGAGATTATTGATCCGGAGAAGTTTGACCGGATGGATGAGATGGTGGAGATGTTCTGCGAATTGCGTAAGAGCAAAGGTGTTACACCGGAGCAGGCGAGAGAAATGCTGTATCAGGCGAATTATTTTGGAACCATGTTAGTTAAGATGGGACTGGCAGATTCGCTCTTAGGTGGAGCAACCTATTCTACAGCAGATACGGTGCGTCCGGCATTACAGCTGATTAAAACAAAACCAGGAAATAGCTTGGTTTCTTCCGTATTTATTTTGGTTCGTCCAAGTGCAACCGGTGATAACGAAGTGTTGGCAATGGGCGATTGTGCTATTAACATCAAGCCATCAGAGGATGATCTGGTGGAGATTGCTGGTGAAGCAGCTAAATGTGCCCGTATATTTGGTGTAGATCCGCAGCTTGCATTCCTTAGTTATTCCACCCATGGATCTGGTGCCGGGGAAGATGTGGATAAGATGCGCAATGCAGCTATTAAGACTAAGAAGAAATATCCGGATCTGCCAATTGATGGAGAGCTACAGTTTGATGCCGCCGTATCTCCTCGTGTGGCCCGGACGAAGTGCCCGGATTCACCAGTGGCAGGTCATGCCAATACCTTTATTTTCCCAGATATCAGTGCAGGTAACATCGGTTATAAGATTGCACAGCGTATGGGTAATTTTGAGGCCTATGGTCCGATTTTATTAGGACTGAATGCACCGGTTAATGATTTATCCCGTGGATGTAATGCATCGGAAGTATATTCCATGGCGATTATTACAGCAGCACTAGCCAGTGCAAATACAGAGGAAGAATAATTTGCAGAAAACTAAAGCAAATGACATACTTTTTTCACACAAATACGCCCTAAGAAGAAGATGTAAATATCTTGCTCCTTAGGGCGTAAAAAGTTGTCTTGGAACTGTTAAGCTGTTGCTTATATTTATATGTTAGAGAAGTTAAATTAACAAAAGTCAATGGGTGGCTTGATAGGCTTCACGCACAGCTTTGGCAAGTTGGTCGCCACAGGATGTATTTTTGAAACCGCATTTGATGCCGCCCAGTTTTTTTTCGATCTGATCAACCGTCATTCCGTCCACCAGGGTGCTTACTGACTTGAGGTTGCCATTGCATCCGCCAGTATATTGTACATTGGTAATGACATCATTCTCAATATCAAATGTAATCTGTGTGGAACAAGTGCCTTTTGTTTTATATGTGTATTCCATCGTTATCCTCTTTTCTGCATCAGCATGCATCTGATGTCTTTAAGCGTATCACGCAATGTTTGTGACTGTTTTCTTTAAATGTTTCTTTGTTTTGTTACATATATTCAGCAGTGAAATTTTCAGACTTTAATTTGGGAGAAAACTTCTCCAAGTCCGGTCTGCAGTACCAGATCTGCCTGAGAATCCATCGGAGTAGCAGATTTGTTAATCAATACCATATGCTTCCCGTGGAAATATTGCAGTAGTCCGGCTGCCGGGTAGACTGCCAGGGAAGTACCTCCAATAATAATCATGTCTGCCTGTGAAATAGCACGGATGGCTCCAGAGACGGTAGTGTCGTCCAGTCCCTCCTCATATAAAACCACATCGGGACGAATCGTTCCTCCGCAGCCGCATTTTGGAATCGGATCACTGCTTTCAAAAATATGGTTGGCAGGATATACTGTCCCACAATCGGTACAGTAATTTTTTAATGTGGTGCCGTGCAGTTCATATACCTTCTGGCTGCCTGCCTTCTGGTGTAATCCGTCAATATTCTGCGTAACCACGGCAGATAGTTTGCCGGCCTGTTCCATTTCGGCAAGTTTTTTGTGGGTAATATTTGGCTCAATCTCCCGACAGTCCATTTTCTGCCGGTAAAATTCATAAAAAACATCAGGATGATCCCGGAGACAACTATGGCTCAGCAGATATTCCGGTGTAAAAGCATCAAACTGGACATCGTGCTGATTATACAGACCATCCTTGCTGCGAAAATCTGGGATGCCGCTTTCTGTTGACACACCGGCGCCGCCAAAGAATACAATACTGTTGCATTCAGTAATCCATGTTTGCAGGGTTTCTATTTCGTTCATGCTGGCCTCCTTTTTATTTGCGAGAACAAGAGTAGGCAGATTATTTATTTGCATCATCCAAGCGTGCCCGCAAGATATTTATTGGTATAGAGCAATGTTTAAAGGGAAGAATAAACTATGTTCCTGATTACTTGAATATCCCGGTAACCATTACCGCCGCATTTCTGTATTACGTAGATGATTGCCAGATCTTCCACCGGATCAATGGAGAGATAGGAGCCTAGCCATCCATCCCAGCCAAATTCCCCTTTTGATCCCAGGGATTCTGCAATTTCCGGATGAATCATCTGCCGCATCAGGCTGCCATAGCCATATCCTTTTAATTCCGTCCAGTCCATACCCTCTCTTTGTGTATCTGTCAGCTGATTGACGGACATACTTTTTATTGTTTTCTGTCCCAATATACGGACATTGTTATAAGTTCCACCATTCATCATCATTTTAACAAATTTTGAATAATCATCTATGGTAGATACCAGACCAGCACCGCCAGATTCAAAATCCGGTTTCTTCAAATGCATGTGGGACAGGCATAAATGCTGCCAGGTACAAGGCTCCAGAGTCTGTGTCTCTGGCATAAATTGATAGAATTGCATGAAGCGATCCTGTTTATCTTCCGGAACATAAAAATCGGTATCTACCATGCCAAGTGGATGAAAAATCTCGCTTTTCAGAAAGTCACTGTATCGTTTTCCGCTGACCACTTCCACAATAGCTCCCAATACGTCAGCGCAGAAACTGTAGAGCCAACGGGTTCCCGGCTGGAATGCCAGAGGCTGTGCACCGATACGGTTTGCCAATTCGTAGGTGGTAATCACTTTTCCTTCCTCGATTTCCCGATAATATTCCTTCTGTACCTGTTCCATATAGTCCCCGGCAGGAAAAGAGGCATCCGGATAGCAGACGCCTGCTGTCATAGTCATCAGATCTTGTATAGTTACTTCACGTTCGGCAGGAACCAGTCCATCCGGCGTATATACTTTTTGGTTCTGAAATCCTGGTATATATTTGCTGGCAGCATCGCTCAGAGACAGCAGTCCTCGTTCTACCAGAATCATGACAGCAACGGCAGTGATGGGTTTGGTCATGGAATAGCAGCGAAAAATGGCATCCGGTTTCATGGGGATGTTTTTTTCTTTGTCTGCATATCCATACTCTTTGCGGTATACTTCCTTGCCGTGTTCCAATATGCAGATTGCCGCACCTACATTTTCATCCGGGTTGTCGGAATTTGTTATTAAAGTGGACTCAATTGCCTGGTCCAGGCGACTTAAAATATGTTGATTCATAAATACCTCATTTCTGCCTGGGCATTCCGTTTTAGTGATGCCGTCAGGCTATGGGAAAATTACTGATTTAACAGGCTTTATCTTAGCATAAAACGTTAAAAATGGCAAACTTTTCAAGTGTAGTATTTCCATTGGGAAGTATAACTTTTCCATCTTTTGCAATACTACAATTGACAGCTAAGTTGTTGATGATAAATAGATGTAGGAAGACAGTGTTTTAGCCATGAATACTTGTTGATAGCAAGAAGGCGATGCAAGACACGGGATGAATTAAGAATGTGGAGGGACATATGAACGCAGTACAGGCATACAGTATTATGTTTTTGACAGGTGGATTTATTTATGTGGGGATTGAAATCTTACAGAGAGGTTTTTCACATATTTCTATGTTTTTGGCAGGAGGTCTGTGTTTTCTGCTGGTAGGTGTGGTGGAAAATATTGCTGGAAAATCTGCATCACTGGTGGGTGAGATGGTTATATGCGGTCTGATGATTACAGTGGTGGAGCTTGTGTTTGGTGTGTTCGTCAACCAGAAATTAAATCTGGGTGTATGGGATTACTCCGGAGAACAGTATAATTTTCAGGGACAGATCTGCCTGCTTTATTCGAATTTGTGGATTTTGTTATCTGGTCCGGTTATCATTGTACACGACATCATGGAATACTTTTTATTAGGTGTTCCGCTGCATCACTACAAAATTTTTTAATAGTGCAATTTTTTGTAATTATTGGAAATATTCGGAGCAAAATTGACACTTTCCGGGATCTTTGTTATAATTATGATTCAGTTTGGGGATTTTTTGTCGAGACAGTTGCGATAGTGATACGGAACTGATTTCATAGGAGGGAAGCTGTGAAAATTATTGAGGGAAAACAGGCAGTTTTGCAACCGTATCAGACAGAGTCGGATGCAAAAATACGTAGACCGATTGCGTATATTCCTCAGAAGATTTCAAATATCGCAATGAGGAAACCTATAGATTGTGAGTCCCAAACACTACAGGATGCAAGAAAAATCATACGGCATATGGACACATTGGTGCCAAAGGATTGTATTCCCCAAATGGTATCGGATGCAGAAATGCACAAACCGGTGGAGCGTCCCATACAGGAGATACCGGATGTAATGGTGCAGTCAGTTACAGAATCTGTATCACATATTGATGATATTGTCGTGAAGCAATTGCAGACCACGGAGGCACAGGTGATTCCAGCAACTCCGGAGTTGGAACAAATGATGGGGGAAACGGAACCGGGAAGATCCAGAATGAAAAAAAAGAAATGGTTTGCAGATACAATATTGCATATTACGAATTCGCAGTAGATTACCGATCTATAGATGGACAAGTACAAGGAGTATTCCGTTTGTACAGGAGATTGATTGAGGAAGGTGGAAACATATGAGTTATTTGACGGCTGGCAAAGTAGATACCTTACAGATTCAGCCATTAGTGACCCACAAAGGTGAAAAGGGACGGCGTACTACCATTACAGCGTTCCGGAAAGTATTGCAGGCAGAGAAGTCCGGTGCTGCAGCAGAAAGCACGGAACAGACAAATAATACACAGAAACAGAATACAGTCAATCACAGTGGAGTTATTTTCCGTGATCCGGCAACCGGCAAGGCTGTACGTTATGTGGAAGCAGGCGGCCAGGAGGATAAGGCTTCTTCTACAAGCAGGACGGCATCTACAAGTGGTGCAGCGTCAAAAACGACGTCAGCTTCCTCTATGAAAACCACCAAGTTTGATGCTTATTTCAAAAAAGCGGCCAAGAAATACGGTGTGCCAGAGAGTTTGCTGAAAGGAATTGCCAAGGCTGAGTCGAATTTTAATGAGAGAGACTTATCTAGTTCAGGTGCAATGGGAGTCATGCAGCTGATGCCAGAGACAGCGAGAAGTCTGGGAGTGAAGGATCCTTATGATCCAGAGCAGAATATTATGGGTGGTGCTAAATGCATTGCGCAGAAATTAAAAGAATTTAATGGAGATGTGGAACTGGCACTGGCGGCTTACAATGCAGGTTCCGGTGCGGTAAAACGAGCGGGCGGCATTCCGTCAAAATGTCGAAATTATATCAAGAAAGTCTTGAGTTATCAGGAAGCATTTGAGACAGCAAAGAAGGTAGGATAAAGTATCCTATCTTTTTTGCATTTTAGAAAAGATATGTCTGACTAATGAAATCTCTCAAATTTGCCGAAATAAGTGTGAGAAGTTGTTCTAAAATCGACGATGTGTGTCAGGACACATCGCCGAAGAACAGCTACGGTTTGCACAGCATATTGCTGTTGCAAACCTACTCACACTGGAAGAATAGCAAACAGCATAAATGCTGTTCGCTATTCTTCCGGTGGAGAGCCTATAGTGCATTGATGAATTATAGTGAGTAAAAATAGAATGGAGATTACTATGAACATACGTGATATTGTAGCTCAGGAACAGGCTGTAACAGGTAAGGAAACTGGTCGGTCTTCTGTTTATGCAGGTCAGATGGCAGGAGAAGGCATGGTAAGCAAACTGGTAAATAGTGGAGCGATTGCTGGAACCATGGATGTACCTGTGACACCGTCCGCACAGGCAGATGGCGAAAGCAGCGAGAACTATTCTTTTCCGGAGGTAGTTGCTGCGGTAGCCGAAGGTATGGAGGCGAATGAAAAGGCAGGACAGGATCTGACTGTTCTTACCGGAGAGGATTATAGCCGTTTGGAAGAACAGGAAGGTGCTTTAGAAAAATATCAGGAATCTGCTTTGGAGCGTGCCGTGGAAAGGATTCGTTCAGAGCGGGAATGGAAGCAGGAACGGTTAGAGGAAAGTGCCGAACTCCGTGCAGAATTGCAGGAGGGATTAGAGCAGGTTCAAGCGAACGGATTTCTTTCTGAGAAAAGTGAAGCTCAGATTAGGGAAGCATTGCAGCGTGCTAATTTACCGGTTACCCAGGAGATGATTTACCAGGTGGTATCCGCTCTGCAAATGAGCCAGTCTGCGGTCGAAATGTCAGATTCAGCCAAACATTATCTGATGGCACAGGAACTGCCGGCTACCATAGAGAATATTTACCATGCAGAATATTCTGGCATGGTGGGGAAAACGGGAGAAGACATACCGGGAGAGGTATGGGAAAAATATGGTCCGCAGGTGGAACAGATTCTGGCTGATATGGGGGATGTCGGCGAGGAACAGATGGATCAGGCAAAGTGGTTGTTTGCTAATGAATTACCGGTTAATTCGGAGACCATGGCAAGGATACAGGAGCTGAATCATCTGGCAGAAGACGTAACTTTGGATCATACCCTCAATCAGATTGTAGAGACTTTGGCAGAAGGCAGACAGGCGGTGGAAACGGATCTGCTTCAAAGTGACATTACATATCGGGAATATCAGGAAGCAGCAGAGCTGATTGATCATGTAGGTGCCCTGGGAGAGCAGGAGATCCGGAAAGCATTGGCAGAGATGCAAAACCAGGCTTCCGATCAGAATGGCGATCAGGCATCGCGGCAGGAAGAATCAGCAGGATTAACCATAGAGCAGTTGTTACAGGTAGAAAAGGATTCCGAACCGGTAGTGTCCGGACAGGATATTGATATTCAGACGATTATTGCCAGGAGACAATTGGAAGAAATTCGTTTGATGATGACAGTACAATCTGTGGTTGATATGCGCAGGCAGGGATTCGATATTGAGACAGAACCATTAGAATCTGTGGTAGAGCAATTACGAAAGATAGAAAGCAGCTATTACGCAATGCAGGCGCAGGAGCGAGGCACGGTTCTCAGTGACCAGGAGCTGGAACAGATGCAGGAAGCGGTACATCAGGTATCGGATATTGCACAGTCGCCAGCTGCCATATTGGGTGCCAGCCTGCGACAGCATCAGCTGCTGACAGTAGAAGAATTGCATGGTATGGCAGTTAGTGCGGTGAGACAGCAGGCGCAGTATGAGCAGGATTATGAGGCCGTGGGAACACAGGTGCGCCAGGATTTGGGGGATTCCATCCGCAAAGCATTTGACGGAATACCACAGATGTTGCAGGATATGGGATTGGAAGATACCCAGGCAAATGAACGTGCTGTGCGTATTCTGGGATATAATCAGATGGAGATTACGGAGGAATCCATTCAGGAAATGAAACAGTGGGATGCGGAAGTACAGCGATTGATTAAGCTGATGAAACCCCAGACTGTACTGGAGATTATCCGGGAAGGGCAGGATCCACTGAATACGCCAATTGCAGAATTAAACGAACAGCTCTCCGAGAAAAACCAGGAGAGAGAAGCATCAGAGGAAGATCAATATGCCCGTTATCTATGGCAGTTAGAGAAGCAGGGCAAAATTGATGAGAACGAACGGAAAGAATATATTGGGATTTATCGCTTACTGCATCAAATTGAGAAAAGTGATGGTGCCGTGATTGGAGCAGTTCTACAGGCGGGACAGCAGATGGATTTGAAACATTTGCGGACGGCAGCCAGAACTATGAACACACATGGCTTGGATGAAACGGTTAGCGAGGAAAGTGGAGTCAGGGAATCTTCGGCGCAGTATTACCAGAATATGACAGAAGAAATTCTCAGAAACGTGACTCCGGCAAAGATCCATGAAGTTACGGATGGAAATCCGGAACAGCTGCTGGAGCATTCTTTAGAAGCTGTGGCAGAGGAAATACAGAAGGCATCTGGTGATCCGGAACTATTACAACAGTATTATGAGGAGCAGGCAGAAGATCTGCGGGAGACAGTACGTCAGGCAGATCGTGCAAGAGCTTATCTGGAACAGTTTGAACTGCCGGATACTCTGGAGAATATCCGGGCAGCAGAGTACCTGCTAGAGGAGGGTGCCTCTCCAGTAAAAGAGATGCTGGAGCGCAGACGGGTTCTGGAAGAAGAAGACCAGCAAGAACTGGAAGAATTGTTGGATGAATTGCCGGAAGCCATTGAAACACCAGAGTCTTTGCAGGAAAAATGTATCCAGGCAGAAAAATTTATGCAGGAAATCCTTACGAAATCACAGGAAACTGCCGATATTACATCTGAGGATTTAAAACATCTGAAACTATTAGGACAGAGCCTGCGGCTGCAACAGGTCTTAACCAGAAGACAGAGTTATGAGATACCGATCCGTACTGGTGATACAGTAACGACGATGAACTTGACGATTCTTCATGGTGGAGAGGAAAGCGGAAAAGTCCAGATCAGCATGGAGGAAAGTGCGTTAGGACGGGTATCTGGTGAAGTACAGCTGCAAGGAGAACAGATCAAAGGATTGATACTCTGTGATGACCGTGTCGGGTTTGATGCCTTGATGGAGCAGGGAATGACGCTTACAGAACGACTGGAATCAATTGGTTATTCTGTGAAAAATATTTCTTACGGAATGGATTACAAAACCCGCAGTGAACTGGCGGGATCGGTTTCATCCGAAGAACAAACAGATACTGCTAAGTTATATCAGATTGCCAAAGTTTTGGTACGTCATGTATCTGATATCGCAAAACAGAATATGAGCCGATAAAACGGCATGGAGGGTCAACATGAGAATTAATCACAATATTTCAGCACAGTTAGCAAATGTTAGTTTAAAGAAATCAGATAACCGTTTAACCGCAGCTTTGGAGCGCTTAAGTACAGGATATAAGATCAATAAAGCAGCTGACGATTCAGCAGGTCTGGCAATCTCCAATAAGATGAGAACCCAGATCCGTGCTTTGGATCAGGCAGGGCGCAATGCGGCAGATGGAGATTCTGTAATACAGACAGCAGAAGGTGCATTGATTGAACTGACTTCTATTTTACAGAGAGTGCGGGAGCTGGCAGTAGAGGCGGCAAATGATACCTATACTCTGGAGGATCGAGAAGCGGCACAGAAAGAGATTGATCAGATGCTGTCAGAGATTGACCGTATCTCTACTACAACAGAATTTAATGGAAAAGGTCTGCTGGATGGTTCTTCTGCCCGCACTGTTATGAGTAACAGTCTGGCTGTTAATACATTGTCAGCTTCTTTGGAAGTGACGAGAGGAACTTATGAGATTACAGTAGATGAGATTGCAGAAAAAGCAGAGCTTACCTATGATTTTTCAGGAATGGAAACGCTTTATATTAATGGAAATAAGATTTCACTTCCGACAAATGAAACAGAGGCGGTAGCAACTATCACGGAAGCATGTAATGCAATGAATATGGATGTATCGGGAGATGGATTGGGTGCATTGACATTAACGACCAAAGCAACAGGATCGGCTCAGCAGATTCAGATCAATGATGAGACGCTAGTATATGGTAAGGATGCGGTTATTACATTAGGCGGTGGAAATCCTGGTTTTACACCGGCAGATGAGTACAGTTATTTTGCAACAGGTGGATTCGTCAAAATCGTCGGAAATGATGGATTTGAGTTACAAGTTGATGTTCTGAAAGCGAAAGCAGGAGAATCCAGTACAGTTCGTGTAGAAGACGCTGGATATATGGAATTACAGATTGGTGCAAACGAACATCAGACATTGAATGTAGATTTTGCGGAAGTAAATTGTTTATGTCTGGGCTTACGGGATAGCGAGGGGAATAATTTGGTCAATGCCTGCAGTGCACATGGGGCAACGACAATGATTACCATACTGGATGATGCGATTGCCACGGTTTCAGCGGCTCGTTCTGCCTTGGGTGCTTATCAGAATCGTTTGGATGCGACCCAGAGCAGTTTGGATGTTAGCAGCGAGAACTTGACAGATGCCATGTCCCGGATTATGGATACCGATATGGCGGAGGCAATGACCGAATATACACAGTTAAGTGTTTTGACGCAGGCAGCCACTTCTATGTTGACACAGGCAAACAATAGACCGCAGGAGATTATGAGCTTGTTGCAAAGTTAATTTAATGTAAAATAAACATGATGTCCAAAGCGTATCGCATCGTACATATGGTATGCTTTGGACATTTTCATTGTTTGATACAGAATGGAGGATGGAATGCAAAAGGAGCAGAGGAAAGAGTATACGGCAAGAGTGGCGCAGGCGAATCGGACAGAATTGGTAGTTATTATTTATGAATTAATTCTGGATTCGATCAAAGAAGGAGAAATGTGTTATAATGAAGGAGATCCGGATGCCGGAGCGGAACACATTACAAAAGCCCAGGCATATCTGCAGGAGTTAAAGGGAAGTCTGGATCATCAGTATGAATTATCCGGGCAGCTGTTTCGTTTATACCGCTATGTTAATGAGCAGCTGATTACCACCAAAATTCGCCAGAAACCGGTTAACCTGGACGCAGCATGCAATGTGATACGAGGGTTGATGAGTAGTTTTGCAGAGGTGGCAAAGCAGGATACTTCCGGGCCAGTCATGCAGAATACGCAACAGGTCTATGCTGGTCTGACTTATGGCAGAGGGGCCTTGGATGAAGTTTTCATGAATCAGGATGAAGGATCCAGAGGATTTAAGGCTTAAAGCGTGTAGGACTTGATTGTTTGTGCCATCGTTCTACTCTGCGGAACGATTTGTGGCCGGCATGGTTAGAAGTGAGGTAAAAGGGAAAAGAAAAAAGAAGGAAGGATAAAATGCAAACACACATCTTTTACCCTTTGTGTTTGCGCCTCAAATGAAAATGTATACATTTTCGCTTGAGGCTTGGTGCAAATTATGAAACAAGGAAGAAGTGCCGGAATTTTGCTGGCAGTTAGCAGTTTGCCGTCCCCGTATGGGATTGGAACATTAGGGAAATGTGCCTTTGAATTTATTGATCAGTTAAAGGCAGCTGGACAGAGTTATTGGCAGGTGCTGCCAGTAGGGCCTACCAGTTTTGGGGATAGTCCGTATCAGTCTTTTTCAGCCTTTGCAGGCAATCCCTATTTTATTGATTTGGATTTGCTGGTGGAAGATGAATTGTTGACCAGGGAAGAAATCCTGGGATACGAATGGGGGGAGGATCCCACTTGTGTTGATTATGCGATTATGTATCATAACCGCTTTCCCTTATTGCATAAGGCGTATGAACGCAGCGCACATGAAAACACCATAGAATTTCATAAATTCCAAAAGAAAAATAGTTACTGGCTGGAGGATTACAGCCTGTATATGGCTTTGAAGTTTTATTTTAATGGAAAAGAGTGGCTGCAGTGGGAAGAAAATATCCGTTATCGTCAAAAGGATGCCGTGAGGCGTTACCAGGAGCTTTTACACGAAGAAATTGGATTCTGGAAGTTTTGTCAGTTTTATTTCTTCCGTCAGTGGAAAGCGGTGAAATCTTATGCGAACCAGAATGGCATTCGAATTATTGGAGATATTCCACTCTATGTAGCTTTGGACAGCGCAGATGTCTGGACGCATTCTGACTTGTTTGAATTGGATGAGCGGAAAAAACCAATCCATGTAGCGGGAGTTCCACCAGATTGTTTTTCCGCAGATGGACAGAGATGGGGAAATCCTCTTTATCGCTGGAAGAAAATGGAAAAAGATCATTTTTCCTGGTGGTATGAGCGGATGAAAGCCAATGCCAGATTGTATGATGTCATTCGGATTGATCATTTTATCGGAATTGTGCACTACTGGTCCATACCAGCAACATGCCCTACAGCTATAGAGGGTGAGTGGAAGAAGGGCCCTGGAAAAAAGCTGACCAAGGTGATTCGTAAGGCTACCAAGGGATCTGATATCATTGCAGAAGATTTGGGGATTGTCAGTCCGGAAGTCCGCAAGCTGATTAATCGGACCGGATGGCCGGGGATGAAAATTCTGGAATTTGCTTTTGACGGGGATGCCTCTAATGAATATCTGCCACACAGTTATCCAGATGCCAACTGTATTGTGTACGGCGGCACCCATGATAATCAGACTTTGATGGGATATTATCAAAATAAAAGTAAGAAAGAATTGAAGTTTTTAAAACGCTATCTGCATATCAAACAGATTGATCAGATACCAAGAGCAATGCAGAGGGCAGCATATGCCAGCATTGCGGATACGGTTATTTTTCAAATGCAGGATATCTTTGAATTAGATGACAGTGCCCGCATGAATGAACCGTCTACAGTTGGAAAAAACTGGAGGTGGCGCATGAGGCCAGGAGAGTTTTTGGAGCCGGATATCAAACGACTGCGCAAATATTGTAAAACGTATCACCGATGAGACAGTAGTGTGAATTGTATTGGTAAAAATAAAAGAGTTTGTTACACTAAGTGGAAATCAATGTGACAAACTCTTTTTGTACTGTTTTTTGGTATTCATATAGGAATGCCAGATTTGTATTTATTGCTCATTAATCTGTGATTAAATGAGTTAGAAATTCCCACGAATCTGTTCTGCCAGTTCGGCAGGATCATCGGCGGTTTCTTCATGATCCCACTTGATATTAATGGTATCATTTTCGTAGCGTGGAATCAGATGGACATGCAGATGAAATACTGTTTGCCCAGCTATTTCTCCGTTATTTTGTAGAATATTGATACCGTCAAATTGCAGTGTTTTCTGCATGGCTGTCGCACAGCGTTTCGCAACAGGCATGATTTTGGATGCGTCATCTTCCGGCAGTTCAAATAGATTCGCTGCGTGATTTTTTGGCAGGATAACCGCATGTCCCCGAGAAGCGGGACTGATATCCATAATTACCTTGAAATCTTCATCTTCATAGATGGAATGGGACGGAATCTGTCCACCTACTATTTTACAAAAAATACAGTTGTCGTCAGTATGTTTCTTGCTTGTACTCATATAGAATCCTCCTTTATTACTTTATTATCAGAACCGGAACAGAGAGTCAAAACTTCGCACGATTTTAAAATCTCCTTTGGCAGTAATATCGCCATTCATAAATGCGCCCTGTAGGCTTGTCTGTTTGTGAATGATAGCATCCAGCTGGCTGCTTTCTATTTTTATGCTTGCATTGATTCGTACATCATTTGGGTTTTCGTAGGCAGCGGTCAAGGTACCATTATCAACGATCAGATACAAGATCCTGTTCTGGTCGGTAATATCCAGGGCATAGGCAAGAGAGATATCAGGAATTCCATGAAAATGAGCCTGAAATTGTCTTGGATAGTCATCATCAGAACCGGCAGCCGGTTCTACACCCAGTTCTTTACGAAACATGGCAGATAACTCCTGAATATCCGCTTTCTGTGTCTTGACGTAGGTTTCGTCAGAGACATACATAGACAATTGTTCACTTTCCTGTGGTGTCAGATTAATCAGGGAAGAACGGGATACCGTTTCCTGTACCACATTATCACTGGATGGCAAAATGCACATCTTCTTCGAAAAGATACGGTAAAAATTCTCTGCTCGCTTTTCAATAAAGGTAGCATAGGCAGGATTCGTTTCAAAATCCACATGATTTTCCACATAGGCACAAATTCCGTCACAGGGAAGTCCTCCCAGCAGATCCCAGGCCTTTTTTAGGAATGTGGTGCAATCCTGTTCTCCATAGGTGGTGGATAAGACCAGAGGCATCATGTATAGGGTCTGTATAGCTTCCTGATCGCCATAGAGCCAGCAGGCATCCAGAAATTGCTGCAGCAGTCCTCCGATACCCAGCCATTCTACGGAAGCAGCTAAAATAACAGCATCCGCATCCTTTAATGTTTTGGGCAATACGGAGATCTTTTGTTTGTCTTCGTATAAATTATAACGGCGGACCGAGATATTCAGTTCTTCCAAAACTTCTGTAACTTTATTCATAACATAGATGGTCGGGTCTTCAATCAGGCCACGTCCACCATAGTAGATATTAACATTCATCATTTTTTCTTCCTGCCTTTCCTGTTTCGTGTCAGATTCAGTAATGCAGCGCATGGCATTCCGCTGAGAAAGCCGCCTGCATGCGCCATCATGTCAATTCCCTGGCTATTCACCCCACCATAAAAACTAATGGCGACAGCCAGAAGCAGTCGGCGGGGATCCACCTGTTGCTGTTGCTGCCGTAGATGCCATACCAGGAAAACATAGCTGCCCATCAGCCCAAAGATCGCTCCGGAAGCACCGATGGAAGGCGTGAGATTCATATGCATCATATTATAAACCATTGATGTACAGGCTGCAAGAAAGCCAGTACAAAAATATAATATTACAAACCGAAGGTGCCCTAGATATTCTTCCATATAGTAACCCAGAACCGCCAGCATGAGCATATTGTTCAGAAGATGTCCTTCGTCAGCATGAAGAAACATATGGGTAAGCAGGCGATGCAATTCATGGCGGTTGAGTATGGGATCATAACCTAGAGAGCCATGCTCAATCAGATAGTATGATCCTGTCATGTTCATGAGGTCTGTTACCAGAAATACCAGTACATTAACAGCGATCAGTATAATCGTTGCAATTGGTACGGATTCCAGTTTACGCTGTATCGCTTTTGTATTCATAGATGGACATGCCTCCTAACAGTTGTAATAGTGGTATTTTCCATCGTTTTTTAAAATACCACTATGATTATATACGAAACAAAAAGGTTCGTAAAGGTAATTCTGTTTCTGCCTGCGTTTCTACTTGTCGAAGATGGGAAGAAAATGGCGATGGAAGATATCTGTTCAGATTGTATATCAGAGGGTATGATGAGAGGGAAGAACGATAAAGGAGGTAGCAATGTGAGAGAATGGTATGAGAACTATGATCTGTTGTTTATTATGATATTGACCGGAGCGCTGATTGTTGTACTGCAGTGTGTGGCGGGATGGCTGCTAAGGCGTTTATACCGGGACAGCAGCATGATGGGCACCACAGAAAATCCATGGATAAAGGGAATGATTGGACGCTATGAGGCGGGATATCAACTTAAAGTTCCAATTACAGATATCCCTAGTTTCGTGGACAAAAATATTGCAGAATACCGTTTTCAGCGTCTCAGTATGGACCAATGGGTGGATATTGGAATCTATGGAGCCTGGATAGAATGTTTTATGATGGGAATTATTACCTTGATTGGCATTTCTTGCCGTACATCGTTGTATACCTTTGGAATATATGGGATTTATCTGATTCTGATCCTTGCCATGATTATGGGCTGTGATTTTTTTCTTCGGACGCATGTCCATCAGAGAGGGATACGAATTTATCTTCTGGATTATATGCAAAATACTTTACGTCCCAGAATGGAGAATCACTATCTTCATCCAGAAGAGGAAAAGGCATATCAACAGGAATATTTTATAGAAGAACAGACAGCGGTGGCGAAAGAAACCAAAGAAGAAAACAGGATGTTCGGAATAAGCAGAGAGGAACTTTCTGATGAAGAAAAAGAAGCATTATTATCAGATGTATTGGAAGAGTATTTTTAGGTTGGAAAAGAATGTCTATGAAATCATATTATAGATATATTGTTTGTAGTGGAATTAGGAGGAATCAAATGGAGAAAAGATATAGTATATCAGATGCAGCGAGACAGGTAGGAGTGGAGGCGCATGTGCTGCGTTACTGGGAAGAAGAATTGGGATTTGAGATACCAAGGAACAGTCAGGGCCATCGTTATTATCGGGAATCAGATATGACGCTTCTCAAAAGAATTAAAGATCTCAAGGAGCAGGGATTTCAGCTTCGGGCGATTAAGATGCTTATGCCAGACATGGGAAAAATTGAATGTATGAGTGGTCAGGAGCTCTATTCCTTAAGGGAGGAACTGAACCAACGGGTACAAATGGAAGAAGAACAAAAGGCAAGCAGAAGTAAAATGGCAAGAGTCATGCCGATGCCAACGAAACGAACCGCCACGGAGGGATTGCAAAGTCCGTCCCATCATGCAAAATGGGAGCAATTCGAAACATTGATGCGAAATTTGATTTGTGATACCCTGCAGGAGCAGCAGGAAGCATCGGAAGAACGTATCAGTGAAGCAGTTAGTGAGCGAATGATCAAGGAGATGGATTATCTGATGCGGGAAAAAGAGGATATGCAGGAAGGATTTCAGGAGAAGCAGATTGAATTGTTACAGCAAATTCTGGTGGAACTTCGTCCCGTAGAGAAAGAGGCGGCGGCTAGCGGAGAATCTGCGGGTACCCTGCTTTCCAAAAGAAAAAATAAAAAATCCGGCGATAAGCCGAAAAAGTTCCGTTTTGGTTTTTAAAGCGGACGAGATTATTGGAGATGATTCTAATATGAAAACCCCTGTCAGGTTATGGCAACTGACAGGGGTTTTCATATTTAGGAAGATTTTTGTTACAGTAAATCATGTATGTTTTTTGATTTGCTGTATTAAAATGGCTTCTCTTTATTATTTGTATTATTTTTTGGCTTTTTCACTGTGACCTTACATTTTGCCTGTCTGCCATTGCTTAATGTAGCAGTAATATATGTAGTGCCCGCCTGTTTTGCATATATCGTATTGCCATTGGTAAAATCAACAATGGAAGGATTTTCGGATACAAATTTCGGCTTTTCATTGGCGATGCTTGGACGGATGGTAACGAAGATCTTTTTTTTCTGTCCTATTTTCAATTTATATTTGCATCGACGAAATTTCACGCTGATTGCTTTGGCAGAGGCCTTGATGCGACCTTTGTTGGAAGTAGCATGATAGGAAAATTCCTGTGTTATAATAGGTGTAGAGGTTATTGGCCGGGAAGCGGCCTGTGCGTTGCCAGTACCCAAAGAACTTGTCAGCAGACAAAAACCAACTGTAATCATTATCTTATTTCGTTTCATTCCTATCACTCCCTTCTAAGGTTTCCTGTTTGAATGTAGTATGTATTATAAATACGGTACATGTCAGAATCGTGTCAGCAAAATGACATATTTTTTTCGCAATTATATGGTAAAATATAGGTAAATAATGAGTGATAAGGAGGGAAAATATGCAATATATTTTAATTGCGGATGATAATCAGGATATTACAGATATTTTATCTGTATATGTAAGAAAAGAAGGATATGAGCCGGTGGTGGCAAAGGATGGAATTGAAACCGAAAAGCTATTTGAACAATATAATCCATCTGCTATTTTACTGGATGTCATGATGCCAAGAAGGGATGGTTATGAGGTGTGCCGCAATATCCGCAGCCAGTCTTCGGTTCCTATTATTTTGATTACAGCCAGGGGGGAAGATTATGATAAAATCATGGGCTTGGATATTGGTGCGGACGATTATGTGGTAAAACCCTTCAGTCCCAATGAAGTTATGGCGCGTCTGCGGGCGGTGCTTCGCCGGATGCAGAGAGCAGAAGATTCTGACGACAGCGATCAGGTATTGCGAATCAGCAATATAGTGATCAATTTGGATGAGTATTCCTTTATGGCAGATGGAAAGCGGATTCCCCTCACCAAGAAAGAGATTGAAACTATGTGGACTTTGGCAGGGAATCCCAATAAAGTCTTTACCAGGGATAATCTGTTGGACAGCCTGTGGGGATATGATTACTATGGAGATAGCCGTACTGTAGATTCCCATATCAAACGTCTGCGTGCCAAATTGGATCAGGTCGAACATCCGGAATGGGGAATCAAAACAATCTGGGGCGTGGGATATAAATTTGAATTTTTAGGACCAAATCAATAAGAGGAGACCTTATTTTGAAACGAGAGAACAAACAAAACAGGTTCTATCATTTTTTGTGCCAGCATGACGTATATCTTCGCATTTACAGTTCTTTTGCGTTAGTTCTGATTGTGATGCTGGTGTTGACGGGGCTGATCTTTATCCGTCTGTATCAAAAGAATTATGTGGCTTCTTATACGGAATTGCTAACCAAACAGGGAAAAAGGATTTCAAAACGTGTGGCAAAGTTTTATGCCAATGATAATGTAACACAATATGAAAAGTATTGCGTTTATCTGGACGAATTGGAAAAGGCGGAAAAGACAGATGTTTGGATTGTTAGTAATGAAGATGCTGCTGCTCCATTAGCAGAAGAGTATACCAATGCGGATCTGGAGGAGGATTCTCTGACAGGAGAGTATAGCGAAGATGCGCAAAAGGAGGACCCTTCCATCAAAGAGATGAAACGGGTATTGGAAGAAGCCTTCCAGGGAGAAGTGGCATCCAGTGCCGGCTATGATAATGTTTATGGTATGGTTGCTTTGCGTGTGGCTGTGCCAATTTATGCTAAGGATACAGAGCAGGTAATCGGTGGTGTGTTGATGGTTTCTATGATGGACCGCCAGACTATGGGCTTAGATGAGGGAAAGTATCTGATTACTGTCAGTGCATTTACAGCAGTGGTGTTTTCCTTTCTGTTAGCTATATTTATGACCCGTTACTTATCTATTTCGTTGAATAAGATTAATCGGGATATTGAGAGAATGGCACAGGGAGACTATTCAGAAATAGTAACTTATAGCCGTAGCAGACAGCTTGCCGTTACGGAAGAACAGCTCAACAAATTATCCACACAGCTGGCCAGGGTGGAAAGTGAGAGGGCTAACCTGGAGCAGGTACGCCAGGATTTCTTTGCCAATGTGTCCCACGAGCTGCGCACACCAATTACGGTGATTCGGGGATATGCAGAATCTCTAAACGATGGTGTGATCACCGATCCGAAAAGTGTAAGTGGATTATACCAGAGAATGCTTGCAGAATGTAAGGGGATGGAGCGTTTGGTAGAGGATTTGTTTGTACTGTCTAAAATGCAGAATCCAGATTTTCAAATTGTAAAAGAGCCAGTCAGTCTGCGACAGATTTTTGTGGATTTGCAACGCAGCAGTAGTGTGATTGGGGAAGATAAGCAGATCGATCTGATTATGGAACTGCCGGAAGAAGATCCCTGTATGGTATTTGGCGACTATGGCAGGTTGCGCCAGATGTTTATGATAATCATTGATAATGCGATTAAGTTTTCTGATATATATGGAAAAATATGGATCCGTTTAGAGAAAAAGGATGGAAGGCTGGATATTTCTATACAGGATCAGGGTGTTGGTATTGAGGAAGAAAAACTACCCTATATATTTGAAAAATTTTATAAATCCAAGATGCGTCAAAATGATAAAGGAACCGGTCTGGGATTAATGATTGCCAGGCAGATTGCACTGCGGCACGATGGGGATATTCAGGTGGAAAGCACTGTGGGAGAGGGAACTACATTTTATTTTTCTTTTGCCGAGCTGACTGCTATGGAGGAATATGAATAGTAATGTTCCAAAATTTTCATAACACTTACGGTTGTATTTTTTGTCAAAATTGTATATACTGTATGGTAAGAATAAGAGATGCCTGGAGTGTTCGACAACTCCTGATATTTTGAACCTACACTGATTGATTGGGATTCTTATATTTATGAGCGGATGTCATGCCTTGCATAGGTCATGGAAGACAGATGCTTGTATGCGGTTGCCCACCTAGCGTATGCTAGGACTCAAAATTCAGGAACCGGCATTTTGGGTTATCATGTGATTTGCAGAGTCGCTTCTGGTAGGCGGCTCTGTTTTCTGATTATGGGAAACTCTGGCTTGCTATCTGCCAGCTTTTTTAGTATACTTAATAAGTTATCGTTTTGAGAATACCGTTTTACGGATGAAAAAGGAAAAGAGGAGAGAAAGTAATGGCACAGAAAGGTAATTTATTATCATTCCGTCCAGACATCAAAGTATTGGATGCCACGATACGTGATGGCGGACTGGTCAATGACTTCCGTTTTACAGATGAATTTATCAAAAACCTGTATAAGGCAAATGTCAAGGCAGGTGTGGATTATATGGAGTTTGGATATCGGGCAGATAAGGAAATGTTTAATGTGGATGAATTTGGTCCCTGGAAATTTGCAGAAGATGACAAAATCCGCGAGATTGTAGGAGATAATGATACAGATTTGAAAATCTCCATTATGGCAGATGTGGGACGCTGCAATTATAAAGAAGATATCCATGATAGAAGTGAAAGTCCAGTGGATCTGGTGCGTGTTGCAACTTATGTTAATACGATGCCGGCGGCTATTGATATGATAGAGGATGCACACCGCAAGGGATATGAGACAACCTGTAATATTATGGCACTTTCCAATGCGAAAGAGTCTGATCTGCAGGTAGCGCTAGAAATGTTGGGACAGAGTCCGGTAGATGGTATATATATTGTAGACAGTTTTGGTTCTTTGTTTCCAGAGCAGATTCGTAATATTTCGGATCAATATATGGAAATAGGGGAAAAATATGGCAAATACATTGGCATGCATGCACATAATAATCAACAGCTGGCATTTGCCAATACGATAGAGTCCTGCGCACGAGGCGTGTCCTATTTAGATGCCACTATGAGCGGCATGGGACGTGGTGCCGGAAATTGTGCCATGGAGCTGTTGTTAGGTTTTCTGAAAAATCCGAAATACAAACTGTTTCCAGTGATTCAATTTATCGAAAAGAATATCGTTCCATTGAAAGAAGCTGGTGTAGAATGGGGATTTGATATTCCATACTTGCTGACAGGGCATTTGAATCAGCATCCTCGTGCTGCCATTGCAGCTATGAAAGAGGCACGTAAGGATTATTCTGAATTTTACAAAGAGATTATAGATAAAGATTAATTGAACGGACTCTATATGGCAATAATAGTCAGTGGAAAGGGAGACGGGATGGATAGAAAGAGACTGCCGATCGGAGTGTTTGATTCCGGTGTGGGTGGAATCAGTGTCCTGAGAGAGCTGGTGAAACTAATGCCGGGGGAAAAGTACCTATATTTTGGAGATTCCGCCAATGCCCCTTATGGGACAAAAGCATTGGAGCAGGTCAGGAAAATGACGATCCAGAATATAGAGGCATTATTGGAACAGGGCGTTAAGTCTGTGGTAGTAGCGTGTAATACGGCCACCAGTGCTGCGGTGGCTGATTTGCGAAAAAGGTATCCGGATCTGCCCTTAGTGGGCATTGAACCAGCAATTAAGCCGGCTGTGGAGCAAAATCCTGGTGGCAGAATTATTGTAATGGCAACCCCTATGACACTGCGTCAGGAGAAATTCTGTAAACTGATGGGACGGTATCAGGATCAGGCTCAGATTATACCTTTACCCTGTCCGGGATTAATGGAGTATGTGGAAAGAGGGGATTTGGAAGGGGAAGATTTACGAAAATATCTGACAGAACTATTCTGGACTGTGGATCAGGAAACTATGAACGCCATTGTATTAGGTTGTACACATTATCCCTTTGCCAGTTCTGCAATCCGTCAGGTGGTGGGTCCGGAGGTAAAGATCTATGACGGGGGACCGGGAACTGCCAGAGAGATGAAACGACGTTTGCAGGAGGCAGGGCTGCTTCAGGATGCGACGGGCGGAGGAGAAGTAATATTTGAGAACAGTTATTCTGATCCGGATATGATGCTCCAGGAACAGAATCTTTGTAAAAAGTTATTAGCTTTAGATGTTAATTCAATTAAAATGTAAACATTTTATAAACATGACAAAAAAAAGATGACAAATGCGGCAAAGAAAAGTATAATAGATAGTGGAATAGAGGCATTGGTAAGGAGGCACGTAATATGGATCTTATTGGAAAGAACGGAAAGATAGACGGTGTTTTAGCGGCCCAGGTTTTATTAGATGGCGGGGTGTTTTTTTTCAAGCCGGGAGAATTATATTATGATGGTTCATATCATCAGATCAAGGGTATGCAGGCAAATACTGCTGCCATGAGAGATTTTCCGGGAATTTTTGATCAAATGGATTCTCTCGCACCACAGTTGGTTAACCTTATGGTTTATGTTGAGAAGAATATTAATTTTCGTGTGAAATATGAAGATCTTGGAAAAGAGGTTCATGAATTTCTGCAGAATGAAGATATGACGGGAATGACATTCCTGTATTTGTTTAAGTGGCATTTATTGGCATTGAATAGAAGTGCAACAGGTATCACAGCTTCCATGGAGAGTCGTGTGAAAAACGGGATTCCGGATGCAGAGGAAAAAGTACGTCAATTGGTAGAAATGTTGATTGCATATGATGGAACAGATCCTAATACTATGCGTATTACGGTAATTGAGGTAGATGCCAATGGAAAAGAGGTTCCAAAAGCAGAGCCTCTGCCGATGACGATGTCTATACCGGAACCGGCACCTACTTCGGCACCATCATCAGTTAATATTGATCCGTTGCCGCCTACGGCAGATGCCAGAACGATTTCAGTAACCGGCAATGTTGCACAGGGCTTGACTGCTGGAACGGCATCTGTTGTCCCAGATCCGTTGCCGCTTTCGGCACCAGTGGCAAATCCGGTAGCAGAGCCATTGCCACCATCGAATGCGTTAATTGACAGTGGGATACCAGTGGCAGAACCATTGCCACCGTCTAATGAGTTGATCGGCGGGGCAGCAACGCCGGCGATTGAGCCATTGCCGTCATCCAATGAATTGATTGGTGGAATAGCACCGGCAGTAGATCCGGTAGCAGCTTCTGGTGGGCTGGCAGGAGGAGTGGCCTCAGCAGTAGATCCGGTAGCAGCTTCTGGTGGACTGGCAGGGGGAGCAGCGCCCGCAATGGATCCATTACCACCATCCAATGAATTAATCGGTGGAATAGCGCCAGCAGTAGATCCGGTAGTATCCTCTAATGGTTTAATTGGAGGAGATGCTCCAGCGGTGGATCCGATAGTATCCTCTAATGGTTTGATTGGAGGAGTAGATCCGGTAGCATCGTCCAATGGTTTGATTGGAGGAGTGGATCCGGTAGCATCATCCAATGGATTAATTGGAGGAGATGCCCCAGCGGTGGATCCGATAGCATCATCTAACGGATTGATTGGAGGAGATGCACCGATAGCAGATCCGATAGTGTCATCCAATGGATTGATTGGAGGAGCAGCACCAGCAGGAGCTCCGGCGGATTCCGTGGCGATACCAATTGCTGGTCAGGCAGCAGATCCGATTTCAGAGTCCATACCGATTTCTGTTTCGGCTCCGGCGCCAGCGGCAGCACCAGCTGTGAATCCGGCATTTGTTGATCCGACTATACCGGCAGCTCCAAGCGGTATGCCAACACCAGTACCGATGCCAATGCCATCAGCGGTTCCAACAGCAGTACCGTCTGTGGCAGCAGCACCATCGGCACCAATTCCACCGGAATTAAGCCAGTATTTAGATGAGATCAAGCCAAAAATGCAGACCATTATTGCAGAATGGTCTAAGTATTCTGATGAGTTTGTTCAGAAAATTTCCAGTGAACAGTTTTCTGGTTTCTCTGATCCAAGGATCAAGGAGTATCGTGATGAGATTGGTGAAAAGCAGGAGGATTTTGGAGAAGAATTAGAGGAAATTCTGGAAAATCTGAATGAGCATATTGAACAAATTGATGCCCAGGGAGTTTCCGAGGATGTGATGAAGAGTGTCCTGGATCAGGAAAGAGAGTGTTATTCCGGTCTGCTGGATCTTAAAGTTAATTTGGAAACCATTGGAGAAGTGGATTATCGTATTTCCCGCAGATGTTCCAAGAATCATGAAAAGTGGGAAAAGAAATATAACAGTCTTTCTACTGTAGTAATGGCAGTAGAGGAGGAAAAGAAGAACCAGGAACTTCAGCGTATTACCAATGAAATTGCTGTTGCCAATGAAACTCTGGAGGCATTGAACCGAGAATATGCCGATGCCAAAGCGACGGTAGAGATTTCACAGGCAGGTCTAGAATCCAAGCAGGATAATCTGGATCAGGATCGCCAGAAACTGATGACCCGTGCGGAAGCCGCCATTGGTGTGGTAGATGATAAGATTAAAGAAAACAGTAATTTGATTGAAGAACTGGAAGTTGAGAATAAGCGTCTGGAAAGTGAACTGAAAGATGCTGGAAGCTTTGCTCTGGGCAGAAAGAGGACGATCCGTGATACCATTGATTACAACAAGGGATTCATTACTAAGTATCAGGAAGTTGCAAAGAGTCTGGAGGAAGAAAAGAAGAAAGTAACAGAAGAGTGGAATGCGAAATTGGAGAACCTGGTGGGAGATAATGACCATTTGCAGACTCTGATTACGGAAACCACAGAGAAAATGCAAACCTTAGAGCAAAGCATTGCGGCAGAGCAGGAGAAGCTGCAGAAGCTGCAGGAAGAACTAGTGAATGTGCAGTAAAATATAAGAGAAAGAGGGTCATGTGAAGCGGATTTACCGTTTCATATGACCCTGTGTTATGTTTAAAATGATTTTATTGTGAAAATTGCTACAAAAGCCATGCTGTTTTATTTGTTTTTTAGAAAAATATGGAAATAACAGTATTTGAAAATATATAATTATATCCAAAAGCAAAAAAAATGATCCAGTTTTATTGACAGATCCTACAAAAAGTGTATAATATTAATTGAAGTTTTTAACGGAATTTCAATATCAAATAATAATAAGGAGGAGGATATCAAAATGAGAATTTCCGGAGTAGCAAAAAAAGGCTTAGCCTTAGTATTAACCATGGCAGTAGCTGTAGGAGGAGTAGCTCTTTCACCTTCACAGGCAAGTGCAGCAAAGAAAGCAAAATCTAAGAGCATTACTGTAAGAACATTATATGCAGCAAAGTGTGATGCTGACGGTTGTGCATGGCTGTATGGCGAGGATGACGGTTCATCTTCTGTAAAACCATCTAAGATTTCTGAAAAATCTGTTAAGTTTACAAAGGGCAAGAAGACTTCCGTAACAGTTAATCTGTCTAAGCCAGCAAAATTCAACAAGAAGAAAGTTGGAAATATTTCAGAAGCAGTTGTATTTACGGTAGATCTGAAGGATATTCTGAAATCATTTAAGAGTGTGAAGGTTTCTAATGTAGTTGTGAAATGTGATGGTAAGAAAGTAAAATGTAAACCACAAATTGGTGCTTTTGAGAAAAATAAAGCAGACAGCAAAGATAACTGGAGAATTTCTTTCTTCAATACTTATGGCCAGAATGGAGATAACTCTAAGAATGTAAATAAGGCTACAGCATTTAAGTTCAAGAAGAACATTACTGTTACTTTTACTGTTACACCGAAATAAAGCGATTACTTATGGAAATGAGGATCCCGTCACAATGTGTGGCGGGATTTTTTTACTATACTATATAGGAAACTTCTCGTTTCCTATATAGTAAAAAACTTATGCACACAGCCAGCGAAGGAAGATGTCACTTTGTGTCGTTGGCTGGCGCAGCAAAGTGTGCTTCGAATTTTGCTGTTGTTAATTTGCGAGAGTATGCGAAGCACACTTTGTTGTATAATAGTAACGTAATAGTATGTGCTGGAAAATGATGTGAGGAATAGAATGGATAAAAAACAGATTCATGATGGAAAATATTTATGGCAGTGTCTGCCAGATGGAACAGCCAGAATTCTCAGGGTATATGCTACAAATGGTGCTATAGTTATACCTGATCAATTAGATGGACATTCCGTAGCAGAAGTGGGAGCATATTGTTTTTCTGATTCGGAACGCTTACCGGATGTGTTGATTCGGGAGACAGAGATTTGGAGCGAAGCAGGAGATCCTATGCATTTTCATCTGATTGCAGGCTCGGATTTGGAGTCTTTGGTATTACCGGACAGTACGGTTGAAGTTAAAGATTTTGCTTTTTATAATTGCAGGAAGCTGCAGAAATTACAGATAGGACGAAAAACCAGAAAAATCGGTAGTGATGTCTTTATGAATTGTTCTTCTTTGCAAACGATAGAGATTCGTTGTGGTGTGGAAGAAGCCAGTGGGGTGGCTTTGATTTTACAGCAAATTTCTACAGAAATTGTGATACATTTTATGGGAAGTCCGCAGGGTTCAGAAGCAAAATTACTGTATCCGGAATATTCGGAAAGTTATGATGAAATCGCTCCGGCACATATTTTTGGGAGAAATATTACCGGGGAGGGATTTCGGGCACGCCAATTATTGGAGAATGGAGTGGTGCAGCTGGAACGATATGATGGAATTTTGGACAAAGTCGCAGTGGAGGAAAGCGGTCTGACAGTTGGTAGATTGGCGCTGCTACGCCTGCTATATCCTGTGGCGTTACGGCAGGAGAGACGGACAGAGTATGAGAGACAGATTCAGTTGCATGCCCTGGAAATAGCACAGTATTACATTGATTTGCGGGATCTGGGGATATTACAGAAGATGTGTGAATGTTCTTACCTGCGGGGAAATGATCTGGATGCGGCAATACAATATAGTGTCTCCAGGGATTGGAGCGAGGGAAGTGCCAGCTTCTTGGATTGGAAGCAGCGTTATGGTATGATAGATCGCAGGAAACGTTACTCTTTTGATTGAGTATGGGTAGAGCAGAGGTATGGCATTTACCCAAAAGAATTCAACTGGGTAATTTTATCCGGGAGAATTTTGCTTAGATGGATGGAGAAGAATAGAAGGGAGCAGGAAGTATGTCGGAGCAGACACAGTGGGAGTGGCAGCAGGAGATGGCTGATGAGATTTTGTCATTAATCCGTAGTGAATTATATCTGGAACTTCGCTTTATGGATGTGGCATTGTCTGCGCTGTCGTGGAAGCCGGCAGAAGGGATTGATACTTTTGGTACAGATGGGGAAACGCTCTATTATTCTATGGAACGCCTGTTGCAGGTTTATCCGGTGAATTCCGCCTTTTTGAATCGTCTATATCTGCACAGTATCCTGCATTGTATCTTTTCCCATCTGTGGTTATGCGGGAATCGTCAGAGGCCGCTGTGGGATCTGGCATGTGATGTTATGGTGGAATACACCATTGACCATATGGATAAACCAAGTACGAGACGGGTTCTCAGCCTGCTTCGCAAGGATCTGTACGGTCGTCTGGAAAAACAGCAGATGGGAATTTCAGCAGCGGTGATTTATCAGTGGCTGTCAGATATTTCGCCGGAGGAGTTTCAGGCATTACAGCGGGAATTTTATACGGATACCCATAAATACTGGCCAGAATCCAAGCAAATGAATATGGCTCCGGAAGTGATACAGAAGCGTTGGGAACAGATCGGCAGACAGACACAGATGAGGATGGAGCAGAGGGGCGAGGACAAGGCAGAAGGTCAGGAATTATTGGAACAGGAGATGCAGGCAGGACGGAGCAGACGTGGTTATCGGGATTTTTTGCGCAAGTTTACCGTACTTCGGGAAGAAATGCATTTGGATCCGGAGGAATATGATTTGAACTATTATTCCTATGGTCTGCGCCTGTATGGAAATATGCCTTTGCTGGAACCGGTGGAGACACGGGAAATTCAGAAGATCCAGGATTTTGTGATTGTAGTGGATACCAGTTATTCTACCAGTGGCGATCTGGTCAAGGCATTTTTGCAGGAAACCTTTGATATTTTGATGGAAAAGGAACATTTTTTTGCCGATAGCCGTATTCATGTGATCCAGTGTGACGATCGGATACAGACGGATCAGCTTATTACGAATGAGAAAGAATTGGAAAGCTTGTTGCAAAGTTTTACCATTGTTGGCGGAGGTGGAACGGATTTTCGCCCGGCGTTTGTCTATGTGAATCAGTTGAGGGAGAGTGGTGAATTGGAGCATCTCCGGGGAATGTTGTATTTTACGGATGGTAAGGGGGTTTATCCCCAGAAGCGGCCGGATTATCAGACGGCATTTCTGTTTTTTGGGAATTATGAGGAGGCGGCCGTGCCGCCATGGGCAATGCGACTGCGCATCATGCCGGAGGATTTGCAGCAGAGATCTATCCGAGCAGATTTGGAATAGAGTTCGCCAGTGGACCGTTCAGCATTGCTAAGGTAAGATGTGAGCAATCAGTATGAAATAGAATTGCTAGTAAATTGCAGAGTTAGGAAATCAAGGAAAGGAGACGGAGCCGCATAGACGGATTCCGGCAAGGTTATGAACATTAAAAGGGCAAAGGAAGAAATCAGCAATACGGTGCAGGCATATTTGGAAAAGGATGAGCGGGGGAGATATTTGATTCCAGCAATCCGGCAGAGACCAGTTCTTCTGCTAGGGGCACCAGGAATCGGTAAAACGCAAATTATGGAGCAGATTGCCAGAGAGTGCCGGATTGGTCTGGTGTCGTATACGATTACACATCATACCAGACAGAGTGCAGTGGGGTTACCGTTTATCCGGGAGGAATCTTTTGGTGGGAAAACTTATTCTGTCACGGAATATACCATGAGTGAAATCATTGCCAGTGTCTATCGCAAGATAGAACAGGAGAAACTGAATGAAGGAATCTTATTTATTGATGAGATCAACTGCGTGTCAGAGACCTTAGCGCCGACGATGCTGCAGTTTTTACAATGTAAGACTTTTGGAAATCAGGCAGTTCCTCAGGGGTGGATTATTGTAGCGGCGGGTAATCCACCAGAGTATAACAAATCGGTTCGGGATTTTGACATGGTTACTCTGGATCGTGTGCGGCGTATGGAAGTGGAGCCGGATTATGCGGTGTGGAAGGAATATGCCCGAGCACAGCATATCAATGATGCATTGTTAAGTTATCTGGAATTGCGACCACAGAATTTTTATCGGGTGCAGACAGATGTGGATGGAATGCGGTTTGTAACAGCAAGAGGCTGGGAGGATCTCAGCAATCTATTGGATGCCTATACCCGGTTGAAGCTGCCGGTAGACGAAGAAGTGATCCGGGAGTTTTTACAGCATGAGGAGATTGCAAAAGATGTCTCTGCCTATCTGGATCTATATCGGAAATATCAGGATGATTATGGAATTTCGGAGATATTGGATGGAAATACGTCACCAGAGATTTATCAGCGTTTGCAGCGGGCTTCGTTTGATGAGAGACTCAGTGTGGTTAATTTACTTTTGAGCGGATTGAATCGAGATTTTATGGCAGTGGCAGAAATTAAGATGGTAACGGATCTGTGGTATGTATTTCTGGGGAATTATCGTCAGGAGATGGAAGATGCCTCGGAAAAAGAGAGAGGGCATGGACAGAGTGATGATATTTATCAGGCACAACTGGAGATAATGGAAGGGGATTATGAGCGAGATCGTCAGAGCGGCTTTCTAACCAGAAAGGAGCAACGATGCCGAGAGATGCTTTTCGAGAACCTGCGTCAGTGGAAACCGGATTCGGCAGAAGATGCAGAGCAGGCATTTCAGACAGCCAGAGAGGGATTTGATCAGATGCAGGAGCGGTTGATTGCGAAAGAGGATCAGACGATGGAAAAACTGGAACATGCCTTTTCTTTTATGGAGAGTGCATTCGGTGAGGCACAGGAGATGGTGGTCTTTGTGACAGAGCTGACGATGGGGACGGAATCCTCTGCATTTTTGCAGGATAACCCTTCTGAGAGTTATCAAAATTATAATCGAAAATTGATGGTGGGAAGCCGGAAGGCAGACATATTGTCCAGATTAGCGGAGGATGAAATACGTGCTGGAGAGCATATCCGTGATTTCTAGGAAATTATAGAGATATATAGATTGTGTGAAAAATATATTCATGATTTTTAGGGTAAATAATGATGAAAATTCAAGGTAGAATAGACAGAAAATAATTCGATATATTTATAAAGTATGACTAAAAATTGTGAGAGCGACAGCAGCAAGGTCACATATATACAAAGGTTATTTGTGGCAGATGGAGGAAAAAATGAACGAAACAATGATAGTAAAGAAGTTGCATATGGGATCGGCAAAATGTGCCGTGGATCTGGGAGATGGCAGCGAACGAGGGGAATATGTAGATCAGGATTATATTTTACAGAAGTTAGGGAGACCGCATCGTGCGATTAACCTGATGTACTGTTACTATCCTAATGACGATAAATGGCCTGGCAGGGCCAGTGTGGTTCATGCAGATCCGTCAGTATCTTTTGCCTGGGATTTTCCGTATGATGATTATTTTACCTATAAGGGCGGTTTAAATGGAACTTTAGATGATGAACCTTTTACTTATATGAGAGATATCCGGAAACATGGACAGGATGTCTTGCTGACCATAACCATGGATCCCAAACTGACTGACGATCATATTATTGCCATTGCCAAAGATTTGAAGACATTTGGACGGGTACAGCTCCGTATCAATCATGAGGCGACAGGAGATTGGTTTTCTTTTAATAAGCGGGCATCTTACGAAGAAGTGGCAGCCTTTTTTGTGCATTGTTGTGAGATTATGCACCGGGAGGCACCGAATGTCAAGGTAATTATTTGTCTGGATGGCTGCAAAGAATTAGAAGATGAACAGATGGAAAAAGAAGACATCTTTGCAGAGGCGGCAAGGGCGGCTGACATTGTATCAGTAGACCGCTATATGGCTCTGCATTGGGGATGGCCTTATGATGTGGCAGAGCCAGAGCTGGAATGGAAGTCCTTTGCCCGCTATACAGTGGATAAAATCTACACATTGGCAAAGAAGAGCTATGAGCGATACGCTTTGGTAAATCATGGTGTGAAGAAACCAATGGTTTTGTCAGAGTTTAATGCGGATGGAGATGTTACCGGTGCTTACGATCAGGCAGATATGCTGCAGGAATTCTGTGATCGTTTAAAGGCTGATCCGGAGCAATGGTTAAATGGATTTACCTTGTATCAGATGCGTGACAGAGGCAGATTAGGACTGGAAATTGAGGATCCTAACAATGCCAATGTGGGAATTGAGCAGCCAATTTTGAATACTTATCGAGAAATTATTCATGAAGATTTCTTTTCTCCTTCCATGGAAGAAGATGATGAACTGACTTTGCCGACTACCCTGCGCTGGGGTGGTTCCGAGGATGCAGATGGGGTGGCGATTCCGCTGCATTTCGAGAAAAATCCGGTTTTCTGTGAGATTTATTTTGATGAGGATACGGTTGATATGAATTTAATGATGGAGCTGCATGGTCATTGGTTCTATAAAGCTCCTGGTGTCAAATGCATTGATATGATGAGTGCATTTTTTAAGAATCCGATTCTGGGAGAGGCAGATATGACTTTGAAAATTTTTGCACCGCCAGTTTCTGGTGAGAATGATCCATCTCAGGGAGAGGATTGGCAGATGAACTATTATACAGAATTAAAAGAACTGCCAAGGATTCGTATACGTTATAGTCCAGTGGTATGATGCTGGGGTCAAAAGTAGATAGCAATGCGTAGCATCATCATTAATCGGCAGCAAATTCCTTTTAAGTCCAATATCGCCATCACATTTTTTGCTGAATTATCGGAAATTTTGTTGACAGAACCCGATTTCCCTGCGTATAATATAGTTTAGGGAGAGTATGCAATACATATTCTAAGAAGCCTGGTTCTGGCTCGTAAAAAGAACCATAAATTATTGGCTTTATAATAGAGAAGGTAGTGAGTCATGCGTTGTGCAAGGAGGCGGAAGACGCATGCAAGTGGATTACCATATTTGTGCTAGGTCCAAGGAAAGGAGAGAAGCGATATGGATTTAAATGTGTATAATTATTTATTGACAGATTTTAACACAAAACCCACGAAATATAGTACCCACGAGAATTCGGAGTTGCGTTCGGTTTTGAGTGACATTGCCAAAAAAAACAAAACTTCTCCACTTTATCTGGTTAAATTGTCGGATAAAAAGCAGTCCTATGCTTTGAATCTGAAGGAATCAGCGATAGCTTTGAATGGTGCGTTCCGGGATCTGTATGATGGAGGTAAGGATTCTGTTTTCTTGAGAAAAAAAGCGGTATCTTCACAGGAGGAACAGGTAACTGTGGATATTCAGACAGATGACTATGAACATCTGCCGGAGCCGTTTCAGATTCAAGTACAGGGTCTGGCAAAACCACAGATTAATGAGAGTAAGGAATTTTATGAAACGAGTCGTGGGTTGGATGCGGGGACTTATCGTTTTAAGGTAAGTGTCAATGATATTTCCTATGATTTTCAATATAATATCAAAAAGGATGCCACCCATGGTGATGTTATTGGTGGATTGTCTGATTTTTTAACCAAGGCAAAGATTGGTATTCAGGCACGTCCTGTTTCCATAGGATCCGGAAAGATGGAAATGCGCTTGGAAACAGATGATACAGGTACACCGGACGGCAATCCGATTATGACTTTTGTGGATTATCCAGGTGATTATAAAGAGGGGATTGTTTCTTTCTATGGATTAAGCCGTATGACTCAGGCACCAGTCAATGCGGAGTTTTTATTAAATGGTTCACAGAAACATTCTGTAGCCAATACGTTTCGTTTAGCACGTAGTCTGGAGGTTAATCTCAGAAATGTAGGAGAGGAGCCGGCAGAAGTATTTTATACACCAGATAAGAATCTGATTCTTGGGGGAGTCAGAAATATCATGGATAGTTATAATCAGATGGTAGAAAGTTCCTGGGATTATGTTGGCAGGAATAGCATGGTGCCAAGACTGGTATGCGAGTTGTGCAGTGTGATGGATCCTTTTGCTTCAGAGATGGAATCCTGCGGACTGAACTTTGATGAAAAAGGATATATGCGGATGGATGATTCTCTGGCGGGGCAGGCTGCCATGGAGGGAGATTATCAGAAACTATTGGGGGAAGGTTCTGTGTTGAGCGTGAGAATGCAGTCCAAGACCAATGCCATTAAGGTGGATCCGATGGAATATGTAGATAAAATTCTGGTCAATTATCCGGACACCAGTAAGCCACCAATTGGATTTTCTTATACCACTTCTTTCTATAGTGGGATGTTATTTAATTATTATTATTAATTAATAGAAATGAGAAATTATATAGCTGGTAGGTCATGATGATCTACCAGTTTTTCTTGTTGAAAAAACTTTGTTAATTTGCCACTCCATCTAGAATGTCTTCTGTTTCATTGCTATTATTGATGACTTTAACCACTACTTTATGTGGCAGGCAGACCAAAGTTTCCCCAGTGTGGCTGATGGCTTTTTGTTTCACACAGAGCTGATCCGGGCAGTCTGCGTCTGTCATATCAGCAGCACCATCCCGGATGGTCAAAATGTTGCTGCCGTTCCCAGCAGGAAGTTCGATGGTGGTATTTTTTGACAGAGAAAGTGTCTGGTATCGTTCTCCGTCAATGGTAATTTCCACGGATCCACCGGAGTCGTGATACCATAGGCGATAGCCTGCCAGTAATGCAATGCCGATGAGTAGCAGGCTGCCGATCAAAATAAGGTCTTGTCTTTTCATATGATATGCTTTATCCTTTTCTCAATTTTTTTTGATTATTAATAGCTATCATTTATCTGATTTTTAATTATACAAGTCAAAAATTCTTCATGTAGTTAATTTTGAATATATCACAGCCAGAATTTTATTGCAACGGTAGGAATTTTATTTAACTTTCTTTTGTGAATCGTTCGAACCGGAAGAAATTTGCTCTGGCTAGCGATCTTACGCTTTCGGGGAAAGCCTGCCTTGCAGTGACGTATCTGTGCGTGCTCGGAAGCTTTGTCTTGGAGTGAAAAAGGGGTTTGAGCCATTGACTTCGTATGATAAAATGAACATAGCGGTGGTCGTGCTTGCGCAAACCGACATTGTGTGAATGAATACATTGAGACATTGGTCGTGATAATAGAATTGTGGTGGAGGATGATCTGATGAATAATGATGCGAAGAAGAATATGACGAATCCTTTGGGAACAGAGCCAGTCAATCAGCTTTTGTTCCGCTTTGCCATACCCAGCATTATTGCTATGCTGGTTGGATCATTGTACAATATTGTTGATCAGTTTTTTATTGGCAACAACGTGGGTGAATTGGGAAATGCGGCAACGAATATTTCTTTTCCTCTGTCGATTTCCTGCGTTGCAATTGCACTTTTGTTCGGTATCGGAGGAGCTTCTGCTTTTAATATATCCATGGGAAGAGGAGAGCGTAAAAAGGCGGTATATTATCTTGGTAATGCTTTGCTTATGCTGTTTAGCTGTGGCGTGGTTTTATGTATTGTCACACAGCTTTTTCTGGATTCCCTGTTACATTTTTTTGGTTCTCCGGATAATGTTCTGCATTATGCCAGATCTTATACCAGTATTGTGGCATGGGGATTTCCTTTTTTGATTGTTACTACAGGTGGGGGGCATTTGATCCGTGCGGATGGTCGTCCTACGATCAGTATGCTTTGCAACCTGTTTGGCGCAGTGATTAATGTGTTTCTGGATGCTTTATTTGTATCTGTTTTGCAGATGGGAATGGAGGGGGCTGCCATTGCCACCATTGTGGGGCAGTTTCTATCTGGTGGAATGACACTCTGGTTTTTGAGCCATTGCCGTACCGTAAAAATATGTCCCAGACATTTGAAACTTCAGAGAGCGGTTCTGATTCGTATTGTTACTTTGGGAATGGCACCCTGCAGTAATCAGCTTGCTATGATGCTGGTACAGATTGTCATGAATAAATCACTGAAATATTATGGCTTGCGTTCGGTCTATGGAGAAGCGGTACCAATTGCCTGCGTCGGGATCATTAGCAAGGTAAACCAGGTTTTTATGTCTTTTATCATCGGGATTTCACAGGGATTGCAGCCGATTATCAGTTTTAATTATGGTGCAAAACAATATCGCAGAGTACGGGAGGCTTACTTATTTGCTATGACATGTGGTTTCGTGCTGGCATTAGCTGCCTTTTCCTTATTTCAGTTTGCGCCTAGACAGATTATTTCCATCTTTGGAAATGGTTCCGAGGAATACTATCGTTTTGCAATCAATTATTTTCATGTTTTTTTATTTTGTACCTTTTTGAATTGTCTACAGCCTATTAGTTCTAACTTTTTTACAGCAATTGGTAAGCCGAAGCGGGGAACCTTTTTATCATTGACCAGACAGATTATTTTTCTGCTTCCTCTGATTATTCTGATTCCGATTTATGCTGGAATAGACGGGATTATGTATGCTGGTCCCATTGCAGATGCTATGGCTGCCATTGTTACGGTCTTTATGGTGTGGCGGGAATTTCGCAGGGACGAATATATCATATCAACCAGTTTGTGAGTAGAACGCTTGCTACAATGCCTACAAAGGTGCAGAATAATGCGCCTGCCATAGTCCAGCGCATACCGCTGATGGGGCGGTGGTTTTTATCGCCGGTTGCCATGAAATAAACGGATATAGTATAAAGTATGGTTTCCGAGCAGCACATAAATAGAGATGCCATGTATCCTTCTCTGGAATCCGTACCAAATTCTTTGAAAATATCTATTAATAAGCCGGTGGACGCAGAGGAAGATACCATTTTAATCAGTGTCAATGGCAATAGGGAGGCAGGGAAATTTATTATAGATGCGGCAGGTTGAAACAGGATGGCAATTTTTTCCAACAGACCGGATTCCCGCAGCATACCAATGGCGATCATGAGTCCGATTAATGTGGGTAAGACGCCTAGTACTATTTTGAAACCTTCTTCGGCACCTTTGACAAAGGCGTCAAAAATTGCAACTTTGTTTAACAGACCATAACCGATCACGTAGAAGATTAATAGTGGGATGATGAGATTAGAAATATATGAAATCAATATTCTGATGCTCCTATTTTTATTTAAAATATTTATTAAAATGATACGCTAAATTTTTATTGTTTAGGTCAGAGTTTACTTCAAGGCATTTTAACATGAATATGCGGATTATCATGTACATAAAGTTGCCAATTCTCCTTTCATTCGTTATAATAATATTTAAGTTATATGCAGGAGTCAGTGTAGTTATTACTTTGTCCGTTCAGAAATTTATAATGATTGCGTTACATAGGAGTAGAATATCATATTTTTATGGATTGGGGTGTAGCATGTACAAGGTTTTAATAGCAGATGATGAATTGATTATTCGTCAAGGATTGCGTTATATTTTAGACTGGCATGAGTTAGGGTATGAAATTATAGGAGAAGAATCCAATGGTTCTGATACCTTACATAGTATTATGACACAGAAACCGGATCTGGTTTTGCTGGATATCCGTATGCCGCAGATGTTAGGAATTGATGTGGTAAAGCATGCCCGTGACCAGGGGTATCAGGGGAAGTTTATTATTCTGAGTGGTTTTACAGATTTTGAATATGCACAGGCAGCTATTCGTTATGGTGTAAATTATTATTTAACCAAACCTATTGATGAGGATGAACTGCTTCGTACGGTGCAGGAGATTAGCAGTAACTTATCCCAGGAGAAGGAACAGGAGGAGGTTCTGGGACAATATCGTGATAAAGCCAAAGGGATGATTCTGTATGATATTATTATGAATCAGGCAGATTATGCTGGGATTGATTACGCAGATTTTTTTCCAGAGGTAGATCAGTATCAGGTGGTAGTCTGTGATCGCTATAGTCGGGACAGCAGTCAACCAGTATACCGTTTTGCTGATTTGCTAAAAACTACCAATGAAGACCAGACCTCTTATGACAGTATGCAGTTAGAGGATAATGAGATCATTCTATTGAGAGGAACTCCAGTACTGCATAGATTTCAGCAGTTTTTGGAGCATTATGACAGAGAGCAGAAACCGCAGATTAATTCACCCTTAGATTCTCTGTTTATTACATATGGCAGGATAGTAGATTGTATCGAAAATATTCATCTTTCCTATCAGGAGGCATTGCTTTTGCAAAAAAGGCGGTTTTTCTGTGAGTGTCATCAGCATACCATTGGATATGACCAATTACCGGAAGAACATGCGGCAGAAAGCGATTGCTTAGGAGAGGATAGTCTGAATCAGTATTGCGAATTATTATCCGGTTATATTCAGGCTGCAAAACGCAATCAGGTGGCAGAGACATTAAAGGATCTGGAAAATCAGTTATATCAATCTGGAACAGATATTATTAAAATCAAGTTATTTTTGACAGATCTTTATTTATCAATTAAAGAACGCTTATCTCATTTATATCATAATGCCAATATTCCTTTTCCGGGAAATAGTGAAATTATTGACTATATTGGCAATCGCTGTTATTTATATGAGATCATTTTATATTTCTCAGAGCAGTTTGAGATGATTATGCGAACCATCGGAAATCCGTCCAGTGACAGTGTTATGGATGACATTCTTCACTATATTGAGCATAATTATATGAATAATATTAAGCTGGAAAATATTGCACCGCTTTTTGGATACAACAGCTCATATCTTGGCAAGATTTTTACCAAGAAAGTGGGTGAGGGTTTTAATGTATTTATAGATAAGGTCAGGATTAAACATTCTAAAGAATTGCTGGTGGAAACAGAGTTGAAAGTGTATGAGATTTCCGAAAAAGTTGGTTACCGTAATGTGGATTATTTTCATACAAAATTCAAGAGGTATGTTGATCAGAGTCCGGCAGAATATCGGAAGCAGCACAAAGTGAAGTGATGGTTATTATGTATCGTTATTGTTCGCAGTTGATTTTATGTTACCATTCACAGCCGATTTTTTTGGATAATTTTTTGTTATCCGTCATTTATTCGTTTCGTCCTGCTGTTTCGTTCGATAAATGTACCAATGTCCGGGTAGACAAAATTTGCCCTGCCTGGCAAGTTTACGGATTTTGGAGAAACTATTTGCCGTCTGCTGTATCTGTCTTATTAGCGTGCTCTCACACAATCCATCTTTAGGCAGGCTGCGTTTTCGTGTTATGTGTTTCAGGCATTTTGAATACGCCGGTACTTACGAGGTGTTCTATACCTCGTTATGTACCGCTGCGTATGAAACATAGCGAGAGCGTGCCTGAAACATATAACCGAAAACCTGCAGCGCCTTTCAGATGAAGTTCACGAGCACGCACAGATACCGCATAGACGGCAAAGTTTCTCGCAAAATCCTATTGCACTACGGCAGGGCAAAATTTTGTCTATTCGGACATTATTGACAAAGTCTGAGCGAAACAGCAGAACGAATACCAGAGTCTTGACGGATAACAAAAAATTATCTTGTAAAAAATCGGCTGTGAATGGTAACCATTTTATGATAGGATAACAGAAAATTATCCGATCACAAAATCGACTACGAATGATAACGATTTACTGTATCAAGGGGCATGTATTCTGACAGAGAAAATGGTCCTGCTAATACTTCCCGTGCAACATAGAGGGAACGGTTTGGATGGGTGCTGACCATCCATTTGCACAATGTCAGGGAACGGTTCTGTATTTCAATGCAGGTAATACTACTGGGATGAACACAACTTCCGGTATTACAGTAGAAGGTGCCAGGTGGTTCCAGTCTGGGGCGGTGTGTGTGTCCGGTAATCAGAATTTCCTGTTGGCTGTCTGCCCAGGCAGACAGCCGTTTTTCGCTTTTGTTTTTTCGTTGGTTATTTTTGGCGGCACTGGTAGGATCTAGTACTCCTCTGTGTTCCAGTGGCTTCCAGAGATAGCGTACCAGAAAACGGGAAAGCCGCCAGAATACGGAATTTAACAGATCTGCCTGGTGTCCGTGTGTCAGATAGAGATGCAGACCGCTGCTATCCTCCAATATAATTCCGCTATGGTATGCCATATAAGGAAACAAAGGCTGGATCTTCTGGGTATCAGTACAGTAGTAGGAGGAACAGTGGCGACCGGAATAATGTATCTTCTTTTTCTCCATATCATGGTTGCCATAAATGAGATACAGTCGTTCCCGCTCTGCAAATTTGTTTAGAAGGGAAAATACATTGTTATGCACTTCTATAATTTGTTCCATTTTTCTGTTTTCCCATAATTCATCTCCATCTCCCAATTCAATATAGGTAAATCCATTTTGATAATAATGTTGTAATGCAGAAAAATATAAATGCTGGTTTTTCAGGAAATTATCGTTGGAATTGCCACAGCCCCGATGGCAGTCACTGAACAGGACATAGCGGGAATTCCAGTTCAGTGGCAGCACAGGGACAGAATCAAAGGAATGGGAAATTCGTGACTGATAGCTCATAAGCGACCTCTTTTCCGGTATCTGCGCAGGCGTAAACAATGGCGGAAGATCACTGGTAGATAGAAATACAGATAGAGAAGCCGGTCTGCTGTACAATGGAATGGGCGGGTTATGATTTGATAGAGCCTGCAGAACAAACGATTCTTTTGCTGTATTATGTGACGTATCCATTTTGTGAAACAGCTACAGGAATCCGGCGTTAGTGGATGCCGATAGGAAAAACAGATACAGGAACCGTTCATTTGCAGGGAACAGGGATCATAGCCAAGGGCGACTAACGCATCTGCAAAGGCATGCATCATACCACAATCCACAAAGTCAATGCAAAAGTTAGCACAGAGTTGGTGGGGCTGGCTGAAACACCCTACACGGAAGGCAGCAAGCCACCAGTGTGCCATAGATACATTGGCAATGGTTTCCGGAACGGGATTGTTTGTGCGACTCAGATTCATGAAAAACAAAGGTAGCTGGTTATCCGGTATAGTGTGGAAGAATTCCTTTGATCTTTTTTCAGGAGGAATGATTCTATCGGCACAGTAAATTCCTATTTCTGCTCCGGTATTCACTCCGTACTGTCCTTTCCAGAATTCGATCAGCCAGCTGCGTCCTTCATAATCAAAGTATACGGGTTCACTGTCAAAAACCATATTAAAGTAAGGGGCCAGACAGTCAAATTTTCGTGTATAGCCAAAGTCTCTTTGCCAGGCATCCAGAGTGGATAGAAATATATCCTGGCAGGGAATATATTGATAACCCAGCGGTTCAGTCAGTTCATTTAGCAGTTGAAATTTTTCATTGGGGGTCATGGTACAGATTTTTTTTATAATACATTTCTTGCGGTGGTGGTTCCATAGCATGCATACCAACGCAAGGAGAATAAAAATGCCAAAGAAAAAGTACATGGTATTGTCTCCTTTTTAGAGTTTTTGCTTCTTTTAAAGTATATGTTGCAGTGGGATAAGGTGTGAAAGAGCCAGATATTGTAAAACAAATTAAAATATGCTAACATAAACGGGCAGTATATAGGTAATAAGGGCGAAAAAGTAGTTGTTTCACAACACAAACTATGTTTGTGCTGCAAGTATTGTGGATGTGCACTACAACAGGTTCTGTAGAGGTTACCGCGGTACAAACACTGCATGATGTACATATGCAGTGCAGAAAGGAGAAAGATTATGAAGATATTCAAGAAAATGGCAATTGCTTTTGTAGCAGGTATTCTGACTATAGGTATTTCTGCGGTTGGTGCTTCTGCTGCTGAGGGAGAGGAGATCACTAATTCAAAGGGGCTTGTGATCGGCAACTATGATGCAGAAGGACAGATAATTTTTCACCCGGATAGCAAGAATGCACATAACAATGTACTTGCGTTGAATGAATTGTGCAGGGGTTCTAAAGAGAAGACCATCGTTATTTCGGATGGAACGACAGTTAAAGTTGATGCTGTGATTTATTTAGGAAGTAATACAACCATTAAGGCAGATGGTGCAACGATTATCCAGACTATAGATGGAAAAGGGATTTTGGCTAATGATGTCACAAAGAGTAACTATGGTTCTATTGAAAATGTAACGATTCAGGGAGGAACCTGGAAAAATGCAAAAAATAAACATATAGCATCTATGATGCGTTTTGCGCATGGACAGAACATGACCATTGATAAGGTCACAGTTATTACAAACTATGAAGGACATGCGGTTGAGTTAATTGCGATGAAGAATGTAACTGTTCGGAACAGTACATTAAAAGCAGAGGGAAAGGCACGGAAAGATTCTGTGGAGGAAGCACTACAGATTGATATTGCTACTCCGCTGACTGCGCCGGGAATTGCCAGAGCATATGGTAAAAAATTTACAAATGGAGAGACCTGCAAAAATATAAAAGTTTTGGATAATACCATTACCGGCGGCAGGGGGATCTGTGCAAACTTTGCCAGCAGAGAGAAAAAATATATTAATAAATTTCATGATAATATTACAATTATTGGTAATAAAGTGACTGGAAAAAGTGCAGAGGGTGTTGCTTTATTTAATACGTTGAATTCCACTGTTCGGAATAATACGATTGTGTCTAACAGTAGCCGTAAGAAAGAGACATATTCAATTGGGCTTAATATCTTTATTATAGGTTCTTCGACACGGGCTAAAAAAGCGACAGTAACTGTACAAGGTAATACGATACGGGGTGGAAAACAGGGAATGCAGATTTCATCAAAGACATCCTCCAAATATAAGAAAGCAGTTGTAAAGAAAAACAAGCTTTCTGCTTCTTCAGGACAAGCTCTTTTGATTTCTTCGCAAGGAGTTTCAAAGATATTACAGTCCGGTAATAAAAATAAGAAATAATTAATAGAAAGGTTTATATAATAGCTGGCATGAATGATCATTAAACCAAACCGCTGGATTCTGGGAAATTATTTGAAACTTTAATTGAGTTTTGGCAGCGGGTGTAATAGGGAAGGATATGAAAGAAATGACCTACCAAAAAGCAGTTACGTTTAGTTATGATGACGGAGTATCTCAGGATATCCGACTGGTTTCTATTTTTAGGAAATACGGAATGAAGGCAACTTTTAATTTGAATACAGGGATTCAGACCGAAGATAGCCGGTTTGAAATAAAGGGAATACCTATCCATCGTATGAATCAGTCCGATGGTTTGGAACAGATCTATCAAGGGCATGAAATTGCGTTGCATGGTTTCACTCATGCAGCACCGTCCGACCTGAGTTCCCAGGAGTATGAACAGGAATTTTTACAGGATGCCAGGAATATTCAGCAGATTTATGGCAAGTATCCGCTGGGGATGGCATATGCTTATGGTAATTATTCGGATGAGGTCATTCGGTATTTACAGCAGATTGGCATCCGGTATGGAAGAACGGTGGAGAGCAGCTATCGGTTTGCACTTCCCCAGGATCCTATGCGTCTGCAGCCTACCTGTCATCATAATGATGAACGTCTTTTTGAGCTGGCAGAGGAATTTTTGACCGCAGATCCGAGGCAGGGGGAGCCGATGCTGTTTTATATCTGGGGGCATAGTTACGAATTTGATGTGGAAGATAACTGGGATCGTATGGAAGAACTGTGCAGCATGTTGGGAGGTCGTGATGATATTTTTTATGGTACCAATGCGGAATGTCTGGGGCTGGCAGGAGAGTAGGTCTTGACTTCATTTTATATGCCAGTTATAATAATTTCTATAAACTGCCACCGGGTAGGAAATGCGTAAGCATTCGGTGCACATCGTTAGGTCATAGAAGATGTGTACACGAATGCTTTTTTATCGAATAGGAAATTTCCTCCTAGTTGATAAAAAACACTCCGTGTGGATCGTACGCAAATGCAGATGTATCATGTCGCTGGTGCGACGCATTTGCGGCGCAGAGTTGAGTTTCGCTTGCGAAACTCTCTGTTCCTTTATCAGGCATATGGAGGTTCATATAATGCAATCTTTCAAAAGAGTATCAGAGTATTTTTCAAGGGGAGAAAAGATTTTGTGGGGCATGTCGCTTGCTTTGATCCTGGGTTCATTCCTGATTTTTGACCGAGAGAATATCATGACCTTGGTAGCTTCCCTAATTGGAGTTACCTCACTGATTTTTAATGCCAAAGGAAATCCCTTTGGTCAGTTTCTGATGATTGTGTTTAGCATGCTGTATGGAATGATTTCCTATACTTTTGCGTACTATGGGGAGATGATTACCTATCTGGGGATGACTGCTCCCATGGCATTGTTTGCTTTAATTTCCTGGCTCCGCAATCCGTACAATGGAAATAAGGCAGAAGTCCGGGTCAATCAGTTGAAACAGAGAGAATTCTTTTTTATGTTTCTGTTGGCGGCAGTAGTTACCTGGATTTTTTATTATATTTTGGCTGGCTTTCATACGGCCAATCTGGTACCTAGCTTGCTTTCCGTTACCACTAGTTTTTTGGCAGTTTATCTGACCTTTCGCAGGAGTCCGTTTTTTGCGCTGGCTTACGCTGCCAATGATGTTGTGTTAATTGTATTATGGATATTGGCAACACTGTCTGATTTATCTTATTTGTCAGTTGTAATTTGTTTTCTGATGTTTTTGGTAAATGATTTGTATGGTTTTGTTAATTGGATGAGGATGCAAAAACGCCAATCTGGCACAGAATAGACTTGCTTTTTGTTTAAAATGACGAAGTTCAGATATGACTTTGGTAAAGTTATACAAAAATATAATATGATTTTGTTACGTATGTCAATAGAAAATGAAAAGGGATCATGATATCATAGAGAAAGATATAGATCAAGGATCCCATTTTCTTAGTCTTTTTTTATCGAAATTCCAGGAAAGAGGTCGGAGATGTCATTGAGATAATCATCTTCGCTTATTTCTTCCTCGTCTTCGTCATCATCTTCTTCGAAAAATTGTTCAAACGCTGCACCGACCAGTTCCAATTCCTCCTCATCTTCCACAGGAGTAAATTCCGGATTACCATCAGCATCTTCTGAGTAAATTAAAAGCAGTACCTCGCCTTCCTCAAAATCCTGATTTGGCTCTGTTGGGAGAGCAGCAACATATTCTTTTTCTAATTCTTCAATTTCAATAGCAGCAACAATCTCTGTATCAAAAGATATACCGTCTTCCGTAGTTAATGTTATATATGCTGTTTCTTCCGCATCTTCGTTAAAAAATAAATCATAATTTTTTGCATTCATGGGCAATCTCCTTCTATTTCTGGTTATTCTTATAGAAGATAGTATCATTCTGTCGAGCGACATGTCAACACTAAATATGACGAGCAGACAAAATTATGCTATACTAGTTATTGTGGAGAATTGAGGTAAAATGATCTATATTGATTCTTTACGGTGACAAGCAGTTGATTGACTGATATGGAAGAGAGGAGCAGCATGGAAGACAGAATGCCGATATCTGGAGAATTTTACCGTCATTTTAAAGGGAAAATTTACCAGATCAAAATGATTGCAAAAGATAGCGAAACCGAGAAATTGCAAGTGGTGTATCAGGGGATGTATCCACCGTTTCAGTATTGGGTCAGATCTTTAGAGGAATTTCTGAGTCCGGTGGATCTGAGGAAATATCCGGATGCCAGACAAAAGATGCGATTTCTGCGAATTTCTGCGAATGAACTGAAAGAGAACGGTGTTACAACGGGAACACATCAAGTGACAACCGTACATTCTGTAGCGACAGCAAATGCAACAGCAAGGCACTCGGCAGCGGCAACCAACGTAGCAACAACAGACCAGCAGATGGCTGCAGCAACGCCTAGGGCGAAGGCAGAAGATATTGACGATGCTACCCTGGTTAGAGCATTAACTTCTGGATGTCCGGAAAAATATCTTCCAGAACATCTGACGGATCGGGAGATTGCGGAACGAGGCTGTATGCAGATACTGGATGCAGAAACTTACCATGAAAAACGTCAGCTCATGGTAGGTATGAAGCCTTATTTGGATAAACGGCTGTTACATAATATTGCAGCAGCTTTGGATATCGTACTGGAGGAAGGAGATCTGGATAGTCAGTATGATTCTCTATTACATTGTCTGGATACGATGAAACATTTTGAGGGAGGAAGATTACGTTAATGTGGGATAAAGTGATACGAAGTATGTTTCAGGGAAGTACGAAAACAAAGATTTTCTTGTGGTCTATATTGGTATTGGGGCTGGCAGCGGTGGCCATGGTGGTTATTGCGGCGGCGCTGGAATTTCCTTATCTGGGTATGGGCGGTGTTGCGCTGGGGTTTGTTTCTTTTGTGATATCTCAGTCGGTATCTATTGATACATTAGAAAAGCAAAAGAAAAATCGAAAAAAGAAAAGTGAGAAACCGAACCAGGCTCATCCAAAGAAAGGGAAAAAATCAGGCAAAGAGGAGCAGATCGAGGAGGATGAAGGGGATTCCCGGTCAAAGGAACGGCAGAAAGCTCGTTTTCTGGCATCACTAAATGAAAAGGCTGTGAAGAAAATGCTGCGGGAGCATAAGGTGGTGCAGACGCATGTTAAGATTATGATTGATTCCTATCCGCAGCGCAGATTAAAACAGGTACCAGCTTTTGCCTGGCGTACGGATAAGCATCTACACTTTTTGGTTTTGGAGGGGCGTGCCAATGAATTTGAAATTCCTTTGGAGGAGATCAAAGGAATTTATTATGAAAAGGATGCAGAGGCGGATCCGGAAAAGGACTACGCTCCATTTCACTACGAAACTTTCATTGCCAAATTTTTTGCAGATTATTTGCCGGAATACCACGAATATAACAGTGAAGGAGAGATCAGTTATCGAAAGAATCTTTTTCGGGTGGGACAGGATGTTTATATTACCAACTCCTCTATGGCTAATATGATGAGTATTTTGCCGTATGTTCCGTTTCTGATTGACGATAACATATGCCTTTCCTCACGCTTTGATGAATATTTTAAAGAACTATACCGCTATAGTGTTTTGTGCAAAAATCAAGTGATTACTTTGGAGGAATACAAGAATCAAATTGAGAAAACATTAGAGAGTCTTTTGACAGCGCCGATCAGTGCCAGAGAGTATGTGCAGACCATGCATTCTATGGCACGTTATCATTTGATTGACCGGGATAATGTGGCGAAGTATTCTCAAAAATACCGTTCGCTTAAGATGCAATAAGTTTTTTGTTAAATTTTCCAAAAAATGAAAATATGGGATTGACAGATGTAGAAAAAAGAGATATGATACTAAAAACGAACAGATGTTCGCAGATAACAGAAAGGAAAAAAACGATGGAAAATGAAGTAAAAATTGACGAGAATAAAAGAAAAGCACTGGAGTCCGCCTTATCTCAGATTGAAAAAGCATATGGTAAGGGTTCCGTTATGAAATTAGGAGATAATCTGCATTTGAATGTGGATACTGTTCCTTCCGGATCCCTGGGACTGGATCTGGCATTAGGTGTTGGCGGAGTGCCAAAGGGCAGAGTGGTTGAGATCTATGGACCGGAGTCTGGTGGTAAAACGACGGTAGCACTGCATATGGTTGCTGAAGTTCAGAAAAAAGGTGGTATTGCTGGATTTATTGATGCAGAGCATGCTTTGGATCCGGTATATGCCAAAAATATTGGTGTTGATATCGACAATCTCTATATCTCTCAGCCGGATACTGGGGAGCAGGCCTTGGAAATTACGGAAACCATGGTAAGATCAGGTGCCGTAGACATTGTTATTGTGGATTCCGTGGCGGCATTGGTACCGAAGGCGGAGATTGAAGGAGAGATGGGAGATTCCCATGTGGGTCTGCAGGCAAGGTTGATGTCACAGGCGCTTCGGAAACTGACTGCTATTATTGGCAAGACAAACTGTACCGTTATCTTTATTAATCAGCTGCGCGAGAAAGTCGGCGTTATGTTTGGTAATCCAGAAACTACCACTGGTGGCCGTGCTTTGAAATACTATTCTTCCATCCGCTTGGAGGTTCGTCGAGGAGAGCAGATTAAAAAGGATGGGGAGGCAGTTGGTAACCGTACCAAAATTAAGGTAGTCAAGAACAAAGTGGCACCACCATTCCGTACAGCAGAAGTGGATATTATCTTTGGAGAAGGAATATCCAGAGAGGGAGATATTCTGGATCTGGCTGCCAACGAAGATATTGTAAATAAGAGTGGCGCATGGTATGCATATAATGGAGAAAAGATAGGTCAGGGACGGGAGAATGCAAAGCAGTTTTTAAAGGAGAATCCAGATCTGATGGAAGAAATTTCCCAGAAGGTAAGAGATAAGTATGCACAGGCAAATGCACCAGAAGAAGAAAATGTGTCAAAACCAGAGAAAGTTGTGAAATCCTCGACGCCTAAGAAAGCAGCCGATGTAGAATAAAAGAATGCAATCAGAGGAATTTGTGATGGAAGAAGAAATACTGAGGGCAAAAAAGAAAGCAATGTCAATATTACAACATATGGACCGAACCGAATGGGAACTTCGTTCCAAACTAGAAAAAGCAGGGTTTGCGGAGGAACCCGTTCGGGAAGCGGTTGAATATGTAAGAAGTTTTCATTATATTGATGATAAGCGGTATGCATTTCGTTTTGCAGAAATTTATTGTGAGTCCAGGAGTATTCAGCGTATCCGTCAAGACCTTCAAAAGAAACATGTTTCGGATGAATTGATTACATTAGCATTAGAAGAAATAGAATATGATGACAGCCGGGCATTGGAAAAAGCGATGGATAAAGTTTTGCCGCATATAGACGGGGAACTATCCTATCAGGAGAGACAAAAGATTATAGCAAAGTTATACCGGAAAGGCTTTCGGGTGGATCAGATTGTCAGCCAACTGGAAAAGAGGGGTATTGCTTGACAGAGACGCACAAAAAGTATAAAATTAGTGTGTTGCATTGTGTGCAATGAATACTTATAAGGAGGTGCTCCTGTTTGATACCAATGGTTTTTAAAGTAGTAATAGCCATTGTGATTCTGGTTGTGATTGTCGCAACTGCGTTTATTTCTAAATCCGTTGCAATCAAGAATTATAAAAATTCTGAGGCAGAAAAATTAGGAAATGCGGAGGACAAGGCTCGTCAGATTATCGACGAGGCAGTCAAAACGGCGGAAACGAAAAAACGCGAGGCACTGCTTGAGGCAAAAGAAGAAGCTCTAAAGAATAAAAACGAAATAGAGCGTGAGTCGAAAGAGCGAAGAGCAGAAATTCAGCGATATGAAAAACGAGTGTTATCAAAAGAGGAAGCTCTGGATAAGAAAGCGGATACGTTAGAGAAAAAGGAATCTAAGTTGAATGCAAAAGACGCAGAATTAGATCGCTTAAAGGAAGAATTAGAGACGATCAAAAATAGTCATTTGCGTGAGTTAGAGAAGATTTCAGGTCTAACGACCGAACAAGCAAAGGAATATTTGTTAAAATCTGTAGAAGAAGATGTGAAGCATGAAACTGCAGTTCTTGTGAAAGAAATGGAGCGGAAGGCAAAAGAAGAAGCTGATAAGAAGGCGAAGGATTATGTTGTTACTGCGATTCAGCGATGTGCAGCGGATCATGTGGCAGAGACAACTATTTCGGTAGTACCATTGCCGAATGAAGAAATGAAAGGACGTATCATAGGTCGAGAGGGTAGAAATATCCGTACTTTGGAGACATTGACCGGAGTGAACTTGATCATTGATGATACACCGGAAGCAGTTGTATTATCTGGTTTTGACGGTGTGAGACGGGAGATTGCCCGTATTGCATTAGAGAAGTTGATTGTGGATGGTAGAATTCATCCTGCCAGAATTGAAGAAATGGTGGAAAAAGCACAGCGAGATGTGGAATCCATGATTCGTGAAGAAGGGGAAGCGGCAACCTTGGAGGTTGGTGTTCACGGAATCAATCCAGAGTTGATTCGATTACTGGGTAGAATGAAATTTAGAACCAGTTACGGACAGAATGCGTTAAAACATTCCATTGAAGTGGCTCATTTATCCGGCTTACTGGCAGGAGAGATTGGAGAAGATGTCCGTTTGGCAAAGAGAGCCGGATTGCTTCATGATATTGGTAAGTCTGTGGATCAGGAAATGGAGGGAACTCATGTCCAGATCGGTGCAGAACTATGCCGTAAGTATAAGGAGTCAGGTATTATTATTAACGCTGTGGAAGCACACCACAGTGATGTGGAGCCAGAGACTTTGATTGCGTGTATTGTACAGGCTGCTGATACAATTTCTGCGGCCAGACCTGGAGCACGTAGAGAGACACTGGAAACATATACAAACAGATTGAAACAGTTAGAAGATATTTCAAATAGCTTTAAGGGAGTTGAGAAGTCATTTGCTATTCAGGCAGGACGAGAGGTTCGTGTTATGGTGGTACCAGATCGGGTATCAGATGATGATATGGTTCTGTTAGCAAGAGACATCGCAAAACAAGTAGAAGACGAATTAAAATATCCTGGTCAGATCAAGGTAAATGTAATTCGTGAATCCAGAGTTACCGATTATGCAAAATAATCGCAATGGTTTGAAACATGAGCAAAAGAGGTCGTCGTCAGACGGCCTCTTTTAACAGTCAGATATTTTAGATTCATTGTACTAGTATCAGAAAATTGGGTGATTAATGGATGGAGGACATGGAATATGGTTCTATTACGGGGAGCCACAGAAAAGAAGATAAAGGGATCTGTGTCAGATAACCATAATATCATAGTCAGGAAAACGATATCAGAGCATATCATGGCAGAAAAAACAGGCAATCAAGTAGAGAAAGCAGTCTCTGAGCATAATCCTTCCTGCGGAATCAACAGAGCTACGGAAAGAGAGGGGTATTATGCAGCGGTAGATATCGGTACTACTACGCTTTCTATTGATATATACGATCATGATGGTAATTATATTGGTGGCAGTGCAGAAAATAATGCACAGGGGAAATTGGGAAGTGATGTAATGATGCGTCTGATGCATGTTTCAGAAGGCAGACAAGAGATGTTACACACAATGATAAGGGATCAAATTTATCAACTTATCAAGGAAATTCTGACAGGGGATAAAGCTGAGCTGTCTGAAGTATATTGTGAGAGTGAACAACCAGGGAATGACCGATTGGCACAACTGCGCAAGATCTCTGTAGTAGGGAATACTGTAATGTGTCATCTGTTTTTGAATCAGGATACAACAGGGCTTAGGGGTGTTCCTTTTCATACCGCATATCAAGGAAGCTATCGGCTTTATGGAAAAGATCTTGGGTGGACTGACTGCTCCGATGTGGAAGTGATCGTTCTGCCAGGTATTGCAGCGCATGTGGGGGCAGATGCAGCGGCTGTTTTTATGGCAGAGCAGTTGTGGCAGAAGGATCGGATTCAATTGGCCATTGATCTTGGGACTAATGCGGAGATTTTATTAAATTGCAGGGGACAGGTCTGGGTATGTTCTGCCGCTGCAGGACCGGCATTTGAAGGGAAGGGGATTTCCTGTGGATGCAGAGGAGGAACCGGTGCAGTCAATAGTGTGAAATTAAATCGTGCCAATGGGAATATATTGTTAAATGTTGTGCCAGAGCCGGTAAGTGGTAAATTATTTCCCAGAGGAATTTGTGGATCTGGTTTGGTGGATTTGATTGCGGAATTATTGGAAAATAGATTGCTGCAGTCGGATGGCTACTTGCTTTCCAGACAGGAAGCAGAGGAAGCAGGAATCAGTCGCATCCTTGCTGGACGTTTGCAAGAAAGTAATGGAGAGCGGCGATTTATTTTATATGATCCTGCGACTGATAAGATGACGGATGCAAGTGGCGGGCAGGCAAGATGTTTATATATTACACAGCAGGATATCCGAAATTATCAATTGGCAAAAAGTGCCATTCAGACTGGAATTGCCCTCTTGTGTCAAAAGAGTGATTTGGATGTATTAGAAATAGAAGACTGTCGTGTGGCAGGAGTTTTTGGAGCTTTTCTGCATTTGGATCATGCGAAAGCCAGTGGCCTGCTTCCGGATATTCCCGCAGAGAATGTTCACTTTGTGGGGAATGCGGCAGGAAGGGGAGCAGCACAGGCTCTATTTGATCCGGATTGGATTTCCTGTCTGGAAAAGAGGTTGCAGGGGATTCAACATGTAGAATTAGAAGAACAGGAAGATTTTCAATCTCTGTTCCTGCAAAATATGTCATTAAGTGCATGGGTGGGAAGATGACAAACGGGAATTATTCTTGTTTGATCTGCTTATTGTGGTATCATTGTGTAAACACACTGGATAGACAGAAAGAGAGGGAAAACAGATGAAAATAGCATTTATCGGAGCAGGAAATATGGCGCAGGCAATGATTGGTGGAATTATTAGGAATGGTTTGATGAAACCAGAAGAAATTATTGCAACCGCCGCAACACAGAAAACCATTGACAAAGTGGCTCAGGAGTATGGGGTGGTAGTTACTTTAGACAATTGCGAAGCAGCGAAAGCGGATGTTGTGGTGTTAGCGGTAAAACCGGTATATTATGAAGCGGTGATTCAGGAAATCAAAGATGTCATTACACCAGGGCAGATCATCATAACCATCGCTGCTGGCAGAAGCTTAGAATGGGTGTCTGCACAGTTTGGGAAACACAGAAAAATTATTCGTACTATGCCTAATACGCCGGCTTTGGTGGGAGAAGGGATTACAGCGGTATGCCCGAGTGAAAATATATCGGATGAGGAGCTGGATCGAATCTGCCAGATTTTATCCTGCTTTGGCAAGGCAGAAGTCATTCCGGAACGATTGATGGATGCGGTAATAGCAGTTAGTGGCAGTTCGCCGGCATATATATTTATATTAATAGAAGCTATGGCAGATGCTGCTGTAGCGGAAGGAATGCCAAGGGGGCAGGCGTATCAGTTTGCCGCTCAGTCTGTATTAGGCAGTGCCAAGATGGTGCTGGAAACTGGGAAACATCCGGGAGAATTGAAGGATATGGTATGTTCACCAGCAGGAACTACAATAGAAGCGGTGCGATTGTTGGAAAAGACAGGTTTCCGCAGCAGTATTATGGAATGTATGCATGCCTGTGCAGAAAAATCCAGAAATATGTAGCCATGTCAAATGTTTCATATTCTCTGCAGGAGAAATATAGTAGGCATAGAGTTCCTGTCCATCTTCATACATTTAAAATATGAAAAAGAAAAAAACAATTCGCAGGAAAAAATATTTCTTTATTTTTCTGTACCTGTTTCTAGTGCTGTATGCCATACGATATCAAATGACCTGGCAGGCCAATCTGGAAAGTAAATTGTTGGTTAGACAGGAAATGCAGGAAAATGGAAATGCTGACCTGGCAGATGGTCTGTTACGGGAGGCAGTATGTTTTCCAGTTAGGAAGGACCAGACAGGACATGTGCAGTATACTTTCGATGATGGGTATGGTGGAGAGAGAACATATGGTGGGAAGCGTAAGCATGAGGGAATTGATATTATGGCGTCAGAAGACCATCCAGGCTGTCTCCAGATCCAGGCTGTGGCTGATGGGGTGGTAGAACAGATGGGTTGGCTCAAATTAGGGGGATACCGCATTGGGATCCGCAGTCGTTCCGGAATTTATTACTACTATGCCCACCTGGCAGAATATGCAGATGATATTCAGATAGGAGATCAAGTAAAAGCTGGTACCGTTCTGGGAAAGATGGGAAATACCGGGTATGGCGAGGAGGGAACAACGGGAATGTTTCCGGTTCATCTGCATTTTGGTATTTATATTTCGGTAGATGGTCAGGAAAAAAGCGTCAACCCTTATCCCTTATTGCAATATCTTGAGAAGCGGTAAAGCCGTGCTTGTTCTTTGTGGATTTCACAATGTGTTTCATGGCGGATATAGCATAACGGGACAAGAGAAAATTATACATGAGGTTAAGATAAGACATGAGAGAATTACCACAAGTATTTTGTGAGAAAATGCAGAAATTGTTAGGAGAGGAATACGATGCGTATCAGCAAAGTATGGAAGCTCATTCCTATACAGCCATAAGGATTAATACAAGCAAAGTATCCATGGAAACGTGGGATACTTTGTGTTCCTTTGAACAGAAACAGGTACCATGGACGGAGAAAGGACGATATTATGACCCGGAACAGGTACAGCCATCAAAGCATCCCTATTATTTTGCCGGCTTGTATTATATACAGGAGCCCAGTGCCATGATTCCTGCATCACTCCTGCCGGTTAGGCCGGGAGACAGGGTGTTAGATCTCTGTGCGGCTCCGGGAGGTAAGGCAACAGAGATCGCAGCGAAATTGCAGGGGCAGGGAATGCTGCTTGCCAATGATATCAGTGTCTCTCGAACAATGGCACTGGCAAAGAACCTGCAGACAGCTGGTGCTATCAATACAGTGGTAACGGCGGAAACACCCGCGCATTTAGCGGAATGTTTTCCAGATTATTTTGATGCCCTGCTGATTGATGCGCCTTGTTCGGGGGAGGGGATGTTTCGTCGGGATTCTCATATGATTAACGACTGGCTGGAACATGGACCGGAATATTATGCAGGGATCCAGAAAGAAATTTTGCAATATGCTTATCAAATGTTACGCCGTGGAGGATATATGGTATACTCTACCTGTACGTTTTCGGCGATAGAAAATGAAGAAATGATAGCTTGGTTTCTGGCAGAATATCCGGATATGCAGATTTGTCCGGTAGAGCGCCAGCCGGGATTTGCTCCGGGCAGGCAGGATCTGACGGGGGAATATCGGGCAGATTCCTTGTGTCATGCTGTGCGGATTTTCCCGCATCAGGCAAAGGGAGAGGGGCATTTTGCCGTTTTGCTGCAGAAGGGAGTTATGCAATCGGATAGAGAGCAGACGATCAATCTGCTGGAACAGGATAGTCCGTGTTTGCAGATGGCGAATTCGTGTCCTGGCAAAGGTGGACAGGTTTCCACATCTGGAAATCGCTTATCAAGAGAGCGCAACTTTGGAAAGGAGCGTCAGCCAGGCAGAAAACATAGCACTGCAATTCCTGTGGAGAAGGCAGTCTGGTGGTTGGAGCATCTGGGAATTGGGAATCGGGAAACAGAATGGAATAGCAGATTACACAGCAAAAAATCCCAGATTATTCTGGCACCGGACAGGTATACGGAAATGTCTGGTCTGCGTATGATCCAAAGCGGCTTAATTGTTGGTACGG
>CAYPEW010000010.1:0-85494 GCA_964409845.1 uncultured Jutongia sp.
GACTGTAAATCTGTTAGCTACGCTTTCGAAGGTTCGAATCCTTCTCCATCCATTTAACCTAAGTTGTGGGTGTCTTTAGTTCTAAATAAAGAGTGAAGTGGATATAATCACAATAGGTTTTATTAGTGCCGCGGGGTGGAGCAGTTAGGAAGCTCGTCGGGCTCATAACCCGAAGGTCATAGGTTCAAATCCTGTCCCCGCTACTTAGATATATTAATATATCTATATGCCCAGATAGCTCAGTTGGTAGAGCAGAGGACTGAAAATCCTCGTGTCTCTGGTTCGATTCCGGAACTGGGCATTATTAGAATCATTTAAGCATGGGACATTAGCTCAGGTGGTAGAGCACTTGACTTTTAATCAAGTTGTCCGGGGTTCGAGTCCCCGATGTCTCATATTAAAAAACTGTAACGGATCAATAGATCTGGATACAGTTTTTTTATTTTATGGGAAGGAGATAGATTTTTTGTATTGTATAATATAAAATGATACACAGAGATATGAAAAAGGCACAAGGGGAAGGTGTATAAGATGAAAGATCAGATAGATCTATTTGCCCAGAGAGGAAAAGTTGAAATTAAAAAAAGATATTAAGGGAGAAGTTATGAGAGATAAAATTTGTATTATTATTTTAGGGGTTATTATTTTGGGGATGGGGCTATATTCTGCAATAGGATGTAATATTACCAAAGATTTGAATACGATGGAAGCGGAAGATTTTCATACAGGCATGTATGTATCTGGTGAAATCCAGGGAAATCTTGGTGAATTTTGTCAGGAAGACCAATACAGATATTTTATGAAGACCAATACGACCAATTATTATCTGGTTTCTTATGGGGAAGGACAAAAGAATTGGGTGGCTTTGAAGACGAGTAAGCATGAAGAAGAGTTACAGCAATTACAGGGGGAAACGGTTTCCTATATCAGTGGTGAAGGAGAAAAGCCAAAAAGTAATTTGGAAATCAAGGGACGAGTATATAAATGTGACTCAGATACCTTGCAGTATTTGTCTCAATTTTTACATGGCGAAGACATTTCTCATGTGGATTATTTTATTTTGGAGACGGGTTTTTTGGATAATTATGGTATGTTAGTGTTGGCGGGAGTTTATGGGATTATTGCAATGTTTGCATGGATACAGAGAAAAAAGAAGAATCCGGATGATGAATATTTAGAGGCATGATGGAAAGAACGCAGAAGCAGGATTATTTTCATTGAATATGGATCATACAGGAATATATATATAATTGATGCTTTGTGTCATCTATGAATCCATGTATAGAAGTATATTTGATTGGTAGCATTATTAAGAAAAATTATAATGCAAAGTGAAGTTTATTCAATTTTATGATAAATAAAGAGTAGAAAATATTTTATTGCAGAGATATGTACAGAGGACTAAGTGTAAGGAGGATGACAGGATGGATACGGAGATAAAAGATCAGATTGACCTTTTTGCAGAGAGAGGAAAACGTAAGATACGGTATTTTTGTATCTTGTATTTTGTATTTATTTTTTTGGGCGTACTTATCATGTATATGTTGTCAGGCGGCAGAGTAGAAAAATATAAAGATAGTTATATTGCTATGGCAACTTTGCTGGGGATTTTCTTATTCTTGATGTTGATCTTAAACCTCGCATCGGCATGGAGGTTGCGAAAAGAGAAACAAAAATTTACAAGGGAAGAGTTAAACCGAATTAATCGGGAAGCGGCTAAAGGTCCCAAGTGGGAGCATATTCTGGTAACGCATGACGTAGTGGCTTATCATTTGGGAATACGCGTGATATTAATACCAGTCAAAGATATTATATGGATTCGGGAATGGTGGCCAACAAGTACGGATCGACCAGCAAGTATTTCAAGTGTGAATACAGGAAAATATATCAGTGTTCGTACCAGAGATGGCATGCCGTATCATATACCTAATAATATTAAAAAATTTGATGTATGGGCATATTTTGTATCTATGGTAACGGATCGCAGACCAGGAGTCATTATTGGCAGAGATGACAAATGGGCAAAGACAACAAAGCGGGAATTTCGAGATATGGTGGAAGAGGTGGATGCAGAAGGCACTACCGATGCAGCGGAATTGGAAATGATATATCATGTAGAGCAAAATTATGCTCTATACCGGTCCGGGATTGGGGACAGCAGACCAACCGAGGTCAAGTTGATGTTATTTATCATGGGAACCTATTTGGTATCTATCCTTTTGTTCCAAATGTCCACTTTGTATATAAAACATTCGGATCTGATTAAGCAGGAATTATTGATACGGATCTGGAAAGGCTTTGGGATAGGAGCAATTCTGTTGCTGCCTGTCGTGGTTACCATTATTTGTTTTGTGAAAAATATAGTTCTGAATAAGGAACGAATTACAAATGGAATCGATTTCTTAATTTACGCTTTATTTGCACTAATTACTTTTGGACCAACCTTGGGATATGCAGCCATGGCACAGGAACAAATTCGCCCAGTGGATGCCGTAAAGGAATGGAAATTGTACGAGTCCGGAAAGTTGGACACATCAGCATATGAAGGGAAAGAGGAGACAAGCAAGGAATTAACAGAATTTGCAGATCATTGGGAGTATGGAGAATGGACTTATGCAAAGCATCCGGAGGTATATGGTTATGATCGGCTGTCCAGAGAGGAGCAGGCAGATTTTGATTTATTATATAGTGACTTGTTGACAGAGGGTTTAGAGAGTGTAGAGAGTGTGAGAGTCTTCGATTTACCATATCCGGTAGACCAGACCATGTTTGACAGAATTAATGGTTTGTATCAATGTAACCATAAATATAATCATTGTGAACAATATCAATATGAGTACAATGAAGAAGATGAACCCTATGGACAATATCAATATGAGAGCGATGAAGTAAATGTGAAAACATATGCGGTAATTAATTATCAAGTAGGGGATGATTTATATAATTATAACAATATTTATCAGCAAACAGCGGAGAAGATAGCAGCAGAAATACCGGATCAGTTGAGTGATGAGGAAAAGGTAAAATGGATTGCAGAATATCTGACGAAACAGGTAGAAGTATGTAAGCGAAGAAGTTGGATGAAAGATACCGACCATGGCAAAAAAGCGGGGACATGGTATGAGAGAGTGATTCTATCAGATTCCGGATATGAAGCGTTAGTATTGAATATGTCTTCGGAACAGGGATTTATGGAGGCTTTTGGTATGATTGCCAGAAAAGCAGGGATCTATACGATTGCTGCTATGAATGAAAGTGCAGGATGTTATTGGAATCTGGTTTTGATAGACGGCAGTTGGAAAGCGATTGATGTATGTGCTATGGCAAGGGAACCAGAGAAACGGGATCATTATTATCTGGTTAGCAATACAGAGATGGAAAAATGGTTACAGGTTCAGGGGACATATGGTGGGAATAGCTGGATACCATTGCCAGAATAATAGCATACATAAATTTTATGTAAAAAACGAATAATGGAACAAAACTAAAAGATTTAACAGGGATTTTGACTATGCGATGAAATTGCTGTACTTGTTAAGGGACTGTTGCATTAGTAAAAGGCGTATCATACACAGCAACGATTAATTCTTATGTATGCTGTTTATGGTAGTGATTTCCTAAATGTAACAGTCCCTTGATTGTTAACAATGGGCAAGCTGATTATAAAATAGGATAGATATTTTAGTATACCAAATAGTTAGCCCAGTAAATGAGTCAGTTATTTATCATTCAATACAGAAATGATTTGCCGTTATTTGCTGACTTCTTTTAGGAGATCCATCTTCATTTCATAATAATCCGGTGACATATTCAGATAGTGAATATGTGGATTTTCGAAACGCTGTTCTTCCTCCCAGATTTCATTGGTAAGCTGGTCACGGACATAATCTGCAATTTCCTGAAGGCTGTGCTTTGGCTCAATGACTTTGCCAGCGGAAACGACCTGGCGCATCAATGGCTTGGCAGTGCAGTTTTCAAAGTAGCGTAATTTCCATGGTTCATCCGGATCAACATAGCGATAGCTTTCGCCTAGGTTCAGTTCTTCATCTGCTTTGGTAATTAGGTCAGCGATAGCTTTTCCTTCTTCGTCGTAAATTCGGTATACATTTTTCAATCCTGGATTTGTGATTTTTTCAATATTTTCGGACACTTTAATGCGTGGCTGCATGACGCCATCTTCTTCCACACCGGCAATTTTATACACGGCACCAAATACCGGTTCTGATTTGGCTGTAATCATGCGTTCGCCAACGCCAAAACTATCAATACATGCTCCCTGGTTAATCAGAGAAGAAATCGTATATTCATCCAAACTGTTGGAAGCAACGATAATGCAATCTTCTAACCCTGCTGCATCCAGCATTTTACGTGCTTTTTTAGATAAATATGCCAAATCTCCACTATCTAAACGTACACCTTTGAGGCGTTTGCCCATAGGTTCTAATATTTCCTTGGCAACCCGGATGGCGTTCGGGATTCCACTTTTTAATACATCATAGGTATCAACTAACAGTACAGTTGCGTCTGGGTATGTTTCGGCATATTTGCGGAAAGCGGTAAATTCATCTTTATAATACATTACGAAACTATGTGCCATAGTCCCACTGACTGGTATCTGGAACATCTGTCCAGCGATTACGGTAGCTGTGGAATTTACCCCTCCAATATAGCAGGCTCTGGAACCGTAGATGGCTGCGTCCATATTGTGGGCACGGCGGGCACCGAAATCACTGACGGAACGACCGGCTGCTGCTTTAACAATGCGTCTTGCCTTGGTGGCAACCAGGGATTGGTGGTTGACTTCTGCCAGAATTGCAGTTTCCACTAATTGGGCATCAATGAGTGGGGCTACTACGGTAATAATTGGTTCGTTTGGATACATGATCGTGCCTTCTGGAAAGGCGTAGATATCTCCTTTGAACTGAAATTTTTCCAGATAAGCTAAAAATTCTTCGGAAAAAATATTCTGGTTGCGAAGATACTCAACATCTTTTTTACTAAAATGTAAGTTACGGATGTAGTCCAGAATTTGTTCCAGTCCGGCAAAGATGGCGAATCCACCACCGTCTGGATTTTTGCGGTAGAAGACGTCGAATGCCACCAGGCGGTCTTTGTCTTTTTCTTGAAAATAGCCATTGCTCATGGTTAATTCGTAAAAGTCCATCATCATACTTAAATTTCTCATGAAAAATCCCTCCTTGTAGATATTGCTAAGTTGGTTAAAGATTGATGATTATGCTGTAGAAAAGTTTTTTGTTATTTAACCGTCCTAGTAATAATTGTTGTCATAATAAAAATGGATTGATATATTATGTGAATTATTTAATCTGTATCTGGCACAATTTCATGGCTTCCAGTGCAGTTTGCTTGCTCTCTGGTGTAACACAGGCAGTGGCAGATTCAATAACAGAAATACGTGTTTCAGGGTAGGCTGCCTTGAGGATCATGGCATTGCTGATCACACAGATACCGGTACAGACACCCACCAGATCAATTTCCTCTATTCCTTTTAGTTGATCTGGCAAATTTATGCTGCCAAAAGTTATTTTGTCAATAATGGTATGTTCGCCTGCGAAGTCAGATAACTCGTTGATGATGTTCCAGCCTTCGGTTCCTTGAATACAGTGTTCTACAGGAAGATTTTTTCCCTCTTGTGTCTGTAAATAATCTTCTGTGTGGGTGTCACGGGTAAAGATAATTTTATCATAGGAATTTTGTTGTAAAATCTGTACGATATTTGGGACAACGGCTTGGCATTCCGGATTGCCCAGTGGACCTGTGATAAAATCATTTTGCATGTCAATTACAATTAATGCTTTGCTCATAATATCAACCTTCTTTCTAATTTATTAGCTTAAATATGTGTATATAATTTGGCAGGACGACCGCCGTTACGCTTAGAGGGCTGTTCCCCTACCTGTTTAACATATTCGGCAGTCATACGGTTAATCTGTTTCAGATAAAGGTTCGTACCCAGTATGAGGTCGTATACTGCTTTGACTTCTGGCATGGTAAATTCCTGCGGCAGCAGATTAAAGGCAATATCCGTATAACGGACTTTGTTGCGCAGTCTCTGGATGCCCTCGTATAATATTTCCGCATGATCGAAAGCAAGTGCATCCTCCGATTCCAAAACAGGTACCTGATTTGAAATGGTTAGTATTCCGTTCTTGAAATCCCTGTTTTCCAGATGATATTGAATGGAAATATTCTTCTCTGAATTTTCAATCAACAAGGTACTATTTGTCATAGTAACGTCAAACCATGCTGCGTCTTGTGCGTCATCTCCTGCGGTAACAGCAGCTACCGGCAGCAGAGCCATGTAGGCAATGTCAATGACCCGGGTGCGGGGATCCCGATCCGGCTGACTGAAAGTATAAAGCTGTTCCATATATACATCTGTCAGCCCGGTTTCTTCCTCTAATTCCCGACATGCAGCAGTGTAGGCAGATTCGTCAATGTTAATGAATCCTCCCGGAAAAGCCCAGCAGTCGATGTAAGGGTGATCCTTGCGTTTAATCAGCAGGATTTTAAGTTTATCCTTTGCCGGACTGATTCCAAAAATCAACATGTCTACTGTCACCGAGGGATTTTTGTAGTTGCCGGGTTTGTAGGCGGCGAGAAATTCTTCTAGTGTTTGCCCTTTGCTATTTCTTTTCATGATCTTCCTTTCCTTTTTGATGTGGCTGTTGTGTTCGATGTGGAGATCGCCATTCTCATTTGCAACGACATCGTCAAAAGATGCTTAGCAGGAGATTGTTATTGCGACCTATGGTTTGTGACAAATTGTCATTAACTATGTATAGTAGTTTATGACGTTTTGTCATAAATGTCAAGCGTTTTTTGAAATTTAAATTAAAATATCCCATAGAAAGCTACGAGATATGGCAAAATAATATGTGAAAGGGGGATTTTATTGTATCACAATTCCATCCAATCTTGAGGAAGTAAAGCGTATATGCTATTATTACAAAGATATGTGATACTGGAGGGAGATTTCTGGTAATGGTGCTATTATTGTAATAGAGAATACGTAAGTGAAGAAAAGAGGATTCATATGAAATATAAAAATATGATTTGGATTTTATTATTAAGTGCAGTATTGGCTTTATCCGGATGCAGTGTTACTGATTTGGATAAACAAGAGAGGGCAGCAGAGGTCATAGAAAACAATGGCTATGACAATGAACCATACGAAGTTATTCACGATAATGAGCCGGAGTTCACGGAGAAGGAAAAGAAGAATACGAAGGCATTTGAAGAATATGCTCCCTTAGATTCTTTGGGCAGATGTGGCGTGGCATTTGCAAATATCTGTAAGGAGATTATGCCCACAGAAAAACGGGGAGCAATCGGTCAGGTAAAACCCAGCGGCTGGCATACAGTAAAATATGATATTGTGGACGGAAAATATTTGTATAACCGTTGTCATTTGATTGGATATCAGCTGGCTGGAGAGAATGCAAACGAAAAGAATTTGATTACAGGAACCCGTTATCTGAATATAGAGGGAATGCTTCCTTTTGAGGATCAGGTGGCAGATTATGTGCAAGATACCGGAAATCATGTGTTATATCGTGTGACACCCCAGTATGAAGGGGACAATCTGGTGGCAGAGGGTGTCCAGATGGAGGGGTATTCGGTAGAAGACCAGGGAGAAGGAATTTGCTTTAATATTTTTGCGTATAATGTGCAACCGGGAATAAAGATTGATTATAAAACCGGGGAGAGTGAGCAGACAGACACGGCTGAGGAGATACAGAGCGGTGCTGGTGTGTCAGAAGATGGACAGTCCCAAAAGGCGAATAACAAGAATACATCAAAGGACAAGAAGAATGAAAAATTAACTGGTAGTGATGAAATTTCAGAAGGAGAGAAGAAGGAATATATTGTCAATACAAATACAAAAAAGTTTCACGATCCATCCTGTTCCAGTGTCAAAGATATCTTGGCGAAGAACCGGAAAGAAGTAACGGAATCTAGAGATACTTTGGTACAACAGGGATATGAGTCTTGTGGAAGATGCAAACCGTAAAAATAACGAGGTAGTATAAGATCGCAAAGTTGATAACATTGCAAAATACATTTGCGATACTTAATAGTTGAGCACATTTTTTTATGCGAAGATTCCTGTAAGAAATATTTCAAATCCAATTACAATTAAGACAGCACCACCAAATATTGTTGCATTACGGGCATATTTTGTACCGAATTTTTTGCCAATGATCAGACCGGCGAAACAAATTAAGAAGGTAACTACAGAAATGATGCATGCGCAAACGAATGCCATGATGAAATTATATTCTGCAATGGTAAATCCCACAGATAACGCATCAATAGAAGTAGCTACCCCCTGTACCAAAAGGGCGACTATACCTACTTTGGATACTTCTGTGTCATCTTTTTTACTTTTTATTCCTTCGATCAGCATTTTACCACCAATGAATAGAAGCAATAGTAATGCAATCCAGGGAATGCATTTTTCAAATATCTTAAAATATTGAAGTATCGTGTGTACACAGATCCAGCCAATGATGGGCATGATTCCTTGGAAAAAAGCAAATATTACAGCAATTCCACACATTTTTTTCTTGTTCATAGCCGGCTCATTCAAGCCGTTTGCCAGGGATACAGAAAAGGCGTCCATGGCAAGTCCGACACCGAGTAATACACTATTGAAGAAAAATAATAAATTCCAATTCATCTTTCCTTCCTCCTTTGTTTTGAAATAAAAAACCAAGTATAGCTTCATGCTACACTTGGTTCTATATTTTCTACAAATATATAGACTTCATGCATAGTTTCCGCTATACATGAGTCTCGCAATTTAAAACAAGCCAGACCAAAAGGTCAGTATGTTGACTTGCTACGATATACGCTTGCTACTCCCTCATGGGAATTTGTATAGAGTAGTCTATCATTATTTCCGCTCCTTGTCAAATAATTTGGAAAAAATATTGAAAATATATATAAAATAATATTTTTCCATATTTTTTTAAAAATGTATGTTTCCCGATTTCCAGTTTTTTAATTTAATACTTATTACTATTGACAGAAGTTTTGGGCATGATATAATGTGGTTATGAAAACTATGTGTTTTGATTTTTGTGCAGTAAATTTATCAAAGCAGTTAAATATGGAATGATTTTTATATTATGTAAGTAAAATCATAGATATTTAGCTATATTAGTGATACTGCATTACAAAATCAGAAATGAGGTGTCTTATGGAATATCAAGTAATGAGTGATGGCGCATGTGATCTGACAATGGATTTACGTAAAGAGTATAATATACAGGTTGTTCCTTTTTATGTATCTTTTGATGACAGTAATTACTATAAGGAGATTGACGAAATTGGTATCCGGGAAGTGTATGAAAAGATGGTTCATGATCCAAAGACATATCCTAAGACTTCACTGCCTTCGGTACAAAATTATGTAGATGCTTTTATGCCTCATGTGGAAGCTGGGCGTGGAGTGATTTGCTTTACTATTACAACTTCACTGAGTGGCTCTTATAATTCAGCTATTAATGCCAAGGAAATCATAGAGGAGGATTATCCAAATGCCAAAATTACCGTGATTAATTCTATGGGAGCGACGGTTATGCAGGAAATTCATGTGATTGAGGCTGCCAAAATGAAAATAGCCGGATATTCCTATGAAGAGGTAGTTGAGGCTGCAACAGGAAAAATGAGAGAGAGCGGCAGGATTTTCTTTACCGTGGGAGATCTGGATTATTTGCAGCATGGTGGACGTATTGGAAAACTGGCTGGTATGGCAGGTACCATGTTAAAGTTGAAGCCTATGATTACTTTAAAGGATGGAGAGATAGAATCTTCCGGAGTGGCACGCAGCCGCAAGAAGTCTATGCTGAAAGTAATTGAGATCATGAAGAACCATTTCGAGAATAGTGGGGAGAATCCGAAGGATTACTATTATTATTTGGGATTTGGATATGATGAGGAAGAGGGAAAGGAATTCCAGAAACTGGTGGATGCACAATTGGCAGAAATGGGTGTAACGGAAGGCTCCAGCCTGATGCAGATTGGTGCGACAATTTGTGTGCACACAGGGCCATATGCATTAGGAATCGGCTTGATGAAGAAATATTCTGCCTGCGTGGCAGGGAATGCAAAGCAGAAATGTACAGCGTAATGATAAATAATGAAATACGAAATCCTTTTCCAGAATAGAATACTATATGGAAAAGGATTTTGTATTCTGTGTGAAAATCAGTGTAGAAATGAGGTAAACTATGATAGAGCATCCAATTGAGCCAGTATATGATGCCAATTCTAAAATATTGATATTGGGCAGTTTTCCTTCGGTAAAATCCAGGGAAAGCGGATTCTTTTATGGGCATCCACAGAACCGTTTTTGGAAAGTGCTGGCAGCAGTTACCGATCAGGATGTACCGCAAACGATAGAGGAAAAGAAAGCTTTTCTGTTAAAAAATCACATTGCAGTCTGGGATGTGATACAGTCCTGTACCATTACGGGATCATCAGACAGCAGCATTAAGAATGTAGTGGCAAATGATCTGTCTGAGATATTGAACGGAGCGGTAATTCGTCAAATTTATGTCAATGGAAGGAAAGCGGAGCAGTTGTATCGAAAATACATATTTCCAGAGACAGGGATAGAAGCGGTGTGCTTGCCTTCCACCAGTCCGGCAAATGCGGCGTGGAATCTGGAACGGCTAGTTAATGTCTGGAGGGAAATTGCTGAGTATTGCAATTGAAGGCAAGGTATAATGCAGATTTTAACGGAAGGAGTAATTAAATCATTAGTTGTTTTTGGTTTGAATGTTTTAGAAATAATATTTGGTAAAGTGTAAATGCATAATAAATTCCTGTTGGTTGATACTAATAAAGAATATTGGTTTATTTCCATGAAATTCTGAGTCAGGTATCTAAGAACAGGAGGTAATATTATGATTACAGATGGTGGTGTGAATGCATTTGGATTAAGTATTGCATTAACGAATAAAACAGAAATTGCAAACAGTGAAATGGATGTGGAAGAGGAGGAGAAAGTTCTCAAGGAGGAGAAAAAGGATAAACTTCAGCAGGAAGTAAATCTTATGGTTAATCAAATTGGTAAGATTAACCAGCCCTTGGGATAAGAGAATTAGGTTCTTCCGTAATCGTTTCACGGGTATGAAAATAGTTTGGAACGGTCCAGGGAGAGCAGACATGAACTTTTTTGTTTTCGTATTATTTTTAGGTTTTGTGCTGGTGTTGTATCTGTTGTGTTTAAAGCCCAATCATAGCAGAACAGCCAGAATGCAGGCATATGAAAAAGTGTATATTGCACATCGGGGATTATTTGACAAGGCAGAGGCACCGGAGAATTCTCTGGAGGCATTTCGTCGTGCAGTTGATGGAGGCTATGGCATTGAACTGGATGTGCAGCTGACAGCGGATGGTAAGCTGGTGGTATTTCATGATGAATCCTTAAAACGAATGTGCGGTGTAGCAAGAAAAGTCTGGAAATGTAATTATCGAGAATTTTGTCAGTACCATTTGTTGGACACACAGGAAAAAATTCCATTGTTGGAAGAAGTGTTACAAGTTGTTGAGGGAAGGGTTCCGATGATAATAGAGGTTAAACCAGAGGGGAATCCTATTCGTACGGCAAAGGAATTGTCCAGACAAATGAAAGGATATCAGGGGGAATATTGTGTAGAGTCCTTTGATCCCCGGGTGCTCTATTGGTATCGTAGGCATGATTCGGAGATTATACGGGGGCAGTTGTCTACTAATTTCTGGATGCATGAGAATGATAAACCATGGTATGTGAAGATTGGAATGACGAATTTGTTGACGAATTTTTATGCCAAACCGGATTTTATTGCCTATAATTACAAATATGCCAATCAATTATCGTTACAGATTTGCCGTCATTTGTACCATACGGAATTGGTGGCGTGGACAGTTCGTAGTCCAGAGGAGTTGGAGCAGGCAAGAGATTCCTTTCATGTCTTTATTTTTGACGGATTTATTCCAGCGGATAAGGCGTGAGCAGGAAGCGAAACTGGCATGTAAGCGTTGTGACGCTGGAAGTGCGAGATCACAGAGTGGATAGTTATTAAAAAAGCGGTTAATATCGATAGTTTTACTTGTTTCAAGTGATTCGGTATTTAACCGCTTTTTTATTCTTTATTCAATTGTTACAAATTATTTGAAATAATGCTTGACATATTATCAAAGTGATAGTAACATAAAAGACAATCAATACATATTATCATAATGCTACTAACAAAAAGGAGGAGATTATTATGGGAATTCAGTACAAAAAGTTTGAACCAACGGAATATGTAATGAAAGTAAAGCAGGGACAGGTGGTACAGGAGGGCTTGGGATTATCTTTTTTCTATAATACATTGACTACCAGCATGATAGTGATACCAGCGACGGCATTTGATACCTCCTTTGCGTTTGACAGTATTAAGACATCTGATTTTCAGGATGTCAGTGTGCAGGGGGATATTTCCTATACGATTACTGATTATGAAAGAGCTGCCAGAATGGTGGATTTTTCTTATAAAGGAAGTAAGAAGGAAAACCAGGCGGTATTAGCAGAGGCAAAGCAGAAAATGTCTAAGCGGATTATGAATATGGCGAAAGTATATGCGACGAAATTTATCAGTACCAAGGATGTGCGGACAGCGATTGTTTCTGGCGATGCCCTGGCAGCAGATTTGCGGGAATGTATGAGGCGGGATGAGACGATCCGGGAATTTGGTTTGGAATTGGTTTCCGTAACTATCTTGGGAATTTTGGCGAAACCTGATACACAGAAAGCATTGGAAGCAGCTGCCAGAGAAGAAATCTTGAAGCTGCAGGATGATGCAATTTATAAGAGAAGGAATGCAGCGATAGAGCAGGAACGCATGGTGACAGAAAATGAACTAAATACAGAAATTAAGATTGCGGAAAAACAGAAGGAAAAGAGGGAAAAGGAAATGGAGACAAAGCGTCTGGTGCAAGAGAAACAGGCGGAGTTGGATGCCAGGAAATTACAGGATGATATCCGATTAGAGGAGGAGAACCGCAGGCTGGTGGAGCTGCAGACGGAAAACGAAAAGAAAAAATCAGATGCCAAAGCCTACGATTCTGCAGTGCTATTAAAAACCTTTGCCACTATTGATACGGAGATTGTCAAGGCATTGGCAGCCAGCGGTATGGACAGTAAGGCTTTGATTGCGAAAGCATTTGTGGAAATAGGAGATAAGGCGGATAAGATCGGGGTACTGAATGTATCTCCAGATTTGTTAGAGACCTTGACGAATGAAGGGTAGGATAATAATGGAACGGGGAATGCACAAAATTGTGATTATTAGTAGGAAGACCAGATTGCAGGAGTTGGTACATCAGTATAATACGGAGGAACAGGCAAAATTCTACATAGAACATATGGGTGTGGACTTTTCGGATTATATTGCAGAGGATCGGCAGTATCATCAAGTTTTGGAAATGGTTCGGGATACGGCACAATATTTTGCCAGAGTACAGGAGATTGAACGACAATTTGTACCAAATATGATTTTTGGAAAGCAGGATATTGTCATCGCAGTGGGGCAGGATGGTCTGGTCGCCAATGTGATGAAATATTTAGATGGGCAGCCATTGTTGGGAATTAATCCGGATACTGCCAGGTGGGATGGAGTTCTGCTTCCCTTTGAGGCAGGACAGTTGAAAGAAGTTTTGCCGAAAGTAATTCAGAGAAAATATCGGGAACGGCAGATTACCATGGCGGAGGCTGTGACAAAAGATGGACAGAGTATGTTAGCGGTAAATGATTTTTTTGTGGGATGTAGAACACATACTTCCGCTCGTTATGATATTATGTGGAATGGAGAAAAGGAAAATCAGTCTTCCAGTGGAATTATTATTTCAACAGGATTGGGTGCCACAGGTTGGTACCAGTCTGTGATGGCGCAGGCGAAACGAATGACAGAATTCTTTGGCTGTGGTAAGATAGTAGATAAGCCACTTGCCTGGGATGATAGTCGATTGACCTTTGTGGTGAGAGAACCCTATCCCAGCCGGACAACACAGGCAGGAATTGTATTTGGGAAAATTGAAGCAGAGGATGAGTTTCGTATTATTTCTAAAATGCCAAATAATGGTGTTGTTTTTTCAGATGGTATTGAGGAGGATGCCATATCTTTTCATGCCGGAACGGAAATTGCGATACGGATTGCTGGCAGGAGAGGAAGGCTGGTGGTTTAAAATGTTATGAGAGGATGGAGACAAATCATGGCAGATTACCATATGAGTGAGGAAGAAAAGGAATATTTAAGCCAGTACGATATTACACAGTTCGACAGACCATCTATTGCTACTGATATCGCTGTGTTTTCCATTATGGGTAAAAGAAATCAGACGGATAAGGAAATGGTGCAGTCTGTAGAAAATTACAGGAAATCACCGGAAAAGAAATTGAAAATATTGTTGATAAAAAGAGCTGCCTATCCCTATCGGGACTGTTGGGCCTTGCCGGGAGGATTTTGTCAGAGCGGAGAAGACGTGTATGAGACGGCAAGGCGGGAATTATTTGAAGAAACCCATGTGAAGAATGTATATTTAAGTTTGTGTGGAATTTATGGAGATGCCAATCGGGATCCCAGGGGATGGATTATTTCTCATACTTTTTTGGCTCTGATGGATGGGGAAAAGTCTGATTTGAAGGCAGATACAGATGCCTGGGAAGCCAGATGGTTTGATGTGGATTTTGAGATTAAACAAAAGAAAAAACGTATTCAGGAATCGACTGCTCTGCTTGAAAATGAATATTATATAACGTTAAAAAATACAGATATTGCAGCGACTAATCTGGGAAATGTTTCGTGTAAGGGGGAGATGGCATCTGTGGCAGCAGAAGATTCAGAATCTTTATCTGCCGTTGTCCGTGAGATAAAGGAATTTAAGAATTACCACGAAACCGTTTCTTATGAGGTTATCAAAAATAATGGTTTTGCATTTGATCATGCAAAAATTATTAGTTGTGCTATTCTAGCTTTGCGGCGGCAGGCAGAAGCAGACGGTAAAATTGTTTTTGATTTAATGCCAGAACTGTTTACCTTCACAGAGTTACAAAAAGCATTTGAAATTATTTTGGATCAGAAGCTGCTGGTTGCCAATTTTCGGAGAAAAATGATGCCTTATGTTGTGGAGACTGATCAGATTCTGGAAGGGGCGGGGCATCGTCCGGCAAAGTTGTTTCGGAGGAATGTGGAGATGTTTTATCGTTAGGCAGACGGTAAACATTATCTTCTGAAAATTATTGAGGAAGGAGAGCCAATGTTAAAATGCCACTTTTCAGCATGTCAAATGTTGAAATCTGCATGAATGAACATGGCATTTTATGAAACTCTATTGTATTCTTACCCATCGCACAGTATAGTGATGGAAAGCTAAATTCCATCGTTGCATTTTAGAAATCATTTTCATATAATGGGGGTAAGATATGGGAGAAGAAAATACGCTGGTACAGGAAAAATGTCGTCAAAATCTTGTAGAAAAATTAAAAAAACAGATACTGCGGAATCATCAGGATACTATTTTTAGTAGTCTGTATTCAGACCCAGAGCGTATATTGGATTTATATTTTGCGCTGCATCCGGAAGATAGAAACCGTGGAATTACAGTGGATCAGATTGAACTAATTACATTGGACAATATTTTTCTTGCACAGAGACATAATGATATTGCTTTTCGGGTAGGAGACCGACTGATTGTACTAGTGGAACATCAGTCTACCATTAACGAGAATATGCCGCTTCGTATGCTGTTTTATGCGGCAGATGAATATGAAAAAATCATAACATCTTTTAAGAAAAAACTGTATAGGGAGAAGCGGATTTTGATTCCTAAGCCAGAGTTCTATGTGGTATATACCGGTAAAACACCATGGTATCACAAGGAACTGAGATTATCGGATGCCTATGGAATGGTGGAATCAGAAGAAGTTTCGTTAGAGGTAAGGGTTCGGATAATCTGTGAAGAAGAGATGCAGACTACTCAAAATACATTGGGAGGATATTATAATTTTCTTCGTTTCGTAAAAAATAATATCATTGATGGAAAAATCAGTATTGATGCAGTTGAAGACTATATCCATAACTTTGTGGGCTCAGAATTATTTAGGAGTTTTTTAGAAAAATTGAGTGCGGAGGAGGTAGTGAATATGAGGAATTATGAATTCGATTTGGATGAAGCAATGGAAGTTTGGAGAGAAGAAGCGATGGAAGAAGGAATAGAGAAAGGGATAGAGAAAGGAATTGAAGATGGAATCCGTAACATCATGGATACTATGAAACTCAGCCTTAATCAGGCTATGGATGCCTTGAAAATTCCTACAGAAGAACAGCCTATGTATGCTGCTAGGATTCGTCAACAGTAGGGGGCACACAAACAGTATTTTGTATTGTTCGGATAGGGGACAGATAAGGTATCCCTTCGTATTGCTATGTTACTTTCAGAAAATGCATTGCACAATAGGTCAATGCACATTCGTGGTATATTTCAGGAACATCAAAAACCGGACATTCAGCCACCAAAATCGGACATAGAAGTCTTGGCAATCTATCAAAATAAACTGGCTCAACTTACCAACAAAACTATTACATATATACAGAATTTCTTTTTTGTATATAAGATACAGGTATTACCAGGGGGATTTGGCTTGAAAATCCCCCTGAGACGTGTTATTCTATCACTGAATTTCTATCATTGAATCTGCATACGTAGCGATGGAAAATGTTTATAACTGTGCAAACCAAAACGGAGTGAAGAAAACTATGAAATCGGCAAGGAAATGGAATTACTTCCAGTTATTACTGGCAATCGTGGTTGCATTTTCGGGAATATGTACCTATTCTACGGATACCTATTCTCTATTTTGTCGTACCAAGAATTCTGCACAGCATACGATTGTCCAGTCTTTAGAAGGTTCACAGCTACAACCGGATGTCTGTGGTTCAGAACAGCTGGAGATCCTGAATATGCGTGGTATGCTGCGGCAGATTGCGCAAAAAGCCAGATTAAGTACTAGGTCAATACGACAGCGCAGCAGTTCTAAATGCGCTTTTTCTGCATTAGCCGGGTGGATAAACTCCGGTTATTCTCATTGTCAATTTTTGGATACTTGGATGTATGAGTGCTGTGATTTAGTGCACAGTGCCCGGTTGATCATCGAGTATATCCACCATCAGGACGGTTCCAAAGGTTAAATAACAGCATATTTGATATGGTTACTCAAGAAAAAGGTTTAGATTCATAAGCCATTTCTTAAGTTACCTTTTTTTCGTGTGACCTGAAATATGGACAGGTATTTATTTGGCATGCATAGATTATTATAAATGCAGTTCGAGGTTGTCTTTTGCTTGTTTATATTTCGATGATTAAATAATTACTTGTTAAAAATATAGAAAATATAATAAGGAGAGAAAAATATGACGACAACTACTATTTTATTAATTGGTGTAGGCGTAGTGATTCTTGGAGTTGCAGCATTCAGCTGGTGGTTTGAAAATACAGGAGACAATCAGACAGAGCAGGGGCAGGACGAGGAGCAGAAATAGATATCATTTTTGGTGTTGTAATAGGATCTGACATAATTCTTCCTTTTTTTGTTGGTTGACATTTTTCTTTGCAGATGTTACTGTTTAGTAAACGGTTGTTTACGAACAGGAAGAAGTTCGCTGATGGAGGACGATCAGCAGAATTAGAAAACCTGAGAAAAATATGAAATGAAAGGAAGAGTGGCAACATTGATTAGTGCTTTGCTAACATCAAGTGTTTTAATTCTCGTGATTTTATTGCTTCGGAAGTTGCTCCGGGGGAAAGTGGGCAATGGTTTCCTTTATGCCCTGTGGCTGGTGGTAGCGGTGCGTCTGCTTATGCCGGCGCCGGAGTTTCTTCTGGAGAGGATGGCAGGAATAGAAAAGCCCTGGATAGGTAGCTCTGTCAGCGTGATGAATCTGACGGCAGGGCTGGTATCCTATTGGGAAAATGACAGGAGCGGGCAGCCGGAGGAACTTCCTGGATATTCTGGGGAGGAAGCAGAGAATACTTTAGCCAGAGAGCCGGAGAAGCTTTCGGGAGAAAAAACAGAGGACTATCTTCTGGAAAAGTCGGAAGCAGATAAAGGAGCAGTGTGGCAGGCAGAAAAGGAAACGGAAGAACAAAATACTGGCATGTCCCAGACCGATGCGATGAGCGGTGAAAAGCCGGAAATACAAGAGGTTGAGATATGTAACAAAAAGTTCGGGGGGGGGGGTGGCAGTTTATTAAATTTTCTACAAGCCCCCTGGCGAACATAGCCGGGTATGTCTGGCTATTTGGAAGTTTGCTTTTGCTGTGCATACAGGTGATTTCTGAAAGGCGTTTTCGGAGAAGACTGACCGAATGCCGGGAGGAAATCACGGTTTGCGGACAGAAGGCATACAAAGTCAGGGGGATTTCCACACCGCTTTTATTCCGGAGCAGTGGATTTACTTTGGATATCTATATCCCGGAAGAAATTATCGAGCAGGAGAAGCTGGTGGCTCATGCCGTGCTGCATGAGAATGTCCATAAAAAACACGGAGACATTTGGTGGGGATACCTGCGGAATCTGCTGGTGGCGGCATATTGGTTCCACCCTTTGGTATGGGTGGCGGCATTCTGTTCTAAAAGGGATTGCGAATATGCCTGTGACAGCAGTGTAACAGGACAGATGGACCAGGAGGAGCGGATTTCCTATGGCAACAGTCTGTTATCACTGGTGCAGCTGGGAAGGGAAGGAAACCTGTTCCACGTAGCAACGTTAATGAGTATCAGGAAATCAGAGCTGAAGAAGAGGATTTATCTGGTAAAGAGAGGAAAGAGGAACGGCATTGCGGCAACCGTAGTGACAGCCCTAGTCATCGCTGCGGTAAGTGTTTCCACATTTACGGGTGTTAAGGCGGAGGCGAACCCAGAGAGGGAGAGCCAGCTGCAAGGGGAGATTTCCGAGACGGGAGGCCAGCAGCAGGAGGAGGCAAAAGAAGAACCGACGGAAGCGGCTATCAGTGCCGGGAAGAAAGAAGCTGTGGGAGCCGAGACGGAGGAAGCCGCGGAACAAACTGTGCCTGATTTGGAGAAGGAGTCTTCAGAACTTACGATGGAAAAATTGCTGGACAGTTATCATAATGAGGAGCTTTCCAAATGGACCATCAAGAAAATTTTGAAATATGAAAATATATCGGAAATCCTGTTACCAGAAAAATTTGAAGAAAAAAGAGACTTTGAAGGAATACTGTCTTATGAGGGAATTGATTACCGGCTGTTCGTATCCTATTATAAGGGAAAGTTAGAAGATATGAGATTAGAAAATAAGGAAACAGGGGAAGATAAAATCTTTTATGTTTCGGCTGATGCAGATGGATATGAGAGTACATTAGTTTCTCTTGATGATTTTTTGCACCATGACAATATATTAGATGAGGAGATATCTTATACCTTGCCAGAAAAACTCCTAGAGACAAAGGACAGCTATAATGTAGGTGGGGGAAAGATCGGCAGATTGTTTTGCAGGGATGAAAAAGAAAAACACGGGCTATATAGTGTTCGTACTGGAGGGCTATTGCGCTTTTGGTGGAACAGTACTGGCGGTTTGATGAAGTCATACAATCTTGTTTATAACAAAGAAGATAAAATGGTGGATTTGTTCAAGAATGAACATACCAATAATAGTACGAGAGAATTTTCGGGTGGCAAGCTGCAGAGGATTGATGGATGTGAAAATGTGACATCGCTTCAGGGGCTGGTTTTTAACCCAGATGCAGAATGGGAGTTCGGCGCTCCAAACTGGTATAGTCAGAAAGAAGCAGGGGATTTGACGAAGAAGGAGGCTGTGGAAGCCTTATCTGGTCGGAAGTTTTGGGTTATCTGTGTGCTGGATGAAAAGAACATAGAAGAATGGCAATCTCTGGGGTATATATTTTTCTTTGATGCAGAGAGATATAGCAAAAAGCAGATGATTGCATTGGCAAAATCTGTGCATTTGAAGTAGGGGGGGATAGCCCCTCCAAAGTTCAGGGGGCAGCTGTCTTAGCGCTATGGTTTTCCTATTTTCCTTTTTTTGTTGGTTGACATTTTTCTTTATAGGTGCTACTGTGTAGTAAACGATTGTTTACGGATAAAGGGAGGTTCACTGATGGAGAAAAAGCAGGATGGACAAAAAATAGGATTGTCCAATGCGGAGTGGCGCATTATGGATATGTTGTGGGACAAACATCCCAGAACAATTGCAGAGCTGGTGGAGAGTTTCCAGGGGATTACCAATTGGGACCGGCATGTTATTATCATGATGCTTAAACGGATGGAAGGAAAGAAGGCGGTGTCCTATGAGGTTATTGGAAGGGCAAAGCATTATTTTCCTATTGTAGAAAAGGATCAGGCAGTGCTGCAGGAGACGGAGGAATTTCTAGGCAGAGTGTACAAGGGCAGTCTGGGTCTGATGCTTACCACGATGGTAAAGCAGGAAAAAATCAGCAGAGAAGAATTAGAGGAACTAAGAAGAATATTAAATGATGGGGAGAGTGGCGACATTGATTAGTGCTTTGCTGACATCAAGTGTTTTAATTCTCGTGATTTTATTGCTTCGGAAGATGCTCCGGGGGAAAGTGGGCAATGGTTTTCTCTATGCCCTGTGGCTGGTGGTAGCGGTGCGTCTACTTATGCCGGCGCCGGAGTTTCTTTTGGAGAAGGTGGCAGGAATAGAAAAGCCCTGGATAGGTAGTTCTGTCAGTGTGATGAATCTGGCGGCAGGGCTGGCATCCTATTGGGAAAATGACAGGACCGGGCAGCCGGAGGAACTTCCTAGATATTCTGGGGAGGAAGCAGAGAACACTTCTGCCAGAGAGCCGGAGAAGCTTTCGGGAGAGAAAACGGAGGATTATCTTCTGGAAAAGTCGGAAGCAAAAAAAGGAGCAGTGTGGCAGGCAGAAAAGGAAACGGAAGAACAAAATACTGGCATGTCCCAGACCGATGCGATGAGCGGTGAAAAGCCGGAAATACAAGAGGTTGAGATATGTAACAAAAAGTTCGGGGGGGGGGGTGGCAGTTTATTAAATTTTCTACAAGCCCCCTGGCGAACATAGCCGGGTATGTCTGGCTATTTGGAAGTTTGCTTTTGCTGTGCATACAGGTGATTTCTGAAAGGCGTTTTCGGAGAAGACTGACCGAATGCCGGGAGGAAATCACGGTTTGCGGACAGAAGGCATACAAAGTCAGGGGGATTTCCACACCGCTTTTATTCCGGAGCAGTGGATTTACTTTGGATATCTATATCCCGGAAGAAATTATCGAGCAGGAGAAGCTGGTGGCTCATGCCGTGCTGCATGAGAATGTCCATAAAAAACACGGAGACATTTGGTGGGGATACCTGCGGAATCTGCTGGTGGCGGCATATTGGTTCCACCCTTTGGTATGGGTGGCGGCATTCTGTTCTAAAAGGGATTGCGAATATGCCTGTGACAGCAGTGTAACAGGACAGATGGACCAGGAGGAGCGGATTTCCTATGGCAACAGTCTGCTGTCCCTGGTGCAGCTGGGCAGGGAAAGAAATCTGTTCCATACAGCAACGTTGATGAGTATCAAGAAATCAGAGCTGAAGAAGAGGATTTATCTGGTAAAGAGAGGAAAGAGGAGCGGCATTGCGGCAACCGTGGTGACAGCCCTAGTCATCGCTGCGGTAAGTGTTTCCACATTTACGGGCGTTAAGGCGGAGGCGAATCCAGAGGGGGAGAGCCAGCAGCAGGGGGAGGTTTCCGAGACGGGAGTCCAGCATCAGGAGGCAAAAGAAGAACTGACGGAAGCGCCTATCAGTGCTGGGACGAAAGATGCTGTGGGAGCCGGGACGGAGGAAGCTGCGGAACAAACGGTGCCTGCCTTGGAGAAGGAGTCTTCGGAACTTACGATGGAAAAATTGCTGGACAGTTATCATAATGAAGAACTTTCCAAATGGAGCATTAAGAAAATTTTGAAATATGATAATATATCGGAAGTTACTAAAGAGTATTATGATGACAGCAGAGCCTTTGAAGGAATACTGCCTTATGAGGGAATTGATTATCGGCTATGCGTATCATATTATAAGAAAAAATTAAGCGAGATGTGGTTAGAAAATAAGGAAACAGGGGAAGATAAAAAGATCTATGCTAGAAATGAAAATGGATCTGAGGATTTATTAGTTTCTCTCGATATTTTTTTGCACCATGACAGGATTTTAGATGAGGAGATATCCTATACCTTGCCAGAGAAACTGTTGGAGACAAAGGATAGCTATAATGTGGGTGTTGCGGGAGGGATCGGCAGGCTGTTTTGCAGAGATGAAAAAGAAAAATATGGGCTATATAGTGTTCCTGCTGGAGGGATATTGCGCTTCTGGTGGAATAGTACTGGCGGTTTGATGAAGTCAAGGCTTGTTTATGACAAAGAAGATAAAATGGTGGTTATATCTGGGAATCAATATACCAATAATTTTACGAGAGAGACGAGAGAGTTTCAAGGTGGTAAACTGCAGAGGATTGATGGATGTGAAAATGTAACATCGCTTCAAGGGGTGGTTTATACACCGCTTGCAGAAGGTGAGTTCAACCGTCCAAACTGGTATAGTCAGAATGAGGCAAGGGATTTGACGAAAAAGGAGACAGTGGAAGCCTTATCTGGTCGGAAGTGTTGGGTTATTCATGTGCTGGATAAAAAGAAAATAGAAGAAAAGGAACCTCTGGGATATGTATTTTTCTTTGATGCAGAGAGATATACCAAAAAGCAGATGATTGCATTGGCAAAATCAGTGCATTTGAAGTAGGGAGTGCATCGATTTAAACGGAGTGGAGGGAATCACGATATCTATTACAATCCGGAAACAAGGTATTCCATCCCACTGAAACGTGGACACTTTGATGAAGATGATCTCCGCTACATACGCAAAGAAATCAAAAAGTGCGGGAGGTAAAAGCATCCCTGTCGCCAGCAAAGGAGTCTGACTTATGAAATATATCTATACTGCGATATTTGTACCAAATGAGGACGGCACCAAATATTATTGCCGTATCCCTGACCTTCCTGGATGTATTACCACTGGAGACAGTATTGACAACGCAATCGAAATGATTACAGATGCTGCCAGTGGATGGCTTGTGGTAGCAGAAGACGAAGGAGACGAGATTCCGACTGCCACTCCACAACGTAAGCTTGATATTCCAGAAAATGCAACCTGCTCAATTATCTGCATTGATACATTCGCATATCGTGCGGCAACCGACACCAGAGCAGTTCGGAAAAATGTTTCTCTTCCTGCATGGATGGCAACACTGGCAGAAAAACGAGGGGTAAATTGTTCCCAGGTTCTCCAGGATGGACTTATGCAGTTGCTCAATGCTGGTCATGCCAGATAAAACTACATACTATCCAGGAAAGAGCGTGTTTTCATGAATTATAAATAGCTCGTGAAATATTTTTTATATTATTTCATTCTTTATTGCATAAGAATAGTATTTCTTTTTATGGGAAATGCTATTCTTTTTTTGCCCAAAATAGGTCTCTTGATTTATGTAGTCAAAAGTAAATTTTCCTATTTATCTACTAGTTATCATTCATAGCCGATTTGTAAAATGATAATTTTCTGTTATCCGTCAATCATTAGTCGTTTACTCCTGCTGTTTCGCCAGCAAATAATCAATATGTCCGGATAGACAAAATTTGCCCTGCCGGGGCAATGTCTATTACCATTTGTTACTTTTCTTTCCATTTTTTACTATTGACATTGTGGTATACAAGTGTTAACTTAATGGTAAACGAATGTTTACAATAATTGTGGTGCTGTGTCAGTGCTACAAGGAAAGGAGATGGATGTCAATAGACATACTTATATAGCAAAGGAGGTATAGGGAGAGCGTACATAGATAGGGTGGATATGGAAAAGAAAATGACAAAAGAATGGGAAAGTGCTTATTCGTAGTTCTCATTCACCAGGAGAAGGAGGAAAGTGATTTGCAAATGAAAACAAAAAGAAAAATGACAGAGCGGAGAGTGCTAAGTTTCATACTGTCTATGGCACTTTTGATTTCTATGCTGCCTATGTCAGGAGGACAGGTAGCTAAGGCGGCAGAGGGGTATCCGGTGACCTATTCGGTCAAGACCGATGAGGATGGCTCAGAGTATATCTCCATTACGGGCTTGGCAAGTGATTATGCAGATTATATTGCAGAGGATACTTTAACATTTCCTAGTGAAATTGAAGGGAAACCAGTAAAGGAAATTTCTGGCAGACTGAATATAGTGGCAAAGAATGTAGTATTTCCAGATAAGTTTTGGACAGTGGCTGGAAATAATAGAATACGAGTATATACAAACACAGAGAAAGTATATTTTATGAATCAAAGTTTTATGAAATTTACAGGAGATTTAATGAATTTTATGGCAAATGATGATGGCATTGTATTAAAAGAAGTGTATTTTTATCCATATGATATTATTGATGGTAGTGCAGATGATATACTTCAATTATCTGGTTCTTATGCTAGTTTTTGGGATACGGCGATAAAAGAACCAATTACAATACACGTTGCCTCTCCGCTTATTTTCGAAAAATTATATGCGAGTGAATCTGCTAAGAAGCAGATAGATGCAGGCAGGCTCATCGTACTACAGGATTTAGAGGCAGATTATGACAGTAAGATGATATTGCCTAGTGTGATTGAAAAAGCAGAGGCATATACGGAAGAGAGTAACTATAGCAAGGCATCCTGGGCAGCACTGCAGACAGCACTAGCCGATGCAAAAGCAGTGACAGGGGAAACCGATGCAGAGGAAGCCAGACGGGCATTGGATAGCTTGCAGGCTGCTCTGGAAGCTATGGCATTTGTAGGAAATCTCAACGCAGCCATCGCTTCTGCAGAAGGACTTGTAGGAGCAGAATACACAGATTCCACATGGAGCTCTGTTGCTTCCGCCCTGGAGGCGGCACAGAACGCTGGGGACAATGTTACCACCGAAGAAGCTGCCACCCTGGCGAAAGCGCTGGAAGATGCCGTTGCTGCTTTGGTAAAGAAGAGAGAGGGTTCTTTGAGTATTCGCTGCAGTGATGTGGTTTTTCCAGCAATTCCCGCTCCATATGTTTATCAGACAACGAATGTTTCCGCAGAAGTGACATACGAATATTTTACGGATCAGACATGTGAAAATCCTGTCAATGCGGAGGATCCTTCCCAGCCACCTACGGAACCAGGGAAGTATTATGTGCGGGGAACTGTTGCTGCCACTGAGGATAGGCTTAGTGCCACTGGCGGCTGGTCTTTCTCAATACACGCAAGGTCGGGGGAAGGCTATTCCCTGAGTGATGACGGTGTACTGACTATTACCGATACCGCAGCTCTGGAGAGTGATGAGGGGAATCCGCCGTGGTATGGCGTCAATCCTGAAGTTTTGTCTGTGGAACTGGCATCTGGTGTGGAACCCACAAAAATTGGTGCTAACAGGTTTAGGAAATGCGAAAAATTAACAACTTTTACCATTCCGGATACTGTGACATCTCTGGGGGATTATTGTTTTAGTGGGTGTCACAAATTGACAGAAATTACCATTCCTGAGGGTGTGACTTCTTTAGGAGCGAGTTGTTTTTCGGGAACCCGTGCTTTAACGAAAATTACTCTCCCGAATACTTTGACATCTCTGGGAGATTCTTGCTTCTATCAAGATTATAAATATACAGACCAAGGATTGACAAAGATTACCATCCCCGACGGTGTGACATCCATTGGCAGATACTGCTTCGGGGGAAATGGAAAACTGAGAGAAGTTACCCTGCCTGCCGGGCTTAAAAGTATTGGAGAAACTGCCTTTCGAGCCTGTGAGTCCCTGCATACTCTAAAAATTCCTGATTCCCTGGAGACCCTGGGGGCAGGAGCGTTCCAAGGATCTGGCATCCGGCAGCTGGTCATTCCGGAGAGCGTCACTGCCATCGGTGGTCACAGCCTTTATGGTCTCTTTGAAGGGTGTACACGCCTATCTTGCGTTGTATTCAAAGGAACGGAGTACACAGTGGACAGTCTGGGGGGCATATACAATATGTTCCTGGGCGTACCGGAAGGTGCCGCAGTCCTGTGTGATGGAAACACCTACGAAACCTTGAATTCTTACAGTGCAAGCCTGGATTCTGACCAAAAATGGCCAGAGAGTATCCTGCGCAAACCGCAGGAATATGCGACTGAGCAGCAGGCAGCATTTCAAGAAGAAAAGCAGACAGTTTCCAGTCTGGTGGAGACGGATTATACCACGGAAACCTGGAGCGCATTGCAGGCTGCCCTTGCCCATGCGGATGAACTCAGTGGGGCAGATGGGACAGATTTTGACAAAGCAATCGGTCAGATGGAGGCAAGAAATGCTTTGGCAGAAGGTGTTATGTTGTGCCTGCAAGAAACTACGGCGCAGGTAAAGGAACTGCTTGCCGAGGAAAATACAGAAAAAGACTATGATACAGACGATGACAACTGGTGGAATCTGCAGGATGCCCTGGAAGACGCAGGGAAGATGGAGGAAGAAGGCACTGCAGATGCTGCAGAGATCGTTGCGGGAATACAAGCTGTCAGAAGTGGTTTTGCAGGGCTTACTCTGAAATCCACGGTTGATGCGAAAAGGGCACTTGATGAGGTAGTGGCTGCAGCTGGGGCCTTGGTAGAGACTGACTACACGCCGGATAGCTGGAAATTGCTACAGGATGCCATGGCAGAAGCGAAGAAAGCATCAGGAAAGATTTCCCAGATAGAGGATGCGCAGAAGAAGGTGGAAGATGCCGTGGCGGCATTGGGGAAGATGCCGACAGATGAAGCGAAGGCAGCTCTGGAGACAGCGATCGCAAGTGCCACGAAAGATTTGAAAGAATCCGATTATACGCCTGATAGCTGGAAAGCACTGCAGGATGCCCTGGCAGAAGCTGAGGCATTGAAAGAGACAGGTACTATCTCTCAGATTCAAGCAGCACAGAAAAAGGTACAGGATGCAGTAGTTGCACTGGTAAAGACAGGTACAGAGCCAAGTGCAAAACCTAGCACAAAACCTTCTGCTGATCCAAGCACAAAGCCAAGTAGTGATCCAGGCACAGAGCCAAGCACCAGCCCGAGTACGAAACCAAGTACCAATCCAAGTGTGAAACCAAGTAGTAATCCGGGCATGGAGCCGGGCACCAGTCCAAGCGTAAAACCAAGCAGCGATCCAAGTGTGAAACCGAGTAGTGCTCCGAGCGTGAAGCCAAGTACGGCTCCTGGTACAAAGTCTGACACAGGATCCCAGACACCGAAGGTGAAAAAGGTTACAGTGAAGAAAGTGAAATCCACGAAGAAGAAAACCATGCAGGTACAGTGGAAGAAGAGTAGTGGTGTTACCGGCTACCAGGTTCAGATAGCCTTGAATAAAAAGTTCAAGAAAGGGAAGAAAACCTACACCGTGAAAAAGGCAGTAACTACGAAAACGACCATCAAGAAGTTGAAGAGCAAGAAGAAATATTTCGTACGGGTAAGAGCCTACAAGACTTTGAACGGTAAGAAATACTACGGTAGCTGGAGCAAGGTAAAATCTGTGAAAGTGAAATAGGTGTAGACAAGGAGAGAAAGGAGAAAACCATGAAACAGAGGAACAGAAAATATGCGGCATTGCTGCTGGCTCTGTCCCTGATACTCTCTCTGGGGGCGGATTTGCCGCCCCTGGGGGGACCCCGGGCAGAACGGACTGTACAGGCGGCAGAGAGTACTTTCCAGGATCTAAACCAGCAGGAAATTGTGGAAGCCATGGGTGCCGGTTGGAACCTGGGCAACCAGATGGAGGCAAACGACGGTACTGGTACTCCGAAAGAGGATGCCTGGACAGGTGTAAAAGTTACCGATCGTCTGATACGTCTGGTAAAGGGACAAGGTTTTAAGACGATTCGAATCCCTGTATCCTATCTCTCTATGATAGGGGAGGGCCCGGACTACACTATCGACAGTACCTGGCTTGGCCGGGTACAGGAAATCGTAGACTGGGCAATGAAACACGATATGTACGTTGTACTGAACATACACGGGGACGGTTACTCCAACGTGAAAGGGGGATGGCTTCTCCCTGAGGCGGAGGATCAGGAGACTATCAAGGCAAAATATACAGCAGTGTGGTCTCAGTTGGCAGAGCGTTTCAAAGATTATGATCACCACCTGATTTTTGAGTCCATGAACGAAATTGGAGCAAAGATAGCAGAGATGTCTGATGGAGAGAAAAAGACAGCTGCTATCAGTGCAGCCTATGAAAATATCAACGCTTACAACCAGATTTTCGTGGATACTGTTCGTAGTAGCGGAGGAAATAATGATAGACGCTGGTTGCTGATTCCTGGTCTCAACACAGATATTAATTACACGGCAGGAGATTATGGCTTCAAGATACCAGAAGATACCGGATTGAATGCCAGCATTCCGGAAGGGCAGAAACGTCTGATGGTGTCTGTACATTATTACAATCCATGGGCATTCTGTGGACTGGAGGACTACAATATTACCCAGTGGGGTGAGGATGGAGCCGTTGGAAAGAAAGTGGGCTATGGGCAGGAAGATGAAATGCAGGATCAGTTCCGCCTGCTCAAGAATAAATTTACGGACGAGGGATATCCGGTTGTGATTGGTGAATACGGGTCCATAGATAAATCTAAGAAAAAGGATTCCGGAATAGGAAAAGCTGGCGAAGCAGATCCAGAGAATAACAGCTTTCGTGAGAATTATGCGGAGGCGTTGTGTCGGTGTGCCATAGACACAGGATGCGTGCCGGTGTACTGGGATAACGGCTGGAACGGGGATTTCGGCTTTGGGCTTTTTGACAGAAGCAACTATAAGGTAACTCAGGCTGGGATTATTGCTGCCATTATGAGCTGCTACGACAAAAAAGAAGGCACAGCAACTGCTATTGCTCTGGACAAAAAGACAATGGAATTGGATATGGCAGAAGGCGGGCAGAAGCTTCAGGCAAGCCTTACGCCGGCAGATGCCCAGGATATGATCCGGTGGGAAAGCAGTGACCCGACAGTAGCCAATGTCAGTTACAAAGGCAGCGTCACACCAAAAGGTGCCGGAACCTGTATCATTACTGCTACCGTGCCTGGCGGCGCATCCGCATATTGTCTTGTGAAGGTAAAGCAGCCTGATACATTCAAGGCAGGGCTCTATGCCCAGAATGCGGAAGATTGGAACATGCTGGAGGGAGACGACTACCTGGAACTGACCGAAGATGGTGGCGGGAATTATACCATTACCCTCTCGGGAACCAAAGAGCAGATGTCAAAGCTCAATACCCTTTTCATCAAGGATGTGACAGTGCAACGGGGCGTATCCGAGACATCTATTCTGAACAGTGCCTTCTTTGAGGTGGAAAGCCTGCAATTTAATGGCAATGACTGCAGCATGAGCAAAAATGCTTTTTCCTATGTGGAAGAGGATGCTTTTGTTAACGACAAACCTACCGGGAAAAAGACGGTACCGGATATCTGCATGTTGAATTACTGGTATGAGCCGGCAAACTGCATTACAGATCTGAAAAAGAATGCAGGAAGTAATAATGGGTGCAGTTTCCCGAAAGAATATTATGTAGACGGAACCAACACCTTGACTATGAAAGTCACAGTGAAGAATGCTGTTCTGAAAAAAGATTATGCTATGTCGGAAATTTCGGTTACAGACCTGACGCTGGCAAAAGACAACGCAGTGGTGCGACCTGGCAATACCTTAATCCTGACCGCTGCAGTAACACCAGAAAACGCTACAGAAAAGATCTTGTGGTTCAGCGAAAATAAAAACATAGCTAAAGTAGCCCAGGATGGCACCATCACTGGTGTCAAAGAAGGCGAGACCATTGTCCACGCCATGACTTATTCAGGGCAGGACGTGGTCTGCAAAATTACAGTAGATGAAAATGCCATAGAAGTGCCGACTGCTTCGCCTAGTACAGATCCGGGAACAGAGCCAAGTACAGAACCGAGTGTAAAGCCAAGCACAGAGCCAAGTGTAAAGCCAAGCACAGAGCCAAGCACGGAGCCAAGTACAAAACCAGGCACAGAGCCAAGTATAGAACCAAGCGCAGAGCCAAGTATAAAGCCAAGTGTAAAACCAAGCACAGAGCCAAGTATAAAGCCAGGTACAGAGCCAAGTATAAAACCAGGCACAGAGCCAAGCAAAAAACCAGGCGAAAATTCTGGCGTAAATCCTAGTGCCAGTCCTCAGGGATCACTAGGAGCTCCAGGGAAAACACTAGCCAAAGGGACGGTTTTCACTGTCGGGAATCTCAACTACAAAGTAACTGACATTAAGGCAGGAAAAACCGCTGTGGCAGTACAGGGACCAAAAAGCAGAAAAGCCAAAAGCCTGACGATCCCTGCAAAAGTTAGTAAAGATGGGGTATCATACGCTGTTACAGCTGTGGGGGACAATGCATTTAAGAAATGCAAGAAACTGAAAAAGGCTACCATAGGCAAGAATGTTGTCTCCATAGGTAAAAATGCATTCTGTGGGGACAAGGCGCTGAAAAAAATCACAGTCAAAACTACTAAACTGAAGAAAGTAGGGAAGGATGCGCTGAAAGGCATTTATAAAAAAGCAGTGATTAAAGTACCAAAGATAAATCTAAAAAAATATCGAAAACTTTGGAAAAAGAAAGGGCAGAAAAACACAGTTAAGATAAAATAATATGTAGCATTTCTGATGATATTTTTACAAAGAAAGAATGAGTGTCTGGCGGCGAAAGTCTCAGGCACTCATTCAGAATTGGGAACTGTTTATAATTCAAAAAAGAGGAGGAATCAGAGTATGAATAACAGAAAAAAGATATTTCATCGAGCGGTGGGAATTCTTCTGTCGGGCAGTCTGGTACTGACGGGACAGGTTGCTTATGCAGAGGAAAAACAGCCATGCCAAACCACATATGAAGAGGAGGCAGTGTATTCCTCGGGTATCGTTGACGGGGAAAAAGGCTTTTCCTACCGCTTGTATTATGCAGATGATGCCAGAGCAGCTGCTTCTGGAAGGCGTGGGGCGGGCGTGCAGGAGCCTTTGGCAGAGATAACCGCTTATAGCGGCACCGAAACGGAGATTACCATACCTGGTGTCATAGATGGAAAAGAAGTCAAAAGCATTGGAACTGGGGCGTTTAAGGGAAACACGGACATTACCCGGGTGACCATCGCTGAGGGAATCACTAGCATCGGCTATGAGGCATTTTCCGGCTGTGAAAATCTGACAGCAGTATCTATTCCTTCCACTGTCACAAACTGGAATGACAAAGCCAGCAACAATTATGAAAGCAAGGCCTTTGAGAACTGTACTGCCCTCTCAGAACTGATTCTTGCAGAGGGACTTAAGATCCTGGGGCAGAGGGCATTCCAAGGATGCACCTCACTGGAAAGGGTATCGCTGCCCTCTACCATTGAGGAATGTCACAATCAGGTATTTTCCGGCTGTAGTGCCTTGAAATCCTTGGAACTAAAGGAGGGCATCCGGGAGATTGGCTACAAAGCTTTTGAGAATTGCACGGCACTGGAGGAGGTAAATATCCCATCCACGATAGAGAATTGGGATAGGATTCGGTCAACAGGAGTAATGGCCGCAACCCATGACTGCGCTCCCTTTATCGACTGCACTTCTCTGAAAAAGATTACTTTTCAGGAGGGTCTGAAGACCCTGAATGGATTTCAGGGGAGCAGAGGGTGCCCTCTTGTGACGGAGCTTGTGATCCCTGCTTCGGTGGAGAACATGGACTATGCCTTTACGGACTGCACCTATCTCGAGAGTGTAACGCTCCAGGAAGGACCGGAGCGCATAGGGGAGTCTGCCTTTCAGAGGTGTAGTGCCCTGAGGGAAATGCAGGTTCCTAATACGGTAGTTTCTGTGGGGGCAAATGCTTTTAATAGCTGCACTGCCTTGGAGCGACTGGTGTTTTCTCCCGCTACTGTGAGCTTGGAGGGAAGCATTACCTCTGGATGTAGTAGCTTGAAAGAGCTGTATTTGCTGGCAGAGGCCGTGAATTGGTATCAGCCATTGGGTTTTGCCAGTGACGGAAAGCTGTACTGCTTGGAGGGAAGCAGCACCTACGGGCTTTATTATGCAAATGTGTCAGAGACTGTCAAAAAGAAACTGGCTTTTGTACCTTCTGTAGAAGCAGAGGCGGAGGGCTATACCCTGACTTATGACGGAAACGGCCATGCTGGAGTAGCAGTAAAGGGGACGGAAGAGGGAGATATTATCCGCTACTGCGTTGACGAGGGAAAATGGCAGGAAGAAGTGCCGGAGTTGAAAGAGCCAGGCACATACCATATTTCTGTCACAGTGAAGCGGTTTCTCTCTGGAGAGCCCATGAAGTACTCGAGCTTGAGAGTGGAGAGTCAGATATTGAAAAGACAGTATACCCTGCATCTTCCGGACGTGGAGGTTGCAGAGGGGGAATCCTATGATGTGGCTGGGGAGGGCTATGAAGGTACGGAAGAGCCTGTGTACAAATATTATAAGGATGCCGCATGTACCCAGCTTAACAGTGGGAAGCCGAAGACGGCAGGAGTGTATTATGTGAGGGCAGAAGTGGCCGAGACAGAGTATGATGCTGCAATAAAGAGTAATGTGGCAAAAATTACGATCCATGAGATAGAGCCTGTGCCTAGTAATACTCCAGATCCGGGAACGACCCCAAGTGCAAATCCGGGAGAGACAGATCCAGGGAACCAGCCGGGAACAACCCCAAGCGCAAATCCGGGGGGAACAGATCCAGGGAACCAGCCAAGTACGACTCCAAGTGCAAATCCGGGAGGAACAGATCCAGGGAACCAACCAGGAACAACTCCAAGTGCAAACCCGGGAGGAACAGATCCAGGGAACCAACCAAGTACGTCCCCAAGTGCAAATCCGGGGGGGACAGATCCAGGGAGCCAGCCAAGTACGTCCCCAAGTGCAAATCCGGGAGGAACAAATCCAGGGAACCAGCCGGGAACGCCCCCAAGCGCAAATCCGAGCACAGTACCAAGTCAGGCACCAGGTGGCAGTGTAACCCAGGCGCCTACATCCGTTGCAAAAGGCAGTATTGTTAGAGTGAAAGATGCTTCTTATAAGGTTACAGGTGGAAATGTCGTAGAGTATTCCGGAACTACGAAAAAGAATCCTAGCAAGGTAACCATTCCTGCTGCGATTAAGGTTAATGGTAAGACTTATAACGTAACCAGCATTAAGGCAAATGTCTTTAAAGGAAATAAAAAGTTAAAATCGGTTGTTATCGGTAAAAATATCAAGACAATTGGAAAACAGGCATTTTTCCAGTGCAGCAAATTAAAGACAGTAACTTTCAAGGGAACTGCTGTAAAGAAAATTAATAAACAGGCATTTTCTAAGACTGCGAAAAAGATAACGGTTACGGCACCGAAAGAATCGGTACAGAAGTATAAGAAATTAATGAAAAAAGCTGGTATCAGTAAAAAGGCAAAATATAAGAAGAAATAATAATAGAATTTAATAATTTACGATGTAAAAGCTGTTACTTGATATGATATTGATCAAGTGACAGCTTTGTTGATTGGGAAGTTGAAATAGATTTGTCCACTTTGTCCTAAAATTTCCATTGTTGATGTTATTGAAGAGTAGATTTTCTAGTTGTTTTGTTGCAAAGTTTCCCTTACCTTCTGCTCGGATACCGCCAGCTTTTCAGCAATTTCAGAAACAGAATATTCCATTTCGTATAACAGCTCTATTTTACCATTCAGCCTGCCTTTCTGTAATCCTATTTTTTCACCTTCCTGTCTGCCGGTAATTAGACCTTCCTGTCTGCCAGCGATTAATCCTTCTTCCAGACTGTCCCGTCGAATCAACTTCTCCCTGCGTTCAAATGTAAAATCCAGTGCTTCCATTTCGATTACCTCCCTGCGATGTTCTCTGAAAAATTCTGCTAAAATATTTTCATCAATGCATTCGTCTATGGCGCATTTAAGTGCATCTTTTAATATCAATTCCTGTTCTGCATACCTGCGGACTTTTTCCACAAATGTGGTATATCCAGATAAAACTCTGCTGTTTTTCTGAATATGCTCATTATACCCTGGATTAATATTATATGCAACACATATCAGATCCAATTCGTACCATTCTTGTTGATGTTCATATGCGTCTGACAGACGCATTTCTTCCTGCTCCGGTCTGGTTTCCAGACCGTTGTAAAATACCAGAATCATTATGGCGCAATCAATGATTTTACTAGTTGAAAAGTGGCAAATGGAAAAATAATAAACAGAAATTGTGCTTGAGATGTGAAAAGCAGATAGCATGCAAACTGATTGTCAAAATAGTTTATCTGTATTATAATTATACTTACTTGTTTATGTTGTGAAATGATATTACAGAGAGAGGAGAATATGGTGATGAAACGGAGAAAACAAAGGATTGCCCTGATACTTAGTCTGGCATTGATTTTTGCAGTGGCAGGAGAGTCTATTGGTTTTCCAGCAGTATCAAAGGCGGCAATATATAGTATTAGCAACCCGGTTATCAATAATGGAGTGACTACTTGGAGTTGTGTCTATTTTGGCAATTATTACCAGAGCAATGAGAATACCAAAGAGCCGATTAAATGGAGAGTGTTGTCTGTTGATGGGGATGATGCGTTTCTATTGGCAGATCAGAATTTAGATTGTCAGCAGTATAATATTACAGACGCAAAGAGTATTTTCACACCGACACCAGCACCGACAGAAAATCCAGAAGCAACGGCAACGCCGGAACCGACGGGAACACCGGAACCGACAGTGACTCCTGAGCCAACAGAAACTCCTAAAATTACTTGGGAAAACTGTACGTTACGCAGCTGGCTCAACGGTTATGGCAGTGACAGCAATTTGAATGAAAAGGATTATAGCAGTGAGAATTTTTTGGATGCTGCTTTTAGTCCGGCAGAGCAGGAAGCTATCCGTCAGACTGTTGTGACCAATGAAGGGAATCCTTATTTTACTGGTCTGGGGAGTAATAGTACCACAGATCAGATTTATCTGTTATCCATTAAAGAGGCATCCACGTTTCGTTATGGTTTCTCAATGAATTATAAAGGAGGGAATGACGCCAGAATTGCTACCAATACGGCGCATGTTGCGGCACAAAATGTATCCATGTCCAGTGCTGACATGGCAGACTCATGGTGGCTGCGGACACCGGGCATTAGCCTGGATCAGGCAGCATATGTAGGATTAGGCGGCTATGGTTATGATAATGGATACGTTGTTGAGTATCGTTATTGTGCTGTTCGACCGGTTTTGCATCTGGATCTGACTTCTTCGCTCTGGAGAGATGCGGGAGCAGTTACTTCGATTGTATCCGGTGAAAATGCACTTGGAAATACTTCAAATACGACGAATTCTAATTGGACAACCAGCATTAATCAAAATATACAAAAACCGGGGAAGATAACTGGTTTATCTGTATCCGTAAAGAAGAAAAAGATGACGGTTTCTTGGAAAAAGAAGTCTAGTATTTCAGGGTACCAGCTCCAATATGCCCAGAATAAAAAATTCACCAAAAAGAAGAAAACAAAAAATATACAGAATTATCTTCGGAAAAAAACGGTAACAGGTTTGCAAAGAAAGAAAACGTATTATGTTCGAGTGCGTGCCTACAAGAAAGTGTCCGGTAAAAATTATTACGGTAAATGGAGTAAAGTTAAGAAGGTAAAGACAAAATAATGGATGCAGAAATATATATTATGTATTATCTGATGTATTAGAAAAAGCGACAAAGGGTTGGTAGAATTTAGGAGACTGGAGATGTATCTTATATCAGCATACTTTGATGAACGAACGAATCAGATTATTAATCGGTATATCCAACAAGTTGCGGCAAAGACGGGAAATACCTTTATGATTGATAATCAGGTGCCACCGCATATGACCATATCGTCAGTGGAAGCCAGGCAGGGAGAAGTATTGTTTCCCTGCCTGGAACAATTAAGGGGGCAACTGACTGCTGGAACAGTACTGATTGTTTCGGTCGGGGTGTTTTTTCCCTATGTCATGTATTTGACGCCAGTGCTGAACGTATATTTATTGGAATTATCCCAGCAGATTTATGATGCAGTTTACGACATTCCGGAAGTTAATGTCAACCGTTTCTATCAACCACTACATTGGCTACCTCATATTACATTGGGGAAAACCTTGACAAAAGAACAGATGCAGAAGGCATTTGCGGTGATGCAGGATGGATTTGCGCCAATAGAAGGGCGCATTACTAAATTAGGGTTGGCAAAGACCAATCCGCATGAAGATTTGATGATGTGGGAATTGTGATTCTATTTGTGTTTAGAATAGAAATTGTCTTTCCCCAAAACTTCCCTTACCTTTTGTTCGGACACCGCCAGCTTTGCAGCAATCTCAGAAACGGAATACTCCATTTCGACCACCTCCCTGCGATGTTTTCTGAAAAATTCTGCCAGAATGTTTTCGCAAATACATTCATCTATGGTACGTTTAAGTGCATCTTTTAATATCATTCCCTGGTTTGCATATCTGCGGACTTTTTCGACAAATGCAGTATAACCGGACAGAACTTTGCTGTTTCTCTGAATATACTCATTATACCCTGGATTAATATTATATGCAACACACAGCAGATTCAATTCATATCGTTCTTCTTGATGTTCAAATGCGTTTGACAAACGCATTTCTTCCCGGTCTAGTCTGCTTTCTATATCGTTATAAAAGACTACAAATTTCGGCGTGGGAATGGGGATCTGTTTTCGTCCGAAGAGATCGTATTCCGGAACTTCCATTAACATGCTGAAAAGGTCACTTTTATATTCTCTGTTTTTGTTCATTTATTTCTCCTGTGTAATGAATGATATGATCTTTAGATTGTTTAAGAGAACTATATATTGTAAAAATTATGAATTACAAGAGAGATTGGCGAAATACCAGAATCATTGTGGCATAATTCTGCATTTTATCAGCTTAAAAGTGTCATGTGGAGAAAAATAGATGTTAAGAAAACTGAAAAAAACGGAAAGGGTGGTAAACATGGGGTGTGGTAGAATGTGGAAAATATTTCAATTTAATGGGGTTAGTGGAGTAAGTTTATGTGAAAGTGTTTATATTGCATGGAAGAAGGAGGTAACTATGAAGACAAAACGTATGAAAGTGATAGGTGTAATTCTATCAATATCCATTATTTTATCAACTTTGGCAGATGTACCAGTGATACTGGCAAAAGATTATACTGATGGTGGTTGTGTGCAATGGGTAAAAGACAGAGCAAAGGAGAAATTGGGCATTACCTTGCCTGCAACAGGAAGCAGGCCAACAGGAAAATATGCTGCATTAAATTATTGGACTATTTTGCCAGAGCAGGGTTATATAAAGTCCGCTACACCTAGAAAAGATTCTTTGGCAGTATGGGACGGTGGGATTGGAGATTATGCTGGCTATGGACATGTAGCATTTGTAGAAGAGGTAAATGGAAATCAAGTATATTTAAGCGAAGGTGGATATGCAGGTGGAAATCAAGGGAATGGAGTGAATATAGGCTGGTGGGATGCCAATAATTTGAATCGTCCTAAATCAGGACAAACGTTTTTAGGTTATATCTATTTGACAAATAGCCCTTCTCTCTCTGGATTATCTTATACGGAAATAAAAACAGAATTTGTAGATACTTGGAATGCCGGATTGTATGGGTATATTGACAATCCTGACAGAATACAACTTAGTGAGGTAGGAGCATATGTTTGGGATGAAGCAGGAGCATTGGTGGTTAATCATCGTGAAAATTGTACACTAAGCACTTCCTATGTTAATCAGCAGTTAAATATTGTGGGAGAGGCCTTACCAACAGGACTTCGTTCGGGTGCTTCTTATACTTATCAGCTTTATGCGGTTGCAAATGGAACAGAATACAAAAGTGCAGTAGGATGTTTTACCGTTGTGGACGATCAAAAACCAGAAATAAGTAATGTTGTTGTTAGTAATCAGTCCGAAACAGGATATACCATTTCTTGTAAAGTAACGGATAATTACCAAGTAGATCGGGTACAGTTTCCAACATGGACAAAGGCAAATGGACAAGATGATATTGCTGCGGATTGGGGAAATAATTCTTTGGTCAGAGGAACAAAAAATGGAGATATTTATACTTATCGGGTAAATATTTCGGATCACAACAATGAAAAAGGAGTTTATCGCACACACATCTATGCCTTTGACAAGGCAGGTAATTCTATCTGTGTACCAATAGAGGATGTAATAATTGCGGAAGAAGTGGTGGCATCGCCAATCCCTGCTGTTCCCACCCAAAAACCAAACGATGAAGAAAAGAAAGAAGTCTACACCTGGCAGGGAAGATTTACTGGTTGGGGAGGTCCGAATTCCTATCCATCATCAATGACTCATGCACAAGGTGACGGAAAGAACAATGTTTATTATATTGGTTTGACGAATATTGGCTTTACCTCAGGTTATGGTTGCGGTTTAGAATTGATGAATCCATATAGTCCTTACTTGCAAGGCACAGATAATGAAATGGCGCAGTTTATCAAGAAGATGAAAAATCCACGAATTAAAGTAACCTTAGAAAATGGAGGTGCAGCATCTTCCTGGAACTGGGATACCGAGCTGAGTTTTCCTAGTGGTAAAGGAATGGCATTGCCGGATGGATATTTGGATACAGGATATTTTGCACTTTTTGGTAATGATGATGTGATTACGAAGGTGGAATTTTATGATGCAGCCGAAAGTGGTGGGTCAGTGGCAAGTATGCCGAACCCAACAAATACATTAAAACCAGAAAATACAGCAAATCCTTCCAAACCGACGAATAGCCCTGTGGCAACAACCAATTCCGAACAAGAATCCCAATCATCTAGTACTATTGACACAAAAAAAGAGACGAAAAAAATAATTCAAAATCCGGGAAGAGTTAAAATCAAGAAACTAAATAAAGATGGGCGGGGTTGTGCAAAGATTACATGGGGAAAAGTAAAATGTAATGATGGTTATCAGATACAATATTCCCGTAAGCGTAATTTTTCCAGAAAAGAGACTAAAACTTCTAATTCTAAGAGTACATATATTTTAGGAAAAAGCAAAAAGACATATTATGTTCGTGTCCGGGCAGTGAATTATGGATGGACATCGCAATCGAAGCATGGGTATAAGTATGGGAAGTGGAGTAAGGTAAGAAAAATACGGATGAGGTAAAAGGGAGTTGTACTATTTTTATGCACTAACCACCAGATGTGTTAAATAGCACGGGATGATTGTGTGATTAGTAATTTAGCGGGAATGTATGGAAAATGGAGGAATTTGATATGGCAAAACAATGTAACCAATGTGGGGCAGAGTGCCGGGATGCTCAAAAATTCTGTTTAAAATGTAAAGCACGGCTGCCAGAGAGAAATGAACAAGAAATAATAGTACCAACTCCACCTATAGTAAATTACAAACAGCGCCAACAATCAGAAATGAGTCTGCCTGTAACTCCACCAGTAATAGAGAACCCTTTTTTGCTGCAACCGCCTATAAGCAAAAAAAAGCAGGTTGCGAAATGGAGCAGACGAAGTATTCCTATAGTGATAGTTGTTCTGGCAATAGTGATAACAGCGTTTTTCCTTTTTGTTTATAACAGAGGATTACAAGGGGTATGGAAAACGGAAAATAATTATTATAGCTTCTCAATGAATTTTAAAGGAAATAAATGTAAAATAAACTGTATGGCATTCTATAATGATGAACAATTTACAGGGAATTATGTATATGAAAAAACAGGTGGAAAAATTAAGTTAAAAAAGAAAAGTGCATCGGGAGAAAAGGGAACTATAGATGGCATCATAGAGGAAATATGTCTGCCAGTGGAACCAGTTGTATATTATAGGAAAGAGAAAAATACATTATATTTGTATTGTTCGGAACAGGATTTTCAAAGCAATATAAATTATTTGGAACTAAAACACCAATAGCAGAATAGCACTTCATAGTAAATTATATTTAGTTGAAAATTTACTATAAAGTGGATATCAAATACCAGGCATGATATTAGATAGAGATTTGAAGCCTGTATTGGATTTTTACAATAAAATGAGTTGAAGGAAGGAAATAAGAATGAAATATAAAAAAATATTTTTGAATGTACTAATTATATCATTGATTGCTATTACACTTTCAGTTTTTGGAACGATGAGTACTCGAACAGCATATGCAAAGGCTATTAAGAAAAATGGTTGCTATCGAACTGCACTGATTAAAAATTATCCTAAGAGCGATTTGTATTTTATGGGAAAATCTCCAGTGCTAAAAAAATATAAACTTTCAAAAAATAAAGTAATAACATATGGCAGCTATTCTTATTCCCAAGCAATTAATTCCACATCAAATTTATTAAAGAAGAATAAGCGTACATTTCGAATATCTTCCAAATGTACATATTGGGATAATGCCTTTAATCCAAGTGAATCAGCAAAAAAGGTTTCTCGCAAAACATTTTTTGTTCATGTAAAGTCTTCATTGAAACGTAACATGCCGGCAGAGGATATTATGTTTACAGTCAAAAAAGGAAAGATTGCAAAGATGGAGATTGGACAGGGATAGGGGTGAACTATTTGAGTTAGAAAAATCTTTTTCTAAAAAGGAGAAAAAATGAATACAATTTTTACGATTTTGGCTCTTGTTATCTTATTAATAATGCTTTTTTATTTTGTTCTATTCGTATACATGATTATTGCAGGACCAATAGGGTCAATAATTCGGCGGAAAAATAGACGGGAATTAATTGATAAAATTATTTATGAATGTAATCTTTTTGACAAGAATTTTTCTGTGATAAAACCTGTAATCTGCACGGATTATAGTGGTATAAGTTCTAAAAAAGAGTTGTGTGGATTTACAGTTGAAAAAGAATATTGTTCCTACTATTTTGATCTGAAAAAACATGGTTATTCACAACAATTAGAAAATCACTCATACACGAAGTCTTTGTTTTATTTAAAGATCATACGGAGATTTATTGGAGGATACATTCAAAAAATGGAAGTGTATCGTCCTTCCAGAGGAGGCTCTTTTGGTCCGACTAGAGAAGGATATTTTCTGGAAGGGTATGAATTGATTTCGGAGCAAGAAATGAATAGGCAGAGGATAGAAAAACAAAAACAGCGAAAAGAGAAAAAGAAGATGAAAATCATATGATTTATATTTGATGAGGTGATGTTTTTATTATGATGAGAGAAATATATATAGGAAATTTTTGGGCAAAGTTAATTGCTGTGATTATATTAATTGCTTTGGCATACAAAGGCATAGAATCTCTTCCAGCTATTTCGACCCACATTGTAAGTTTGTCCGATGAGTAAATAGAATCTGATATCAAAAAGCAATGTAACTTGATTTCAGAAAGACAATATCCACTGAAATCTATGACGTTGGAAGGAACAAATTATAAGATGGATTAGACGGAGTATTTCTGGAGTAACAGCTATTCTGGCAGTAGCGGTAATAACATTTTTTCTCTTTATCCATAACAAAGGATTACAAGGAACATGGAAAGATGAAACAGGAATAGGAGCAAGTAAATGGGATATCAAAATAATATAGAAATTTTGTACCATGGTCTGACTGGAATCAAATACCAGATAGAAAATACATTTTTTGCCAAAGGTGGAGAAGGGAGTCTACATAATGTCCTGAATAACGATAAAATTGTAGCTAAAATATTTAAGGAAGAAAAACGAGGGCTAGAACGTGAAAAAAAGTTACAATACATGGTACAGAAGAAACTGACAGATGGACAGTTGGAAGATGTCGCCTGGCCGCAAGATGTAATATACGATCAAAATGGATTTACAGGATATATTATGCCAAGGATAGAGAAAGCACAGTCATTGACTGCACTATATAGCGATAGGGAGTATGACCTGCGATATCGCTTAGGTGCAGCGATTAATTTATGTAAAGCAATAGAAACCGTTCATGATATTGGTCAAGTTTGTGGGGATCTCAATCCGCAAAATATCTGTATCAACTTAGACAAGATGGATAGGAACAATGCCTTTCGGGTAACCTTGGTAGATACAGATTCTTATCATATTGTGACAGAAGATAGAACATTTCGCTGTGAGGTTGGTTTGGCAGATTATCTCGCTCCTGAAATACAAAGAAAGATTTCAAATGGATTAAGCTTAAGAAATGCACCATTACCTACATATACGAGGGAAACTGATTTATTCGCATTAGCAGTGCATATTTTTAGTTTGTTGATGAATGGCAGCCACCCTTTTGCTTGTGCAAAAGCAGTTAATGGAATGACAATAAATAATATGCAGCAAATGAAGCCAAACAATATACGAAATTCTGTAGTTGCGCCACAACCAATAGAAAATATTAAAGACGGCTATTTCCCGTTCTATGAAGAAAGAGCAGGTATTACTATTCCGCTTTATGCACCAAAATTTTCTTCACTTCCCCCAGATGTACGTCAGTTATTTGTTCGAACATTTGTTATAGGGGATAAAGAATCATCGAAACGTGTGCAGGCAGATGAATGGGAGGCAGCATTAAAGAAAAACATTGGTAATATAGTAGGGTGTGATAAAGGACATTATTTTTTTGATCATGTACCGGAATGTCCCTTTTGTAAAATTGAGAGACAAATAATAGATATTATAGGTATTGATCAAAACATACCATTAATACCTCAACAAGTAATACAGCAAAACAAGATATCAGCAGGATTGTCTTCACCAGTATTGCAGCAGGCATCTTATCAACAATGCACTCCTTCACCCTTGAATGCTCAGAAGGAATGGAATAATATGGAATACATACCTGCTAAAAAAAGGAATATACCAATGTTTTCTTTGGAAGGGATTTTGATAATTCTAGGCATGTTGTTTTTTTTAGGTGCAGCAATAGTGGATGTTCTTATATCAGAATATCCAGAAATGTATTCAGATTCAGAAGAATACTATGAAACTGAAGAATCATCAGAAGTAGAAAAAACAAAGTTGGTAACATTAAAACTAGTTGATGCTAATGGAGAAAAATTAAAATTATCAGAAGATTATTCTTGGAGATTATATTATGAAAAGGATAATGAAGTAAGGGAGAATTCAAAGTATGCTTTTTTTTGGAAGAATCCAAATGTATATGTTTTTCTGCCGGGGCATTATTCTGCAAGATTAGTTGGTATAGATTATAATTATGATGAAGATGAATTTGAGGATTTTGTAGCAGAATCCCATTATACATCCTTTGATGTACCATCTGGATCATTAGACGAAGTAACAGTAAATGTTGTTATAAATGACTAAGGAGATTTTGATATGAGTGAACAGTTGAGAATGGAAGAATTTATCAAAGAAGATAAGATAACCGGCTTTGGAGAGCCGCATTTGGCATGTGTTTTGTTATTGGATACATCTTCATCCATGTTCGGAAATGCAATTCGCAGTCTAAATGAAGGAGTTCGTAGATTTAAAGAAGCAGTTGCAGCAGATCCCATTGCACAAAAGAGAGTGGATGTGGCATTAGTAACATTTAACACGACGGTAAATGTAATATCTGATTTTGTTCCAATCTCACAAATGCCAACACCGGAATTAGAGGCGGAAGGTCTTACCAACATGGCAGAGGGGATACAGACAGCAATAGATTTAGTGAAGAGAAGGACAGAGATGTATCAAACATTGGGGACACCCTGTCATAAACCATGGATTTTTATGATTACTGATGGAGAATCTACATCTGATACATTTGCTATGGAGCAAGCATCTATCAGAATAAAACTAGAGGAGGAAAAAGGCACTCATGGTCGTTTGGCGTTTTGGGCATTAGGTACAGGGGACTATGATGCAGATGAAATTTTCCAATTGACACCTAGAGTACTGGAGTTAAGAGATGAAAACTTTAATGGAATATTTAATTGGCTCAGTGAAAGTATGTCGACTATTTCTCAATCTCAGATCGGAGAACAGATAGAATTTAGTCTATTACCAGATAATGTAAGAAAAGCACAAAAGGATCGTACAATTAACGATGAATGGTATTAAAAAAGGAGGGGCAATATGATTACATACGGCTTTTCGATTCGGGGGAAGTCACATATTGAGAGCGGAATAGTATGTCAGGATTCTAATAAAGTGGTGGAGCTGACATCGGGTTTCTATATGGGAATTGTGGCAGATGGAATAGGTAGTGCAGCACACTCAGATATTGGTTCAGATCTTGCTGTAAGAAGTTTGTATTCTTATTGTGATGATCATATTTTTCAGTCCATGACGGAATCGGAGATAGAAAATGTTTTGTTGGAAGGATACACTCATGCGCTGGAGCAAATTGAGAAATATGTCAAGGAACATAACGAAGAAATTAGTGAGTATGATACTACATTGTCAGCTGTTATTTATGATGGTAAGACAGTGATATATGGCCATGCTGGAGATGGAGGTATTGTTATTCGTTGCCATGATGGCAATATTAAACCAATTACAAAACGGCAAAAAGGAGCAGATGGAATATCAGTTCGTCCTTTACGTTCGGGTAGCACTTCGTGGGAATTTGGAACCGTGCAGGAAGGTGTTGCTGCTGTATTATTGGTTACAGATGGAATGCTGGATGGGGTTATTCAGCCTGTTTTGGTAAATCTTCCTCAGGATCATATGTCATTAGTGCGGAAGGATTTTGATAATAACAATATATATGTTACGGCGGCAGAGTTTTTTATGAATCCATATGATCTTTATTTTAATAAAACGATAAAGAATCCGGATATATTTATGTCTCATTTACTTGAAGGAAATTTGCTAAAAAAAGATCAAGATATTTTTTTAGATTGTATTATGGCTGGGTATAACAGATGGTTTAAAAAGAATGAAGTTATAGATTTATGCAACGGGATAAAAAAATACTATTATGCTGTTTGGGCAATATCAAATGTTACAGATGATAAAAGCATTGTATGTATTATGGATGAAAAAGCAAATATAAATCCGCAAGACATTTCCTTTTATCAAGAGCCAAACTGGGCTTGGCGGCAGGAAAGTTATAATGCATTATTATATGGGCAAGCAATGCCTCCTATTCCTTCCGATGATCCGCTTTACCTTGATAATAAAGAAGAATTTTCGAAAGAAAAAACTGTAATATCAAGTGATGAACAGGAGGAAGAAAAAGGTTATACTAACATAGAAAAAACGGAAGATTCAGTCACATCTAAGATGAAAAAGCATGTTTGGATAAAAAAGAAGAAAAAGTTAATGTTGCCTGCAGCAATAGTAATTTGCTTGTTGCTTGGAGGTGTTGTAGGTTTTATGGTACATATTGGTCTTTCAAAAAATGATAAGGATGTTGTGACAGATACAGTAACGTTTGCTGATTACGAAAATGCTACTAATTTAGAACCGTCATCTACCCCAAATAGAGGGGGAGAAGAAGTTTTGGGTAAGCAGGAAATTTTCAGCTTCTTATTATTTGACTATGATTTGACACAGAAATTAAAGTCAAATAAGGAATTGCAAAATAAGGCTGATAAATATTTAAATAGTATGAAGAAACTAAAAGTGGAGGATTTATCAATTGAAAAGAGAGAGAGCTTTAGAAAAGAATTAGAATATTATATCATTTGCTTATTTGATTCGACTGATAAAAAAGAATCTAATAGGATAGATAAGTCTGGTGTAGGAGAAGATTTGGTATCTGTTCAAGATAATAGCCATTTCAGAAAAATAAAAGAGAGTGGAAAAGCAATATTAGATAATGATTCTTATGTTGATCAAATGATTGAAATAATGCAAGAAATATCTGAAAGTGAGCAGACAAAAAAATTTTTGACATTGTTGCATGATCAATTGAATGAGATGGGGAGAGAAGATCAGGTAAAAATTAAGGAGAATTTTGATCAAATCACTAGTGAATAAATAACGAAATAAAAGGTGCTAGATAGTCTCCAAAAGAGTCCCTTTGCCCCTTTCGGACATTCCTAGGCGTTTCCCCCCAAAACTTCCCTTACCTTCTGTTCAGACACCGCCAGTTTTGCGGCAATTTCAGAAACAGAATATTTCATCTCATTTAAAAGTTCTATTTTACCATCCAGTTTGCCTTCCTGCCTGCCAGCAATCAGACCCTCCTGTCGTTCATCCTGCCGGATCAGCCTCAGAGTTTCTTCTTCGTTATATTCAAATATGCTCATCTGTATCGCCTCCCGTCTAAATCTACAGAGAAAGTCAGACAAGATACCTTGCTGGATGCTTTCCGTAACAGCCTGCTCCACTGCCTCCTGTATTGGCATAGTTTCCGCATAGGTTCTGACTTTGTTGACATATTGCATATATTCGGATAGTGTTTGGCACTGATCCATGATTGCCTTATTATAGCCAATATTGATATTTAGCATTTGCACTTTTAATTCCAGTTCAGGTTGTTCTTCCTGTTGCAGATATAGGTCAGATAATTTCAGTATTTGATATTCCTCATGCCAATCGGTACCATTGTAAAATACAACAAACCGTGGATTGGGGATCTGTATCGCCTTTCTGCGATATAGGCTTTCCAATCCAATGAGCCTTTCATATTCCCGACATATATAAAATAGATCCCGAAGCGGCATGTTGGGATTGTAAGTTGACTGATGTTCATAAAGGTTTAAATTGTCTGCCAATAGGAATGCCACATCGTTTTTCATATTCATATATATAGCATTCTCTAATGTTACAATGTCTAACTCTGATTCATTGGTGTAGTTTGTTCCATTCAGTGCATTGTATAACTGTAACAGATTTTGTTTTTCCTGGAATATCATACGGAAAAGAGTGTCTTTGTATTTCTGGTTTACGGCAGTTTCCTTCTTTTGTATATTGTTCATTTCTTACCTCCATTATATGAAATAGATTTTTAAAAAGCAATGGTTGATTTTTGGGTTTCAATTAATATAAAGGGTGCCAGGAAAAAATACAATAGAGTTTGGCAAAATACCATATTTATTCATGCATTTTAGAAGATTTACCACAATGGTGCATGGCATGATTATATTGGAGATTCAAAACTGGAAAAAACGGAAAGAGATATGGACATAGGGTGTGGTATTATATAAACGGGTAGAGTAGAAAGTAGATATCATAACGGAGCAATCTGATTGTCAAAATAGACTACTTATATTATAATTATTCTTACTTAATTATGTGGTGATGTATTAGGATTTGAATTATTAGCAGCCTGGTTTACAGATATAACAGATGACTGTCAGAAGAATATAGATAGGTAAGTACATATGAGGATTAAGAGTTTCAATTTATGTATCGCTTGTATGCATCCCTTGGAGGAGGATGGGAATTGTGCATACTGTCATTTTCAACAGGAAGGCTATCAGCCGATTCCGAGATGCCTGAGACCGGGAACGGAGTTAGCCGGGCGATATGTTTTGGGCAAAGTATTGGGAGAAGGTAGTTTTGGGATTACCTATGTTGCCTGGGACACCTTATTGGATACAGCAGTAGCCATCAAGGAATATTTCCCAGCTAATTTAGCCAGCAGACATGTAGGGGATGGGGGAGATCATAATGTCTATCTTTATGAAAAAACAGAGAAACGGAATTATCGGGATAATCTACAGAAATATCTGGATGAGGCAAAGAGTTTGTCTGCCTTTTCGGAACTGGATGGAATCGTCTCTGTCAGAGATTTTTTTTATGCAAATCAAACTGCCTATATTGTCATGGCTTATGTGGAAGGAGTCAGCGTCAAGGAATATGTAGAAAAAAACGGTAGAATTGAGGGAGAGCTGTTTCTGGAAATGTTGAAACCTATTCTGTATTCTCTGGCAAAGGTGCATGAAACCGGAGTGTTGCATCGGGATATCAGTCCGGATAATATATTGATTACCAAAAATAATAAAATGGTTCTCATTGATTTCGGTGCGGCAAGAAAAGAGAATATCAGTATGACACGCAGCATGACCGTAGTCTTTAAGCAGGGATACTCTCCAGAGGAACAGTACCGTTCACGTGGAAAACAAGGGGCATGGTCAGATATTTATGCGCTTTGTGCAACGGCTTATTATGCTTTGACGGGGAAAAGACCAGACGAAGCGATTGAGCGGGTTCTGGAAGATGAAATGCAGTCTCTGGAGGAAATGCCGGATATTCAGTTGACAGATTTTCAGAAAAGATCTTTTATGAAAGGAATCGCAGTACGTCCGGCAGAGCGTTATCAGAACATAAAAGAATTGTATGAGGACTTGTATGTCCGGCAGGATGAAAAGAAACAGGGAATGATTTTTCGTTATAGGGGAGGCTTTATTATAGCTGCGTCATTGGTATTAGTATTATCTGTTGTGGGTCTGTGGCAATGGAGAGTTTATGCGATTCAGGCATCAGGAACAACGTTGGGACAGGAGAAGCAACTATCTGAGGCAGGGGAAGAAGCAGGCAGTATAGCAGATACCGTCGAGCAGACGGATGCACCAATATTGATTATGGATTCCTATGAGGGGATGAAACGCTCTGAAGCAGAGCAGCAGATAGAGAATGAAGGGGATTTGGGACTACAGGTGGTCTGGGAAGAAAGTTATCATGGCACAGTTAAAAAGGGTGTAGTGATGAAGCAAAACATTGCGGCAGGTACCCAATATCATATAGGAGATTATAATCAGCTGGTTTTGACGGTTAGCGAGGGTGTCCGCAAAGTGACCGTGCCATCTGTCAGTGGAATGAGTCGCAAGCAGGCTGAGAAGAAGCTTAAAAACAAGAAATTGAAGGTGTCAGTTAAACAGGAGCGAAGCAGTCAAGTGGACAAGGGGCTGGTAATTCGGCAAAGTACTGCAAAAGGTAAGAAAGTGAAAGAAGGAACGAAAATCACAATAACAGTCAGTAGCGGGATGCCGGAGCCTGTCAAGACACCAAAGCCGTCGGAGCGGACACCACAAAGGACAGAGAAGCCGAAGAATAATTCGGATGAAGATTTCGCAGGGGTAATACCATAAAATGTGTCCTGCGAGATTAGATTAAATAATATGATGGTTTGATACATGAGAGAAGGAGTCGATGGGAATGGAGAGACAAGGGAGAAATCAGAGATGCCATCAGATAGTAGGGGCAATGATTGCGGTGGGGATCGGTGTGCTGTTGTCTCTGTTTCTGGAGAATGGTTCGGCTGTGGTAGAGGCGGTGAATCCAGACAAATTGGTTAGTGAACATATTAGTGGAGATTGGGGTTATGGACTGGATGATGACGGAAATGCTGTGATTATAGATTACTATGGCGATAAGGATGAGATTGTACTAGGAGACCAGATAGATGGGCATACGATTGTTGGACTGGGGCGATCTCATAGCGGTTATGTATTTCGAAATTATCAGAAGCTAAAAAAAATAATTTTACCAGATACGATTGTCAGCTTAGACCATGCATTTTTTGGCTGTGATCAATTATCGGAAGTTATCTTGCCAAATTATTTGAAAGCAATTGGAGATTACACTTTTTTTGAATGCGGATCATTAGTAACGATTGATCTGCCATCGACGGTGGAAATAATTGGCGATAGTGCATTTAGTAGATGTTATTCACTGGGTACGATTAGTTTGCCACAGTCTTTGAAATCAATTGGGAGAGAGGCATTTGCTGATAGTTTTTTACAGAATATTTTACTGCCAAAAGGATTGGAGAAAATTGATTCTACAGCCTTTTACGGATGTTATCATAATGACGAAATTATTATAATCCAAATGGAGGAAGGGAATTCCAATTTCCATGTTGAAAAGGGGATTCTTTATGATTGTGATAAGAAAGAGGTAATCATGGCACTTGACCGAAGTATGTTAAGTGCAGAACTTGATTTAGGTGTTCAGCGAATTAATTCCTGTGCTTTTAGGGAGTGCAGGTTATTAAAATCTGTTACGTTACCAGACACATTAGAATATATTGGAGATGAGGCATTTAGCAGATTACGTAATTTGCAGTCTTTTGCGATTCCACCGGGAGTAACGGAGATTGGCGAGGGGATTCTCAGCGACTCTTCGATTACGAAATTAGAAATTAAGGCGTCGATAAAGGATTTAAAAAATATTTGTCATGGTTGCCGTTCGCTGGAACAGGTATTTCTGCCAGAGGGAGTAGAAACGGTATCCGGTTTTTCTGGATGTAGCTCTTTAATTCATATTTCATTGCCGGATAGTGTTAAAACGATAGAGGAATGTGCTTTTTGGGATTCTGGACTTAAGAGTATTACGATTCCTGCAGGAACAACTTGCATAGAAGAGACGGCATTGTCTGCCCCTGGTTTAACAGAGATTGCAGTGGAGGAAGGGAATTCTTTATTTTATACAAGACCAGATGGATTATATAATAAGGAGCATGTTCTTCTTGTAACGAGCATACAGAATGGAGAAGTATGTATTTCAGAGGATTGTTGTCGAATAGGAGCGTTAGCGTTTCCAGAGAGAGATCAGATTCAGAGGGTATGGATACCAGATAGTGTGAAGGAAATAGGACAAGATGCTTTTACTGGATGCAAAAGCTTGGCTTCTGTAAAAATTGGTAAGCAGTTGGAAAAGATAGAATTGGGAGCTTTTGCTGAGGTAAAATCTAATATTCAGGAGGCTGTATGGGAAGATGGGGTCTGCTATTTGAATTCTTATGCGATTTCCTATGATCAGCCGAAATCTTTTTCTGGTGTGTTATCGCTTCGTGAAGGATGTACCCTGATTGCAGATTGCTGTTTTGAAAAGATAGATTCTCTGGAGTATTTATTACTGCCTGATAGTTTGCAATATATTGGGGATCGTGCCTTTTCTGATTGTTATGCGTTAAAAGAAATTATAGGCGGAAAGGCTTTAGCCGCAATAGGAGAGTATGCATTTGGGGGGTCAAGGAAATTGGAACGGTTGTTTTTGCAGGGGGAGAAAATAAAAATTGGTAGTGGTGCCTTTAATTGCACCAGCGTATCAGAGTTAATGGTAGATGCACAGGAAGTTGAATTGTCCGAAGACTGTTTTTCTGCTTTTCAGGAATGTAGGACGATTGTATTACCTAATTTAAATATTCCTGTACGACAGGTATTTAGTATGGCTTTCCATGCGAACATGGCTAAATTGCTTTTAACGAATATGTCGGCAGAGTCATTAAATGAACAGGAGGGGTTGTTTGATAATTGTAGTGGTATGCGATTGTATCTTCCATTTTCTGACAATGAATTACGGAATCATCTGTCTAAACAGGGGGTATACGTTTTTAATAGAGATCAATGGTATCTTAGCCGGTTTATGGTATATGGCGCTATGAAACAACTTTCTATTTTATCAAAGGGTGATCGGGTTATATCGCCAATTGTAAAAGAGAACGATTATGCTGTTACGCCGTCTGGACCGTTCCTTTCTGATATTCAGTGGGATCTAAATGGAGATGGTATTCCCGATGAATTACCAGACATAGTAACTAAGGATATTAAGGCGGAAGCATTATATCAAATTAAAGAATTGCCTCATAGTCATAATTGGCAGATAAAAGAGATACAACAGGAACAGACTTGTACACAGTCAGGAAAAGTCTTATATTACTGTTCTGGCTGTGGAAAGGAAAAAGAAGAGTCACTGGTAGCGTTGGGACATTCATATTCTGAAAATTGGACAATAGATCAGGAAGCATCGTGTACAGAGATGGGAAGCAAATCGCATCATTGTATTAGAGAGGGCTGTGTGGAACGAGAGAATATTACACCGATTTCAATGACGACACATATTTGGGATGAGGGAATAATTACGGTACTACCTCAAATTGGTGTAGCCGGAGAAAAAACATTCACTTGTAGCGTTTGTAAGTTACAAAAAAAGGAAGAGGTTGCGGCTTTGCCAACAGAGTCTGTGATACCGCTGGAAACACCAATGCCAACAAAGTCTGCAGTACCGCTGGAAACACCAATGCCAATAGAGTCTGCAGTATTGCCGGGATTGCCAGCGCCTAATAACAATAGGGATATATCATTTTCTACATCCGCTGCTACTACATCTGTCAGGAAGGCAGTACTATCAGCGATTCCTGGATTAAAAGTGTCTACAGATCATTACACCAAGGTAAAGTTGACATGGAAAGCTGTGCCAGGGGCATCGTATCAGATCTATCGTTCCGCATCTCGTGATTCTGGTTATAAGCGAATAAAAAAGAATGTCAATAAAACTTATTATCAGGATACTTCTGTTCAATCAGGAAAGTTCTACTATTATCGAGTACGTGCTATAAAAACAGTGGGTGGTAAGCAGATAATCCAGGCGGAGTCGCAGACAAAGCAGATTAAAATACGAACCCTTACCAGACCGACCATCCAGATTCAGAAAAAGCGGACAGCCGACATCCGCTATCTGGTAATTAAGGTAAAGAAATATAAGGGAAAACAGATTGAGATATATTATAAAGATTCAAAACGATCTTCCTATCGGAAAGTTAAGTTATATGAGGATCGAATACAAAAAATGAAAAAAACGTTTCGTATTCAATATTTGTCAACCAAGAGGAACCTGTATTTGAAAGTACGGACCTATCAAAAGAAGAAAGGGAAAAAAGTATATAGTTCCTATACCAGGGAAAAGAAGATTAAAGTATGATAGTCTTCTTTTCCGTTGATCGGTGGTATGTTGCACCATGATTGCGTATTGTATTATGATGTCATAGACTGGTCACTTTGATCCTGCAATGACTGGTGTGTTGCTTCTAACAATTCCGAATAAGAATAGATATCTTCATTCTGGTAGCATAAAAGTAATAGTGCATCCAGCTCATATTTTTCATTGAGTTGCATCATATTACATGCTGTCAGAGTGGAGTTGGCAAGCTGTTCAAATTGTTCCAGAGCACATGCCTGTTCATAGTGATCCATATCGTATTCGATAGATTCCAGATATCGTTTCTGCGCCACATATAACACCAGAGGCAGCAGGTCGTCCCTGCCAATTTGCAAGCAGCGTCTTTTGTTTTCACTTTGATAATTTTCCAGCCATATTCTGGCATCACCTACTGTCTGCAATGTTTGTGCATTTCGTGGATATTCCAGTGCCATATTCTGTATCCACTCCGGACAGGGAAGGCTGTTATCCATATCTGTCAAACTGTGTAATGCCCGTCTGACCAGGAGATACCTTTCTTTTTGAAGTGGGATATTCAGCAAGTCAGATAGATGTTTCTGTGTCATGGTAGTCATAGATGAAAATTCGGAGTTCTTTTTCATGGACCTTCTGCTCTTACTGCCAAACACTTCTGTTAGAAGCAAAGTGTTAAGATCCAGAGGAGAAAAGGCTATGTTCAATAGTTCTTTGAGGTTTTTATATAAATCTTTTTCCAGGGAACCTTTTCGGGAGCAGGATGAAAGGTATTTTCGGATCCTGGTTTCTGGCTCTGCAGACTGGAAAGGATGCAATCGACACCAGTGTTCATAGTCTGTTTCCATGAGAAGCATGTCCAGCTCTTGTCTGGCATCCTGTCGGACATAATCGAGGATGAGTTTCTTATATTTTACAAAATAGTTTAGAGATGTTTTGCTGTATCCCTTGAAAAATACAGCGCGATCTAACATCCATTCCATAAATAAACTCCATTTCAGATCCCGATGTTCCTGAAATTCATCCAGAAGCATTTGTGTACCCCGTGTTTGCAAAGGTTGTAATTCCGGATTGATCCGGTTCTCCAGTTCTGTAATTAAATCCATACATTCTGCGAAGTTGTAGTTGTGATATAAGCCATAGACCAGAACCACTTCTTGATAGTCGTTGACCTGGAAGGCAGGCTCGTGAAGACCATAATATAAGTATTCCTGGGTTTCTTCTACAGATAAATGCATGGCGAAACACATTTGATAGACTTGTTCCCTGTCTGGCACGGAGTATCCACCTATTCCAAACCAGCGTTTCATGGTTGGCAGAGAAGCGATTGCCTCACGCCCTGTCCGTTTTCGGAATTCCCGATATGCCTGGCGTCTTTGAGATATTTCATCTTCACTTTCTGCGACTAAAATAATACCCATCCGGGATGCCAGAAACACGGAAAAATCCTGAAAATTATTTTGTTCTTTTACATGATTTAATGTGATGGTTAAACTCTGCTTGCTCATTGTCTGCCTCATTTCTGCATCAGCATATATATTGATGGTCTTATTGTTTATTATATGGAGCTGTCACACAATGTCGGTTCGTGCGGGAACTACCGACGCTGTGCTCATCAGATCATGTCTGCTGCTGATATCGTATCTGACTTCGATTTCGTAGTATAGAATAAATAAATGTATGATACCAGGGTCAAAGTATAAATTAGTATAACATATCATGGAAAGGAAGGCTTTCCGTTTTTTTCACTAGTGCAGTGAGCATGATCATTACGACAAATTTAGATAGTCAAAACAGCAGAAAAGTGCTATAATACTTCATAATATGACGCCAAAGAGTAAAATAATAAAAATATGAGTGATAGCAGGGAGGAATAGCGTGGAACGTATTGTTTGGAGTGATGATTACAAAATAGGTGTTGATTCTATTGACAAAGAGCATAAGCTGCTTTTTTCCACCATGGATAAGCTTCTTAAAATTAGCGAAAACGAAGATAAAAGTGAATGGGCATGCAAAGAAGGTATTAAATATCTTAGAAACCACACGGTAGAGCATTTTGAGCATGAAGAAGAATATATGCGGTCTGTAGATTATCCGGAATATGAGTTACATAAACGCCTTCATGACAACTTCCGGTACAAGACGCTGCCAGCGTTGGAGAACGAAATGGAGGAGTCAGGGTACTCCACAGAATCTATCCGACATTTTTTGGGAGTGTGTATTGGCTGGGTAGCTGCACATACACGGACAGAGGATCAGGCTATGACGGGGAAGGGCATCAGCAAGTGGGTGGATATACCACATGAAAAAGAGAAAGATGCTTTGGAGCAGACTATTATCCAGGTGTTCGAGGATCTTTGTCATATAGATGCGAAATTAATTAGTGAGCAGTATGCTGGTGAAAATTTTGGAGATATCGTCTGCTGTCGGTTGGTCTATCGGGGGCAGCAGAAGGAAAAATGGGAAGTAGCACTGGTTTTTGAGGTGTCTTTAATACTTCAGATTATTAATGGGATTTTGAAGACAAAATACAAGAAAGTGGATGATTTGGTAATCAATGTGACCCGATATATTTCAAGACAGTTTTTGGAACGGGTCAGAGAGAGCTTTCCGGCAATGGATTTGTATGAAGTAGAGAAAGAATGCCTTTTGACTCATGAGCAGCTTGTGGATTTATTTGAACGGTCGCATCCACCTTGCAGCCTGTTGTTTGATACAGGTAATGGTTATTTTGCATTTTGTGCTGCCCATTCCAAGTCTATAAGGGGAAGAATCGGAGTTCCCGTGGATGATTACAAGAATGCTATGGACACTATTAAAGGATATCTGGCTGGAGACAAAGAGTCTGCCGAGGATAAAGAAACAGAAGATAGCGGTTCTGCTTCAAAAAAGAAAATATTAGTGGTAGACGACTCTGATTTCTTGCGTAACAGGATGGTTCAATTGTTAGGAAATGATTATGAAATTCGGGAGGCAAGCTCCAGCCTGACTGCTATTAAGAGCTTGACAGTAGATAGACCGGATTTAATTATATTGGATTATGAAATGCCGGTTTGTGATGGAAGACAGACCTTGGAAATGATTCGTTCGGAGAAGGATACAGCCGATATTCCAGTTATCTTTTTGACGGGAAGGGGAGATCGGGAAAGTGTTCAGAAGGTTATGGAGTTAAAACCAGAGAGATATCTACTGAAAACCATGTCAGATGATGACGTGAAAAAAAATATTGATGGCTTTTTTGCAAGGAAAAAATAAAAAACAGATTAAGAAAGGATGCTCTATGGCTTGTCCTAGGGTGTCTTTTCTACTATAATGAAAGAAATTAACAACACGGAGGAGATTCTTATGGGAGAATTAGTAAAGGTATCATTAAATCCAGCCAGATGTGGTTTGGATCTAGGGGACGGCAGCGAGAGAGCGGAGTATGTGAACCAGGATTATATTCTGACAACTTTGGGGAGACCCCATAGAAATATTGGGATTATGTACACGTATTATCCCAAGGATAAGGAATGGCCAGAACGAATCAGTGTAGCATGCAAGGATATGGAGATTAATTTTCAGTGGGATTACCCTTATGATGATTATTTTCCATATCGCGGCGGGATTGATGGAAATACCTTGGGGCAACCTTTTGAACAGATGCGGGATATTCGCAGGCATGGGCAGGATGTGGCGCTGACGTTGACGATTGACTGTTCTTTGCCGGATGAATATTTGCGTCATATTGCAAAAGAGCTTAGGACCTTTGGACGTATGCGTTTGCGGATTAATCATGAGTGTACCGGAGATTGGTTTACCCATAATCAGCGTTTTTCCTATCAGGAAGTGGCTGATTTCTTCGTACGCTTTGCCAAAATTGTGAAAGAGGAAGCACCGCATATTTCTATTGTATTTTGCGGTGGCAGTGTTATGGATTTGGAGACGGAAGATGCACCAGTGCAGTATGAGAAGGAATTTCAGAAAGCTATTGAAATAGCAGATGTATGGTCCAATGACTGTTATCTGGCATTGCATTACCGTTGGCCGTTTGATGTATGTGAAAAGGATAGCCAGGACAGCTTTGCAATGACACCGGTAGATCCATTTTTTGAGCGTTTGGACAAGACATCAAAACGTATGACGAAAATAAATAATGGAGTTTGCAGACCATTCGTGATTTCAGAGTTTAATACCGATGGAGATGTTACTGGACCGATGCGCCAAGGAGAATCTATTAAGCGCTTTATAGAGAAACTGAAACAGGAAGATTCCGAATGGTTTGATGGATTTTCGATGTACCAGTTTCGGGACAGAGGACGTCTGGGTCTGGAGATAGAAGATCCGAATAATAATACAGTGGGTATTCCACAGCCGATTTTGAAGGATTACAAGGAAATCTTGAAAGATCCATTTTTCCTGCCAGAATTAAAAGAGGGAGAAAGCGTATCACTGCCAGCTACTTTGCGGTGGGGTGGCGCAGAGGATTCGGAAGGGGTGGCAATACCTTTGACCTTGGAAAAAACACCGGAATTTTGTGAAATAACTTTTGAAGAAGATTTGAATTTAATGATGGAAATTAACGGAAGATGGTTCTATAAAGCACCGGAAACCAAGACGGTAGATTTGATGCCGGCATTTTTTGAGACACCGATAGAGCCAAATACAGAATTGACATTGAAGATTTTTGCACCACCAGCAAGTGGCGAAAATGATCCGGAACAGGGCGAGGACTGGGCAACAAATTATTATACAACCATGCAGAAGATGCCACAGCTTCGTATCCGTTATGAGTCAGTAAAGGATGTGGGATAAAAGAGATAAATAAAAATTACGGAGGAGCAGGAAATGCAGGAATCGACCAGACAGGATAAATTAGAAGCGATTGAAGGGATTTGTCAATATGACAGAAAATTAATTGATGCGCTGGAGGATTTGGCAGATGATCTGGAATCTGGGGAGGAAACTTTGCCTTCAAAACTGTTGGGAACCATTATGCAGGGGATTAACTGGACTGTGGAGGTGCTGAATCAGGTTATGGATGTGCTGAATGAAGGGGAGGAGAAACTGGAGAAACAGATGGTCAATGATGCATTGGTGGCGTTTAATGAAGCGTTTACCAGTGAAGACGGTAAGAAGATTGCAGACGCTATCAGGAAATCTTTGATTCCTTGCCTGGAGCGAATTTGTGAGGTAGGGGAAAGTATTATTTAACGGAGAGGTATGTTTATGAGAAGGTTGCAAAAAGTTATGGCAATGGGTCTGGCACTAATGGTTTTATGCTGTGGAGTATCGGTTATACAACCAACAGTGGTATCAGCGGAAGGGGAAGACCAGCCGGTTTATCATGCTGCCATGGGTATACAGACAGCAACACAGATCTGGATTCAGCGTTGGGGTTATTATGCTGACAATGAAAATGAATATTATGGTACTGAAGACTATGATAAGCTGTATGACAGCCAGAAGAAGTTTTATGATGGAACTTTTGAGGATGTGGAGATAAAGGGGAATGGAACTTATACTGTGTCTTTAAAAGATGCTGATCTGGCAGGGGAGACCACTATATCCCAGCTTCATATTGCAACAGATATTCCGGCAGCAGAAAGTGAAAAACTACAGTTTACAGATGTCAAATTAGAGATCAATGGTAATAAAATATTACAGTTTGACCAGGCAGTAATGGAGGATGAGGAAGATTACATGCAGGGGGGAGCGGTAATTCTGATTTTTAATCATTGGCGGGGGCAGCTGATTGAAACCCTGAAAAGTATGGGGAAAAGTGAAGATTCTGGCAATGGCTGGGATCTTTTGCAGGGATTTGGCAAAGATAATGTGTCTATTACTTTTACTGTATCAGGTCTGCCTTATGATAATGAGGAAACTGCTGCAGAGGATACGGAAGAAGATAGTGAACAAGTATTTTCTGCATCCAAGGGTGTTTCAAATAATTCGAACAATAAAGGGCAGGGAAGCATTGAGGATGATCAATTAGATACGAAACAGATAATGGGTATAGTAGGTTTATCTATCTTGATGATTATTATTGTTATCCGTGTTATTGTAATAAAACGCAGAGTTCATAATTTGTAAATCGTTATCTGATGCATTGGACAACGATTTGGTTTGTATTAAAGCTGTGCCAATGTAATAGTAGTGGTATCGAATTTATGAGGAAGTGAGTGGAAAATGAGCATCATATTAGTGGTGGAGGACGATCCTTGTCTGCGACAGGAGATTGGAGACTTGCTAAAGAAAGAGGGGAATACAGTAAAAACGGCCTCTGGTTATCAAGAGGCATTGCAGATAGTTTTAAATCGTGAATTGATTGACCTGTATCTGGTGGATGTTATGTTGCCGGATGGAGACGGTTTTTCTTTATGTGAAAGGATTCGGGAACGGAATACGTGCCCGATTCTTTTTCTTACAGCATGTTCGGATGAAGAGAGTGTGGTAAAAGGCTTGGAATTGGGGGCGGATGATTATGTGGTCAAGCCATTTCGGGTACGGGAACTGTTGTCTCGGATCCAGGCAAATCTGCGCCGCCCACAAATGCAGCAGGGCAGGTATCTGTATAGTGGGGAGCTGGTATTGGATAAAGAGGAGGAAATGGTTTATCGGCAGGGGGAAGCATTGAAGTTGTCCAAGCAGGAGTATCGTTTATTGGAATATATGATGCTTTATCCGGGGATCGTTTTGAAACGGGAATGTATTTTGGAAAATATATGGGATGATGAGGGACGCTTCGTGGAGGACAATACTTTATCAGTGAGTATGAGCAGATTGCGTCGGAAAATTGGAACATATCAGGATGCCTCGTATTGGGAAGTAGTCTGGGGCGTGGGATATCGTTATCTTCTGCCGGTTCGAATTAGTGCGGTAAGAGAGTAGATTTAATAATTTGCTGGTAATATGTCGAGATGCTGTATAGTGAAGGAAATGGAAGGGATTAACAGTGAAAGAGAAACAACTTGAAAAAATATTGGGGGGATGGATTTTATTATCTGTCCTGTTTTTGGTATGTGTTTTATTTACGTTGAGTCTGTATCAGAGGGAAGTAAACCGCGACAGGGAGGAAATGATTAACCAAATTTATCAGCGGGATCCGGAAGTGGCAAGAATTGTCCTCAATGAAACCATGGCGGGGAAAAACGCTGAGAAAACAGATGTAGTGTCTGCGGTAACAGATCTGGGATATACAAAAGAGGGATTTTACCAACAGGGAAGGTGGGATACGCTGGTTTATCGTGTCATATTATTGTGCCTGCTTGTTGCGTTTCTCGTGGGTGGCGCCGTTTATTTTTGGTATTGGCAAAAACATTGGTATCAGAGAAGTAGAGAGCTTGCTAAGGGTCAGCGGCAGGAGCAGAAAAAAGTATCCGATTATAAAATAAGGTGGAATAACCAAAAAAGACTGCGGGAAAATATGAAAGTATTTACCGAGAATATTGCCCATCAACTAAAAACCCCATTGGCACGGATTACGCTTGCTCTGGATATGATGGAAGCAGAGAATGTGTACGAAAAACGGGACATGTGTCTAAACGAATTAGAAGAAGTACGGAGTCTTGTGGAAGAAGTGCTAAATCTGGCACGAATGGAAAGTGGCAAGGTACCGCTTCATTCCAGTCCTATTGAATTTATCCCTATGTTGGAAGATGCTATAGAAAAAACAGGAAAAAAGGAATCTTATCAGTGGAAATTTTCTGGCAGTAAAAATCAAGACTTGCTTTATTATGGGGATGAAGTGTGGCTTTTGCAGGCATTTTTTAATTTATATGATAATGCGGCACGTTATACACCGGAAGGTGGATTGATATGTACAGAGATTTATTCGGATAAACAGGGAATTCAGTTGGAAATCCGAGATTCTGGCGGTGGTATTCCAGAGGAAGCGTTGGAGGCTTTGTTTGAGCGGTTTTATTGTGCCAATAGCCAGGATATGACTCGGACTGGTATTGGTTTGAATCTTGCCAGGGAGGTTATCCAGAAACATCATGGGCGGATGCAGGTGCATAATATGGAGGGCGGTGCGGTATTTTCGGTCTGGCTGCCGATCTATTCCCTGAAAAGTTCAGTGTAGTTCTTAAAGTCTTGTAAGAGTTTTGCAAGACTTTTTTTGTATACTTGTTCCAGAGGAACAAGTATACAAAAAACCCCTTAGGGGGAGAACGCACTACGGCAAGAGGAACTTGTCGCTTGCAGCGACATGCCGTAGGCATAGAGTTTCGCAGAGCGAAACTCTATATAAAATACTTGTTCCAGAGGAACAAGTATACAAAAAAAGGGGGTGAGAGGTTTTGAATCTGGAATTTATCCGTATGGTTATGCTCAGTGTGAAACGGCGACGCAGGGGCATGTGGAAGGTGGCGTTGATTTCTTTCTTGTGTGTTTTTTTGTTTGTGGGAATCATGGTTTTTCAGGACTGCATGAATCAGTTTCAACGGGAAATTGCATTTTTGGAAAGTGGTGAATGGATTGTCTCCACAGAGGGAGAATCACGGTGTCTGGAGGAACATGCTTGGGTAGATGGCTATGGAACGACGCTGGTGCGAACAAGTCTGTGCAATGAGCCAAAGGATGGGAACATGGATCATGCCAGGGAAGAGGGGCCAGTTGGTGTGGTGGATGATTCTTTTTTACAGTTGTCAAACATTGTGTTTTATGCCGGAAAAATGCCGGAGCAGGGAGATGAGATTGCTTTGACGCAGCACGTATTATCTGATATGGGTTGCAGCTATGAACTGGATCAGATGCTCTCTTTGGCGTATATTAAGGGTTTTGATGACATGGGAAATCCGATTTATGGGCATATTCGTTATAAATTGGTGGGGATTCTGGAAAACTATACGGCGGATTGGGTGTTGCCAGGGGAATTGCCGGAGTTCTTTGTGACCATGGAAGGATTAGAGCAGATACATGTACCAGAGAAGGATCAACAACGGTGTTATTATTATCTGAATCGAGCCCAGAGAGATATTACAGGAGAAAGATTTTATCGGGATATGCGGGAGGTGTTAAAAAAACAGGGAGAAGAGCAGTTGATGTATTCCATGGTTTATAATGAGAATGCCTATGATGTAACGATGTGGGGCAGTCAGACGATGTATCTGATTATGATGAGCCTGTGTGGAATCCTGGGAGCTATGTCTTTAATCTATCTGTTTCTTATGTGCTGCAATAACCGACGACCATATTATTTTAAGCTACGGGAACTGGGAGCTGGTACAGGGCAGGTTCGGGAGATGGTTTGTATAGAATGGAGCAGTGTGTTTATTCCAGCGGCATGTGCTGCTATGCTTGTGGCGGGCGTAATATCGGTGTTTGCAGCAGCAATGATTTCCAGACATTTTGGAATCCCCTTCGTATTCCGTTTGACCGGAAAATCCATTCGTATGATTCTGTTTTTTACGCTAGGCGTATTTCTGCTGGTTATGTTATGGAGTTGTCTGTTTTTCCGAATTAAGGATCTGCACCAGATGACAGGAATGATTCCACCAAAGCGATTGAAACATATGTACCGGAAAAGGGATAGAGAAAAAAATCCGATACGAGTATTTCAGATACGGCGAAAACGTGCAGAACCGGGAAAAAATATAGCACAGATTTTATTTTTGATTGCTACTATGACCATATTTCTCTATAGCATAACCATGATTCAATCAGCAAGTCGTACGTATCGGGAAAGCCAAAAATTGCCAGATCTCTATGTATGCTCCATTAGGGAAGGACACGGAGGACATAGTGGTGGTTTTGGGTGGAATTCTAAAACGCATAAGCCAGTCAGTTATGAGATGGGAACTGCAGAAGTAGAAAGGAATGTTTCAGTTGGAAATGGGTTGCCGATAGAGGTGATAAAGGATCTAAAGAGAATTTCAGCGGTTCAGAGTGTTTGCGGTGCAGCTGTGGATAATCAGATTGCTTTGAACTGGAGTGTCATGCAGAACAGTCCTTTTCTGAATAATTATTTTACTAAAACGTGTGTAGAATCTCATTTTAAATCTGCTGCAGATGATCTTTTTTATATGGAGGCATATAGTGAGGAATGGGATAGGCAATGGCATGAAATATATAGTAAATTATATGCTGTAATGCCAGATCCACTGGAGCACCCGGATGTATATGAGGAAAGTGTGGTGGGATTAGAGCGTACAGAGCGCAGGGATCTTTTATTAAAAAAGTTTTTTGGCAGTCGTTTTCGTAGTGAAGATTTTTGGAGCGGAAAGCAGTCGATTCTCTTTCAGGTCGAACCAACTTATAATGATGTTTGGGGGGATGATACTCCGCTAGACAGTCCTTTAAGAAAACCACTGCAGGGGGTTATGGTAATGAACTCTCAAAATCAGAAATGCTTTTATGGAAAATGGGGTGAGGAATATCAGTATCACTTTGAGGAAAACACAATTCACACTGGAGATAAACTACAGATTTTGCATGAGAAGCTACCTGCGGAAAAAAAGGTGGAGACCGAAATTATTCTCTGTGGAGATTCTGAAGTATATCAGGAGTTAATAATGGATCCGGCGATATCTGCTAACTGGGAACACATTCCCTATGAATTAAATGGGGATGGCGGTATACAGCTTTTAACGTCGGAGACTACCTTACAGCAGCTTGCCAGTGACGCCGATATTCCGTTTACTTACAAAACTCTTTTGGTTGATGTGAAGGAGGGGGTAAAGAGGAAGCAGATCGAGGCAGAAATCGCAGATGTACTGTCACGCTATGAATGTTCTTTTGGAAGTTATTTAGGAAAGAAACAGCAGGAGAAAAGTCGGTTTTATCGGCAGATTATTATGTTTGGTGTGATTCTGATTCTGACGGCATCGGCGTATCTGTTTATCAGCAGGAGTATGCAGAATAAATCTATGGAACTGACGGGAAAGCAGTTGCAGCAGTTTCTTCAGTGTGGATGCAATCGGGCAGAACTGAAACGGTCTTACAGCAGATTGAGAGTGGGTGAAATACTCTGGGCATGTTTCAGTGTCCCGTTTTGTATGGTAATCATGGCACTGGCACAGGGCTTATCCTATTGGAAACAGTGTCGGGCGGGAGAGGCAGAGTATGAAAGGAAAGAACTTTTCTCTATATGTATAGATACGATGAAGGAGTATATTAATAATCCAATAGGCTGGATCTTCTTTTTGGGATTTCTGGTATTAGCGGTTTGGTTCGGAATCCGGGGGATGAAACGATATCTGGGCAGATTGGAATTGATGGGACATGAGGAATAGAATTGCGCATTTGGGTAGTTAAGTGGAAGTGGTCGGTAATGGCGAGTGGGATTGTGTATCGGAATAGAAATGAGTAGCAGAGGGGAAATGGCAGAGGGAAGAAGATTAGAAATCGAAAGGAGTAAGGTGGACATGAATCTCGAATTTATTCGTATGATTTTGCTCAGCGTGAAACGACGTCGCAGGAGCATGTGGAAGGTAGCTTTGATTTCTTTTTGCTGTGTTTTCCTGTTTGCGGGAATTATGATTTTTCAGGATTGCATGAACCGTTTCCAGCGGGAAAATGCTTTTTTGGAAAGCGGGGAGTGGATTATTTCTACAGTGGGAGAGTCCCGCTGTCTAGAGGAACATGCCTGGATAGATGGCTATGGAACGACTTTGGTGCGGACGCAGATGTGTGGTCAGCCAAGGGATATGAACATGGAAAATGCGAAAGGGCACGGTTCGGTGGGGATGGTGGATGAAGAATTTATTCATTTGTCCAACATTGTACTTTATTCCGGGAAGATGCCAGAACAGGCAGATGAAATTGCAATGACACAACATGTTTTGTCTGCTATGGGGCATAGTTTTGAACTGGGACAGACGCTTTCTCTGGCATATATTAAAGGATATAATGAACTGGGAGAGCCGAAATATGGTTATGTGAAGTATAAATTGTCGGGTATTTTGGAGAACTATACAGCAGATTGGGCAGCGTCGGAAGGATTACCGGAATACTTTGTGACCACAGAAGGTTTGGAGTCGATACAGGGAGTGGAAATGGAGGATCAAGAACGGTATTGGTACTATCTGAATCAGGCACAAAGGGATATTAATGGAGAAGAATATTACAAAAACATGAAGACTATGTGCAAGAAACAGGGGGAGAATCGTCTGTTATTTGACATGGTTTATAACAGTAATGCTTATGATGTGACCATGTGGGGTAGCCGTAACCTTTATCTGGTTATGATGAGCCTGTGTGGGATCCTGGGAAGTATGTCTTTGATTTATTTATTTCTGATGTGTTGTAATAATCGACGTCCGTATTATTTCAAGCTACGGGAATTAGGAGCTTCTGTCGGGCAGGTTCGAGGAATGGTCTGCATGGAATGGAGCGGTGTGTTTGCTCCGGCAGCAGTCATTGGTATCATAACTGCTGGACTTGTCTCGTTGGTGGTTGCGGCGGCGATTTCCAGACATTTTGGGATTCCTTTTGTATTTCATATAACGGGAAATTCCCTTGCTATGATCCTGTTATTTACCCTGGGAGTGTTTTTGTTGGTTATGATATGGAGCTGTCTGTTGTTCCGCGTCAAGAATCTGCATCAAATGACGGGAATGATTGCTAAAGGCAGATTGAAACATATGTACCGGAAAAGGGACAGAAGGAAAAAAGCGATTTCGTTATTTCAAATTCGGAGGCGGCGTGCCGAACCGGGAAAAAGTATGGCGCAGATTTTATTTATCATAGCCACAATGACCATATTTTTGTATTCCTTGTGGATGATTCGCTCTGCATATCATACCTGGCAAAAAAGTGAAGCGCAAACGGATATTTATGCTTATATGAGAGGAGAGGGAGAGGGAAAGTCGTCAGAAGGAATCGCTTGGCAAGAGAATCCATTTCATCTGGAATCCAATCAAATCGATAAAGAACTCATTGTTACCAAGGGTGATTCTGTTGGAAATGGGATCTCTATGGATGTGGTGGATGATCTGATGAATGTTTCAGGCGTGAAACAGGTAAATGGAACGGCAAACGATAATCAGATTGGATTAGTATGGGATGGAATGGAGGATAGCGGTTTCTTAAAAGATTGGTATGTGAAAACCCATCTGGAAGAAGATATGAAACACATTGCAGATGAGATGAAATATTCTGGACCGGATTTACAAGAATGGCAGGATGAGTGGCATGGGTTGTATAATCAGGTGTTTGCAGAGATTCCCAAGGCGGCAGAACGTCCGGAGTATTTTGGTGAAAATATGATAGGGCTTGCCAGAACAGCAAAGCGGGAGCAGCTGCTAAAAAAATTATTGGGAAAAGAATTTCGCAGTGACGATTTTTGGTCTGGGGAGCAATCGATTTTATTCTTGCTTAAATATAAAGGTAGCAGTGATGATTGGGTGTCTGACGATACTCCTTATGACAGCCCCCTTCGAAAACCTTTGCAGGGGATTTTAAATATAGATAATCAAAACAGGACATTCTTTTATGGAAAATGGGGAGAGGAATATCCATACCGTTTTGAGGAAAATACCATTAAAACAGGAGATCCTTTGCAGATCCAACATGAATTATTAGCAGATGAGAATGCAATTCAAACCGAAGTAATTTGCAGTGACGATGCGAAATTATTTTCTGAATTGATGAGAGATCCTGTTATCTCCGGAAAGGTGGAATCTTATCTTTATGATGTCAGTCAATTAACGAACATGGAAGGTGATGAGGAAGTGTTGACTTCGGGAGGTGGTGTGCAATTGCTGGCTTCGGAAGCCATGCTGCAGCAATTGGCGAAAAGTATTGGAAAGGATTTTACCTATCGATGCATACAGATTGATATGGAAAAGGGAGTAAATCGAAAACAGGTGGAAGCCAGTGTAGCAGATGTATTGTCCAGTTATGGGGAAGATGAAGATGGAATCTCTTTTTACACTTACATGGGAAAGAAGGCACAGGAGAGGAAGCGTTTTTACCGACAGCTTGCCATGTTTGGAGTTATTCTGATTCTGACAGGATCGGTGTACCTGTTTATTAATCGGAGTATGCAGAATAAATCGATGGAGATAGTGAGAAAACAGTTACAACAGTTCCTGCAGTGTGGCTGTAGTCGAGAGGAGCTCATTCATTTTTATACTATGTTACGAATCCGGGAAGGGATTAGGGCATTGGCAGGAATCCCCTTGTGCATGCTGATTTTAGTTGTAGTCAAAGGAATTACTTATTGGAAAGAGACTCAGGGAGGAGAGGTAGTTTTTGAGAGGGCAGAATTGCAGTCGCAGTGTATTAATATGATTCGGGATTATCTGGATCATCCCTTTGAATGGATCTTGTTTCTGGGATTTCTGGTGCTGGCGGTTTGGTTTGGTATTAGAGGGCAGGCACGGTATCTGAAAAAACTGGAACTGATGGGGCAGGAGGAGTAGTAGGGTGTTGTATTGGTATGTTATAGCGTAGTAAGTAAAATGGCGGTAAGCGTTGGATAACGCCGCGTATTAGCAATACGTGGCACAGATGAGAAAAATATCAGAGAGGAGAGAAAGCGAATGGATATAATATTACAGGCACAGAAAATATCGAAAACTTATAGCAATGGTATTGTGGAGGTTCCAGCATTGAAAACATGTAGTCTGGATATCAAGAAAGGGGAATTTGTGGCAGTAATCGGAAGAAGCGGATCCGGGAAATCTACGCTGCTCCATGTTCTGGCAGGACTGGATACGCCAGATCAGGGTGAAATTATGATTAATGGGCAGGATATTGCCAAAATGAAAGAAAAAGAACGCTCCGCATTTCGCCGGAAAAATATTGGTTATGTTTACCAGGATTACAACCTGTTTCCAGAGTTTACTGCATATGAAAATATGATTTTGCCACTGAAGCTGGATGGCAGGGAAGTGAAACGGGATATCGCCATGGAAATGATGGAAAAACTGGGAATTGCAGAATGTGCAGATAAATTTCCACAGGAAATGTCCGGTGGAGAACAGCAGCGTGTGTCCATTGGCAGGGCTTTAATTATTCAGCCGGCAATTATCTTTGCAGACGAACCCAGTGGGAATCTGGATGCGGAGAATGCCCGTAATGTGGCAGAGCTATTGGCGACGGCCTCTACGGAATATGGACAGAGTATCGTGCTGGTTACCCATGACAGGCAGATGGCGGATTATGCTGACCGTATTGTAACGATTCTGGATGGGGTGTTACAGGATGGAAATTAGATAGGTAAGGTGTAAAGTGGAATGAATTGTTATTCGCAGTATTGATGAAAGATATCATACATTACAAACTGTCTGGATCTGCCAGGCAGTTTTTTTGTTTCTTATAATATAGTATTATCTTTATTCAAGGTGTTAGTTTATGAATTAAACCAACGTTTATGTCGATTTTTCTAACGTTCGTGTAAAAAGTATTTACATTATAAAATTTTTCGTTATGATGTAGATAGTCCGGACAATACAATAGTATATACGGAAAGGAAAGAACTTTGGTAGGAAGATGGTATAAGTGGCTTATGAGCTGGTGGTAAAGCTGATAGGCGCTAAATCTCCGTATACTTATAAATATATGTTATAATTACAGATATTTGTAAATTAGGAGAAAAAGATGGATATACTGTGTAAAGTTATTACGAATATTTTACATATAACAGAAATTTTAATAATTTTTGATACTTATTTGCGATTGCCAAAAAGGCCAGAGAATAAGTATGGTTTTCTTAAAGTATTCATGATAGTAACACTTGTTTCACTGATTAATAATGCAATTGAAAGTTATATGACAATTGCATTATTAATCTATTTATTATGTATTGAAATTGTTATAATAATCTATTTTTTGGATGATTGGAAAAAATTGACCATATGCGTTTTTTGGGTTTCTGGGATTGTAGAGCTTATAGATATGATTTCTCTTTCTATTATAAACGTTTTAAATTCTGTTTTTAATTTTCATAACGTACTTATTGAAGAATTGTTTGCAACAATAGTGTCCATTAGCGTTATATATGTGGTTGGAGTCATATTACAAAAATTGAGTAACAAAGAAGGCATTAGAAATATCAGCATTAAATATCTGGCATTTTTTACAATAATACTGATGGCGGACTTGATAGTTATGCTATTAATGGTAAATGTGACTCTGGAGGAACAATCATTTAAACATAAAATACTTTATACAGTTATCTATACTGCTGTAGTAATTGGTATTTTCATTCAGCTGGCTACGGTAATTCTATTGCTGGTATCCAGAAATAGTTATCAGGAGAAGGAGCAAATTATTACACAATATTTGGAGGAACAGGTTAAATATTATGAATATCTGCGGGATCAGGAAAAGGAAACGAAAAAATTCAGGCATGATATCAGAGGACATTTGTATTTTCTGAATAAATTGAAAAAAGAGGGAAAAAGCCGGGAATTTGAGGAATATTTCCAGGAAATGATAGGCAGGGTGGATGATTTAGGAAATCATGTGCATGTGGGAAATGACATTGTGAATGCAGTGTTGAGTAAAGCTGATAGTGAGGCGCGGGAAAAGCAGATTGAAATGGAAATTACAGGACATTTGCCAGCGAAATGTAATATTAGTGTGTATCATTTATGTACCATATTTTCCAATCTGTTAAATAATGCCATTGAGGCAGCAGAGAAAACAAAAAAACGAAAGATTTGGGTTATTTGTCGTTATACCCAGGATGAAATTATTGTAGAAATTGGGAATTATTTTAATTGCTCCAATCGCATTGAGAAAAGCAGTTTGCAGACTTCTAAAATTGACCAGAACTACCATGGTTGGGGTATGAAAAACGTAAAGGATAGTGTGAAGAAATGTAAAGGATTGATAGACATTGAAGTAATAGAGGATCAATTTATTGTATCTGTGACATTAAATAATGAAAACGAGGACATAAAAAATGAAGATAGCGATAATAGATGACGAAAAAGATTGGAGGGACATTGCATATAATACAGTACAAAAATATACAAATGTAGCTGATCAAATTGAAGTATTTCCTTCTGGAAATTCATTTTTATATCAAAATTTGGGCTTTGATGTAGTGTTGATGGATATTGATATGCCAGGAATAGATGGTTTTGATACTATAGTCCAATATAAAAAGAAGTATTCTTCCAGTATCATCTTGATTTTAACTACACATTTGGATTATGCCAGAAAAGGGTATCTGGTAGATGCGTTTCGTTATATTGATAAGGCCAAGATGGAAGAAGAATTAGAGGAGGCTTTTGGAAAAATCAAAGAAATAAATAAGAGAAACCAATTTTCTTTAATTGGAAAAGATGGTCAAACGGTAAAACCTGTTTTAATAAAAGACATTTTCTATATTGAAACATTTGGCAGAAGGTGTTCCATTACCACAAAAGATGCAAAGTATGATTGTTATGAATCTATTACGAACTTAGAGGAACAGTTGGAAGAATATGGTTTCTTTCGGTGCCATAAATCCTACTTGGTCAATCTGAATGCCGTAAAATATCTGGATAACGATTTTGCTTATTTTCCTGATGACAAAAAAGCATATATTAGTGTTAGAAAATATGTTGAGACTAAGAGAAGGTATATTGCAACCAGAAAAAAGTATGCATCTATGTGAATGAAAATGTAGTGATAAAACACCTAGAGAGGATAGTGACAGAAGATGCTGGAGAATTGGGCTGAGTCGGTCAGGGCAATGGTTTTTGTGTTGATGATGATTGTTGGGACATTTTGTATCATTCACTTGACTTGGTTCTGGGGGATCAAGATCCGGTATGACGATGCAATATGGGATTTGTTTGGGGACACTACTACAGAAAGAAATTGGATAGAAGGGGATGGGATTTATGAAGTGGTGGAGGATGGATACCGATATCGGGTATATGATACAAAATATCTGGAAAACTCTGGGTTTGCCTGTATTAGTGCAGAGGCTGGGTGGTTGGATGAGCCAGAGCGATCAGATTATATGGCAGAAAAAGATGGTACTAATGTGGTACTTAATATTGGATTTAAAGTGTTTCTTCATTATTCCTTTCAAGTTGATATCGAAAGTGCAGATGGCAGATATCGGATAGAAGTGGATCGTTATGGAAATTTAATTACAGAAGAATATACAGACCTTAAATATAAGAAGAAAATGGATGGAATTTTGGAGCAGAACAGGGTGGAAATCAATCGCTTATTTTCATGCGCAAATGAAAAATGGAATATTCAATAGAACATAGTAAGCCCCTGATAAAACAAAAATATCAGTTGTTTCGGATTCGGTGTATGGGATATTCTTTATTAAATTGTATATCTTCTGGAGGATTGAGACATACTAACAGAAAATGACAGTATTACATTGTGGTTAAATAGCGTTAGTTTAGCCGCAAAGTAATCAGATGGAGGTATGTAGAATATGGAAGATGATACAATTAAATTATTACGGGAATGTAATGCCGGCATCAAGATGGGAATTTCTTCTCTGGAAGATGCCATGGAAAAGGTGGAAAACAAAAGATTGTATGGATTGCTACAGGAGAGCAGAGATACCCATTGTAGGCTTGGGAGCACTACGCACCAGTACCTCAGGGAATACCATGATGAGGGAAAAGAGCCTGCGCCTATGGCAAAAATGATGTCCAAAGTAAAAACGGATATGAAAGCAATGTCAGATCGGGTGGATTCAGGTATCGCAGATCTGATTACGGATGGCTGTAATATGGGAGCGAAGTCGCTGTACCGTTATTTGAATCAGTATCCGGCAGCAGAGGATAAAATTAAAAAACTGACTCATGAAATTATTGGGGTAGAGGAAAAATTGATTGAAGATTTAAGAGCGTATCTGTAGGTAGTACCGTTTTTTTTCGCCGCTTGATTGTGTCTTTGTGGATATAGTCAGGCGGTTTTTACTCTATAGGAAAGTAGTCGTTACATGACTATTCCTATAGAGCAAAACCAACCTTATAAAATCGTAAGTGGCTGGAGGGAGAGAGAATGGCTTGTTTTTGGGGAGTTAGGGGAATTGGGGTAGGGGATTTACACAGCAATTGCACAGATTGGGAAGACTTTAATACGGTAAATGATTTATACATGTGGCGTATTATATTCGTGTATGTTAAAATGAAAAAGGCAATATTAGAATAGGAGTGGGTACAATATGATACATCCGGATAAAGTTAGAGAGGCGGCGAAAAAGAAAGAAAGCGAAAATTTTAAGTTTCGTACATATTTGAAGGGTCATGCTGATGAGAAAGAACTAGATCGTCAGTTCTTACGATTGCACAAAAAACTATTTATGGGATATGATTGTAGTCAATGCAGAAATTGTTGCAAGAAGTATAAAGGAAGTATTCCAGAAGAAGATATTGAACAAGATGCAAAGTATCTGGGAGTCACGAGAAATCAATTTATTGATTTCTTCTTAGAGAAACAAGAGTGGGGAACAGGTTATCAGACGAAACACATACCTTGTGATTTTCTTCAGGAAGATTCCGATTGTAAGCTCGGTGATTGTAAACCGGACAGTTGTAAGAAATATCCTTACACAGATCAGCCGGAGAGGCTATGGAGTTTGCTTAGTGTGCTAGAGGCAGTAGAAGTATGTCCGGTAGCCTATGAAATTTTTGAAAGTTTGAAAAGAGAGTATGGATTCAGAGAAAAGAGGCATTATTAGGACGATAGCGTATATTATAGGAAACAAAATTTGTTTCCTATAATCGATTTACGGCACAAAATGCATGTGCCTTTTATCGAAAATTGCGTTGCAATTTTCGATAAGTTATATTATATGAAGTAGAAACCAGAATAAAAGAGTTAAATCCTTAGAAAAGTTCTGGGATATGGATTTGATTTGCATAAGAAACAGTGCATAGAAAGTACGGAGGTATAGTCATATGGCTATGGAAAATACTCAGGGCGAGGTTATTATTTACCAAACCGATGATGGTGATACAAAGATAGATGTGCGATTTGTGGATGAAACAGTATGGCTTACACAACAGCAAATGGCAGAATTGTTTCAATCTTCTAGAACAAATATTGTAGAACACATAAAACATATCTACGAAGAAGGAGAATTGGACGAAGAGTCAACCTGTCGGAATTTCCGACAGGTTCGATTGGAAGGTTCAAGAAAAGTTGAAAGGGAGCTTCCTTACTACAATCTTGATATGATAATATCGCTTGGCTATCGTGTAAAATCAAAAATTGCTACAAATTTCCGCAGATGGGCAACGAAACTCTTGAAAGAGTACATGATAAAAGGCTTTACTATGGATGATGAGCGCCTGAAAAATCTCGGTGGAGGCAACTACTGGAAAGAACTATTAGATCGCATCAGAGATATACGTTCATCTGAAAAGGTTATGTACAGACAGATTCTCGATCTTTATGCCACAAGTGTTGATTATGATCCGAAAAGTCAGGAATCAATTGCATTTTTTAAAATGGTTCAGAACAAGCTGCATTACGCTGCTCACGGACATACAGCCGCAGAGGTTATTTATAAAAGAGCAGATGCTGAAAAGCCTTTTATGGGGCTTACTACATTCAGCGGAGATTTTCCGACTGCAAAGGATATCGAAATTGCTAAGAATTATCTGACCGAGGATGAACTGAAAATATTGAATGGTATTGTATCGGGATATTTTGATTTTGCGGAAGTTCAAGCGATACGCCATAACCCGATGTATATGAGCGACTATGTGGAGCATCTCGATAATGTTCTTAGAACTACGGGAGAAAATTTGCTGGTAGGCGCAGGAAAAGTTAGTCATATACAGGCTATAGAAAAAGCAAAGCAGGAGTATCAGAAATATATAGTACAGAATTTATCTCCTGTAGAAGAGGAATATCTGCAAACAATAAAAGATATAGAAAGGCAAGCAAAGAAAAAAGATATAGAATAGTTATATCACTTTCCTTAAAAGTGTTAGCTTGTTTGAATTATTATTCTCCAACCTTACAAAATTGTAACATTCCCCTACAAATTGTAAGCCAAATCTAAGGCATCCTTCTCTCTCTTTTGCTATACTATGTGTGTCGACAGGTTAAATAATATAGAAAGAGGGAAACGTTATGAAAATGTTAGATGTAAACAATGTAAGAAAGGTTTATACAACACGTTTTGGCGGCAATCAGGTACTGGCATTAGCAGATGTATCCTTTGCTGTAGAGGAGGGGGAATATGTAGCAATTATGGGGGAAAGTGGATCTGGCAAGACCACGCTGCTGAATATTCTGGCGGCTCTGGATCAACCCACCAGCGGAAATGTGGCTTTAGGTGGTGTTCGTTTAGCCGGAATCAAGGAAAAACAGCTGGCGGCATTTCGACGGGAGAATCTGGGATTTGTTTTTCAGGATTTTAATTTGCTGGACACCTTTTCTATCAAAGACAATATTTTCCTGCCACTGGTATTGGCAGGAGAAAGTGTAAACCGGATGGATACAAAGCTAAAACCCATTGCACAGCTTTTGGGAATTACAGATATCCTGGAGAAATATCCATATGAGGTATCTGGTGGACAGAAACAGCGAACAGCAGTGGCGAGAGCCTTAATTACTGGTCCAAAGTTGATTCTGGCGGATGAGCCGACAGGGGCATTGGATTCCAAGGCAGCAGACAATTTGCTGGCATTATTCTCTAAGATCAATGAAGAGGGGCAGACGATCCTAATGGTTACCCATTCAGTCAAGGCAGCCAGCCAGGCAAAACGGGTGCTTTTTATCAAAGACGGGGAAGTCTATCATCAAATTTATCGTGGAAATATGACCAAAGAGCAGATGTTTGGTAAGATTTCAGATACGCTGACCACGATTGCGACAGGTGGTGATCAGAATGAATAAGATACGTTTTTATCTTTCTCTGGCAATTACCAATATAAAAAAGAATAGTAAATTTTATTTTCCCTATTTATTGACCTTTATGGGAACGGTGGCGATGTATTATATGATTCATGCCATCAGTCTCAATAAGGCTCTGCCGGGTGGAGACAGTATGCGGCAGATGATGGGTTTTGGCACCTATATTATGACCATTTTTGCAGTGATTTTTTTGTTCTATACCAATAGCTTTCTCATTAAGCGCAGGAAACGGGAATTTGGTCTGTTCCAGATTCTGGGAATGGAAAAAAAGCACATTGCCAAAGTTTTATTTTGTGAAAGTGTTTTGATTTCTTTGATGGGAATTCTGGGTGGAATGGCACTGGGAATTTTGTTTCAGAAGTTTCTGATGATGTTACTGCTTCGCATTGCCAGGTTTGATGTGCCCATTGCCTTTTGGATTGAAATTAAATCTCTGATGTCCAGTCTCGTATTGTTTGGCGTAATATTTATTGTTACCTATATATTTAATGTGATCCAGATGGCGAAAACCAAGACAGTAGATTTGTTAAAGGGAGATAATATTGGAGAGCGGGAACCAAAGACAAAATGGATTATGGCAATTCTAGGTGCTGCGTCTCTGGGAGCGGGATATTTTATGGCGTTAAAAGTGGAGAATCCATTAGAAGCTCTGAACTTGTTTTTTGTGGCGGTATTACTGGTCGTTGTGGGAACTTATTTTCTCTTTATTGCCGGCAGCATAGCGATTCTCAAGGCATTGCGTGCCAACCGCCGATTTTATTATAAAACCACACATTTTACTGCGGTTTCCGGCTTGCTCTATCGTATGAAACAGAACGCAGCCGGTCTGGCTACCATATGTATTTTATCCACTATGGTATTGGTTACGGTATCTACCACGGTATGTCTGTATGCTGGGGTGGAGGATGCACTTCACACCCGATATCCTCATGATATTACCGTTTTGAAAAGGGATGTGGGTGTTGAATGGGACGGTACAAATTTGGAGAATAAAGTTTTAAAGCATTTGGAGAAATATTGCGAAATTGAGGAATATCAAGGATATCGGCGGTTTTATTTAAATGTTTTGATGCAGAATGGAGATTTTCAAATTTTGGAAAATTATACTTCCAAGATGGAGCTGGTTTATATATTTACGGCAAAGGATTATGAGAAAATATCAGGAGAAAAGCCCGATCTGTCAAAGGGGGAAGTATATGTATATGATTACAATTCCGTCACACCGGAGAAATTTCATCTGATGTCACAGGAGTTTCGGGTAAAGAAGTATCTGAGGGAGATGAATGCTTTTGACGAAGGTAGTGCTTATGCTACAAATGTACATTGTGTTGTGGTAGCAGATGATGAAACGGCATCACAGATTAATAAAGAATATCAGACAAAGTATCCAGATTTTTGGGGAGGAGAATGTGTTTATGAGATGAATATCAATGTGAAAGGAAGCACAGAAGATCAGATCAAGGCGGCAAATAGAGTATCCAAAAAGATGGAGGATGAAATCGGTTCTGTAGAATGCAGAGAAGCCGAACGGGAGGATTTTTATAGTATCTATGGCGGATTTCTGTTTTTGGGAATGTTTCTGGGATTGATTTTTGTCATGGCAACTACCCTAATTATCTATTATAAACAGATTTCCGAGGGCTATGATGATAAAGTGCGGTTTGAGATTATGCAGAAAGTGGGTATGAGCCAGAAAGAGGTCAAAGCGTCTATCCGTTCCCAGGTAATACTGGTCTTTTTCCTGCCTTTGGTTATGGCAGCCCTCCATGTCTGTGTTGCCTTTCCGATGATGAAGAAATTGCTGGGTGTATTAAATATGTCCAATCCGGATCCATTTCTCTGGTGTCTGCTGGCAACGATAGGAGTATTTACCTTATTGTATATCATTGTGTACTCCATGACCTCCAAAGTGTATTATAAGATCGTGGAATAAAAAAGCATAGCTGCTTGACAAAATTCATAAAGTATGATAGTCTATCCAAGGTTTTGCGAAAAGCAGGACTACACTGCCGTAGACAGTAGGTGCCGGTGAACCGGTGTAAGGACAACCGCCTACCGAGGAAGATCAGATGATAGATTTGATATATATACCTCTCTGTTTATGTGCAGGGAGGTTTTCTATTATATAGAAACAACTCTTTGCGTGCAGTGGATTGTGTGAAATCTTTTCTCCGTTTGAAAAATACAGGGCAGGGATCATTCACACAAACAAAATACAGGTTTTGATACCTGGGAAAGGAGATACACGCATGGCAAAAGTTGAATTAAAACAGCCGATTGTTGACGAGATTAAGTCTAAAGTTGAAGGTGCAGCTACCGTAGTTTTAGTAGATTACCGTGGTCTGACCGTAGAACAGGACACAAAGCTTCGTAAAGGCTTGAGAGAGGCAGGATGCGAATACAAAGTTTACAAAAACACATTGATGAAGCGTGCTTTTGAAGGAACTGATTTCGCACAGTTAGAGGATCTGTTGGATGGACCATCTGCAATTGCAATTTCCAAAGAAGATGCTACTGCCCCAATCAGAGTTTTAAGCAAGGTTGCAAAAGAAGCTGAGGCACTGGAATTCAAAGGTGCTGTTGTAGAAGGCGCTTTCTATGACGTAGATGGAATTAAGTCTCTGGCAAGCATTCCTTCCAGAGAGGAACTTATTTCCAAATTGCTTGGTTCTCTGCAGTCACCAATTACCAATCTGGCTCGTGTGCTTAACCAGATTGCAGAGCAGGGTGATGCAGCAGCAGAGGCATAAGATATATGTCTGAATGTGTGAGCAGAAGTTCGAAAGAATAATACAAATATTAAATGGAGGTAATTAAAATGACAACACAGGAATTTATTGATGCTATCAAAGGCATGACTGTATTAGAGTTAAATGATTTAGTAAAGGCTTGCGAGGAGGAGTTTGGTGTATCCGCAGCAGCAGGCGTAGTTGTAGCAGCAGGCGGTGCAGCAGGCGCTGACGGTGGTGCTGAGAAGGACGAGTTTGATGTAGAATTAACTGAGGTTGGTGCTAACAAGGTTAAGGTTATCAAGGTTGTTCGTGAAGTAACTGGTTTAGGTCTGAAGGAAGCTAAGGAAGTTGTAGACGGTGCTCCTAAGGTAGTAAAAGAGGGTGCTTCTAAGGACGAGGCTAACGAGATCAAAGAGAAACTGGAAGCAGAAGGTGCTAAGGTTACTTTGAAATAATTGATTTCAATTCATTGGTAATAGTAGGACAAAGTAGACAGACTTAAAGTGGTCGATTTGTTGTATTCTAACCGATATGGATTATTACAGATTAAGATATGCTCCTTTCTAGGTAGGCAAGTGAAATAATAGAAACTTGTCACTTGGAAAGGAGCATATTGTATTTGAAAAAATTCATCTACTATCACAAGGATTTAATTCCATCATATTGACTTTTTCTCTGATGGATCCAAGCTATCCAGCTCGCTCATCCACAGATTTGCAGAGGCATCACTTGGCATACGCCAATCCCCTCGTGGAGACAGGGCGACACTACCTACTTTTGGACCATCCGGCAGGCAGGAACGTTTGTACTGCTGTGCAAAAAAGCGTTGATAGAAGATCCGTAACCAGTGATAAATGATATCGTCTGTATATTCATCTGCAAAGGTATAGCATGCCAGGCGATATATTTTCGTTGGTGTGTAACCAAAACGCATCATATAATATAGGAAGAAGTCGTGCAGTTCGTAAGGTCCTACGATATCTTCCGTTTTTTGTGCGATTTTTCCGTCTTTTGGTGGTAATAGCTCTGGGCTGACCGGAGTATCCAGAATATCCAATAATACTTCTTGGAGGGATTGATCTGGTGTGGTTTCGGCATAATATAGTACCAGATAACGAACCAGAGTCTTTGGCACGGAGCAATTGACTCCATACATAGACATATGGTCGCCATTATAGGTTGCCCAGCCCAGTGCCAGTTCTGACATATCTCCGGTGCCGATGACCATGCCGCCAGTCTGATTGGCAAGATCCATCAGGATCAGGGTGCGCTGTCTCGCCTGTGCATTTTCATAGGTAATATCATGTTTTTCCGGATCATGTCCAATGTCACGGAAATGCAGGTCAACTGCTTCATGGATGGGAACTTCCTGCAGGGTGGCACCCAGTCTTTGCGTCAGTGTGCAGGCATTCTGGTAGGTGCGGTCTGTGGTACCGAAGCAGGGCATGGTTACTGCCAGAATGCCACTGTGGTCCAGTCCCAGCATATCAAATGCCTTGACGGTTACTAACAGTGCCAGGGTAGAGTCTAGTCCACCGGAAATACCGATGACAGCGTTGCTGCAGTGGGTGTGTTCCAGCCGTTTACGCAGTCCCATTGCCTGGATATTCAGAATCTCGTCACAACGGTAATCACGATCCTGTTTAACCTGTGGGACAAACGGTGTCTTGGCATAATACCGTGTCAATCTTGTCTCTGGAAAACAGTGGAATGAGAAATGGCGAATCTGATATTCTGCGTCATGCAGGTCTGAAGTTGCCGGATGATTTCTATGTGCATCCATATGGTAAGTGTTAATCCGCTGTCGCTCACTGCGGAGGCGTCCCAGATCTAATTCCGAACAGATCAGCTGATCGTCATGAAAACGTTTGGATTCCGCAAGTAGGCTACCATTTTCCGCAATCAGATTGTGTCCGGAAAAGACCAGATCCGTGGAGGATTCACCTATGCCAGCATCTGCATAGATATAGCCGCAGATCAGTCGTGCCGCCTGCCCAGTTACCAGACCTTTGCGGTAGCTGTCCTTGCCGGTGGTTTCGTCACTGGCAGACAGGTTGGCAATGATAGTTGCACCATGCAGTGCCAGTCCACAGGAAGGTGGAAGCGGTGTCCAGAGATCCTCGCAGATTTCTACGCCCAGTGAAAATCCGGGAAAGTTATCAGCGGTAAACAGAGTCTTTGCACCAAACGCAATCAGTTCGCCCGATACGCCCAGTTCAGGGATAACGATCCAGCAGGATTCTGCCGGTGCGGGCGAAAAATGTCTGCCTTCATAAAATTCGGAATAATTCGGGATGTAAGTTTTAGGCACCAGTCCCAACAATTCTCCGTGATGAATGACGGCTGCCACATTGTATAGCTGCTCCTGATACAAAAAGGGCAGTCCCACTAAGGTAATCATGTCAAGATTCTCGGAAAAATGAATAATCTGTAGTAGTCCGTTTAGTGCGCCTTGCAGCAGGCTGTCCTGCAGAAATAGTTCTCCGCAGGTATAGCCGGTCAGGCATAGTTCGGGGAAAACTACCAGTTTACAACCAGCTTGATCTGCCCGTTTCATTTCTTCTATGATCTGTGTTGCATTATAGGCTGGATCAGCAACACGGATTTGTGGTGTAGCTGCACCAACTTTGATAAATTGTTCTCTCATGGAATGGCACCTCGCTTCGTTTAAATGTAATGGGATGGATACTACGGATTGCTACATTGCTTCGCAATTTTCGCAATCCGCCAAACACCGCCATTCCCGCATATTTGCAAGCAAATCTGCTTCATGTCGGTGTTTGGCGGGGCAAGCCCGTAGATAGCAAATTGCGTGTAAACACACATTGCTATCTACGGTTGCCCTAGTATCCAGATTATAACAGATATGATATACCCAAGACAACTACAAGAAAATATGTTATGATTTAATACGATGAAATATTATTCTTTAGAAAGTTGAAATAGATAGGACAATGGATGCTTTATATCGTATTTTTTATGTGATTTTTGCAATGGATCTGGTGGCCATCGTTTTATTTCCAGTGGTGCTAGTATTGCGTTTTTTGATGCGGGATATGCATCGTAAATATGTGGTATGGATCTGGCGTTTCTATTTTTTGCGAATTTTGTGCCCGATTTCTATTTCCAGCGTGTTTTGTATTGTGCCAGGATGGAATCGATTTTTCCATCAGATTTTGTTGTCTCTGGGCTTGTCTTTGCAGGGGAATTATGGTCTTTTGACAGGCTGGCATACCGTGTTTGAAACAGAAATTGAGACTACTATCCAGTATCGGTTTTGTGCTTGGGTTTGGATGGTTGGTTGCCTGTTTTTATGTGTGGTAATGTGCATTCGTCAGAGAAAGATTCGTCAGGAGATTAAAAGGAATGCAGTGCAGTTGGAGGGCAGGATTTATCAATCTGCGGTACAGACACCGGTTCTGCTTGGGTGGTTCCGATGTCGTTACTATTTGCCTAAACAGATACAAGCCAAGCAACTGCGTTATTTACTGCCTCATATGGAAGCACAGAGAAAAAGAAAGAGCCAGTGGTGGCGGATACTAGGATTTCTGGTTTTGGTACTGCACTGGTATCATCCTTTTGTGTGGGCTGCTTATGCTTTGGCAAAGAGAGATGAAGCAATGGCGTGTGATGATCTGGCGATAAAGCAATTGGGGACGGGGGAGTCACTCCTATATGCCCAGAGCCTTTTAAATCTTGCGAAAGATGAGGTTATAGTGCCCTATACGATATCTACCATTTTTGAGACAGATTTGGAGAAGCGTGCGACCAGGATGCTGTATTACCGACCGAATGTGCTGAGACAGCGTGTATCTGCGTTATTCTTGACTTCATTGTTGCTATTGTGGATTTTTGGTTTACGTCCCTTGCAGATGGCGTGGAAAGGGGGAACCTGGGGACAGGGGGAGATATCTGGGTCTGCACAAAGTGTATCAGAAGCGCGTCGGCAGGATCATATCATTGGAAGCTGTAAAGTAACGTCTTCCAATGGATTGGAGTTACTTCTGCGTCTGGTTATGACAAACGGAGAGTATACCGATAATCAGTACAAGGGAAAATTTACTCTGGAATTATTGGATTCCATGGGAGGAGTTCTGGATAGCATTTCTTTGAAACAATCCTGGGAGCGAAAAGGTTTGTCCACAGAATCTATGGTGTTTTCGGAAGATTTGCTTATGCAGACCGGAGATTACAATGGAGATGGTTTGCCGGAAATATTGTTGGGACAGCAGACGGACTGGACTGACGAGCAAAGAAGGACCGTGCAGGATGTGGTATTTCCGGTGGATCAGACTTCCGGAGAGACAGAATATATTTATTTGATGTATCAGATTGGAGAGAAAGACTTGGCCGTGGTTTCTGATCCGATTTATGCCTTGGGTAGGCAGGGACAGGAGTCTGCCATACCATTAACCGAAGAAGGAATTGAGGATTTATTTGCGGTCAATGTGCCCCAAGGAAAAAATTATTATGTCTGGGATATGGATGGAGAACAGTATCAAAGGGAAAAAATGTCCCAGGAGATGTTAAATCAGCATAGGGAAGCGTCTAAGGGAACGGCAGAAACTGGAGTGCAAAATACGGTGACATTGAAGGATTCGAATGGCAAGGTTCAGATGTGGGTGGAGACCAGAAATGATACCACCGGAAGTCCGGAAATTCGATCTATTGGCATCGGTTCGGAGGATCAGTCCAAAAAGATGGACAAGCTGGAAGGCTATTTCTGTGATCTGCAATGGGCAGTCAGTGAAGATGATATCAAAGAACGTTATGCGGTACTGATATACAACGGTACTAAGGCACAGACCTTTGTAGTTTATGATGTAGAACAGAAAAGAGAATATTATCGCCAGGAAGATGGCAATAGTATTCTGGCAGATGCTTTTGCACAATACAATGGTTCTGATATTTCTTTTGCAGAGGGTGGTTTGGCAGTATATAGTTTACAGTCCCGAAAAGAGGATACATTGAAGATCAGTTTTGCGGCAGATGCTGATGGAGGCAAGACAGTAAAAGGAAGTTATGAGTATCAGGTAGATGATAAAAGAGTAAAGAATCTCAGTTTTAGTCAGACAATGGATACGCAGGGAGAGTCAGGAAATGAAGGAAATAGTCAGTCCCAAAACTAAATTTTGTGTTTGCTTAGTGCGGAAGTTGAAGATTTGTGTAACAGCTTGGAGGTAATAATGAAGAATAACGAGTTGGATCATATTGATAAGATGATATTACAGATGTTGCAGAAGAATGCCCGCATGTCTTTAAAGGAGATTGCAGAGCAGGTGTACCTGTCTTCTCCAGCGGTGTCTGTCCGTATTGAAAATATGGTGGAAGCCGGTTATATTGAGGGATTTCATGCGGTGGTTAATCCGGAAAAAATGGGATATCACATCAAGGCTTTCATTAATTTAGAAGTATCTCCGGTGGATAAAGAAAAATTTTATCCCTACATTGCCGCCTGCAAAAATGTGGTAGAGTGTAATTGTGTAACGGGAGATTATTCCATGTTATTGGAGGTTCTGTTTCCCAGTACAGATGAATTGGATCAATTTATTGGGGAATTGCAGCAGTATGGAAGAACCAATACCTTGATTGTCTTTAAGACTTCGGTAGAGCATAGGGGGATACAATTCTGATTAAATATATCAGGAGACAATCCGATCAGATATCATTTTTAAAAGTAAGCAAAAGCGGGTTGGTAACAAAAAATAAGATTATTATGGGAGGACATTCGTAATGAAAAGACGGGACAAAGTCAATTATTATCTGGATCTGGCAGATGTGGTTTCCAGGCGTGGAACTTGTCTGCGCAGACATTATGGTGCTGTCATTGTAAAAAATGATGAGGTAATTTCTACTGGTTATGTAGGTGCTCCAAGAGGGCGGCAGAATTGTTCGGATCTCAATCGCTGTGTCCGTCAGGAGATGAATATTCCCAGAGGAGAGCGATACGAGTTATGTCGTAGTGTCCATGCGGAGGCAAATGCGATTATCAGTGCAGAGCGGGAAAAAATGATTGGTGCAACACTATATTTATCTGGCAGGGAAGTTTCCACAGGAGAGTATGTCAAGAATTCCAATAGCTGTTCTATGTGCAAAAAAATGATTATTAATGCTGGAATTGAGCGGGTATATGTGCGGGATGATGAAGATCACTACCGTGAAATTGCAGTTCAGGAGTGGATTGATGAAGATGAATCTTTGTTAGGACAGTTTGGTTATTGACTTAAATCTGTCCAATTTTGTGGATAAGTGCCCCGATATGCGGACAAAAAGTGCATAACTACATAAAATCATGCAAAAATCGTGGTTTTTCGTAAAGTTATCCACTATATTGTGAATAAAAAGTGGAAAATTATTGTTTCAATGTAAAAAATTGTTAAAGAGGAACTGTATCTAGAAACCATATATTGTGACGGTCGAAAGAGGATAAATTTTGGTGGGAGGTATGAAGTCCGGGTTTTGGGACGGAAATGAGATGGTATGTACAAGATATTGATTATAGAAGACGACAGAGTAATTGCGCAGGCAATCCAGAAACAGATTAATACATGGGGATATGAGGCGGTTGTTGCCAAGGATTTCAGAAAAGTACTGGAGACTTTTGTGGAATTCGATCCTCAGTTAGTGTTGCTGGATATTTCCCTGCCTTTTTATAATGGATATCATTGGTGTTCCGAAATTCGGAAGGTATCTAAGGTTCCTATTATCTTTCTGTCTTCAAATTCGGACAATATGAATATTGTGATGGCGATGAATATGGGAGCAGATGATTTTATTGCTAAGCCTTTTGATTTGAATGTGTTAATTGCCAAGATTCAGGCATTACTTCGGAGGGCTTATGATTTTACTGGCAATAGTAATCTGTTGGAACATGGCGGACTGCTTTTGAATTGTAATGATACCACCGCATCTTATGAGGGAAAACGTCAGGAGCTGACGAAAAATGAATTTCGTATTTTGCAGCTTCTGATGGAGCAGCATGGCAGTGTGGTTAGTCGTGAGTCTTTGATGCAGACCCTTTGGGAGTCCGATGCTTTTATTGATGACAATACCTTGACAGTCAATGTGACAAGATTGCGGAGGAAGCTGGAAACCTTGGGATTGCAGGATTATATTAGAACCAAGAAAGGGTTAGGGTATATTATTCAGTGATGGAGAAGAAGCGGACTTGGATTTGGATAAAGTATCTGGCAGAACGGAAGAAATTATTGACTATGGGTGTGGTATTGTATTTGTTTTGGGCTGTCATTACTTTTTTAAATCATGGATCTCTGGAAAACGCATTATATCTCACGGCATTGTGGTTATTTGTGGTGTTGGTGTATGGTATTCAGGACTATCTGAACTATCGGCAACGCTATTTATTGCTGCAAGATCTACAAAAGGAAATTCGTGTGAGTGTGGAGCATTTGCCGCAGGCAGAGGGGATACAGGAGGAATTATATCAGGAGTTATTGCGCATGGCTCATGGGGATAAAATGGAGCAATTATCGAAAGCTGACCAGACCAGAGGAGATCTGGTGGAATATTTTACCATGTGGGCGCACCAGATCAAGACGCCGATTGCAGGGATGCGGTTGTTACTGCAGATGTCAGAGTCTCCGGATCGAGAGGAATTGCAGGGGGAGTTGTTCCGGATTGAACAGTATGTGGATATGGTATTGGTTTATTTGAGGCTTGGTGCGGAAAGCACAGACCTGGTAATACAGAAGTGTGATGTGGCAGAAGTGGTGAAAAAAGCAATAAAAATTTTTGCAGGACAATTTATTCACAAGAAATTATCGGTCCAGATGGAGGAAGTATCCGGATATGTTATTACTGATGAAAAGTGGTTTCGTTTTGTAGTGGAACAACTGATTTCTAATGCAATTAAATATACGGATGAGGGAGGCGTAGTAATTTCCTGGAAGGAAGATACGCTCTGCATTACCGATTCCGGCATTGGTATTGCCGCCGAGGATTTACCACGGATTTTTGAAAAGGGATATACTGGCTATAATGGCAGAATGGATAAAAAATCAACAGGGATTGGATTATATCTGTGTTATCAGACCATGGAGAAATTAGGTGCTTCGATTCGAGTGGAATCGGAGATAGGAAAAGGAACGAGCTTTTATCTGAAGTTTCCACTGGAAGAAGATTGGTATGAATAAAAGTGTGAGAAGATGTTCTAAATTTGACGATGCGTTGCGTCCGCATCGCCAAAGAACATCTACGGTTTGCAATATGTTGCAAACCTACTCACACTGGAAGAACGCAAAGCGTTCTTCCCAATGAAAGCTGCTAGTGTATTAATGATTTTTATGGAATGTTTGTGCAACAGTTTAACTGCTGTGGCGGGCATGTAAGCGCTGCTATGCAATATTGGAAG
>CAYPEW010000011.1:0-80928 GCA_964409845.1 uncultured Jutongia sp.
AGCGGGAAAGTGCCTATAGTCTGGGGATGAATCGGCTGCAGGCAATGGCTTATGTGATATTGCCGCAGGCTGTCTCCACCAGCATTCCGGCATTTCTGGCAAATATAATCTTTTTGCTCAAGGAAACCAGTGTCTTTTCCGCTATCAGCCTGATGGATCTGATGTTTACTGCCAAGGATTTGATTGGTCTGTACTATAAAACGACGGAGAGCCTGTTTTTGCTGGTAGTGTTCTATCTGATGATTTTGCTGCCGGTATCCATATTGGGAGCAGTGATAGAGAGGAGAGTGCGCTATGCCGGATTTGGGACTTGAAGTTTTATGCAAAGGCAGTAATATGCTACGTTTGTTGGAGGGAGTCTGGGTGGCGGTAAGGATCAGTCTGATTTCTATTGTAATCAGTATGCCGCTAGGTGTTCTGCTGGGAATATTGATGACGAGGAAAAATAGATTGATTCGGTTTCTGACCAAATTTTATCTGGAGTTCATTCGTATCATGCCACAGTTAGTATTGCTCTTTATTGTCTTTTTTGGCAGTACCAGAAGCCTGGGATGGAATTTGTCAGGAGAAATAGCTGCGATCATTGTTTTTGTACTGTGGGGGACAGCAGAGATGGGAGACCTGGTCAGAGGAGCATTACTTAGTATCCCAAAACATCAGTATGAGAGCAGCGAGGCATTAGGGCTGAGTAAGTTCCAGAGTTATCGTTATGTAATATTACCCCAGACCTTACGTCGTTTAATCCCCCTATCTATCAATTTGATAACCCGTATGATTAAAACCACCAGTCTGATTTTGATGATTGGGGTGGTGGAAGTCCTGAAAGTGGGACAGCAGATTATAGAGGCAAATCGCATGACCAGCCCTAATGCTGCTTTTGGAATTTTTTTGGTAATTTTTCTTCTATATTTTTTGATCTGCTGGCCAATCAGTATGACAGCCAGACATTTAGAAAAGAAATGGAGTTAGGATATGGCAGAGACTGTCTTAAAAATGGAACATTTGATAAAAGAATATGACGATCACCGGATTCTGGATGACTTTAATCTGGAAGTCCGAGAGGGAGAAGTGGTGGTAATTGTAGGTCCCAGTGGTTGTGGGAAGAGCACTTTACTCCGCTGTATCAATGGGTTAGAGCAGATACAGTCTGGCAGTATTGCCATTGACGGGCAAGAGGTGACAGGAAGCGGTAGTGCCAGAAGTCATTTGCGGCAAAAAGTCGGTATGGTGTTCCAAAGTTACGATTTATTTCCTCACCTCAGTGTTTTGGGAAATCTTCTGTTAGCACCGGTTAAAGTGCAGAAAAGATCCCGGGTAGAAGTAAAACAGGAGGCCATGGAGCTGCTAGAACGAGTGGGGCTGGCAGATAAGGCAGACAGTTATCCAAGACAGTTGTCTGGTGGACAGAAACAGAGAGTGGCAATTGTCCGGGCATTGCTTCTGCATCCGGAAATTTTACTGTTTGATGAAGTGACCGCTGCATTGGATCCGGAAATGGTACGGGAAGTTCTGGATGTGATTCTGGGATTGGCTAAGCAGGGCAGAACTATGCTGATCGTAACCCATGAAATGCAGTTTGCGAAAGCAGTGGCAGACAGGGTAATCTTTTTGGATGGAGGAAAACTGGTGGAAAGCAATACACCAAAAGAATTTTTTGCTCATCCGCAGACGGAGCGGGCGAGGAAGTTTCTGAATGTATTTTCTTTTGAGGATGTACGAGGGAATGCTTCGTGACAGCAAGGAATTTCATATGAAAAAATGAGTTTAAGGTGGATATAGAAACCTTGAACTTATTTTTTTCTTTATAGGAAACTTTTCGTTTCCTATAAAAAAATTATGCACACAGTTATCGAAGGAAGATGTCATTTTGTTCTTTTATGAAAGCGAATCGTGGGAATTTATTATGGAATATAATGAAAAAACTATAGATTTGTGGTACACTTATCTGGTGCTAGATCTGTTATAGAAATGAGGTGCAATATGAAATTAAACACAAAACTTTTGAAATGGACCAGAGAACCAGAGCAATATACTATCACGGAAGACAAAGTGGAAATAATCACGCAAGCCAATACGGATTTATGGCAGAGAACCTATTACCATTTCCGCAATGACAATGCGCCGGTATTGCAATTGGAAACCGATGAGCAGTATTTTTCTTTTGTAGTCAAGACCGAGTTTGAGAGTAAGAAGCGTTTTGACCAATGTGGTATTGTTATGTACTTGGATAGTGAGAATTGGATCAAGGCTTCTATAGAATATGAAAATGACAAAATACAGCGTCTGGGTTCGGTGGTTACAAATAACGGATATTCGGATTGGGCTACTACCGATGTTGATGCATCCATCAAATCCATGTGGTTTCGTTTTAGCCGCAGGGAAAATGATTTCTGTATTGAAAATTCTTCAGATGGTGTGAATTACAATCAAATGAGGATTTGTCATATGTTCCAGGTAACAGAGAAAATTCCTTTTGGAATTTATGCCTGCAGTCCGGAGGATTCTTCTTTTCGTGCTGTATTTACCAATATGGAAATTATGGACTGCCAATGGCTGGCTCATGATGGACAGGCACCAGATGAAGAAATTTGACTGACACAGGAATGCAATGGGATACTAGGAGTTGTTAGTGATGAGCAAAATTGAAATTACAAAGCGATATGTATTATTTGTGATAAGTCTGTTTTTTGCGGCTTTGGGTGTTGCATTTACGAAACATGCAGAACTGGGAGTGTCACCTACTTCGTCTGTGGCAAATGTGATGAGCTGCAAATATTCTTCGCTTTCTTTAGGAAGCTGGCTTATCATTTGGAATTGTATATTGATTCTGGGACAGATCATTATCCTGCGTAAACGATTTCAGTTGATACAGTTGTTACAAATTCCGCTGTCTTTTTTATTTGGCTGGTTTACAGATTTTGGAATGTGGCTTGTGTCATTCATTCCGGTTCATTCCTATCTGATGCGTATTGTTTTGGTATTTGTCGGGGTAGGTATTCTGGGCTTTGGTGTTTCCCTATCCGTCATCGCTAATGTTATCATGAATTCCGCTGAGGCTTTTGTGAAAGCAGTGTCGGATACCATACATAAAGAATTTGGGAATGTCAAAATTGCATTTGATGTTATATGTGTTATTATTTCTTTGCTCCTGTCTATGGTATTTTTTGATTTTACGATTGTGGGGACCAGAGAGGGAACGATTATCACTGCTTTATTGACAGGGGTAATTGTAAAATTCTTCTGTAGTAAATTAACGGAACCGCTGAATGTTATTTTGTGCCGGAAACCAGCGGAATCATAAGGAGCAAGGGGATTTTAGAGAAATTATATATAGAAAGTGAGTGTTATTATGACAAGAGAAGAAGCATGGAGTTTATTAACCGAATTTAACAAAGAAGAGTTTCATTTAGAACATGCTCAGATTGTGGAAAAGACCATGATGTATTTTGCTGACAAGCTGGGTTATGGAGAGGAAAAAGAATTTTGGGGCATCGTTGGTTTATTGCATGATCTGGATTTTGAGATGTATCCGGAGGAACATTGTATCAAGAGTCAGGAGATTATGCGGGAGCGTGGTGTGGATGAGAGGATCATTCATGCAACGGCAAGTCATGGCTATGCGATTACAGTGGATATTAAGCCGGAACACGAAATGGAAAAGGTGTTGTATGCAGTAGATGAATTGACAGGTTTGATTGGGGCAGTGGTTTTGATGCGTCCTTCTAAAAGTGTGCAGGATCTGGAATTAAAATCTGTCAAGAAAAAATATAAAAGTAAGGGATTTGCGGCAGGATGTTCACGGGAAGTGATTGAACGCGGTGCGGATCTGCTGGGATGGACACTGGAGGATTTGATTGTACAGACCATACAGGCACTGCGGACATTCCAGGATTAAGAGTTGGAGGTTGATACAGATGTCATTGGAGTTGCGGTATATAGAACTGAAAAGTGGATATGCAGATGACGGTCCAGCTTGGATTGGTCGTGTGAAGATTTCCAGAACGGGAACTACCATTTATTTTAACGATCACGCTTATCAAAAGTGTCGAGGTATCAGCGGGAATTACATCGACATCGAAACAGAGGAAGAATACTGGATTTCCGGTGTGAAGAAAGATGGAACGGACAGACACTGGGATGGTTCTGGGAAAATCATTATGGATACAAAAGTGGTGGATGAATATTTGGAGTTGGTTGGTAAAACAGAACTGGATACCTCTAAATTTATTCTAGAAGAGATTCCCGACTGTTTTCCTGTGGAGCGGATTCATAGGCGTTTAAATGATGCTGGTATATACTGATGATATTACGAAGTATCTAGTTTATTAAACAGGAATTTATTGGAAATACTTGCTGGATAAGGAGGATGAAATGAAAAGAAAGATTTTAATTTGTATAATGATATTGTCCATAATTGTGGGAAATGGCATGTATTTTAATTTATCCGTTTCGGAGGCAGCAGATAATGATTTAAGTAGTATTTGTGTTGATCAGGTATACTCTTTTTCTTTTCGTACGGATTTTTATTTGACATGCAGTATCAAAAGTAATAAAAGTTCTATTGTGGATGCTTCTGTAAAACATGGTACCTTAAATTCTAATCAAGTTATGATCACTTTAACTGGCATTAGTGAGGGAAATGCTGAGGTAGAGTTATATGCTGGAAGTTTGACTATAAAAACCTTTACGGTAAATGTAGTCAAACATTTGGAATTGACATTTGTTGAGGGAAAAGATGCGACATGTACAGAAGATGGTTATAGGGAATATTACGTGTGTGATCAGTGTGGCAATACCTTTTCTGATGAGGAGGGAAATGATATCTTAGCGGCTGATGATTATATGATTCCGGCAACAGGTCATACAATAGAACATTTAGAATATATGTTACCTACTTTTGACAGTGCTGGTCACATTCCTTATTATCATTGTAGTGTATGTGATGCGGGTTTTTCAGATGCGGAAGGAGAGGTTGAACTATCGCCACAGTTCTATATATTGCCACAATTAGACAGTGATTCTGTTCTGGCAAGCGGAATATCCTTAAACATTTCCCAGTTGAATTTGTATATAGGCGAAAGTGTGAATGTGAATGCCACAATTAATCCTACCACTTCTTCTTTTCCGTTGAAGATAACATCTTCGGATAAAAATGTTGCAATCGTAAATGATACAGGAAAAATCTATGCATTGAGCAGTGGTGCATGTGATATTGTGTTTGAGACAATTAATGGGATCTCTGCTGTATGTAAAGTTACAGTAGAAGAAAAACCAGAAGTAAGCGATACATTGAAGATTACTTCGGTATCTATGAATCATAAGAATGCTTCACTGAATCTATCTACTTCGGATAATAATTTATTCAATCAAACTGTGACCATTTATGCGAAAGATGAAAATCGGCAGATAATCGGTACCTGTACAACCAGTTTTACAAAATCAAGTTCCAGTGCATATATGGATTTTTGCCGTATGGTAGAGTCTGGGGAAAAAATAGAATTTTATGCACAAAAACCAAATGAAAGCTTGTCACCATCTGTAATAGAGACAAAAGCTGCTTGCGGAACAAAATCGACTGGAAAGTATTCTGTAGGACCGGACGGAGCGACAGGTTACAGTGAGAAATTAAAGGGAATTGGCGGCACTGTTACCGTAAATGTGAGTGGGAAAAATTACACAAGTGTCATTGATGAACAGGGATTTTGGTATGTTAGTTTTGATACTCCTGTAATGGAGGGATTAGAAGTTGTCATACAGGAAAAATGTCCCGCCAGCTGTGAGTTTCAAGAACGAATTGAAAAGTGTGTTACCTCAGATATAGAAGATGATTTTCGCTACATTCCATTGGTTTATACAAATTATGTTCGTTTAGACAGCGATTATTTTACTTCTGATAAGGTCGCTTATCTATACTACAATGGAAAGGAATATATTTTGCCGGATACACCATCAAAGTCTACGATAGACTATTACTTCTTTTATTTACCAGAGCAATTAAAAGCAGGCAGTTATGTATCCATTGTAGTAAAAAACAGATATACGGGAATTGTATTAATGGATTCTGATCTAAAAGTAAAATCACCGACTCTTAATATATCAAATCCGGTATATTCTGAATTGAATAATCAGATTTCTGTTAGCGTTTTGGAGGATATGGATTTCAAAAGCACAATATATTATTCTATAAATGATAAAATATATACAAAAAAGATAACAGAATCTGGTACAATACATAACATATCTATTTCATTATCAGAGAAATATGCGGAGGGAACGATAGTCTATATCTGGCTGGAGGATGAGACAGGATATACTACGTCGAAAAAGACTTGCAAGATTTCATATTCCGACATCGGAAGTAATAATGAAAATAATAATGAAGACGAAAATAATAACAACAATAATAACGAAAATAACAGTGAAAATAACAACAATAATAACGAAAACAACAATGAAAATAACAACAATAATAGTGGAAATAACAACGAAAATAATGACAACAATAATAGCGATGATGATTATAATTATGATGATGACGACGATGATGATTGGGACGATGATGATGAATCGAAGCCAAAATTATATGCTGCAAAATTAAAAGTTCCTAAAAAATTTACCATTGCTGTTAATACTAAACGAAAGATATCAGTAAGAAGAGCGAAGTCCAATACGAAGATGCCCAAATTAAAATGGAAATCTTCTAATAAAAAAATAGCAACAGTAAATTCATCGGGTCAAGTAAGCGCTCATAAAATTGGAAAATGTAAAATATCTTGTACCATCCAAAATGGAAAGGGGAAAGGAAAAAAGTATACATGTACTGTTAGAGTGAGAAAAAATACATGGACAGGATACAAGAAATCAGAATTAAACGTTTATTCTTATAGATATGGGCAAGTATATTTGGAAGTTTCGAAAGTGTATTATTCTGGAAATAATTTAGTTGTTAAATGCGTTGTCCTTAATAATAGAATGTTTCCGGCACAGAAGTTTGCAAATCTTCAGCTTGAAATTCTGACACAGGATCAAGAGCTGATTGCTAAAAGAACATTTTGGAATTATCCATTAAATTTAGGGAAATATTCGAAGAAATATGTTACTTTTACTTTTCCGAAAAAATATCAGAAGGCAAAGAGAGACCTTCAATATTATGGTGTTGATATTGATTATGATTACACTTATGTCTATACTATAAAATAGTTATGAAAGAGGAAGGAGGTCATAGGAATCGGGATAGAAAAAGAATGCGCCAATCCTATAGTTTATGGATAAAACTACAGGATTGCAAGAAAACAAGGTCTTGTAATTTTTGGGAAGTATGCTACAATAGATACATATGGTCTGGGAACAGAATGATATTCCATGACTAATAGAATGATATTATGGATACGGAGGAAATGAAATATGAAACATATTCAGACAGTGAATCGTGCGAGATTAGAGGCAACAGCAAAGAAGGGTGGATGTGGCAAATGCCAGGCTTCCTGTCAGTCAGCATGCAAGACTTCTTGTACTGTAGGCAATCAGAAGTGTGCTAATGATGAGAACAAGTAAGATTGCTATTTGCATCTTAGTGTGCAGTGCGGAAAGTACTGTGGCTGTTGAACATGGAGTGTAAACAGTAATCAAGTAAAAATTTGATACGGAATATCCGTAACACAAAGCAGCAAACATAGGAGTGGCTGTTGCAGAATCTGCAGCAGCCATTTGCCATGTTTACCAGGGAGGTTTGTTGAAAGTATGATACATAAATTTAAAGCGAAAGAGATCAATATTTTATTGGATGTCAGCAGTGGTGGTGTCCATGTGATAGATGATGTAACTTATGATCTGTTGGATCTGGTAGAGCCGCCTTTTGCGGAAGTCTGTCCGTCTGATGTGCTACAGCAGTTGTCAGACCGATATACAGAGACGGAAATTACAGAGGCCTATGCCGATATTTTAGAGCTGTATCAGCAGAAGCTGCTCTATAGTGAAGATGTGTATGGAGATTTTGCCAGTACCGCAGTGGAGTCTCCTATCAAGGCACTGTGCCTGCATATCGCCCACGACTGTAATCTGCGCTGCAAATATTGTTTTGCCTCTACCGGGGATTTTGGCACCGGACGGAAGCTGATGCCTTTCGAGGTAGGCAAGGCAGCCATTGATTTCTTGTTAGAACATTCTGTAGGCAGGGAAAATCTGGAAGTGGATTTCTTTGGTGGAGAACCATTGATGAATTTTGAGGTGGTGAAGCAAATTGTGGCATATGCTCGCAGCAAGGAAGAGGAATATCACAAAAACTTCCGTTTTACCATTACTACCAACGGCATGTTGTTGACGGATGACAAAATTGATTTTATAAATCGGGAAATGTATAATGCGGTGTTGTCCATTGACGGGCGCAAGGAAGTGAATGACAGACTTCGTACCCGTGTGGATGGCAGTGGCAGTTATGATAATATTATTGATAAGTATAAAAAGCTGGTTCAAAATCGGGGTAATCAGGAATACTATGTGAGAGGAACCTATACCAGATACAATCTGGATTTTTCTGAGGATGTGCTGCATCTGTATGAGGAAGGGTTTGACCAGATTTCCGTGGAGCCCGTGATGGAAAGTCCGGATGTGGAATATGCCATCCGGGAGGAGGATCTGGAGCAGATCTATGCCGAATATGATAAATTGGTGGATCGAATTCAGGAGATTCGAAAATCCGGTGGTACTATTAATTTCTTTCATTTTATGATTGATCTTGATCAGGGACCTTGTGTGATCAAACGTCTGCGGGGTTGTGGCAGCGGTAATGAATATGTGGCAATTACCCCGGATGGAGACATTTATCCTTGTCACCAGTTCGTTGGACATGAGGAATATTGTATGGGAAACCTGGAGCAGGGTACATTTCGTGAGGATATCAAGCAGGAATTTGCGGGATGTCATGTCTATTCTAAACCGCCTTGTCAGAATTGTTGGGCAAAATTTTATTGCAGTGGTGGTTGTAATGCCAATAATTATATCTTTAATGGGGACATTCACGAATCCTATGAATTATCCTGCCAGATCATGAGGAAGCGTCTGGAAAGCGCAATTTTAACCAAGGTATGTGAAATGTTAGAAGGGTAAAGAGGGATAGGAAAGCGTATGATTAAACTATTAAGTCGGATGCTGATTTCCAATTATAAAGAATATGAGGATCCGCAGGTACGCAGGAGATATGGGGTATTGACAGGGGTTGTGGGAATCTGCCTGAATATTCTGCTGTTTGGAATGAAATATTTTGCCGGTGTGTGGAGTGGTTCCGTTGCCATGGTAGCAGATGCCTTTAACAATCTGTCTGATGCCGGATCTTCCATTATTACTATGATTGGATTTCAATTTTCTGGCAGAGAACCGGATGAAGAACATCCCTTTGGGCATGGCAGATATGAATATATCGCTGGGTTTCTGGTATCACAGGCGATTTTGCTTATGGGACTGGAGCTGGCGAAAGGATCCTTTGACAAGATCCTACATCCCCAGTCGGTGGAAACTGGAAAAGTGGTATATCTTATTCTGATTCTGTCCATTTTGATTAAAGCTTATATGGCTGTGTATAACCATAGCATTGGGAAACGGATTCGCTCTGCCGCCATGGATGCCACAGCAATGGATAGTGTCAGTGATATGGCAGCTACTTCTGTAGTTTTGCTGTCTATGATTGTTTTACAGCAGACTTCTCATAACATTGATGGATACTGTGGACTTCTGGTTGCGGTCTTTATTCTATATACCGGAATACAGACGATACGTGAGACATTGGGGACTCTGTTGGGAACGAAGCCGGATGCTGCTTTTGTCAGCAGGGTGCAGGAGATTGTGTTGCGCCATCATTTGGTGATGGGGATGCATGATCTGGTGGTACATGACTATGGGGCGGGGCGCAGAATGATTTCTTTGCATCTGGAAGTGCCGGGGGAAATCAATGTGTATGCCCTGCATAATATTATTGAGCATATAGAAAGTGATCTGGACCAGGAGCTGGGATGCAAGAGTGTGATTCATATGGATCCTATTGAGTCTGATAATGAAAAAGTAATGAAACTGCGTAGTGCCGTGCAGGAGCTGGTGCAGAATCTGGATTCCAGTTTGTCTATTCATGATTTTCGTGTGGTGCAGTGCCAACAGGGAGAGAATATGATATTTGATTTGGTACTGCCCCAGTCATTTTCGATGACAGGAGAGGAGCTAAGCGAAGAAATTACCCAGCAGATACAGAGTCAGTATCCGGAATATGAGGTTGTGATCAAACTGGAACAAAATTACATCTAAAAGCCCGCAGAGTAAGCTGCGGGCTATAATTCTCAGTTGTATATGTCTACATCAATGTTTCCATTACCATATCATTTGTTGGTAAATGCAATACAGGGATCGCATGACTTTCGTCATCATAGTTGATCCGTGCGAAATGATTACAAATTTGTTCGTATGTTTCTGGGGTGTATTTCAGTCCTAAATTTTTTGCCAGACGGTTAAAGGTAACCGGAGCGAGACATTTTCCCCAGATTTCGGAATCGTTGTCAGACATAATGGCAGGAGTGATTTCCAAAGTCTGCTGGGTGTTCAAGTTATGGGCAGTCAATGTCAGATAGTTATTATCTGAGATAGTAACCCGTAACTCACAGACTTCCTGCTCATTTTTTCGAAAATTCTTTTTATGCAGATATTCTGTATCAATACAGGAGAGCGGATCTAACATGCTCATAAGCTGCCTGCGGTCATGTGTGATCAGGAAAATCAGCTTATCAATGCTCTGCTGATTCATAACGTCACTGTTAACGGCATTTTTCTTATCTATCAGAAAAGATACTAATGTGTCAATTTCATCTTGTGTCAATAAAGAAAAGTTTTGATTCTGATTTGCGCTCATAATTGAGACCTCCCCTATGTATCACTTTTGCGTTTGCTAATAATTTTCATTATTATACATGGAAATAGGGAGATTTTCAAGTGCTTAGGGAGAAGTGCTTGAAATTATAGGCTTTATTGTTACTATTCACAGTTATTTTTTAACAGGATAATTTTCTGTTATCCGTTGGTTATTCGTTTCGTTCTGCTGTTTCGTAGGAAAATGTATCGTTATGTCCGAATAGACAAAATTTGCCCTGCCTAGCAAGTTTACGGCTTTCGGAGAAACCATCTGCCTTGCGTGCCGTATTGTTGATTGGCGTGCTCTCACGCTGACTTCTCGCATGCTACGTTTGTATGTTTCTTTTTACGGGCAATTTGAATACGCCGGTACTTACGAGGTGTTCTTTACCTCGTTATGTACCGCTGCGTATGAAATTTAGCGCAAGCGTGCCCTAAAAAAGAAACTACAAACTGTGCATGCGTATTCAGACATTGCTCTTGAGCAATTGCTTCCGAGCACGCACAGATACGTCACTGCAAGGCAGGGTTTCTCACGAAAGCCTATTGCACTACGGCAGGGCAAAATTTTGTCTAATTCGGACATTGATGACAACTTTTGAGCGAAACAGCAGAACGAATACTGGGATTTGACGGATAACAGAAAATTATCCACGACAAAATTGACTGTGAATGGTAGCATCTATCTTACTGCTCCCAGAGAAATTTAGCTTTGGATAGCAACTTGTTAAATTCCATAAAGAAATAGCACCCAGAAAAGTGCTATTTCAAAATGTTACTAAAATGCTTATATATCAACTAAATTTTGCACAGAACAACTTACTATCTGTCCCATAACCATCCCACTCCCAGAATACACTTATGCCAGAGCAAATGCCTCATGCACTGCCTGTGCTGCATCTTCCACATATTTCCGATCCACCAGAACCGTTACACGAATCTCAGAAGTAGAAATCTGGCGGATATTTACACCAGCATCATATAATGCCTCAAACATTTTGGCAGCCACACCCGGATTACTCATCATGCCTGCACCAACTACAGAAACCTTTGCCACATCCTTGGAAGCAGTGGTTTTTTCGCATTTCAAGCTGGTATTACCATGACGCTCTAAGGTCTCCATTGCAGTATCTGCCATGTCTTCTGTTACGGTAAAGCTAATATCCTGTGTGCCATTATGCTCTACGGACTGCAAAATCATATCTACATTGACATTATGATTTGCCAGATGCTGGAACAGCTTAAATGCCACTCCTGGCTTATTTTCTAATCCCTCTACCGAAATCTGGGCTACATTTTTATCAATTGCTACACCGCTGACCAACATCTTCTCCATATTACTTTCCTCCTTTACAACTGTCCCTTCATTGGTATTTAAACTGGAACGTACTACTAACTGTACACCGTATTTCTTTGCCATCTCCACAGATCGGTTATGCAGGACACCTGCACCCAGACTGGCCAGCTCTAACATTTCATCATAAGTAATCACTTCTAACTTACGTGCTTTCGGTACCACTCTTGGATCAGCTGTATATACACCATCCACATCGGTATAAATTTCACAGGCATCTGCATGTAGTGCTGCCGCCAATGCTACTGCTGTAGTATCTGAACCACCACGTCCCAGTGTCGTATAATCATCATATTTATTCACGCCCTGGAATCCCGTAATCACTACGATTTTACGATTATCCAATTCATAGCGGATTCTCTCGGTATCAATTCGTTTCAGCCTCGCATTGCCATAATCCGTAGTGGTATGCATTGCCACCTGAAAACCATTCATGGACACTGCTGGTACTCCCAGTGCATCCATTGCCATTGCCATCAATGCCACGGAGGTCTGTTCTCCCGTGGTCAGCAGCATATCCAATTCCCTGCGGGATGCCTTGGGATTAATATCATTTGCCATTTCCAAGAGGACATCTGTCTGTTTTCCCATAGCAGAGAGAACCACGACGACCTGATTTCCTTTTTGGTAATCTTCAATACAGCGTTTTGCCACATTGACAATACGCTCTTTATTGGCAACCGATGTGCCACCAAATTTCTTTACGATTAACATTCTTGCTTCCTCCTTTTATGCATCAAAACGGATCTTTCCTAACACATTACCCAGGCTTTCTGCAGCCTTGGCATAAGTACTTTCTGTAATATAATCCGTCACAAAACCATATTCATCGGCATAGCCTGCATCCACTGCTGTCACATCACCAAATGCGGATGCCACCTTTGCCTCATTCTCCGCAGGAGTACCGGAAATGCGAACAAAGAAGCGGTTTTTCACATCATCAACAGGCATCAGATCCAATTTTGCAGGCTCCCACAAGGTATTAATATTAATTCCCTGATGACGGGCACAATCCATTACATCGGATACCACCGCACTGGCAGTTGCCAGTTTACCGGCTCCCTGTCCATAGAACATAACATCCCCCACCATATTGCCTTTTACCAGAATAGCATTAAACACGCCGTCCACACTATACAGTGGATGATCGGCAGTAATCAGCTTTGGTGCCACCATAGCACTGACCTGATCCCCAATCCGCTTGCTGGAGCCAAAGATTTTGATCTTGGCACCCAGTTTCCGGGCATAACAAATATCCCGGTCTGTAATTTTCGTAATTCCCTCGGTATAAATATCTTCATAATCCAGCTGTTTTCCATAAGCAAGAGAAGTCAGTATTGCGATCTTTCTACAAGCGTCGTATCCTTCTACATCCGCCGTAGGATCCTTTTCTGCATATCCCTTATCCTGTGCTTCTTTTAAAACGGCATCAAAGGCAGAACCTTTGTCTGTCATCTCTGTCAAAATATAATTTGTTGTACCATTGAGAATACCGGAAATTTCTTCGATTTCATCCGGTGCCAGGGAAGTTTTCAGAGGGCGGATAATTGGAATACCGCCTCCCACACTTGCCTCAAACATAAAGTTAACCTTTTTATCCGCTGCAATCTGCAACAACTCTGGGCCATACGCAGCCACCAGAGCCTTGTTGGAAGTACATACACTTTTACCTGCCTCCAGGCAAGCCTTGACAAACTCATACGCCGGATGCTCCCCTCCCATGGTCTCTACCACAATCTGGACATCTGGATCATTTTTAATAATCTCAAAATCATGCACCAAAATATCTTCCACCGGATCTCCTGGAAAATCCCGCAAATCCAGCACATATTTCATCTGTACATTCTTCCCCACACGTTTTTCTATAATGTCATGGTTTTTCTGGATAATTTCCACTACCCCGGATCCTACGGTACCATAACCTAATACACCTACGTTTATCATCTCTTCATCCTCCCTGTCTCATCTGAATCCCGATGATGGCATACCACCCGTTTTCCTTCTACCTCATCTGGTGTTCACTTATTATATGACTAATTTCCCGCCCCGGTCCATGCCAGAAAGGCATTAATAAACGGATCCAGATTACCGTCTAATACGCTTTGGGCATTTCCAATCTCTGCATTTGTCCGATGGTCCTTGACCATGGTATAAGGCTGCATTACATAGGAACGGATCTGGCTGCCCCAGCCAATCTCCTTAGCCTCTCCACGGATACCGCTGGCTTTTTCCAACTGTTCCTGCTGTTTCAAAATAAATAATTTTGCCTTTAACATCTGCATTGCCTTATCTTTATTCATATGCTGGGAACGCTCATTCTGACACTGTACCACAATTCCGGTTGGATAATGGGTAATACGAATTGCCGATGAAGTCTTGTTAATATGCTGCCCACCAGCTCCACTGGAACGATAAGTATCAATACGAATATCATCATCTGCGATTTCCACATCCAGATCTTCCTCAATATCCGGCATCACATCACAGGATACAAAAGAGGTCTGCCGCTTACCCGCTGCATTAAATGGCGAAATACGCACCAGACGGTGTACGCCATGTTCAGAGCGTAGATATCCATAGGCATTCATACCATTAATCTGCAAGGTAACGGATTTGTAGCCCGCCTCATCACCATCCTGGAAATCCAGCATGTCCACCTGAAATCCCTTTTTCTCTGCCCAGCGCTGATACATACGGCATAGCATACTTGCCCAATCACAGCTCTCGGTGCCGCCTGCTCCTGCATGCAGAGTCAGAATCGCATTGTCTTTATCATATTCTCCACTGAGTAGGGTCTCAATCCGCAGGGACTCAAAATCCTCTTCAAAACTTTGCAAGGACTCCTCCAGCTCTGGCAAAATACTGGCATCATTTTCTTCCTGGGCAATCTCAATCAGCATCAGCATATCATCCCGACTGCCCGTCAATGCCTCATAACGCTCAATGACGGATTTCAGCTTTTTATGCTCCTGCACAATCTTGGTTGATTTCTCCGGATCATCCCAGAACCCCGGTTCTTCCATGGTTTTATCCAATTCTTCCACTCGATCTGTCTTATTAGCCAGGTCAAAGTGAATTCCCCATTTCAAGCAGTGGCTGTTCGTAATTAGATAATGTCATTTTAATATTGTCAAATTCTACCAACTTGCTCACCTTCTTTCTGATATATAAATGGAATAATATTTAACTGTAGCATAAACAATCCATAAAAATTAGTATTAACAGATCAGCTCCCGACACGAAGAATTTGCTCCAGTATTAATACTGTTGCATTTATACTGTTGCAAACTTCTTCCAGAGTTGATTTAGTTTCACTTCGCATGTTGTTTTCATGCGTTAGTGAAACTTCAACTCTTTTATCGTCTTTTTCCACAACACTGTTTATATTTTCGTCCGCTGCCGCAAGGACACGGATCATTTGGCTGTATTTTTTTGGAGGTTCGGCGTTTCGGTGTTGCCACAGCACTGTCATCCTTGTTGGTACCAGTCGGCTTAGCCACCTGTTCCCGCTCTACCTTCTGCTCAATCTGAATATGGGTCAATGCCTTGACCGTCTCCTCACTAATGGAATCAATCATGTCATTAAACATTTCAAATCCAGCAAATTTATATTCCAGTACTGGATCGCGCTGTCCATATGCCTGCAATCCAATTCCCTGACGCAACTGGTCCATATCATCAATATGATCCATCCATTTCCGGTCAATGATCCGCAACAAGATAATACGCTCAATCTCACGAATCTGATCCGCCTCTGGGAATTCGGCTTCTTTCGCCTCATATACCTTAACAGCAGCCTCTTTAATCTGCTGCAGCAGTTCTTTTCTGGTGGCATGTTTTTTCTGTTCCTCTGTCAATACCACCTTATCCATTGGAATGGTCTGACGCAGTACATGGTTCAATTCCTTCATATCCCATTCTTCTGCATTGCCCTCCTCTGGAATCACGGAGTTAACACAGGATTCTGCCACATCGGTGATCATCTTATATACGGTATCCCGCATGCTCTCTCCATCCAATACCCGACGACGCTCTGCGTAGATGACCTCTCTCTGCTCATTATTGACACGGTCATATTCCAGCAAATTCTTACGGATACCAAAGTTATTGCCCTCAATCTTTTTCTGGGCATTTTCAATGGCACTGGATAACATCTTGTGCTCTACCTGTTCTCCGTCCGGCATCGCCTCAAACAATCCCATCAACCGCTCGGAACCAAAGAGACGCATCAAATCATCTTCCAGGGAAATATAGAAACGAGATTCGCCCGGATCTCCCTGTCGACCAGAACGTCCACGGAGCTGATTATCAATACGGCGAGATTCATGCCGCTCCGTTCCGATGATCTTCAGACCACCTAACTCGGTAACGCCTTCTCCCAGCTTAATATCGGTACCACGACCTGCCATATTCGTTGCGATGGTAACTGCCCCCATCTGTCCAGCATCGGCAATAATCTCTGCCTCCAGTTCATGGAATTTGGCATTTAACACCTTATGAGGAATGCCTTTTCGCTGCAGCTTGGAACTAAGATATTCCGAAGTATCGATGGTAATGGTACCCACCAGGACAGGCTGTCCCTTTTCATGGGCTTCCACAATATCCGCAATAACCGCATTAAACTTATCTTCTTTGGTTTTATACACCGCATCATTGTAATCAATACGGGCTACCGGAACATTGGTCGGCACTTCCACCACATCCATCTCATAAATCTCACGGAACTCTTTCTCCTCCGTTAATGCGGTACCGGTCATACCTGATTTCTTTTCATATTTATTAAAGAAGTTCTGGAAGGTAATGGTTGCCAGAGTCTTGCTCTCTCTCTTAACCTTGACATGCTCTTTGGCTTCAATTGCCTGATGCAGTCCATCGGAGAAACGACGTCCCGGCATAATACGTCCGGTAAACTCATCTACAATTAAAACCTCATCATCATTGACCACATAATCTTTATCTCTAGCCATCAGAGAATGGGCACGCAATGCCAGATTAATATTATGCTGCAACTCCAGATTATCCGGATCTGCCAGATTCTCTACCTGGAAGAAACGCTCTGCCTTGCGGACACCTTCCTCGGTCAAATTGACATTCTTATCCTTTTCATCCACAACGTAATCGCCGGTTTCTTCTTCCTCTTCATTCATCAAAATATCCATCTTGGATAATTCCTTGGCTTCACCACGAGTCAGCTGCTTCACAAAGATATCGCATGCCTCGTACAACTTGGTGGATTTTCCACTCTGACCAGAAATAATCAATGGAGTACGTGCCTCATCAATCAATACCGAGTCAACCTCGTCGATAATGGCATAATGCAAATCTCTCTGCACCAGATCTTTTTTGTATACCACCATGTTATCTCTCAGATAATCAAATCCCAGTTCATTATTGGTAGCATAGGTAATATCGCAATTATATGCTTCCCGTCGCTCATCATTATCCATGGAATTTAGAATCACACCAACACTGAGTCCCAAAAACTCATGAACCTGTCCCATCCATTCCGCATCACGCTTTGCCAGATAGTCATTGACTGTAACGATATGAACGCCCTTGCCCTCCAAGGCATTGAGATACGCAGGCAAGGTGGATACCAAAGTTTTACCCTCACCAGTACGCATTTCGGTAATACGTCCCTGATGCAGAATAACACCACCGATTAACTGTACCCGATAATGGCGCATACCCAGGACACGGGTTGCTGCCTCCCGCACGGTAGCATAGGCTTCCGGCATGAGATCATCCAGGGTTTCTCCAGCAGCCAGACGCTCCTTAAATTCCGGCGTCTTCGCCTGTAGTTCCTCATCACTGAGCTTTTCATATTCCGGTGCCATTGCTTCTATCTTGTCCACAATAGGCATAACACGCTTTACTTCATGTTGACTGTGTGTTCCAAATATCTTCGTAAATACACTCATGAAATTCTCTCCTAACTCAAAATATTACAAACCATTCTCAAGTATAACATTATCCTTTTGCAAACGCAATGAAATTTTCATTTTCAGTACAAATCTCTACAACTTATTCCCGCTTGCGTCCTATTGTTAGATATGTTATATTAGAAACAGAAAGGGAAAACCAGAAACATGACTTACCCTTTACAACAACTGTTTATTTACATGCAGCCGTCATTATTGTGAGTAATGGCGGCTATCTTCTTTTGTCCTTGAAAATCTTATAACAAAGACCAACAAGGGCAACAATGAATATACAAAACTGAATCAAGTCAGAATATGTAACCATTGGCAGCCCTCCTTTCTTTCGTTTGGAGGGTTAGCCCCTCCGATATAGAGGGTAAGCCGCCTGGCTCTGGTTTCCCCGTATTTATTATAACATATGTCTATTCATCAAACAACTAGATTCTTCCAGTTACACTTATTATTTTTATTATAATCTATAATATTACTTATAACTTTCCGACTATCGCCTTTCTATTAATTTTGCTGCAGAAAATCATATTTTCGGCTAACCATTTCCTCCACCCGTTCAATATAATCTGTAATACTCTTGACATTTTCCACCCGGCTGACCTGTCCCAGATCAGAATGATACAACTTCGTGGATGCTCCGGCTCCCACTGCCACGATGGTCTGTTTTTCCTCCATAATCAAAATATTATACAGACATTCACTGCCAGAACGGGCAAATCCAATATTTTCCTGCCCTGTACTGCCTGCATGCCCGGCAGAATTTTTCTGGCGATACATATAATACGGCTCATAACCATGCTCTGCTGCAAATTTTTCTCCCAGAAGAAGCATCTGTTCCATCTGTTCTCCACGTCCACGTTCCAGCTCCTCTACGGATTTCTGTGCTGCTACCGCCTGTTCCTCCAGCACAGAGCGCAGTCTGGATGCTCGTTTAATGACCAGAGAGTGAATCGTAATGCTGTCTGGATTCAATGCTTGAATACGACTTAATGTATCATTAAAATCCGATACCGTTTCTCCTGGCAGCCCGATAATCAAATCCATATTAATATTGGAAAATCCCAGTTCCCTTGCCAGCCGGAATGCCGCTTCCGTCTCATCCACGGTATGTCTTCTGCCAATCAGATCCAAGGTCTTTTGCTGCATAGTCTGGGGATTCACAGAAATCCGGTCTACCCCCTGTTCCCGCAGAGCCATCAGTTTCTCCCTGGTAATGCTATCCGGTCTGCCTGCCTCCACGGTAAATTCACAAGCCTCTGACACCGGATAACAGGATTTCACATGCAAAATCAATTCACGAAGCTGCTCTGCCGAAAGAGTTGTAGGGGTTCCACCACCAATATAAATACTGGAAAGGGGCCGATTTTTCATAGCATCTGCCACTGCACGCAGCTCTGTTTTGAGCGCCTGTAAATAGGAATCCGTTAAATGGGAAAATTGTTCCAAAGGATAAGATGGAAAAGAACAATACAGACATGTGCTTGGACAAAAAGGAATGCTGATATACAGACTATATCCCTGCTCATAATGAATGCGTTCCAACAATGCTGCCTCTCTTACAGCGATATTCATTCCTAACTGAATCTTCTCTGCACTGCACAGATAAGTCTCCCGCAACTCCTGACGAAGCTGTTCCGGTGAACTACCGGATAACAGACTATTCATTACAATTTTGGTAGGACGGACACCTGTCATTGTTCCCCATGCTGGTATCTTGCGTTTCCGCAAACCAGAAGACACCAAATACTCCTCCGGAAAATCCCGGAGGAGTGTAAACAACAGCTTCTTCAATTCATTTTTATAATAAGAACGGTAAGGATGCGTTTTTTTCCCTTCCTTCTTATGCCAGTCATCCGTTCCAGATACCACAACCTTTTCTTCATATATTGGAGAGGTATCGGTCTGAACAGCGATGGAGATGTCTGTTCTGGTCATAGCAATGGAAATCTGCAGGTTTTCTACAGCAGTCTCCTCTTTCTTAGCCGCTTCTTCTCCTTCTATCAGAACCCTGCTGCGCTCTCCCGGAAAGAAACTGTTTACCAATGCCTGGATCTCATAATCAAAGTCCCGTTCCGATAATATTATCTGAATCATTCCTGTTCCTCCAAATTTTCAGACATGCCACCCACAGGCAATACATAAAAATTATCATAAACCAATCGGCTCCCAATAGGAAGTCATGCCAGCGACACCGGCACAAACAATCAACAAAAAATGCGAAGCATTTTTCCAGAGTTAACTTAGTTTCACTTTACCTGGCGAAAAGCCAGGTATTAGTGAAACTTTAACTCTTTTATTCCACCGCAAAGGGATTAAACATCTTTTCATTTTGGATAGACGTAACCAGCCCATGTCCCGGATACACTTGCACCGCCTCCGGCAATACAAACAATTTCTCCCGAATAGAACGGATTAGCACAGACATACTCCCTCCTGGAAAGTCTGTCCTGCCCACGGATTCATGGAATAAGGTATCTCCGGAAAATAACATAGCCGCCTGAGGAAAATAATAACACATGCCCCCTACCGTATGTCCCGGCGTCAGTATACAACGTACCGGCTGTCCCAGCAATTCGATCTCATCCCCGTCCTGTAGCCAATGATCTGCCTGTACTGACAATGCAGAAACACCAATCATTCCTGCCATATTATAGGATTCATCTGCCAGAGTTTCTCTCTCTGCTTCCGCAGCATATACCGGAATCTGGTATTGATCTCTTACCGCATCCACCGCCATGATATGATCAAAATGCCCGTGAGTCAGCAAAATCGCTTTGGGCTTCAATTCCAGTTCTTGTATCAAATCCTTGATCTGGTCTGGCTCTGCCGCCGGATCAATAATGACACAATCTTTGGTATCCTCCCGAAATAAAAAATAACAATTCGTCTGAACCGGTCCCAAAGTCCGGAATTTTGCAATTAAACGTGACATTCTATCCTCCATTTTCCACTAATTAAGATTTTGTTCTCTCAATATCTCTGACACTCTCCACCTGCTGTAGCTTAGCAGTCAGATTCTGCAAAGCTTCCACTCCACGAATGGCAAATCCAATGGTAATCGTAGCAATTCCCTGTTTACTGGTGCGGGTATTCACATTTCGGATCGTAATGCCGCTTTCTGTAAACACTCTGGTCAAGTCTAGTAAAATACCAATCCGATCGTTGGCATAGATAATAATCTCTGTATCAAAGAGTTCATCAGCATTCCCCTCTGGAGCAATCTGCCACTCCGCCTCAATAATACGCTGACGGTCTGCCTCTGATAAATTCATCATATTAATACAGTCTGTACGGTGAATAGACACACCGCGCCCCCTGGTCACAAAACCGATAATCTCATCCCCAGGCACCGGACTACAGCATCTGGAAAAACGCACCGAAACGTCATCAATCCCTGCCACCATAATCCCACTCTTGGACTGGACGGATATGCTGCTTTTCACGGAGTTACGATTTTTTCTGCTGTCATTGACCGCATCCAGAATATCCTGATCGGTAGCATGTTTCGGATTCTTTTTATTATAAGCATCCTGCAATTTAGAGAGCACCTGTCCCTCTTTCAGACCACCATGTCCAATAGCAGCCAGAACAGAATTCCAGTCTTTGAATCCGTATTTTTTGAGACACATGGACTGATATTCTGGTTTTAACAAATCGGACAAGACAATCCCCTGGTTTTTTGCATAGTTCGCCAGCATTTCCTTGCCCTGTAAAATATTTTCTTCCTTAAATTCAGTACGAAACCATTGATTAATCTTATTCTTTGCCTGTGTACTCTTAACCAGGGCTAACCAGTCTCTGCTAGGTCCCTTGGAATTTTGCGAAGTAATGATCTCAATTCGGTCTCCATTTTGGATCTGGTAATCAATAGTAACCAGATTGCCATTGACTCTGGCACCTACCATTTTATTTCCCACTGCACTGTGTACCGCATAGGCAAAATCAATCGGCGTGGAGCCTGCCGGCAAATTCTTGACATCTCCATCCTTGGTAAAGCAATATACATGATCCGAAAACAAATCCAAATCACTCTTTAATAAACTGAGAAATTCCTTGTTATCGGACATGTCACGCTGCCACTCCAAAATACGACGCAGCCAAGCCAGTTTCTCCTCCTCACTGTCTGCCGTTCCCTGTCCATATTGATTTTCCTTGTACTTCCAATGGGCAGCGATACCATACTCTGCGGTACGATGCATCTCATAAGTACGAATCTGGATTTCAAAAGGCTGTCCATGCGGTCCAATTAATGTTGTGTGTAACGATTGATAATTATTTGGTTTTGGTAATGCGATATAATCTTTGAAATGCCCTGGAATAGGCTTATAAATTTCGTGAATGACACCCAGTGCCTTGTAGCAGTCCCGCTCAGAATCCACGATAATACGCACAGCAAATAAATCATAGATCTGATCCAATGTCTTATTTTGCGTAAGCATTTTTTTATAAATGCTGAAATAATGTTTTGCTCGCCCATCGATGGTCGCCTCAATTCCCGACTCCTCAATGTGACTGCGCACTTCCTCTACAATCTGGGCAATAAACTCGTGGCGTTCTACCTTCCCCTGCTCCAGATTTTCTTTTAACTCATAATACATATCCGGCTCTAAAAATTTAAAAGCCAAATCATCTAATTCTACCTTAACCTTAGAGATACCAAGACGATCTGCAATCGGTGCATAGATATCCATGGTCTCTCTGGATTTTTCCTTCCGTTTTATCGGTGTCTGATACTGCATGGTACGTTGGTTGTGTAAACGGTCTGCCAGCTTAATCAAAATGACACGGATATCTTTCGCCATGGCCAGAAACATTTTACGCAGATTCTCTGCCTGTACCTCTACCTTATCCGCCACATAATTTAACTGGGTCAGTTTGGTAACACCATCAACCAGCAGTGCCACCTCATCCCCAAACTCTGCGGCAACCTCTTCATCAGTCATGATGGTATCTTCCACCACATCATGCAGCATACCTGCCACAATGGTCTCCTTATCCAGTTCCAGCTCCGCCAGAATAATACAGACGCAGATCGGGTGAATAATATACGGTTCCCCGGATTTACGCAACTGCCCCTCATGAGCTTGATCTGCAATCCGGTATGCCTTTTCAATCAGAGTAATATCATCAGACGGGTGATACCGTCTGATCATCTCGATCAATTTCTGATATAGGACCTCTGGTTCCGTAAAATCCTCCGGTATCGTACTGGTCTCCAGTTCTCCGGTATCTATTTTAATGTCTAATTGACTGTGCTTTTTTCCATCCATCCGCTGCCTCCATCCTGTGTAATACCATGTGTTACAGTACAATTTTGCATAGATATCCCCTATTTATGCCATAGTCCGGCAAAAGCCTGGCTGTTGTAGCTGGCATGTAATTATTGCAATACAACGCTGAAAATATAAAAATTATAACATAGTATACGCTGTTTTCAACGCAAAATCAAGAAAGACTCGACAATAATTATCAATTAATTACAGATATTCTCAATACAATTTTTATCCATTATGACTCCTCGAACATACTACTCGTTTACTATGGCTCTCTTAATACAATAGCCGTTGGCTGAAACTGTTCTGATGGTATCACGCTTGGCTCTGGTTGACACCAGAAGGTGCTATCGTCGGCTCTGGCTGGCCGGACGGTATTATTGTTGGCTCTGGCTGACCAGAAGGCGTTATCGTCGGCTCTGGCTGGTTAGACGGTGTCACAGCCTGCTGTCCATCAGCAGCCGTCGGTTGTGGTGATGGCTGCTGACTGGCAGTAGGTGGATATATCGGACAAGGCGGAAAATACTGATAATAGTATTCGCCGTAATTACGATCTGAAATATTTTTACGATTTAAAAATGCTTTGGTCACTTTCTTTTTCGTACTCTTTTTTACAGCATACACTTTCAGTAATGTAGTGTCCCGAAAATTAATACTCATCGTTTTACCGGATTTTATTTTCTGCTTGGTTTGAAACTTAGATCCCGTAGTATAATAAACCGTATACCCTTTCGCCGCCTTTAGATCAATCTTACATAGATAACGAAAATATCTTCCTGTTTCTGAAATCTTATATCCATTTGGTTTTCTGACAGTCAAATGAATCTTATATGCTTTTTTCTTGCTACCTTTCTGACGAATCCGAATAGTGGTTTCTCCTGGCTTTCCTGTTCGGATCCATCCCCCTTCTGAAACCTCAGCAACATCTTCATCACTGGATGTAAAGCGAAGTTTCTCTGGTTTTATATTCGTTTCCAGAAACAAATCACTGTATGGTGGCATGATCTTTTCAGTACCAATATTTTTTACCTTCAAGGTTTTTGCCATAACATGATGTGGCAGCATCGTGATGGAAAGTGCCATTACCAGAAATGCTATAATGATTCTTCTTCCTTTCATAATCATCTTCCTCCCATATATTTGTTCTGCACTCCGCATGCGTGCCACCTCAAAACCTTCGGTTTTTCGGTGTTCGTTGACACTCATATAGAATGATCCAGATAGATTCTTCCATCTGCAAGCAGAGAAGAATCTATCTGGATCATTCTGCACTCATGCTCTATGCGTTCAATATATCACATTCATCCAGAAAAATAAATATGAAATACTGAAATATAGATACCCAGCATACAATAATATCAATAATGGTTTGTCAGAGGTATCACAATGCTAAATCATCTATGGGGTTATCTCATATTATTAGGAATCGGATTTGGTGTGACGACGGGACAGGTAGAAGCCCTAAGCAATGCAGCCATCGACAGTGCTGGCGAAGCTGTGACTTTATCCATTACCATGCTTGGCATTATGTCCATGTGGATGGGGCTCATTGAAATCGCAAAATGTTCCGGACTGTTAGACAGTATGACCAAAGGTCTGCGTCCTCTGTTACATTTCCTCTTTCCTAGAATTCCAGAAAAACATCCGGCAAATGAATATATTGCAGCCAATATTATTGCCAATATACTGGGACTGGGCTGGGCAGCCACTCCAATGGGACTAAAAGCCATGAAAGAACTGACTGCTCTGGAACGGGAACGACTTCACACAGAGAAAACCGGCAAACCGCTGACCAAAGCCTCCGATGAAATGTGTACCTTTTTAATCATCAATATTTCTTCCCTGCAATTGATTCCTGTCAGTGTAATTGCCTACCGCACACAATATGGTTCTGTAAATCCTGCATCCATCGTCCTGCCCGGAATGATTGCCACAGCTGCCAGTACATTGGCTGCCATTCTGTTCTGCCGGATCATGTGCCGACGAGGTGAAAAGAAGAAATAAACAACAAACACTTATTCCTTTTATAAAGAGATAATACCATCCAAAAAACGCAGAATAGGAACACCATGCAGTGTTCCCACTCTACAATACTATATGAAGTTAATCATGAACGAACCATTTTTGACTCCAGTTTTCTTTAATGACAGCCCTTGCAATGACCGCAATCGCCACCGCAGCCACAGGATTTGCCGGCACGTTTATCCCGGATCATACTGCGCACCGCCATAGCTACAATTCCTGCCAAGATCAACAGGGTTACCCCGGTTCCAATGATTTCCTGCATATTCCCCCTCCATTCTCAATAATAACTTTACAAATTTCCAGTCATGTCGTCTGCAGCAGTTAAGGAAAGCTTAACTGTTACACAAACAATCTACGCCAAACATATGACCTTATGCTTTGCACAGGTACATTCGCATGCCACTTCACTTGCTTTCTTCACAGAAAATCATATTACTACTAAGCCTCTCACTGTGACACTGGTTTTGCCTCTCCATAGGACAATGTCTTACTTTCCCGATATGGCCGGAACAACAGATAGATAAAACCAATGACCACAAGGAATGCTACCACGGTACCAATTCCAAACACTCCATTCATAATCAGGTTGCCAATCTGGTAAACACACAGAGACACCAGATATGCCAGTACACATTGGAATCCAATGGCAAACCAGAACCACTTCCGATTGTTCATTTCCCGCTTAATGGCTCCCATTGCCGCAAAGCATGGTGCGCACAGGAGATTAAATATCATGAAGGAATATCCTGCTAGTGCCGGAGCGGCAGCCAGATACATCTGCAAATCGCCCCAGATCTCATCGCCGTTTTCAGCCACATCTGCAGTTCCCTGGAACAAAATACCAAAAGTACCAACCACATTCTCTTTGGCAACCAAACCGGTAACGGCAGCCACTGCCATTTTCCATTTACCCCAGCCCAGCGGTGTAAACACCCAGGCAAAAGCCTTACCCACATGAGCCAGAATACTGTATTCCATCTGACTTTCGTCCAACATCTGCCACTTTCCACCGACCCATCCAAAATATGAAGCAAACCATACTACAATTGTAGATAATAAAATAATCGTTCCAGCCTTTTTGATAAAGGACCATCCACGTTCCCACATGCTACGCAGAACATTGCCTACGGTTGGCATATGATATGCCGGAAGTTCCATAACGAACGGTGCAGGATCACCAGCAAACATTCTGGTTTTCTTCAAGATAATACCTGATAAAATAACTGCTGCCACACCGATAAAATAGGCACTGACAGAAACCAAACCACCATGTTTCGGGAAAAATGCGCCGGCGATCAATCCGATAATCGGCAGCTTTGCCCCACATGGGATAAAGGTAGTAGTCATAATCGTCATCTTGCGGTCACGATCACTTTCAATGGTACGGGAAGCCATAATTCCCGGTACACCGCATCCACTACCAATCAGCATTGGAATAAAGGATTTGCCGGACAAACCAAATTTGCGGAAGATCCGGTCCATGATAAATGCCACTCTCGCCATATATCCGCAACTTTCCAGAAAAGCCAGAAAGATGAATAATACCAACATCTGCGGCACAAATCCCAACACGGCTCCCACACCGGCAACAATACCATCATTAATCAGACCTGTCAACCAGTCAGCACAGTGAATGCTTTCCAGCAAACGTCCTACCGCATCATGCAAACCAATGATATGTAATCCCTTGATTCCCAGGAAATTCCATCCGTCATCTCCCAGCAAACCATCATTTGCCCAGTCTGTGGCATAGGTACCCACCGTCTGAACAGATACATAATACACAATCCACATTACCGCCACAAAAATCGGCAGGGCAAGAATACGGTTGGTCACGATCTGGTCGATCCGGTCAGACACGCTCTGCTTTTCCCCGGATTTACCCTTCGTACAGCAGGCACCAATAATAGAAGTAATGTATTCATAACGCTCATTGGTGATAATGCTTTCCACATCATCGTCAAAGGAATCTTCCAATGCTTTGATTTCTGCAGAAACATCCGGCATCTGCTCCAGCTGCGAAGCAATTTTATCATCCTGCTCCAGCAATTTAATGGCAAAAAAGCGTTTTTGCTCCTCTGGTACTGACAATCGGTCTTCCACTGCAGCAATGGCATCCTCTACCTCATTCGTAAATTCATGCATGAATGTAACTGACTTTTTCTGTTTCGCCACCTGCACTGCCTTCTGTGCCGCTTCCTGCACTCCGTCTCCTTTCAGTGCGGAAATGCTGCAGACTTCACATCCCAATTTCTGGCTCAGCTGTTCCAGATGGATCTGATCTCCCCGTTTTGCCACCACATCCATCATATTAACCGCCATAACCACCGGAATTCCCAATTCAATTAACTGAGTGGAAAGATATAGATTACGCTCTATATTCGTACCATCTACAATGTTCAAAATCACATCTGGTTTGTCGGTAATCAAATAATTCCGCGCCACCACTTCCTCTAATGTATATGGAGACAGAGAATAAATTCCCGGCAGATCCATAATAGTTACATCCGAATGTCCCTTTAAAGTACCCTCCTTTTTTTCTACCGTAACACCCGGCCAGTTACCAACAAACTGGTTTGATCCGGTCAGGGCATTAAATAATGTAGTCTTGCCGCTATTGGGATTTCCGGCAAGTGCAATTTTTACTGACATGTTACTACCTCTTTTCCTTTCTATAAATATGTTACCTTGTATCATTTCCCTATTTTCCTGCTCAGTTCAGGTTGCCACATAGGTATGCGCCAAGACTCAATATCATCGAATCTCACGCACAGATTCCCTGACTAATTACAGGAATAAACCTCTACCAAAAGTTAGCATTAGCTAACCATTAGTCAAAAAAAATAACACTCCTCTTATTCCTCAACCTCAATCATTTCAGCATCCGCTTTACGGATTGAAAGCTCATAGCCACGCACGGTCACTTCCACCGGATCTCCTAATGGCGCTACCTTTCTTATGTACACAGAAATCCCTTTCGTAATTCCCATATCCATAATCCGCCTCTTAACCGGACCTTCTCCGGATATCTTTTTCACCTTAACAGTCTGACCTTTTGTCATGTCTCTTAACGTCATTGTCTCCTACTTCCTTTCTCAAAATTTACTGCATATTTGCAAGCAAATCTGCATCATGATATAAACATCAAATCAGAATCTTTCCTGCCATTTCCTTACCAATCGCCACCCGTGAATCCTTCACATTGACAATCATATTGCCATTTATTTCAGAAACGACAGTAACTACTCCACCTACCACAAATCCCAGATTAGACAAAAATCTTCTGGTTTCTTCCTTACCGCCTACTTTCTTGATTTCCTGAGGCATTCCTGGCTCTACCATTGTTAAAGGCATATTCGCTCACCTGACTTTCTGCTTGTTTCCAATATCGGAAACAGTAAAAACAATATGTTCCATCTCCCGGTTGATCCCCTCAATGAACCAACTTTGTTAGCCGCAGCAACACCTTTTCCCTCACCACTGACTGTAATTAGTATATACTAACTTACATCAGAAGTCAATAACCGACTTTGATTTTGGTTATTTTTAACAATTTTTCCAATATTTCACATAGATTCCATTGCAAATTTAACGATAATAGGATAGAATATCAATTAGCGTTAAGCATTTTTTCTAACAAAAAATAATATTAAGAAAGGATGTATGAAAACTATGGGAAATGCACCTAAAATGAAAATTGGAATTGTTGCTGTCAGCAGAGACTGTTTTCCAGAATCTCTGTCAGTAACCAGAAGACAAAATTTAGTAAAAGCATACGCAGACAAATATGATGCAGCGGATATCTATGAATGTCCCATCTGTATTGTAGAGAGTGAGATCCACATGGTACAGGCACTGGAGGATATCCAGAAAGCCGGCTGTAATGCCCTGTGTGTCTATCTGGGTAACTTTGGACCAGAGATCTCCGAAACTTTATTGGCAAAACATTTTGACGGACCGAAAATGTTCGTAGCTGCTGCCGAAGAAGATGGATTAAACGGCGGTGTACAAGCATCTGGCCGTGGTGATGCCTACTGTGGTGTGTTAAATGCCAGCTACAACTTAAAACTTCGCAATGTAAAAGCATATATTCCGGAGTATCCGGTAGGCGATGCCGAGGCATGTGCTGACATGATTCATGAATTCCTGCCGATCGCCCGTGCCGTATATGCATTAAATAACTTAAAGATCATTACATTCGGACCTCGTCCACAGAATTTCCTGGCTTGTAATGCTCCGATCAAACAGCTTTACAACCTGGGTGTAGAGATCGAGGAAAACTCTGAGTTAGATTTATTCGAATCCTTCAACAACCATGCTGGAGACAAGCGTATTCCGGATGTGGTAGCTGATATGGCAAATGAATTAGGTGCTGGCAATAAAAAGCCAGAGATTTTAGAGAAACTGGCTCAGTACGAATTAACATTACTGGATTGGATCGAAGCACACAAAGGCTATCGCAAATATGTGGCTCTGGCAGGCAAATGCTGGCCGGCATTCCAGACACAGTTTGGATGTGTGCCATGTTATGTCAACAGCCGCTTGACCAAGATGGGTATTCCGGTATCCTGCGAGGTTGATATCTACGGTGCATTATCCGAGTTTATTGGAACCATTATCAGTGAGGATACAGTAACCTTACTGGATATAAATAACTCCGTGCCAAAGGATATCTATGATGCTGATATCAAGGACAAATACGATTATACATTAAAAGATACTTTCATGGGATTCCATTGTGGCAACACGGCCTCTACCAAGCTTTCCTCCTGCGAAATGAAGAATCAGGCAATCATGGCTCGTTCTCTTCCAGTTGAGGTAACGAATGGTACATTAGAGGGAGATATCATTCCAGGCAAGATCACATTCTTCCGTCTGCAAAGCACATCGGATGCTGGTCTGCGTGCCTATGTTGCTCAGGGTGAAGTGCTTCCAGTTGCTACTCGTTCCTTCGGTGCTATCGGTATCTTTGCGATTCCAGAGATGGGACGTTTCTACCGTCATGTATTGATTGAGGGCAACTATCCTCATCATGGCGCTGTTGCATTTGGACATTTTGGCAAGGAATTATTCGAAGTCTTCAAATACATTGGTGTAGATGTGAACGAAATCGGATTTAATCAGCCAAAGGGAATGCTGTATAAGACAGAGAATCCATTTATGTAATTTCTATTATAGATGAAACAACCATAATCAACTATATCTGTCCTTAAAATAGTACAGATATAGTTGATTATCAAACAAGCAACGATAAGGCGGTGGCGGAATACGCCATCGCCTCTCTTGCATACAGAAAAAAGTGGAAAGCCTAATCAACATTCCACACTCAAGACTATAGTGTAGCAGCTAAGACATTATAAATAAAAGAAAGGAAGCAAACACATGAATTACTTAATAGGTATTGATTTGGGAACTTCATCAACCAAAACCGTTTTATTCGATGAAAAGGGCGAAGTCATCGCTTCTGCCAGCAAAGATTATCCATTGTACACACCGAATAACGGCTGGGCAGAGCAGAAACCGGAAGACTGGCGGGACGCTGCTCTGGAAACCATTACAAAAGTCATCAAAGATTCTGGTGTTTCTGGAGACGATATCAAAGGGCTGGGTATCTCCGGACAGATGCACGGTCTGGTTATGTTAGATGAAGCTGGCGAAGTAATCCGTCCATCCATTATCTGGTGTGACCAGCGTACTGGCAAGGAATGTGAAGAAATCACAGAAAAGGTAGGCGCAGAACGCCTCATTGAAATTACGGCCAATCCAGCACTGACCGGCTTTACCGCCTCCAAGATCCTCTGGGTACGCAACAACGAACCAGAAAACTATGCAAAATGTAAACATATTCTTCTGCCAAAGGATTATGTACGCTATATTCTGACGGGAGAATTTGCAACAGAAGTATCTGATGCCTCCGGTATGCAGCTTCTGGATGTACCAAAGCGTCAATGGTCCGATGAAGTTCTGGATAAATTAGATATTGACAAGAGCCTGTTGGCAAAAGTCTATGAATCACCAGAAGTAACCGGAACTATTCTGCCGGAAATTGCAGAAAAAACAGGACTATCTACTTCTACAGTAGTAGTAGGTGGTGCTGGCGATAACGCTGCTGCCGCAGTAGGAACCGGCGTGGTAGAGGACGGCAAGGCATTTACCACTATTGGAACCAGCGGTGTGGTATTCGCCCATAGCAGCAATATCTCCATTGATCCAAAAGGCCGTGTTCATACTTTCTGCTGTGCCGTACCTGGCGCATGGCATGTCATGGGTGTTACCCAGGCAGCCGGCTATTCTCTGGCATGGTTCCAGGATAATATCGGTACCGAATATGCCCGCAAGGCAAAAGAGCAAGGCTGTGGCGCCTTTGACCTGATTAATGCCGATGTATTGAAAACTCCAATTGGAGCAAACCGTCTGCTCTATCTGCCATACTTAAATGGAGAGCGTACACCGCATCTGGATCCGGATTGCCGTGGTGTATTCTTCGGACTGTCCAGTATGCATACCACTGCAGATATGGCAAGAGCCGTCATGGAAGGTATCCAGTATTCCCTGACAGACTGCAACGACATTATCAAGGAAATGGGTATCAACGTCTCTGAGATGATGGCTTGCGGCGGCGGTGCCAAGAATGGCGTACAGCGTCAGATGATGGCTGATATGTTTGGCTGTGATGTCAATACCGTAACCGCCACCGAAGGGCCTGCACTAGGCGTAGCAATCCTTGCCGGAGTGGGCGCCGGACTCTACGAAAGCGTAGAATCTGCCTGCCGGGAAATGATTCATACTGATCCGGCTAAAGAATGCCATCCAGATGCTGCAGCTACGGCTGAGTATGATAAATATCATCAGATCTACAAGAATCTGTATGGCTGTCTGAAAGATCAGTTCGCAGAGATGGCAAAACTGTAATGGGTTTCTGCCATACATAGATAAAATCATAATAATAAAACCGCCAGAGAGATATCATAATCTCTCTAGCGGTTTTGTATTTTCCTATCATCTTCTCATGGCTCCCACATAAAATACCATGTTCTTGTTTTCTGCAAATCATATGCCAATTCCCCAACCGTTCCAGACTCCGTACCAATTTCCATTGCACAGTCATGAAAGGCGGTCTGCTCTCTCGCCAACTGCCTGGCATCCTCTTCGGAAATCTTCAAGTCCTCTGCCCAGAATTCCAGAAGATTAGAACCAAAGACTGCCGGCACTGCCCCATACCTCTCATACCAGTATTTTCCAACTGCCATTAACTCGGCAATTTCCTTATGATGTCCCCAGTCATACAACGGAAAATATGCCAAGACTTTCCATGGTGCATCCACCGGAATTTTCAACATAATGAGATCATCATTATCAAAAACGTGAAAACAGACCTCTGTCCCAATAAAGGTATCTTGGGGAGTGCCCTTTCCTTCAACTAACTTTTTCGTGGTAGCATCATCCCACAGTTCTTCTCCATCATGTCGCTCCCGATACCATTTTTCCAATAATTTTTTTCCATCCGGCAATGGCATTTCCTCCGATGACTCCCATCGCAAAAGGACTTCCCTGTCTACTTCCTCCTCTAACGCCTCTAACACCGCCATGGTTTTTTCATCATTTTGAAAAATAACTGGATACCCCTCCGACGGCGCAAGCTGTAACGCCCTTTTGTATCGATCCACTACCTCCGTGGGAGATTCTTTCCAGTTGATTATTTCATAAGAAACTTCAAAATATGCTGCTGGTCCCGGAAGTGTCGCATACACCCCCTCGTTATACAGTGGTCCATCAAGATCACTCTTGATAGTACGCAGGAAATGAATTAATTCCGGAGAACAATTTTCTTTGATAATAATACAACCATCATCTCCATTGTATTTAAAATAAAAATTAGTTTTCGTCTCAACAATCCCATCCAACTCCCAATAATTACATAAGTCGCTGGGATCATTGTTACAAGTCATGACAAAACCGTCTTCATAAAAATCATATACCAGATAACAGTTTCCCACACTGTCCCTGTCAGCAAAAGCCTGTTTCAACTTTGCCATTTTGACTGCCGGACTGCTTGCTACTTTCGAAATGCAAACCGCCGCTGCCATCAATGCATGGGTATATCGGCCTAATGATACTGCCCAGGCACAAAATGCCCCTGTTATTCCAATCCACAAAATATAGGAAAGTATATTCTTAAACCGACATATACGATTGCTAAATCGCACATATTCATCAAAGGTAATGGTTGCATCGGTTGTAAATAGAATTTTATGTTCTTCCATCCATATCCTCCTATCATTTGTAATTGCTTTCTAATCCACAATTGTACCATATCTGCTCTTGCCATTATCTTTTATGCCGTTTCACACCAAAGGCAAATGCTATAAAACTATCCAATCAAAACCTCCTTGCCTTGAAAAGCAAAACCATATTTTCGGATACGCTGTGGTTCTATTCCCTGATTCATTAAGGTCTGCTCATACCTCTTCTCATCAATCTGTTGTAAAGCTGCCTGTACCGTTTCTTCCATATCCTGCTCTTTTTTGGGATTGTACACTTTAAATTCCATGATAATTGCGTCATCTGCTTCATTTAATGGGCGCAACATCACATCATATCTGCCAAATCCGCTTTCCCGGTTAGAGATCACTTCGTATTTGTCCCTCAAATCTACCAATAGCCCCAGGACAAAGCCGTGATAGAACCGCTCCGGTTCCATTTGTTCGGACGGTCTGTCCCCCACATCAAAATAACTGATAGTGTTTAGGGCAAAACGGTTCATATATTCATTCATGGATTCTACATCTGCATTTAACAGAGATTTAATAAAGTCATTATAATTTTCATCTACATAAAACCAACTATTTACCATGGATTCAAACATTCTACGGACTTCATAATTCGTCAGTTTCAACTCATAAATATCACCTTGTATATCCAACACTTTGAGATATCCACTGGCAAACAACAGGCTCCAAACTGCACTCCTTCCACCACCATCCAATTGGTCAAATACCATTTCATCATCTATAACACTATGGATAGAGTGGCCCTGTAGTAATTTTTCAAATTCCATCTTAATATTTCGATTCCCCCTCTGAATCAGACTGCATACCAGACCATTGGAACTAGTATTTGCCCAATAGGAACCTAACTTCTGCTTATCCAGAAAACAGATGATAGACCATGGATTATAAATATCTTTCAAATCCCCGATGGTAAATCCATCATACCATTGTTTGACTTCCTGTTTATTAGTTAGACCAAACTCATCCATGGCAATAAATACCTCATTTTCCGAAAAACCAAAATAAGATGCATATTCTCCTGATGCCATTGTCACAACATTCAGATTATTCAAATCAGAGAACATAGACTCCTTACTAACCCGGGTAATCCCTGTCATCAAGGCACGTTTCAAGTAAGAATTAGTCTTGAAGGTATTGTTAAACAAATTTCTGGTTAAGGAAACTAATTCTTTCCAGTATCCATGTACATATGCCTCTTGCAACGGAGTATCATATTCATCCAACAACACGATTACCTTTTGGTGATAACAACGATATAGATAGTTAGACAAACGCTGTAAAGCTACTGCAGCCTCACTATCACTCATATTTTTTCCAACCCGTTCAAAATACTCTATTTCATTCTTTTCCAAGATACCAGATTCCTTGATCTCATGATGCCTGGTATATAAATCTTCTAACACCTGAAAGATCTGCTCTTTGGCATCTGGGTAATTATCCGCCTTCACTCCGGCAAAAGACAAGAAAAGCACCGGATAGCTTCCCTGCAATTCCCTGTATTCCTTTTCCTGCCAGATAGCCAGGTTCTCAAAGATTTCTCCTTGCCCAGCATACTGGTTATCCCAAAACCGTTCCAACATGCTCATGTTGAGCGTCTTGCCAAATCGTCTGGGGCGGGTAATGAGGGTTACCTTATCCCTTTTCTCCCACCACTCCTTAATCAACATGGTCTTATCAATATAAAAACAGCCATCCTGGATCAGGGCTGTAAAATCATCCTCACCAATTGCAATTGGTCTTGCCATGGTTATCACCTCATTTCTGTGGCAGTTTAATATGACACCATAACCGCTGCTCATTGTCTCTCTATCATGTTTTCTGCTGTTATACAGGCAATAGATTAGATATTTCAAAATATGAGACAGTTCGATTGGTTTTGTTTTTCATTCTCATAATTATAAGCTATTTCTTTGGTTTCTTCAATGAATTTCAAAAAGTCCAGAAAACTATATCGCAAACAATATATCTCAGACAGGCAGAAGTATTTCGTTTTTCACTTCGGCAAATTCTTCGCCAGCACATACCTCCTTCCAACGTGAGACACCGGGCCAAGTTTTTTCTGGAAATTTCTCTGCTATCTGATAAGCAAGACCTGCACAAGACTTTCGTATTAATGCCTTATCTTTTACAATTTCCTCATCTTCCATTTTATATGATGTATCCTGCTCTATTAATATAAGACACTGATCAAGTTTTTCTACTATTTGATTTGTAATAGCAGGATTATTTTGATAGACTAAATTATGAATTATATTAATCATGGATGTTAAACCTGGTTTCTTACGGGTTCTTAAAATTACTATCATATGTTCCAATATGCCAGAAGTTTCCTGATGATTAGGATACCGTTCCACAAAATCAAAAGCTGCATTCATTGCTTCAAGAGTTATCATGTTATCAATATCATAAAATCCATTTATCATTGTCTCTACTATATCTGGCAATTTCTGCTCATCCTCAAACAACAATTGCAAAGCAACTGCTCCAATGTCATACTGTCCCAAATCATCGATAAATTCTTGAACTTTGTTAACTAGTTCTGGAGCAATACCACCAGAAAACTCCTTATATAAACCTACCAACATATTTATTATTTTATATATTTGTCTTTTATATTCTTGCATTATCAGTGATGATTCCAAACGATTTTCATCCATTTTCTGTTTTAAAATATCCCAATAATCCAATGCATCCTGAAAGATCAGTTCCACCTCTTCCTTTATCCAAAAATCTTTTTCCATATTCTGAAGCAAAACATCCATTTCATCTAAATAGTTTGGTTCCCAAGATGATATCAAAACCCCCTCCTCTTTTGCCAATGTCAGCATAAGCCGCCTATCCAAAAGAGATTGTTTTACCGAAACTGCTGGCAATTGACTTGATGGATCCTCGAAACCTAAAAATGTACATATATACCAATTATCAACATCTGGTAATTTTGTCTCTGGATTAATTCTACTCCACATTTTTTCAATAAATTGTTTCTTTTCATCTGGAAGCAACAATTCCATTTGATCCAGCATCTGCAATCTTTTTATTTTTGTCCGCCACATATAGATATCATCATTCTTATCTGATAACAAATACTGTATGGCATGAATTATTTTTTCTGTTCTTTGACAATACTTTATTGATGCATCTTTCTTAAAATAAAAAGAAAGCAAATCTGCGGACGGAAAATGACCATGCATCACTTTATGTTCCACAATTTCTGTCTGAATTAATTCCTCCAACATATCTGCCTTAATTTTCTCAGAAACGGATCCCATAATTCCATAAATAAATTGATCAATACGACCATCTAACGCAACATTTGGTCTCTCCATTATTTTTTTCAAAAGCAGTAAAATTTCATATTGCAGATCAACTGGGCAACGACTCATATACCGTACTAATATTTTCGGAATATTATTTTGCAAATAATAACATATACTACGATTTCTATCTATCAGATCATCTTCGAATTCATCTAAATTATATTCTATACATTTTCTTAAATATTCAATATCCCTACCTATCAATTCTTTACTGCAAGAAGCTAAACGACCTCTTGTAAGAATATACTCTCCAATATCTGCATTGCTACATCGAATCATCAAATTCAATGCAATAGGAGACCAATTTTCATATAGCGCCAATAACCATGGTATCTCCATATCCCGTAAAAGATTCACTGAATTACACATCAGAGGAAATGTTGCAGCATCTAAAACCCGATATAAATAATATGCTTCATCACAACGAGTATTTCCGCCAACAATTGTCATAGTTGTACGGTTCAATTCAAAAGGTTCTTTCTTTTCATATCTTTTTACCTGCCATTCTAGCAAATTCTTCTGAACTAAATCTTTCACATGATCAAAGTTAAAATAATCTGCATAATCTTCAATTTCATCTAAAATGCCGTGAATCATCTCTTGTTTTTTTTCATATTCATTTTTCTTCCAAGCAATCCCCTGTACTACAAACGCATACAAATGTAGCACCACTGGATAAATAGAACTGACATAAACCTTCGCTTCCATGTCAGAAGAATCTATATCCCTTTTTAAATCCGCAGCTAAATCTTTCAGTTTTCCCTCTGCAACATTCAGATTTCCACACGCCACATCCATTCCGGCTAAATTCAAACGAATATCATAACATTCTTTAGGAGCATTTATTCTCGACAATAGAATTCTAACTTTATTCATATGATAAATCGATAGTCGATATTTTATTTCTTCTAACTGCAATAATACCTTTCCATTCTCAACATCTGTACACCTATTTTTTAACCCCTTCCAGACTATATTCCATTGATCTTCCTCCCTATCTTCGCGAAATTCACGTAGCAGTGCTCTACCAATAAAAAACCATTCTTCAAGCTCCTTACAAACACATTCTTCGTCTTCTAAAATAGATTGATACTTTTTCCACACATGAAATACTTTTTTTTGAAAAGATTTATCATAGGAAAACATACCTGTTTCATATCTCCATACAAACTCAAATAATATTAATAGTTGTTCTTCCATCGAAAATGCATCTAACTTATTTGCCAAAAAATACCTCGTTTTATAATATAACTCCTTTCTGACATTCCCTGATATGATAAACCAACCTGGATATTCTTTTCTTTCCTCTCTCCAGATATGGATCATATTCTTAAATTCTTCTTGATCAAATTTTACGAAATCGCCAAGATTACTTTTGGAAAGCACCCATTTCTCTCTTTTCCTGCTGATTTCAGCCCCTCCTTTACGACGATTTTTACTTTGATAATCAATCGGCTTTGATCCTACTGTCTGTAACTGTACTTCTGATAAAATTTGCTGCAACATATTATTCTGATTTTGTAATATTCTACCGTGTTGCTGAATCATATCATGTGTTTCTTGATCCCGATACTGCTCCGCAATAAAAGTAAACTGTTCCCTGATATCTTTCATCACAATAGCCATAAAATGACATTTACAATTTTCTTTATTTTCTTCTAATAATCCACTCTGATTCAATAAAGAATCCAAACAATCCTCCAAATTCTTTTTTAATTCAAAGGATCCCTTTTCCCACAACCAATCTGCCAATTGAAGCATATTATCTCTATCAAAAACGATGCTGCGAATTTCACTTTGCTCATCACTTCGATAATTTTCGAATTCTGCAACCGCATTCCCTGCTTCAATAAAAATAGACTCCCATCTTTTCTTATCCATCCGTCTTGTAATAAAATTTTTACCACTTTCTTTTATCCCATCTTCCAAAAAATCAGTTACTAGATCCATATTTATCAACCCCCTGTATTTATATTTTTCACCACCAATAAATCAACTAAATTTTATATTAGCATAGGTATTTGGTGAACACAAATTCTTTTTTGAAACAACAAAAACCATCTCGACTTCTACCAACCTATCCATTTATATCAAAAAAAGCCTTACCAATATGCAATTGTCATAATATTATTCAGAAAGACATAAAACATCTCTATCTAATCTGGCAACTACACAAAATCCGTAAGGCATTATCATACTTTTTAATTATCTTTTATTATTTTTTCCTTGCACTCTTAATTTAACCGCAAAACATTATCGGGATCTCCCAAAACAATAATAGCTCCTTTCGGCAACAGATACGTTTTACCTTTTTCTAAAGCAGCATTGTTATAATATGTACCATTTGAGGAGCAGTCCATAACCTGATACTTACCGCCTGGCATCATCTGCACTGTGCAATGAATACGGCTAACCTGTTGGTGGGTAAGCTGGATTTCGCAGCTGGCATCCCTTCCAATTTTGCACAAAATCCCCATAGTTAATGGATATTTCTTCCCCTGATAGGAACCAAACAATCCCTCAACCTGCCCGGCAACATTCGATACTTCCAGCTGCATTATCGCTTGTGATGTTGCAGCCGACGGATAGGGACTTTCTAATTTTACTTCGGGAACCAGCTCTCCTAGAGAAATATCATTGGAAAAAGATGGAAATGATGAAATATCCTTCTCCTGCTTCCATTTACTTTTCTTTACGTTCTTCACAATAACAACAATCAAGACAATAATGAGCAAGAATACCCCTGTAGCAATTCCAATGCAGAGATATAGGATCTTATGGTCTTTCTTTTCCTTCATGACACCATTGGATTCTGTTTCATATGTAGTTTCGTATTTCCCATCACCATCTGAATCCACCATTAAATAACTGGTATCGGACACTTCCGTAGAAGATATTGCTCTCATACCATCTGAAACAGATATCCCCGGAAACTCCCGGACATCTTGATATTCGCCGGATCCATTAGGATAACTGACACTATAGGTCATCTCCCCAGTATCATACCCCTTAATATGGATATCATAGTCCTTTTCCATATCCAGACGCAGTATTTTTGCCGCATCGCCTTCCTCTGTCTCTTCATAGGTTAAGCTTCCAAAAGATGTTCGCGTATTTTCTTCCTCTTGTTCCGAAGACAAAATTTCTCCCTGGCTTTTGACTTTTACATCTACCGGACATGCAATTCGAATATACACATATTGCTTTCCAGTAATCTGACTGGCAATATCGTCAAAAAAGAATACCAGATCCTCTGCTGACTCTACCTCATAATGATATCCGGGACTAGACACTTTCTCTAACATATTTTGCGCTCTGGGCCGCTCCTCTTCTGCCACAGCAGAAAAAAAGCCTAATGTATAGAGATAATAATCTTGTTTTTTCATTTCTTCTGCATAAGTTATCAAGGCATCTTCATAGCTTCCATTTACCTCCATACCACAATTTGGCAGACCATCCGTCATCAATACCAAAATTTTCTTGCTGGCCCTGCTTGACTGCAACAACGTATCAGCAGTTGCAAGAGCATCATAAATATCCGTAGATCCTCCTGAATATATCTCATTAATTTTTTCTTTTAAATAATCCGCATTACGGGTAAAACCACTGTTAACAGATATTTCTTCGTCATATGTAACTAGAGAAATCCGGGAATCCTGTTCCAGAACAGTGTCTACAAATTTAACCGCAGCTTCTTTTGTCTGATCTAACGGATATCCCTCCATGCTGCCAGAACGATCTAGCACTAACACAACATCCCGTTCTGCCACCTGATACTCTTCATACCAATCCAGAGCAATATCGTGATATCCTTCTTGGTAAAACAGATGGGTCTCTGTTCCATTTCTATCCTGATTTCCATGTCGGCTTTTCGCATAATTCAGAGATTCGTCCAGCGTGTAGTAATGGTCACCATTTTTTTGTACTGCTCTTTCAAAAACTGTTCGCACCATATTGAAATCATATTTACCATCCACAGATCCATCATGGGCAAAGACAGCAATTGCCCCTTTGGACAAAAGAGCATTAACCAGACTATCATCCTCTGCCCCCGAACAGACACCTAAATACAAAATACTGTTTTTCAGGGAATCCTCCGCAAAATACTTCTCAATAAAAGCTGACGTAATGAGATAAGTACCTTTATCTCCCCACAGAAGCGTTCGTTCTTCAATATCTCTGGCATATTTTTTCTCCGTAGCCGCTGTTATCTGAACACCGGTTCCCACAAAACAACCGATTTCTTCCGCATAGCCACCGTGTCCATCCCAAAGTATAATATTATTTTCACTAAATCTCAGAATGTTTTCCAGTGACACTTCTCCATCGTCATAATTATGATCCTGCTCTGACCCATCATTTTGAAAACGGTACATAGAAAATTCATTATCAATCATAGCAGCAGCATCATCTGGATAAGATAAATATTTTTTCCAGGATTTATCATAATCTGAACGATAAGGCTGATAGGTAGCCACCTCCATAGTCTGGGAATTTCCTACCGACTTAATGCCCTCTAATTCCGGCTGATAAATGTAGATACCACCTGACCGCAGGTAAATACGAATCAGCTTTTCACTTCGGATGCAATACTCCATATCCTCCGGGCTATTTTCATATAAATATTGCTCTACCGTGTCCAGATACTGAGACAGATTATTTATATCTATTTTTTCTGTTTTTTGATATTCCTTTTCATAATCTTCCAGTACCGAATCAATCTGCTTTACCTGATTAACCCGCCTCTCTGCTTCTTCATCATCAATGGTATCGCTCTCCAGGGCAGAAAAATCCTGTGGTGTCTGATTGATAAATTCTTCATAATTATAATCTGCTGCTTTTTCTTCTGATTGGCTCGAGTCCGTCCCAGCTTCTATCTGTCCGGGGTCAGATGGTGTAGAATATTCTTCCTCACCACATCCTGTCAGACAGAATACGATCAATAGAAGAAGAAACCGACGCCACCATTTTATATTTCCTTTTTTCATGTTTATCTCCCATACTGTATCAGTATCCTACTGGCATCTCTATTCAAGCATTATCCCAAAGTAATCTGATTCGTGCCATCGGCCAGGCTTAATATTGTTCCTGCCGGATATTCCATCGGAATATCCTTTTGTAATCTGACGCCATTGACAAATGTACCATTTAAGGAATGATCTTTTACAATATAGGAATTATGGTTAGGATTATAACGAATACTGCAGTGTATATTGCTCACATTCGGATGATTAATAACCAGATTTGCATTCTGTGGACTTTTGCCCACAATGACTTTTCTGTCGGCTGGCAACTGGAATCCCTGACCAACAACAATACCCTTGGTGCATTTTACCTGACCAATTGAAACGGGAGATACCGGGGGAATTGGCGGCTGTGGAGGAATTGGCGGCTGTGGGGGAAACGGTGGTTCCGGAGGAAATGGCGGAAACGGCGGTTCCGGTGGCAACGTTGAAACATCATAACTTCCATTCCCCAACAACATCGTCAGTATACTACTACCCACCAATAAAATAGAGATAATAAACCCAAAGGTAAATCCAATAGAATACAAAGCTGACAATAATTTCTTAATAGCTCCGGCAGTTTCACCCATTGATAAAAAATTTCCAAAAGCAGCCAGTGATGTAGATCCATAACTTATTGATTTTGCAATCCCCCCCATTATGCCAAAACGCAAATAAGCAAACACTGCAGTGCTTATCATACCATACAACATACAAAGGCTTGCTGTCACATACTTAATCCAGTTTAGAGCCATACCCAAAACTGTCAAAAACAAAACAGCAAAGGCTGTCATATATACAATCCAAAGTACAATTCGCAAAACTTGATATCCCTTATAACTCTTGAGGCTGGCTTGATTCTCCTGTATCAGTTTTTTCTCTTCTACAGTTAGTTCTTTTCCTGTTATCAGCTTATGAAAACTATGTGTCATAATCTGAAAAGAACTGATACTTCTAATGTTGACCCCATACTCTTTTTCGTACTCCCGAATAGAATCATCAATGTTTTTCTCCATTTCTTTAATTTCTTCTTCCTCTTCTTCGAATCCGTCTCCACCTTCTTCTGCAATTTCTTTGAGATAGGACTGATATTCTTCCGAATCAGCAGCTACCTTTTTTGCAGCCTTCATAATGGCTTTCCCGTTAATATGAAAAACTGGCAGAAACATACTGGCACCCAGTAATAATAAAAGTACTGACAGCAACACAAACTGCCATATATGCATTGTCTTTTTTTGCTTCATTTGTAATTTCCTCCTCAAATTTTTTCTTAATATAGTGAATCAAGAGCGCTGACACAATGATTATGAACAAAATAAAACTTAAGTGAGTCAGTGTACTGGTATTGTAATATCGTTAACAACCATTTCTTTTCTACAATAATTGAAATTGCTGCGCCTTGCTTCCAATACAGATTACAGAACCACGTTTGACGGGGTGGTAGCTTCCCTTTTGTAAGGGATGTCCTCCTGCCCCCAACAGATATACCCCATTTTTTGAATTATCATATACTTCATAGAAACCTGTCCCTGCATTAAAGCGAATGGCACAATGCTGATGGCTTACATAGGAATCTTGCAAAACCAGATTCATTCCAGGCTGCGATCCAATCAGGAAAGTCTTCCCCTGTAAATAAAACGTCTGTCCTGGATATGCCCCTTTCATACACCGAATACCCGGTGCCATAGCACCTGCCGTCTCCAGTGATGGTAGAATTTTCTTTTTGCTGTGATCTATAGGAATCCAAAAAAGAGACAGATAGAGCATATTATTCATGGTAAATATAATCCACAGGGATATTGTTCCTAACCAATAGGCGTCACTATTCAAAACGGTGCGAACCACATCATTGACTATGGACACATTCGTTCCCAAAAAAGGAACCATATACATACAAACATGAAGGATAACCCACATAGATGTATCTGCCAGAACCAATATGGTACAGGCCGATCCCAGACTATATTTCGAAAAGAACTGGATACAGCTGCAAACAATCAATCCCACAGTAATCGTTAATGCCAGAATAAATAACGAAATATTCAGACCGGAGACCGAAAGATTATATGTAGTTTTTGAAAAACATATAAAGTGGATCAGAGCAATCACAAACTGAAATAAAACAGACGCATATAACATAGCAATTGCCTTCAAACGAAATGCCAATAATACTCCCATTCCAATAGAGAATAGCATTAGCATAATCCATGTCACATTTCCTTGTCCTAAAATGGATGCAATCAGGGCTAACAGCACTACCACACAAACTGTGCACCATATCGAAAATTCCAATATAACACTAGGTGTCCTTTCATACATTAATGCCGAAAAAATATTATCTATCTTATTCTTTTGCGGGTATCCTCCCCCATATCCCCCACCATAGCCTCCCCCTACATCATGAGCTACCATCTGCCCGCAATAGGGGCAGTTTATACTATAGTCCGCAATAGACTTTCCACATTTTCCGCAATACATCTGCATCCCTCCAATCACTTTAATTTGTATCTATTATTTCCCTGTCCCAGATTAATCTCCGTCCCTGGCGGTAAATAATATTCTTTATTTTTCTCTAATCTGCGACCATCTTGTAGAAAAACCCCATTTCTGGAATAATCTACAATTCGGTACTGGTTTATTGCACCAATATATGTAATTTCCATATGCTTTCTGCTAACTCTGGAATCCAATATGGTATAATCACAAACCATAGAGTCTCTTCCAACGATCAATCTTTTATCACTCTTTAATGACAACATGCTTCCTAATGCCTGTCCCTGAACACAAATCATCGCCCCTGTCAATTCCTGCGACATCGCCAGGCTATGTGTCACTCGCATGTTGTCCGTATTATTGATATACTGCATAAGCCACCTCCATTTTTACTCCTTTGTTTTGCAATAAGACTTAATCCGATCCACATACCTTCTGCTAACAGGAATAGTCTCTCGACCAATATCAATCTCTGTACGGCTACATGACTGTATATAACGGGTATTGACCAGATAACTCTGATGGCATCGAATAAAACCATCCTCCAATAACATCTGTTCCACATCACCCATTTTGGCATAAAAAGAGATTTCTTCTTCTCCCCGTTGACAGACTATAATTTTTCTATTGTCTGTCATAAAATATTTAACCCTGTCCAAAAAAATCTGAACCTGTTTGCCACCTATATTCACATGCAGACAATGGGAACCATGGTTTCGCAATGTCATATACCTCTGTAACTCCTCTTCCATTCTTTCAGAATCCAAAGGTTTTAATAAATAGGAAAATGCCTGATAGGTATATCCATCAAATACATGTTCTGCAGATACTGTTACAAAAATAATATCTACATCAACCTGATGTTCCCGGATGCATGCTGCTGTATCCAAACCATTTTGTTCCGGCATATTAATATCCAAAAATAACAGTTCACAACAAAAACTTTCCTGTGCAATTGCGTCCAACACCTCTTTTCCTGATACATAGTAATCAAATTTCATATCATCATACGAAAATAAAATATGGCTAATTACATCATGAAGCAATTCCCGATGATTTTTTTCATCATCACAGATACCAATATGAATCATAACGCATCTCCTCTGTCGTTCTATAATATCCTGATTTCCTACCTCATCTCTCTATAAAAGCTGTCTAATTCGTTCTGCCACCTCACTTGCAGAATCTGGGCGTTTTTCCGGCTCCAATTCCATGCAACAGCGGATCAATTCCATCCAATGTCTGGACAGCTTTACCTTATACTTTCTGGGAGGGACTAAATCCGCCGTCTTTGCCTGTAAACGGCTCAGAGCATCTGTTGGTTTATGCCCGGTTAACAAGTAATACATCACAGCACCAACAGCATAAAGATCCGTCCAGGGTCCCTCATCCCTTGGAATGCCTGTTCTGGCAGTGCGGTACTGCTCTGGGGCAGCATAATCCTTTTTTAAGAACGCCGTGCTTAATATCGGCTGTGTTTCCAAGGCATACTTCGATGCCCCCATATCAATCAAATTGATTTCCCCCTCCTGGCTTTTCATGATATTGCCAGGACTGATATCACTGTGTACAATCTTTTTTTCATGAATAATTTCCAGGGTTTCCAGCACTGGTAAGATAAGATCTGCCATCTCCTCGGGACGGTAAGGGCGATATGCCCGCAGCCGCATTTCTCTCCCTATGCTGATTCCATAAATATAATTCATGACGATATATGCGGTATCATTTTCACGAAAAATATCATAAATTGTGACAATATGCCTACTATGAATAAAATGTGCTGTCATCTTTGCTTCCTTATAAAAGGACGCAAATCCGATACGATATGGTTCCAGTAATCGGGAAGATTTTACCGCCACATCTTTCCCCTCCCGTTCTGCCCACTCCACCGGAAAATATTCCTTGATTGCCACATTCCTATTCATATAAACATCTATGCATAAATAGGTAATACCAAATCCACCAACGCCAATACAGCCAATAATGCGATATCTATGATCCAGTAACGTATACTCTGTTAAAATCCTCTCCTGGTACTGATTATCAAACTGATAAATCACTTCGGTAACCAATTCTTTTCGGTCAATGGGATGATTGTCTAATAAATCCAGATAGGATTCTTCTGAAAAATGTTGATCCCTCACTGAAATCACCAGAAATCGACGTCTCTCCACAACTTTGATGCCCAACACAACCAGATAGCCGGGATTCTCTTGATTAACCATTTCCAGTCTCCTTGCCAGATTTTCCAGATCTTCTTCCGTTGCTTTTAATTTTCTAATGAAATAACAGACAATTCCCAAATCATTATCATATACCCGCCAGACCGCCATATCCTCTGTCGTACACAAGATTGCCCCAAACAAATATCTTCCGGCGATCACATCTCCCACCGTCCATACCCCTTCCATCCTTTCCGGCTGTTTTTCAGGGTTCCAGCCACAATAAGGACATACTTCTGCTGCATCCCACTCTGAAAAACATCCCATACATATCCTTGGTGCTGCCATATCAGTTCTCCTCATAGTGCTGTTCCATATAAATCCTGATATAATTGCGCAATCGTAGCATATCTATTCTCTGGAAGTAATGATAATCCCTTCCTGATTGCAAAATCCTGTTCTTCTGAAACAGGAACCCCCATAACTTGAAGCAACGTTAAGCGATCCTGTTCCATTCGCTCTCTGGCATTTTGTATCCGTATTCCTGTCAACAAATAATATATACTGGCACAGATGCTATAAACATCCGTCCAGGGTCCCTGTTGTCCCGTCTTGTCATACTGCTCCGGCGGAGCATAACCATGTTTCAGCAAAATCGGTCCATCCTTATGCAGACTGTAATCTCTGGCAGCACCAAAATCAATCAGTTTCGCCTTATAATCCCTAGTAAGCATAATGTTGTCCGGACTAATATCTCGATGAATCATGTTAACTTTATGTACTTCATTTAACGCATATAACACATCTCGCAATACAGAAAACAGTTCGTCTGGATAAATTCTTCCACCCTTTACTCTGGCGTAATGCCTCATGTCAATTCCATCAATATATTCCATAACAATATACGCTGTGTTATTTCCGTAAAAGAAATCCCTGACAGAAACGATCCCATCCATCAGATAAAACTTGGACAAATTTTCCGCTTCCCGAATATAGGTTTTTAATCCTTCTACATAAGCATATTGCGCCTGTTCCGTATTCTGTGTAAATACACTAAGACTGTACTGTACCGAGGAGGACGGCTGAATCTGTAGGGAATACGGAGTTTCCTCTGCTACCCTGACTGCTACTGATCTGGGAAAATATTCCTTGATACATACTTTTCGACTCTGGTAAAAATCCCAGCCTACATAGGTAATCCCAAATCCTCCCATCCCAATGACCCTGCCAATCAGATATTTTCCATTTAGTATTTCATACAATGGTAGGCTCCCAGGCGGCTGTTCATAGGTATCGAGACTGAAACCACAATGAGGACAACGGATCTTTGGATCTTCCAAAACCGCCATACATCCCATACATAACTGATTGGGATCCACCAATATTTTTTCCATGTTTTCCACCTCGTTCCTCTGTCATGCTTTATCCCTAGTTATATAAAGCTTTATCTTGACCCATGCTAAAGTCACCTGGCGCTGATTTCGGTTGCTTTTTACCAGGACTAGGCGTTGCCTTTCCAACTACTGGTTTTCTGACTGTTTTTGGAGTTGGTTTTTTCCCTTTACTGAGATAGAGCATTACCTTTTTTCCTTGCTGCTTGAGAATGTTTACCTTTTTCTTAGCAGAAATACTTTGTTTCAATACATGTCCTGCCGGCACGGAATCGCTATAATCACTGTCTTTTTTGTATTTTATTTTTATCACTCCAGATAACCCGGCTTTTTTGATCGCCTTTTTAGCTTCCTTTTTCGTCATGCCCGTCAGATCCGGCATGGCAATACGATAATCACTCTCCGGTCCCATGGAACAAATGATAATTAATTCTGCAGAAGCATCATATAACTGTCCTGCTGGAATCGTCTGATCCACAACGGCTCCTTTTACAAATTGATCCGAGAAAGTCTTCTGAATCTGCACTAATCCAGATTTCTGATCCCATTTTTCATTGGCACCATTCTCTATATGATAGCGAGCAGAATAAGGATCTTCCTCCACGACCACATCAAAATTTTTGTCCGTAAAATAGGTAATCACCTGGCTTTCCGAAAAAGAAGCAAAATCAGGCATGGTAAAGAGATGCCCTCCTCCGCTTACCGTAAATACTAGGGGTTCATCTAACCGCGCCTCCGCAGAGGCCGGAATGTTCTGTGCAATCACAGTTCCCTCTGCCTCGGTATGGTAATCATATACCGGCTCTGCAACATTCTGAAATCCCCTCCTCTGTAATATAGACACCACTTCCTCATACGACTGTCCTGTATAATCCTCCAGACGGACCGTACCCTCCGCCACTCTACTGTTAATCCCCACTGTTTTATCCTGCCTGTTTTTGCTGAGTGCTACACCTCCTGCAAACATTCCGCCAACCAGACAGATTACTAGCAGACAGATTACCGCCTTTGTTGCAACTGGCAGGGATGAAAGGAAATATGGTAAGCTCTGCTTCTTCTCCGTCACTGCCGGAAAGATCCACTCTCTGTCATATACCGGTGTGAATGACCTGCCATCCAAAGCTTCCATAAATTCATCTGCACTCTGCAGACGATATTCAGGTCTCACATTTAGGCATACCATCATTGCCATCTCTGCCTGTTCTGGAATATGGATTCCCATATCAGACGGAGCGGGCAATGGATCCCGCTGACCCAGACGTTCATTTGCCGGTATGGGTTTTTGCCCCGTCAGCATCCGATAGAATAATGCCGCTACCGCATACAAATCTGTATACGGTCCCTGTAACGCTTCTTTGCTATATTGTTCGATAGGTGCATAACCTACTTTCAGTATAATTTCTGACCGTAGATAAACCGAAGCGGAAGCCTGTCTGGCCGCACCGAAATCAATCAGTTTTATCACGCCATCATTGGTAATAAAAATATTATCCGGTGCAATATCCCGATGCAAAACGCCACGTTTATGGATATCCCGTAATGTATGCAGTACCGTCAATACTACCTGACGGCACCATTCATACTCTTTTTTCCCTCCCGATTGTTTCAAAATGGTTTTGACATCCATTCCCTCCAGGTATTCCATGACGATATATCCAGTGCCATTTTCTTCAAAGAAATTGGAGATCTTTACCACACCTTTGATATCCTGTAAAGCCGCTATACTTCTTGCTTCCTCCAGAAATTGCTGCAATCCCAGCTGAAAACGGGGCTGGTCGCTAACACTAGCCACACTGACGGTAACACCATCCTGAATCCGGGTACTGTACTGTTCTGGATAAAATTCCTTGATTGCCACCTTTTGTAGCAGCAGCTGATTCCAGCCAATATAGGTATTGCCAAAGCCTCCTGCTCCCAGAGGCATTCCAACAATATATTTCCCCTGTAATACCGTTCCCGGTGCCAGAAATTTTGCATAAGTATGCTCCACTCGCAAGCTTCGTTTACACTGCGGACAGATCTGTAGTTTTTCATTCTCGACGAGGTGCATACAGTGATAACAAAACCTCATATCTGTTAGTTCCCTTCTCTATTAAGCTCAAACATTGTTGGTGTTGGGAGCGGTTTTTGAGTCGCTGTTCCTCTGCTTAATTTTCCTTTTGTCTTCGACTGCGGAGCCGTATCCTGCACTGCTTTTTCTTTGGTTTTGATAACAATATTCGGCTGATCCTCCCTCCGGAATGGATCAACTAATTTGCCATTCTGGTCTTTAACTATAACAGACCCCACTTCCTGCCCTGCGTCTCCCTCTATCTTAATTTGTCTGTCAGACAAACCCAATTTCTGTTTGACTTCCTGTTTGACAGTCTCTCCCGTTTTTCCTTGATACATGAGCCTCTCCTTAACTACATGCAGAAACGCCTCTCCCCGTTTACTGCCATCCAACTTTTTACCTGGCAAAACGTCTTGACGAAAGATTACTCCCGTTTCATACTTATCTTGAAACGTATAGTATTCCTGATTTACCAGATTTGTTCCAGCTAACTTCCCAGAACCATCTCTTTTCCGCTCCGTCTCGTTGACTTTTTTGTACATAGGAAACTCTGGCAATTCCTTGATATTCTTACCCTTATAATCACCTAAAACACCTGGTTGTCCTGGCTCTCCCTTTTTCCAATAAAAGAATTTGGTTGCATAATAATTAATTGTAATCTCCTTTACCTTAAGTGGCACTTTTGCCTTTTTTTCTGCCTTTAACGCATCAGGATCAATAACTTTATCATTGGAATCTACAATACTGGACAATTCAAAAAAATAATGTTTACTGCTCCCTGACCGCGCACGAAACTGTTTGGAAGACTCGCTGGTATCAATCCCCAACCTTTTGGCTATGGCATAGGCATTTTTTTCGCTGCCAATCTCACCATAACGTATGATTTCATTACTGTAAAACGTACATTGTAGCTGACCAGAAACATTGCCTCGCTCGTCAATGGTAAAACCATCAATAGACTCCACCGTTTTTTGGGTCAAATCTGTATCAATGGGCACATTCTGCATAGCTACGGTACCGTTTTTATTCTCGTCAGAATCAAACATGGTTTCTACATTCTCTTCATCATCTACCACCTGTATATTCCATCCCGGATGGCTTCGATTGAGTTCCTCTGCATAGTTTTTTACATCCTCTAATGTCTGTCCGCTTAAATCAATCATTTTTTCTGCTTTGCTGTTTACCGATCCCACATCCTTGGCAGACATTTTATGTAATAGAACACCACCGGCGATAACCAGACAGAATAAACAAGCCACCAATCCCTTTGCCCAAAACGGGAATTTACCTGTCTCATTCTTCCGTTTCTTGACCTTGATGCGTTTTACCATCGGACTATTTAATTCCTGAAGAAACACCTCTGCTGACGGTGTACGGTCCTGTTGATACACATTTAACGCATTCATCAGTGCATTTTCTATATTTTCCGGAATCTTAATTCCTAAACGGGATGGCTCTTTCAGCTCATCCACCAGGATACGCTCCACCGATTCTTGGGGAGTTACCCCTGTAATCATGCGATACATCACAGCAGCCAGGGCATACACGTCAGTCCAGGGTCCTCGCATTCCCTGGCTGCGATATTGCTCTTCTGGTGCATATCCCTGCTTGAGAATAATAGCCAGGCTCTTAGAATTAGCTGTAGTCACATATCTGGTTGCTCCAAAGTCCATCAATTTAATGGTTCCATCGCTAGTAAGCATGATTGACTCCGGGGAAATATCACAATGCACAATATCTAGCGGATGCACCTTGCTTAGTCCCACTAAAATCTTCGAAATAAACTGCCTTGCCTCTTCCACTCCATATCGCTTTCCACTGTCTAAGATTTCACGTAGTGTATTTCCTTCCATATATTCTGAAATCACATATCCCGTATCATTTTCCACCACACAGTCATAGACCTGTGCAATCCCCTGTGCTTCTGATAAATGTTGAATACGGTTAGCTTCATTCAGAAAATTTGTTAATCCCTGTTCAAACTGCTCTCTGGCATCTCCGGAATAAATGGTAATCTCCTTTTCTCCCTCTGAACGGGTAGAAAAATCACTGGGTAAATATTCTTTTACCATAACTTTCCGATTTACCGCCGCATCCATACCCAAATAGGAAACTGTATAGCCACCATAACTAATTACCCTACCCACGATGTATCTGCCACCAATAATTGTACCCGGATCGAGATAATACGACTCCTGGTGCAGTGTAGTTTCATCAAAACCGCAGTAGGGACATCGTGTCAATTGTCCTTCCATCTGGTTCATGCAGCCCATGCATAATTTCATCGCTTTCCTCCTTTCCTACTTGACCTTTTTGGTAATCTTCAACACTTCAGACTTATTCTTTGCCCTGCCATAATAAGCCACAATTCGAAAGGTTATCTCTTTCTTTTTTTTGAAAGAATTTTTTGTGATTATTATATGAGCAGACTTATTACTCTTCCTGCCACTGATGTACTTATCCAAATATCGATTAATCTCTTTACTTCCACCTTTTGCCAATCTGACCTGTATCTTCTTAGCTTTTGGGATATTATAATGAAAGATGAAATCATACCCCTGTCCCCCAAAATAATTATATTTTTTTACTCGTATCTTTACTTTGGGCTTTGGTATTTTAAGTGTCACAAGCACTGGATAGGATTGTTCTTTTCCTTTTAATGTGACATAAATCTTAATCTTTTTTTTAATCTTTACAGCATAATTTTGTTTAGTAACAATCTTTCCTTTTTTTAATTTGATCTGAAAATATTTTCGATATTTGCCAGGATTTTTAAGGGTCACTTTGTCCAATTTCTTCACTGCACTTTTATCTTTAAATAATTTGTCAAAAGAAAACGATTTTCCCAGAAGAATGGTAAGCTTTTTCTTTACAGGATCTGCGGAGGGTTCTGCCGTAGGTTCTGTAATGGATGGTCCAGTGACAATCCCAATTGGCGGATCTGGTAGTATCGTTGGAACCGGAGAGCTACTTGGTACTGGCGTTTCTGTTGGCGGTGCTGTGCTTGGATTCGTACTTGGTTCTGTACTCGGATTAGTGCTTGGTTCTGTACTCGGCTCTGTACTTGGATCCGTACTCGGTGCTATACTTGGATCGGTACTTGGTGCTGTGCTCGGATCGGTACTTGGTGCTGTGCTCGGATCGATACTTGGTGCTGTGCTCGGATCAATACTTGGTGCTGTGCTCGGATCAATACTTGGTGCTGTGCTCGGATCAATACTTGGTGCTGTGCTCGGATCGATACTTGGTACTGTGCTCGGATCGGTACTTGGTGTTGCTGTCGCCCCTCCTGATGTTGTAGGTGCTGTTATTGCTCCCCCTGATGTCGATCTTGCATCCATCATTATCACTTCACTATTATCTTCCACTGCACTACCATCCCCTGATTCTGCAAATGCCACAAAAATATTTCCAAACATTCCAAGCAACATAATACAGACCAGGAAAAAGGCAATTCGTTTTCTCTCTGTTTTTCCCATAAACTTCCTCCTGCCACTTTTCTTCGGCTCTTATAAAAACTACCTTTTATCTGCTAACTTTATGTTTTTCTCAAAGACTACTTCGTTTTAAAAGATTTCTTTTGAGACCATTTACCATATACCGTTTTGCCTCCAGATTTTTTATAAGCACGAACCTGTACATAGTAACGTGTTTTACGGGATAACTTCTTAATAGTCTTTTTATACTTAGACCGTCCCCGTACTGTTTTCACAGCTGCCTGTTTCATTTTCCGATTTTTGGAATACCGGATCTGATAACCAGAAGCATCGGAAATCGTTGACCAGGATAGAATAATCTTCCCCTTACCAGTATAACTACTATAACTGCTTACATATCCTTGTCCTAATTTACGGACAGATACATAGTCCCCCTTGTAGGAGTGACCGCATTTTTTACAATAATAAGAAATATAACCTCGTTTAAAATAAGTAGCATAATGTCTTGTTGATTGATAATCATGGGAACAGTTATTTTGGGTCAATTTAGAAAACTGAAAGAGATACTTTCCTTCTCCATAATAATCAGAGATTTTTACATAATAAGTCCCTTTTGACAGGACAAAATCTCTGGTATCTGTTTTTGGCGCTGTGTCACTTCCTCCATATATACTACCGCTACTAATTCTGTTCGATAGATCCCAGTTGTATAATGCCCAATCAGGGGAACTATAATAAGAAACAATTTTTTGTGTATAATATCCATCGGATGGTATAGTAATCTTATACCAGTCTTCCCCATCCGTTGCCGTCATTGCACCAGTTATCGTTGATCCCATTTGATATGGAAAAGGGGAATCAAAGGAATCTGCCCCCAAGTCATTGACACCATAAGAAGTATACTGGGCATACATTTTATATTTCCCTGTATACCAAGAAGTAATTTTGTAATAATAAGTACCTGCTGATAAGACAAAATATTTCGAACTGGTTTCTGGTGCTGTCTCACTTCCACCATATATATTGCCATGATATAGCTGACTAGACAAATCACTATTATACAGATTCCAATTGAGAGAATTAAAATATGACATAATGCGTATATTGATCTCCCCATCCGAAGGTATTATAATCTTATACCAATGCTCGTCATCCGTTTCTGTAATATACCGCTCCGCACTCCACACACCGTTCATTGGCAGCACAACTGCCGAGCTATAATCTGCCGCCTGGCTAACTTTCCCATGAAATGGTGTCAGTCCAGAAATTACTATCGTTAGCATCACTACCATTGCTACTATTTTTTTTGAAATCTTCATTGTTCTTCCTCCTTTTTCTTCTTTCAATCGTATATTAAACTGCATTAAAGCTTTTCCTGTATTACTGATCTATATTTAACAAGACCAGCAATGAATGATTATGGGTTCTCTGAGGAAACGGAATATTGTTCGCAATACTCCTGTACTTCTTTTGCATCACTGATTGACCCCAGACCCTGCACAAATTTACCAACCTGTCCCGTCTCCCTTCCGATAACCACGCAATCATAATTCTCCAGAATCAGGTCTTTTAGACCACCAAATCCGGCATTATACCTATCAAATTCTTTCAAACTATCACGCCGAATCGGATAGACTGTTCGTCTCTGTCCATTCTTTTTTTCCTGCCCTTTCTCGCTCAGCATTGCCCAAAGCAGTCTCATACATGCTGTTTTCTGGTTATCCGAAGACTGTCTGGTAATCGCATAACGTTCCGAGAGTATAATCAACATTTTCCCCTTATCGGTAACCACATAAGTTTGATAGTCACTTAGCGGATTAGCCCCTTTTTCTTTTTCCTGTTCCTGCATCATTTTTGCTTTTTGAAAAAAAACTCTCTCCGATACTGTTGCTACTACATTACTTCCATATAAACCTAACTCTGATTTACTATTAATTTGATATTTCTTTTTGTTGGCAGTTGCATAAAATCTCTGGATCATCTCCAGACTTTTTCTCATTGCTTGATCTGGAATCATTTCTTTTTCAAATACTCTGGACCAGTTCGGATTTTGCAAAAGCATGGTATATGCTTTTGTTTCTCCTAAAAACACCGCTAAATTATTATTCAGATATCCTTTTGTTTTATCCTTGCTACCATCTTCTGCCATCAACGCATCCAACTCTACAGTAAGGGATGAATTTGCAGAATCATTACTATTATGTCCACTATTAAGCAATGCATTATCCTTGTGATAGCCAAATTGGCATGTATAGAGCAGCAGGGTGTCAATACCCGTCGGCATCTCTGTCATTGTTTTGAAATATTTTGGATATCCTGACAGATACAAATATTCGTCCAAATCTAAGGCCGCATAAACGTTGTCCTCCAAAATTGCCAATTTGTATTCCTGGAGATTGCTTACATGATCAGATAAAAACATATTTGGCAGGGCGTTTTGTTGTTTTGCCTCCTGCAATGCTGTTTCCATATTAGGTTGCACCGTAACATCTACTATGATTTCCTCATCTTCCTGCTGCATCATGCGAATTTTATCGGAGTTCTCGCCCTCCCCATCAGAACCATTGCCTTTTTTAAATCCATCCTCCACCAATTCATCTAATTGTTCTTTTTGATCCTCATTCTCCACCCATACAGTAATGGTATCTTTATGAATACTGGAATCAAAAATTCGGTTTTTGGGTTTCAAAATGGTAGAATACAGACCGATTCCAATACCTACTGCTAACACAAGCATGATCACCAGACTGATAATTCCCATTCTCCTCTGTTTTCTTTTACGTAATTTATCTCTGGGATATTCTGCAATCCTCTTACTGACCAGTGCATCCTCAAACTGTTGAATCCCCTGAAAACGCAATTCCGGCCTCACTGCCAATGCCTCCATAACAGCCCGGTCTACATTTCCGTTAATCTTGATGCCCAATTCCATCGGAGACTTTAATTCATCCCGGAACTCCCTCTCCGTAGACTCTATGGGTTGTACACCAGTCAGCATTTGGTATAAGATCGCTCCCACAGAATAAACATCCGTGTAATACCCCTGTCTGCTTTTATCCCGATATTGCTCTGGCGCAGAATATCCCACTTTAATGACTTTCTCCCCTGCCAACCCCTCGCTACTGTCATTTAACTGCGCTGCCCCAAAATCAAATACTTTGATCGCATCCTCTCCGGCAATAAAAATATTGTCGGGACTGATATCCCGGTGAATGATTCCCTTGCTATGAATCTTCTTTACTGCGGTAATAATTGGTGTAATCACAGCCATAGCCACATCAGGGTTCATTTTTCCCTGCTTCTCCAGATAATCTTTCAGAAGAACACCATCAATATATTCCATAATGATATATGCGGTATTATTTTCTTCAAAAAAATCATACACATTAACGATATCTTTTGCTTTACCAAACTGCGCCACACTCTGCGCTTCCATTAGAAAACGCTTGAGCAGCTCAGCATATTGCTGTTTCCTGTCCCCCGACAGAAGACCTACTTGACTTTCCCCCGGCGAACGGTTGATTAAGCCAGAAGGATAGAATTCTTTTACTGCAACAATGACCCCTAATGTAATATCAAAACATTTATAGGTAATTCCAAAACCACCAAATCCGATGACAGTTCCCACAATGAAATGATTGCCAAGAATTGTCCCAGGCATCAAATAATGCGGCTGTTTTGGCGGGGTTCCTTCAATATAACCACAAAATGGACATACCTCATATTGCCCCTTTACACTAAAGCAATTCATACATAATTCACTTGCCATATCTTACTCCTGCTCCCATAGTAATAACGATTGCAACTTTATTCTAAACGGAATTGATTACTCTGATCTCCAATAGCAATAACGGTTCCTGGTTCCAAATATATATCTATATTCTGTGGCAGACATTCTTCTGACCCATTCGCAAAACTGCCGTTACTGGAATAGTCACGGATACTATATTTTCTCCTGCCTGCATCCCATTGAATCTGACAATGATTCCGGCTGACTTTTGGTTGGTTATCAAATACCAAGTCATTGTGAATCGATCTGCCCAGTCGAATAACCTCCCCATCCGCAAAAGTGATTTCTGCCCCAGTATAAAGACCGGATAATCCCACCAAGACGCCTCTGGCTGTTCCTGCTACGTATGGCGGAATCGCAGATTGATTCTCAGCAACAAGATTATATTTTGCTGTAATCTGTTCCTGTTTCATTTCCATAATTTGTGGGATTCCATTAATACTAGTTGTCTCTGCTTTTGGTGTTGCCATCAATGCCAAAATAGAAACCACCGAACTACAGATTAAAAGAACCAGCAGAACTACACATCCAATTCCTCGTTCATAGCCCTGTCCCTTACTGCCTTCTGGCCAAAGACAGGGCATCATGAACACAGAGGTAAGGTATAATCCAGACACTATAAAAGTCAGAATCGAACTAACAATCTGTCTGGAGCTTCCCACCACTCCATATATTCCTGCAGCCAGCACAAACAGTATGGGTATTATCATGAAACAGATAATGAATACCTTCTGCTCTCCCTCCAGACTCACTGGTGTTTCTGTTCCATGTGGGAGGATTCCATGCAGCATATTCTTTAGATAATCATACTGAGACCACTGTAATGTCGCATAATTCTCTTGTACTCGATTGGTAACAGGCAGAAAAAAAACAAGTAAATGAAACAGAATCAGTAACCCTCCCGCCATACGCCACCTTTTTGCATAACGATCCATAATTCCTCATTCCTCTGCCTGGCGCAAGACATATCATTACACCAGACAGTCTGCTTTTACATATTTTTTGCCACATTTTCCAACAGCTCACTCCAGCTAAAACGCTCTCCGCAAAGCGGAATAAACAAAAGATTTACTTCTCCCACCGTTACCATATCATATGCCTCTAGTATTTCAGGATTAAGAACTACCTTATTATTTTTATATACCAGACTACTAGATTCCCCTGGTTGTACCAGATATAAATGCTCTTTTGGTTCATATACCACAATAGCATGTTTGTCACGAGATACACTTTTATCCTCTGTTAAAGCAATATCCATATTCTGGTTCCTGCCAATAAAATTCTTTCCTACTTTCAGACGAAAATCTGTGCCAATATGGTTTCCACCAATAGCAATTAACCATCCTACACAGGGTGTATCAACCTTATTGACAGCATAATTCTGCGAGTTGTAAGAACCTGTACCAGAAGCCGCTGGTGCCACATTACTAAATACTTGGTCAAAATAGGCAACCGTGTGATCTTCTTCCGAACCTGCCTCCTCTGTCACAAATTTACCCTGCGATGTATCATCAATTGGGAATGGATTATCCTGTTCATTCTTTTGCAATGGTACCGTAGGCATATCAAAGTCAGAGTTCATTGCTACGGTAGGCTGGTCTGCAGACAATCCCGCAATCGGCAGACCTGAGGAATCCTGCAACGGAGCGGTAACCGCATCCGAAATGGATGGATTCGCTGCCCCCGCTGGCATTGCTACGTTCATTGCCATCGCCGCCGAACCAGGAGCATCCTGTACAAATACACTGGTTAGACTTTGATCTGCTGCTGCGCCTCCAGCACAATGAGGACAAGCTGCATATTTCTCCTTATCATAAAAATGTCCGTTATCACATCTACATAAATTCATGGTTTCTCCTTTCTGTAAATCAACTATAGTTCTCAATTTTTGTATCCCATCAAACAGATTTTAATGTCCCCTGATCTGTTTAATATCTTCTTCATGATAGTGAATCAATGCCACAGAGGTATTATCCTGTGAGTGAGAATTAACATGCGTGGCTGCTTCCACCAATGCCTCTGCTTTCTGATTTGGTTTCACTCTGTCATCCAAAATAATCTGCTGTATTTGTAAATCTGGCAGAGTTTTTGTAATCCCATCACTGCACAGCATAACCACATCCCCATACTGCATTTCAAAAGGAACGGAATTAATATCCATCAAACTAACATTGCCAATCCCCAGAAAACTAATCAATGCCTCCTTCTGTCTTTCTGCCATCGCCTCCTGCTCCGTTATTCTACCCTCCCGGATCATTTCCTGAAGCCGAAGCCAGTAATTATGATCTCTGGTTACCTGCTGCATTTGGTTTCCCCTGATAATATAGATTCTGCTATCTCCCACTGAGGCCCAGTACAATTTATGATCTTCGGCAATACAGGCAACCATCGTCGTTCCCGATCCTCTCCCGTCTGTTTTGGGAAACTCATAAATAGTACGATCAATTGCATAAATTCCCTGCCGAAAGAATGTTGGTATATCTAATTCTGGATTTTTCTCTACTTTTTGAAATCCTCTTACCATCATTTGTATTGCTGTCTGGCTGGCTCTTCCACCATCAGCCATACCTCCCATACCATCACAAACCACTGCCAAAACCCTTGTTTTTTTATTTGACGCCAGAATCTTACTTTCTGTTACATACACAGCATCTTGTTGGTATTGCCTATTTCCAGTCGCTGTCCTGACCAGAGTGGTTAACGCTGGTACTTTCCGTATAATCGGATCCGCACTGACAGATGATATCTGGTTTGAAAAAAACCTTTTATTGTCATCGTTTCTCTTTCTTCCAAACATGTCATTCTACCTCCAAGTAAAATATATAACGCTCTCTTGATGTCTGAATATAAAACCATTCTCCCTTTTTTAGATAAACCGCATTTCCCTTTTCCAATATTCCCTGACTGGTATAAGTCCGGTTTGCGGAATAATTCGTGACCAAAAAATTTTGGTTTCCAGAATCATATTGCACAAAACAATGCACACCACTTACCTGTTGATCTTCCAATATAATATTATTTTGTTCTTTAACCCGCCCTATATATAAGTATCTGTTATTAATGAGCAAGTAGCGGTTTCTCTGTAACCCCATCTGCATGAGCAAACTTGGAACCTTTTGGGTATTTGTGGCGAAAAGTTTGTCATCCAGAAAAATCGTCTTATCGTAATCGTCCTGTCCAAAAGATGTCTTTTTATCATCTGATAATCCCATTTCGTCCAAAAATTCACTTACAGTCTGCGGGCGGTGTTTCCAGTTTTTTGCCATAGCATGTGCAATTGCCTTACTGATGTCTTTAGGTACATTAGGATTCATCTTCTGTAAAGGAAGCATTTTTATCCCAGTAATACGATCCGGTGCAGAGGGCGGTTTTACCGTTGTAGTCAAAAAATAATATGTTGCTGCTAGTGCATAAATATCCGTCCATGGCCCTTGTTTTCCCGATCTTGAATATTGTTCAATAGGTGCAAATCCTTCCTTAACCAAAACCGACATACTATGAGGGGAATTTAATCCATACATTCTGGTAGCGCCAAAATCAATGAGATATACAGTCTGATCATTCATCAAAATGAGATTATCAGGTCCAATATCCCGGTGCAGCAGCATGGATTGATGAATTTGCTGCAAGGACATTCCCACATCCCGGATAATTTGATTTGCCATTGGAATCGGAATACCGTTTTGTCCATTGTTTCTTACATAATTTCGTAAAGTATTTCCATCTAAAAAGTCCATTACCATATATGCAGTTTCGTTTTCTGTAAAATAACCTCTTACTGATACGATATGCGGAATATGACATAGTTTTCTCAGGTATTCTGCTTCATGGGCAAATACTTCACGTCCATGATAGTACAACTTCTCTGTCGAATGGCTTGTTGGTATGATTCGGTAAGAACTCATCTCCCGCATTGCCCACTCTGCCGGAAAATACTCTTTGATTGCATAACGAATCCCACTATAGACATCGTATGCCAAATAGGTAATACCAAACCCTCCTATCCCCAATACACGTCCTATGATGTAACAAGAACACAATCGAGTACCAAGCGGCAATGCCCTTTCTTCTCGCTTACCATTATCCTGATATCCACAAATTGAACATTGTACAATACTATGACTCTTCCCCTGATTGGTCTCACTTTTCATGCTATTTGCTGCAAAGCAATTTGGACAAAACATCATATAGTACTCCTTCAATCGCTTACTCTAATTCATATAATCTGCCGGCTGGCTCTTGGGAAGATGAAATACAAATTTTTCTCTCCCTGCAGTAATAACATCCCCATCTAAAAGCAGTCTTCGGTTTGTCATTTTTACACCATTGACAAAAGTCCCATTTGTGGATTCCAAATCCTCTATATAGCATCCCATTTTAGTTACTTCGACTACAAAATGCTGTTTGGACAAACGATCATCATCAAAATCAATGTTACATATTTTCGATCGCCCAACAAACAAACTTCCCTCTACATTCCATTCAACGTCTTTTATTGCACCAGAACGATCTGTAATTGTTAAACGAATTAATTTAGAATCTGCTTTATGTAATTCATCTGGGTTTATCTCCACAATCTTGCCTGGTCTTTTTCTAATGGCAGTTACAATAACAATTCCCAGTATTACAACTAATACCATTAAAGCAATCCACCAGTAGGATTTCAAAAACTCCTTTCTCTCTACCCATGAGCGATCTAGTCCGTCCTCTATAGAGAAATCAATGGAAACACCACTCATTGCATTCATGTCCTGAGAATTATCGCAAATATCATTGCAAATTAAAATATATTGGTCTGTAAAAAATTCTTCATCAAATGTCAAGGTAACTGCTATTTCATCATCATTATTTTTTATACTAATATCTTTAATTTTCCATATTTCTCCATCCTCATCCTCTGTTTTACTTTGTACAATATAGTGAGATGGATCATTTACATCATCCAGATTGACCCCATTTTCATCCTGAAGAGAAAAAGAAATGGAATTACTGCTGATTTTCTTCACCGCTCCAACAATAACCGGCGCAGCACTATCTTCTTCATAATTGGAGTAATCAATCAATATGGGATCAATTCCATGTTGATCGACTGTTAACTGTAACTTTGTTTTACCTACTATCCGATTTGTATCTGCACATAAAGGAACAATATATGAATCCTTTTCCCATAAATGACGGATTTCTTGAAAAGCCTTTCTTACTTTTTTAACAGAGGAATTCTGACTACAATCCGCATAATATCCCCTACAATTTTTTTCATTTAAGATTTTATATTGAGTATATTTCATCTTAGCCTTATTAGGTTTGCTTGCCACATTATGTAACAAAATTCCATATACTGGTACTGCCGCATTTTTCACTTCGTTTACTGTAGATTTCTGATCAATATCTTTCCCTCTGGAATCATCCTCTCCATCAGTAACCATTAAGATTACCGTCCGATTTGCAGCCGCCTGTTGAGATGCCAATACTTCATTTAGAGAACGATATAATACGGTTTTGCTCTTTTTGGATTTTAAGTATTTTATTTTTTTAATCCTTTTGATAACCTTTTTAATCTTCTTTTTATCGAATCCTCCTAGATTAGAAATAACGGTCTTTTTTTCTCCGCTGCTATGATAAGTTCCCACCGTATAAAGTGTAAAAAAATCCTGATCTTTTAAAGAGTTACATAACGATATTAATTGCTTTTTCGATTCCTTAAACTGAACTTCATCCACCGATCCCGAATTATCCAATATAATAATATAATGCATCCCTTCGCCACTTTTATTAAAAGGTACTATATCTCCATTCTGTTGTAGCGTAACACCTTCTATCTGTGCCGATACTGGTACAGATTTCTTCATTTTAGAACCTGTCATATAAACTTTTACACCGGGTGCTTTTCCCTTTGCCTGTTCTGCTAAATACGGCTGCTTAATTGTCTTTGCATCGACGGATTTGCTGTAAATCAGACCCAGGGCAACAGATAACAAGACGATTGTTCGTATCATTCTTTTTCCCATTTTCTCTCCTCCTTACAAAAAGGAATAAATAGTAAATTTGTCTCACCAATTGTTATGTAATCCCCTTCTTCTAAATTAAGCGAAGTTTCGATCAAAACACCGTTTTTATATGTTACATTTCCACCCTCCGATGTGAGATAAAAGAGATTACTGACCGGATCATAGGTAACGGAACAATGCTTCTCTCTGGAAATTTTTTTATCATCAATTAATACAATATCCATTGAGGTGCTTCTTCCAATAAAATTTTTCCCTGCATGTAAACGATAATCTTTTCCCCTTTCACTGCCTGTCATGCATACCAGCCAGCCAGTTACTGGCTGAATCGCAGATAATCCAAAAAATCCAAAAGAAACAGTCCGATCATCATCCATTTCTCCTTGAAAATTCTGGCTGTACATGAGATTACTATGAGTATTTCCAATAATTGCTCCTAACTCTTCTCCCAATGAAATGTCTGCCTCCGCAATGGATATGGTTCTGTCATCTTCCTCAATTTCCTCTAAGCGGATACTTAGTTTCTCACTTTTCAATTTACAGTGCGGACAATTTCGGTTAACGCTGTTATCATACCAATGACCATTACTACATCTGCTTATCACTTCCTGTACCTCTCTTTGTATTTCTATGAATCATGTGCAAAATCACCTGATAAACACTGCAATGGCAGAATAATTATCCATATTTGTCCCCTGTCCATTTTTTCGAATAATTCTTTCCATGGACTGCAGCCAATCTCCTGGCGTTTTCGCCTTTCGTAAAGTTCTGGACATCATTTTTTCATCAATTAATTCCCAAAAACCATCACTGCATAATAAAAAACTTGTTCCAGGATGAATATGTATTCCATCCACTACCTGATATTTAGGATAGTCCCACGGTGTTCCCATCACACGGAGCAAACGACTACGATCCTCATGGTAACGAATATCCTTATCTCTAATGCTTCCTCGATTGACTAACATTTGTGGCACACTATGATCCTGACTACGTAACCGATATCGATGATGTTCAAATAAATAGATACGAGAATCTCCTACATGAAGAAATCTGGCATATGATTCCGCTAACTCCAAACAGGTCAATGTCGTCTTCATACTATCTTCCGCCTGATCTATCTTTTGTTTATCTAACAATGCATTTTGTGCATACAAAATACTATCTTCCACAGACATTCCTTGCTGCACACATCCCAATACTTGGTCTACAACAAAATGAGACGCAATATTTCCATTACCATGTCCACCCAAACCATCACACAAAACAAAGTAATATCGATCTCTCCATTCAATACACCCCAGATAATCCTCATTAATTTCTCTTCCACCAGGATCAGACAATGAATCATAACCTATGCTTTTTATTTTTTTACTCATACTACCATGCTCCTCCTTGTATTTTGCGCACAAATTGAAATAAAGACCAATAAACAGGAACAATATCAATTACTAATGCCGTTCCATGTCGAACAAATTATAACTTTATTAGTAATAATTTAATAATTGGTTTATTACTTTTAATATAGGCGGGTTATAATTCATCAAATATTTTTTTATCCATCGAAAATATGTATGAATATCCGAACACATCCATTCGAATTATACTCGGATATTCATACATAGTCAAGTTGAAATTTCCCACCTACAATAAACTAAAAAGTAAAGGAGAATGTGCATTGATTAGCTATGCCCCACTATTCAAAACTATGAAAGATAAAAAAATCACTTCTTATCGATTAGAAAAATTAGGATTTTCCAGAGCCACCTATTACTCCATCCAAAAAGGCAACAGTGTTTCAACAAATACCATAAATCAATTATGTAAATTACTTAAATGCGGTGTTTCTGATATCATGGAATATATTGATGAAGATGAATAAAAGCAGATACCATTAAAGATACCTAGCCTTTAACGATATCTGCTTTTATTTATTACTTTTTATTTAATTTCTTCAACTAATTCTTTCTAATTAATATTCCAAGTTGCAGATTTTCGTTTTTTAATAAACAGGAGTTCCATATCCATATACATAACTATTATTGATGGTTCGTTTGCTATTGTTCGTAAATTTAACTGCTTTATAATTACCATCAGAACAAGCAACATTTCCTTCCACTGTCTGTAGATAACCATTGATCGGAGCCGCCGTAATCAGTCCCACATGACTAAAACTTCCATTGGAATAATAAAATACTAGATCACCTGCTTTTGGAGTGTAGGATCCTCCATAGTACCTACTATATTGAAACTGTCCTTTATTTTTATACCAATTAACGGCTACCGCACAGCTAGCTGTCTTAGGAACCGCAGTGCCAAGTACACCAAGTTGGTTTGCACAGTAAGATTGAAATGCCATACACCACGGATAACCTGCTCCAGATATTGTCCTGCCATAGTACCAGGTATTATATTTGACATTGTTATTTCCCCGGTAATCTCCAATTCCCACCTGGGATAATTGATACTCGACCATCTTTTGCCGTGTTGTGGAAGTATTTGAAGTATAAGATGCCGTTGTAGAAACCAATTTCCATTTTTGTGCAGCAGTGCCGTTCGACGTATACATATGAATATTTGTCCAATTGGCCCTTCTGCCACCGGATACATCTGCCACAAGGCCATTACATTTGCATGTTAAGGTATAATATCCATTTCCAACGCTAGTCAATTTCCAGCGCTGTGCATTTGTAACGTTTGATTCATACTGTTGAATATTGGTTCCATTTGTCCTGCCTGCCCCTGCGCAATCTAATAACTTGCCACTATTTACATTACTAATCGTATAATAGCCATCTGATTGTTTGGTAAATATAAATTTCTGAGCATTACTTCCATTGTCCTCATACAACTGTACATTACCACCATTTGCTATAGAAGCACCATTTACATCCATTACATAGTTATCGCCCAACGCAGACACCAGCTTATAGGTGCCATTTGAAACACCCTCATAACTTGTTGCAGCTGGTAAAACGTAAGCATTAAGATCTGTGGTCTTAATAAAAGCATATTTATAGCCGCCGCTAACCGGATATTTAACCTGCGTATAACTTCCGGAAGCACCTAATACTTTTACATTATCTCCTGTTGCAACGTAACCATAAGTACTGCTACTGCTTGCTCTTCGGTATGTTGTAATCTTTGCTCTTGATGTATAACTATTGCCTATTGTCTTGGTTAATATTTTACTTGTGTTAATATATCCCGTCTTTGTCCCTCTTGCTATTGGATATGTCACTTTGCAATATTTGTCAGTTACCGCATTTACCGTAATCTCATCCGATGGATAAATCGTACCATACTTACTTGTAAGCCCTGCGTTAGAAAATACCTGCACATTTGCTGTTCCAATGGTATAGCACTTTATAGCAGTCCCCGCTTCTGCCACCGCCACGGTCAAATTTCTCTTTCCCATACCACCTGACATTGGCACACCAGTTAATGCCATTACTGCCGCCAATACCACACAACATAATCCTCGCAATTTTCTTTGAATATTCTTTCTCATAATACTCACCTTTCCTTTCTGTTAAATATCTAAGAAATTCGTTTTACGAAATTCTTAGATAACTAAAAATGGTTTTTGTTACTGAATTCGTATCGTGAATTCAATATAACAAAAACCATTTCCGTATTGGGCTCATTGTCGTTTTTAACCAGAATTTTGTCAGTTTTAACCATTTCCTGCTAAAAATTCCGTAGTATTTCAATCAGTTTCCATAGATTACATCCAATATGATCAATTAACCTTTCTTCGTCTCCCTCAAACATTTTCGCTCTTTCAACAGCCTTATCAACATTTGGCAGATAATTATTTTTAAAATTAATATCTCCTTTTTTATGATGCGCCTTATCTGATACTTCTTTACTAACAAAAGTATGATTTTTTGAAACTTTTTTATTCTCTTGAATCTCAGACATCTGGTGTTTATATTCTTCTTTTACATCTGACAGATGCAATAAAAGCCAAAACTCGAAACAAGGATTGCTAATATAACATTGGTATTTAGATTGCTTACAATGATTAATACAATCACGCATATTTTTTTCTGAATGGGTAAGTTTATCCCGATCAATTAAAATGCCAAATTCATCTGACTTATGATTATATGTAGCTAAATATTTTCGATAATTTATATCATATCCTATCTTCCTTAGATCTGTAACAAATTTATTTTTTTCAACTTTAGATAACTTTTCGGGATTTGTAAGATATTTCCTAATAAACTCCTCCCCATAAAAATCAATAAATTCCTGTGGTATCTCATCTATCATCCCTTCATTCCCAAGTTTCCGCAATCGAAGAAATTCCTCTACCAGTTCTAAGACATATTTAGGTGCACTATTGGTATCCTTACTGCTTCTACCCAAGACTTTTACGTCCACGATTCCATTAATTCCCAGTTGTTTCCTATATCTGGAGATTCCTTCAAAATACTCCTTCTCTGTTACATTTCCTTCTACAGAAAGATAAAATATCTTTTGTACTTCCACTTTTTGGTCTTCCGTTTCCCTTTCGTAATTCACCTGGGACAATCGAAAACTATTCTTCATCCGACACCTCCGAAATGTTCAAATTCTCATCAAAAATTGGAATCGCCCCGTATCTTCCTAACAAATACTCTTTATCAATCCTTTTGTCAAATCGTTCTTTATATCTGCTTAAAGAATATAGCTCCGAACTATGGTTTTCTTTCCTCTCAACAAACCAAATTTCATCCTGCCGCAACAAATCTAAATCTAACAAATTAATATCATGTGTCGTTAATATTAATTGACATGAATCATTTGAAAAATTCTCATAAAATTTTTGTAAAAATTTTTTTGTTAAACTAGTATGAAAACTTCTATCTATTTCATCAATAAAAATAACGCTATATTTTTTATTTTTAAATAAAATTGGAGAAAGATCTAACAGTCTCCTGGTTCCATCTGATTCGTCTAAATATTCAAACAACTCTTTTGAATTACCATGATTTAATAACATTTTATTATAAATTATATTCCCTTTTTCCCCTCGTCTTAAAATATAAATTTTCTTATTAATCCGCAAGACGATTGGTTTATTATCTATATTATTAGAGATATCTAATTTTATTTTCTCTGCTTCTTCAACGGGCATATCTTGAAATATTTTATCAAAATCCATCTTTTCTTCCTGATTCACAACTCCTTCCACTCCAGTATCAAAGAAAGATAATAAATTACCAAAAAACTCTCTAATATCCTTGTCCGCAGTCACATCATTTAACTTACTATATTTTGATGTCGGAAAAATAATAACAATATTTTTAAGCCATTCATAAACTGATACGATATCTCGGAACAAATCACTTTTATCATTAACCTTTGTAGCAATATTGCTTAAAATAGCTTTTTTGGTATATAAAGTGGATATTTCCTCTCCAAAATCTTCTAAATAAACTTTCATTCTTGCATTTTCGTCTGGATTATCATATTTCATCTCTGTTTCTACATGGCTAATCCCCATTTCATCTACTTCCCGATTAAAAACATATTGTTCTTCCCCATTTTTTCCTATTTTAACCAACCACTCTGCCAATATCATTTTCTTTTCATAAGAAATAGCCAGTCCATAGGAATATTCCTGACCATTGATTATAATTTGATATTGAAAAATCCCCGGTTGAGAATACATGTTACCATCAATTCTAAAATATTCTTTCGCAATATCCACCTCGTCCAAACCTTTTAAAATAATATCTCTGGAAAAAGAAACCGCTTTAATAAAATTACTCTTACCACCGGCATTCGCACCAAAAATTAGCGCTGATTTTAGTATTTTTCTGGCTTCCATTGTTGTTACATGAAATTTATGTCTGGCTATTTTGCTAGCAACCATTGAAATATTTTGCGCATCTTGAAATGATCTGTAATTACATACTGAAAATCCTACTAACATTCCTATTATCCTCTTTCCCTTTATATTATAAACTATATCATATTGTGATTATTTCACTTTGTCAATGCTTTATTCTGATTTTGATTCATTCTTTGGATTTTACTGCAAAAAATTACCGCATTGACAGAACCAGTATGGTATATAATTATAATTCCATTTACATATCTACTCTACGCATTTTCACAGAGATGAAAAGAACCCTATCTCCATTGGCAGAATAATTCTAATACGTGATTTTTTCACATATCCACCAACAAAATCATTCCTCAATGGACAAATATCAATATCATAAATTATGTCTCTCACTCCTCCACCAACCGCAGCCCCGCCGTGCTGGTTACCGGCAGTGAAAACACCACTCCACCTGCAGGACTGCCTGTGCCCGCCTGTTCCATAATCGCCTTCATAATAGCATTTTTCCGTCCGGTACGAACCACAATAAAGATCATCTCCTTCTCTTCTGCCAGAGAAATCCCCAAAAACTTTCTGGCATGTTCCACACCGGTGCCCTTGGCATGAATCACAGTTCCTCCTGGTGCATCAGCACTTCTGGCAGCGTCCATAATTGTCTCCATATAACCAGCATTTGCGATAGTAACCAACAATTCAAACTCTGTCTCTTTCAATGAACTCTCCTCCTCAATCACTACTTCCTGACCAATCGTCAAATAATTTAACGCTTTCTTTCCACCGATACTGCTCATAGGTATGAGAAACGCAATTCCCCTACCAGGAATATCAATATTCATCTTGTTATAAAGTTCTTTCTTTAAGTTTTTCCAGACATTCCGAGTAACAAATGCAAAATAAATCGCCTTTTCCGTCTTTTCCACACCCAGATAATCCAGAATCGCACTATTTGCTGTGCCAGATCCCAAAGTAGATACCGTAATATGAATATCATTTTTTTGAAAGAAAGAGATAAACTTTTCCCGCATCCCTCGGTTGGTAATAATGGTCATCATATAAATTTCATTCATGCTAATCCTCCTGTAATATCTGACTCCCTCAGCTTTTCCTAATGCAAAAATCCCTCAAAAATTTTAGCCATCCAACCTCTATAATTCAATAATATCATCTTCATCCCAGATATCCAGATAAGATTCAGAAGTCACTGCCTCCCGTCTGGACTTCAGACGATATACGGCACCCTGAACCTGAATCGCAATTAACGGTGTCATAGCCACCATGGCAATGATGCCAAAGGCATCCTGCACAATATTCCCACCTAATGCCTGACATGCTCCCATGGCAAATGGTAACAGGAAGGTAGCTGTCATCGGTCCGGATGCCACACCACCAGAGTCAAAAGCAATGGCTGTAAAGATCTTTGGCACAAACAGAGACAGGCAAAGCGCAAGCAGATACCCTGGCAGGATAAACCACAACAGAGAAATTCCTGTCAATACCCGAGTCATCGCCAGGCCTACTGAAAATGCCACTCCCAGAGACAGGCTCAGTCCCATGGCACGCCCGGATATGGCACCGGAAGTAATCTCCTCCACCTGCTCCTTCAGGACATAGATTGCCGGCTCTGCTTTGACGATAAAAAAACCGATAATCATACCAATTGGTATCAATATCTCCCTGTAGGGCAACTCTGCAATCAATTTCCCCAGATAGTTTCCCGCCGGCATAAAGCCTACATTTACTCCAGTCAAAAACAATACCAGTCCAATATAGGTATAGAAAATACCAATCAATATTTTTAGCAGTGTCTTTTTGCCAAATCGAAGGGAAATAATCTGGAACACTGCAAAGAAAACTGCAATCGGCAACAGGGAAAGTGCAATCTCCTGAATATACTTCGGGAATCCTCCGGCAAAACACCGCCAAAGCTCCACCGAATTCTGAATATTCGGTACCGTCTCTAGTATGTATCCGGTATCTGCCGGATGATAGAGCAATCCCAACAATAACACAGCCAGAATCGGCCCAATGGAACAAAGTGCCACCAAACCAAAACTGTCTTCTTCTGCATGTCGGTCACTACGGACAGCAGCAAAACCGATTCCCAATGCCATAATAAATGGCACCGTCATAGGCCCGGTAGTAACTCCTCCGGAATCAAATGCAACAGTGATAAAATCTTTGGGAATAAAATACGTCAAAATAAACACAATAGCATAAAATAAAAACAGAAGAACGGACAATGCCTGAGAAAACAACATACGCAACATGGCTACCAATAGGAACATTCCCACGCCCACTGCCACGGCAAGAATCAATACATAATTCGGAATTGCTGGCACCTGCTCTGCCAGAACCTGCAAATCCGGTTCGGAAACAGTAATCACAAATCCCAGAGTAAAACACAGAAATAAGATAATAGAAACATGAGGGATTTTTGCCATTTTCGTTCCAATCTTTTCCCCCATGGGAGTCATTGCCAACTCGGCTCCCAACGTAAAAAACATCATTCCAATTACCAATAATACCGCCCCAAACAGAAAAAGAAGCAGAATTCCAGGCGGCATCGGGGCAATGGAAAAACTAAGCAATAGTACAATTCCTATAATGGGAAGCACTGCTTGCAATGCCTCTTTTAATTTGTCGGATAATTTTGTCTGCAATAAACCCATTCCACTCCCCTTTCTACTACTGATACACATAATCTGCATAAACTCTTAGCATCAGTTGGGGGCAAAATACTTTTTGACCCCAACATCATAATATATAGAATAAAAAATACCAATATACCAACGCATTGCCTATTCACAAAATTAAGGTGCTAGTATATTAGTATATCGGATTACGTCTTTTCATGCAACAACCAACTTTGCGCAAAAAGATCTCCTTGCGATCTTGAGTTTCTGCATTTTGTAACTTAATCTGTCAAACTGCGGAAACTCAAGCTTGTGATAAGTCGAAAAATCCTGTAAAATATTCTAAAAGAGCACTTTGTCTATCCAAAAAAACAGAAAATCATAGACAGATAACATGCTAACAATTACACTTTTTAATGACAGAAAGGAAAACAAATGAAAATATTCAATATATATGACAACAAGAAGAAAAGTTTATCCTTTGAGATATTCCCTCCAAAGAAAGATACCGAACTCAAAAATATTGATGAAACTCTATCCGTTTTGTGTGAATTAAAACCGGATTTTATCAGTGTTACATTTGGCGCAGGTGGTGGCTCTAACCGTAACCGTACCATTGAACTTGCCAAAAAAATTAAAAATGAGTATCATGTGGAACCGGTGGTACATTTGACCTGTCTCCATTACAACAAAACAGAAATTGATGAATTCGCCAAGATTCTGCAGGCAGAAGGAATTCAGAACATTCTGGCACTACGGGGGGATCGAAATCCGGATATTCCGGAAAAAGAAGATTTTAAACATGCTTCTGATTTAATTACCTATCTCAAAACAAAAGGGGATTTCTGTTTTCTGGGTGCCTGCTATCCGGAATGCCATCCCGAATCTGACAGCCGGATCCAGGAGATCCGACATACCAAAGAGAAGACCAATGCAGGAGCAGAACTCTTATTATCACAATTATTCTTTGACAATAAGCTGTTCTTTCGTTTCGTAGAGGATTGCCGGATCGCAGATATCAATGTTCCGATTATTCCAGGTATTATGCCTGTCATCAATGCTTCCCAGATCAAAAGAATGGTTACCATGTGCGGTGCAAGCTTTCCGCTGCGTTTCCAAAAAATCATTGATAGATACGAAGATAATAAAGCAGCTTTGTTTGATGCCGGAATGTCCTATGCCCTGAGCCAGATCATTGATCTGCTGGTCAGTGACATTGACGGAATTCATCTATATACTATGAATAATCCGTTGGTTGCCAGAAAGATCTGTGAGGGTATTCGAAACATTATATAAATAACCAAAAATATCGTTACGACATTTTATTATCATACTTCATTATGGCTAAATGTCACACGCTCAAAATCAATCCCAGTCCATACTAGGAACTTTCTCTAATTTGGAACCACATTCCGGGCAGGCAATTTCTTCCTGCAGAAACTGTGGTTCCTTTATAATTTGCATCCTTCCATTACAAAACTTACATCTGTGATTGTATTTCCGAAACAATTCAAAATGCTCCTGCAATTCGCGGGGCATTTTGTAATCTTCCTTTGGATCCAGCATAGCCTTGGTATAACGACCATTTTCTTTCTTTTCCTCAGAAACGTAATTCCCTTTCGGGATATACATGCTTAAATCCAGATCACTGTCCAGACGCTTACACTGTTCACATCGCAAGGCAACATATTCGCAATCCACACCACCATATGGATATTGCAATATATACTCCTGCGCCTCTGTTCCTAAAGAACCCTCTTGCATTTTTTGAATGGTTTTACGATACAGATCCAGATAGAGAAATCCAAATCCAAAGTCAATATTCTTTTTATAGGTGCATTTTGGACAATGCACACGGTATTGAATCCCCATGCTTTCCCTCTGTATTTCTGTTATTTACGTTGAAATTCAATTTATCCGCATATGATCACGAGATGATTGCTTAATTTCCTCGCAGACTATCTGTATATTATAGAGACACCAACTCATACTCTCTGCTGCCATAGCCCAGCTTCGCTGCTGCTTCTATGGTATGCACACCATTTCTGGACTCAATTCGTTCAATCAAGTGATCCCTGCCTGGATCATCTGACTGATACACCAGATCCAGACAAGCCTGATCTAATGCAATCGGATCCAGGGAAGCCAGAATCCCAATATCCTGCATACACGGATCTTCCGCTTTTGCACAACAGTCACAATCCACCGACATATTACACATTACATTAATATACACCATTTTTCCATCAAAATACTGAATGACAGAAGATGCCGCATCTGCCATAGACTCCAAAAAAGAATCATGGTCAGAATTCCAGAAATCCTCCACATTGCCCACTCCGTGAATATAAGCCTTGCCATGGGCAGAAGCAACACCGATGGAAATATTTTTAATTGCTCCACCGAAACCACCCATCGGATGTCCCTTAAAATGAGACAGTACCAGCATGGAATCATAGTTTTTGATATGATCTCCTACATAATTCTTGTGGATCTGGTTTGCATTCTGAATCTCCAATTCCATTTCCCCATCTGCGTCCATAATATCCACTTCCGCAATATCTGTCCAACCATGGAGTTTCATGGTATCTTTGTGTTTCTCTGTGCTGTTTCGTCCACCTTCATATGCTGTATTACACTCCACGATCGTACCATCTACTTTATCAATCATTGGCTTCCAGAATTCCGGACGGATAAAGTTCTGATTCCCCACCTCTCCGGAATGTATCTTGACCGCCACCTTCCCTGGCAGATCCACTCCCAATGTATCATAAAGTCTCATTACCGCCTCTGGCGTAATCTCATTGGTAAAAAATACTTTTGATTTACTCATGGCTTTTCCTCCTTAATTTCATATACTCTAACGCACACATGTGATATATTTAATCCCAACTGGTGCTATGCATTGCTATCTGCTTTTAAGCTTAGCATCATATAATATAACGCAACTCAAACTATACTGCAAGTCTTTCTCAAACTGCCAGTCATGCCAACTACAACCATGAACAAAAATACAATAAATGTATCAATGACCTATCGGCTATCCTCACTTTTATACCATAATGCTTCGTACTATAATCTTGCCTGGCCCTCACAAGCAAGTTTGCTCGATCCGCTTATCATTATCCCATAATGCTTCGCATTATAGGATTGCCTGGCCCTCACAAGCAAGCATGCTCGGTCCGCCTATCATTATATCACAGTCAATATTCCCATAGATTTTAGGAATAGAATAATCAACAAAACCGGTGCTATATAGCGAACCATCACCGTATATAGATATTTCCTGCCAAATGTACAACCTGTCTTTTCCACCTCATCAATCACAAATTTTGGTTTGAGAATCCAGCCAATCAGGATACAAGTACCAATGGCCACCAGTGGCATGAAACAGTTATTGCTGATATAATCCATCACATCCAGAATCTGTGCAGAAGAACCATTCGGCAACTTGATATTAAAGTATAATATATTATATCCCAAACAAACCACACAGCCAGCCACCAATGCAATTCCTGTCTCAACCATAGTTGCCTTTTTTCTGCCAAAATGAAACTTGTCCATCAAACTGGACACCACCGCCTCCATGACAGACACTGCACTAGTAATGGCAGCGAACAGTACCATGGCGAAAAAGAGGCAACCCACAATATTACCGATCTTCCCCATAGACGCAAATACCTTTGGAAGGGATACAAACATCAGACTGGCACCATAATCTCCCATGCCTTCCCGACCCATAAAGCAATACACTGCCGGCAGAATCATGACACCTGCCAGAAAAGCAACACCTGTATCAAAGATCTCAATTTGATTGATAGATGTTCTCAAATCCGCATCATCCTTCACATAAGAACCGTAGGTAATCATAATTCCCATTGCCACACTTAGACTAAAGAACAACTGTCCCATAGCATCCATCAAAACGGAAAAAAATTTCTTAATTGTAATCCCCTGCAAATCCGGCACCAGATAAATCCTTAATCCCTGCAATCCGGTTCTGGTCACTCCATTTGCATCAGTATAATGAATCGTCAGCGAAAAGACAGCGATAATCACAACCAGTAGCAGCAAAACCGGCATCAAAATTTTGGAAGTAGATTCAATGCCCTGATTCACTCCACGATAGATAATAAAAGAAACCACTAGCAGGAAAATAGCCATCAAAATCATTGGTTCTATTTCTTTGGTAATAAAACCAGAAAAATAGGTGTCTGTTGCCGCCTTTGCACCATTTCCCGTCAGATAGACCAAAAAGTATTTTATAACCCAACCACCGATCACACAATAATATGGCATAATGATAATCGGCACCAAGCACGCCAGTACCCCCAGAAATCCCCACTTTTCCTGCAATTTCTTATATGCTGTCAGCGGGCTCTGCTTCGTTTTTCTGCCAATCGCCACCTCTGTGGTAAGCAGTGTAAATCCAAAAGTTACCGCCAGTATCAGATACATAAGCAGAAACATTCCGCCCCCGTCTTTTGCCGCAAGATAAGGAAACCTCCATATATTCCCCAAACCGACTGCACTCCCCGCAGCAGCCAATACAAAACCAATTGATCCCGAAAATGAATTTCTCTTTTTGTTCTGTTTCATTTTTTCCCCCATTCCAAAATTTTTTAATTTATGCATTCCAAATCATATCATATTGATTATAACCGATCTGTCCAATAAATGGAATATACTTCTATCTTTTCACTGTTACCATTTTTCTTATTGGAAATATGGTTCCATAACAAAATGAAAGCATCCGTATACAGAAGATACACTGTATTCAGATGCTTTCAATATTATTCTTCGCTAGTTCAAGATATTAGTATTTACCAAATCCGTCCTCAAAAGAGATAACCTGCTCACTGTTGATACTGCCAGAACCAGAATAGGAAGAACCACCTGCGGAACTACCATTACCCAAGTTGTAGATAGAAAGCATTTCACGCATTCTAGATGCCTGATTAGACAATTCTTCACTGGCTGCCGCACACTGCTCACTGGTAGCAGAGTTGGTCTGTACTACCTGAGATACCTGTGTAATTGCCTGCTCGATCTGTCCTACTGCAGTTGCCTGATAGTTAGAAGACTCCGCAATATTGTTGATAATAGTTTCACTATCCTGAACAACATTGGAGATTTCTTCCATAGCCTTAGCAGTCTCATCTACGATCTTAGAACCAGAATTCACTTTTCCGATAGAATCCTCAATCAATGCAGTTGTCTCAGCAGCTGCTTCTGCACTCTTAGAAGCCAGGCTACGAACCTCTTCTGCTACTACAGCAAAACCTTTTCCTGCCTCTCCTGCTCTGGCAGCCTCTACTGCCGCATTCAAAGCCAGGATATTGGTCTGGAATGAGATATCATCAATAGTCTTAATAATCTTGGAAATGCTTTCAGATGATTTGTTGATATCCTGCATTGCTGTCATCATATCATCCATCTGCTTATTACCACGTTTTACATCTTCGATAGCTTTTGCTACCAATCCAGCAGCCTCATTAGCCTGCTCGGCGTTGTTCTTGGTCTTCTCAGCAATCTCATCGATAGATGCTGTAATTTCTTCAATAGCACTGGCCTGCTCGGTAGATCCCTGTGCCAATGCCTGGCTCGCACTTGCTACCTGAGAAGAACTGATAGTAACCTGGGAACCTGCATCACTGATGTTAGTCAATGCATTTAAGTTATCTTCAACCAGTTTCTTCAATGCATTGCCCAGCATATCTTCATTAGATTTTGGAGTAACCTTAACAGTCAGGTTTCCACCTGCAACCTCTTCTGCAATGGCTGCCTGGTCCTTAACATTCGCAATTACCTTGGTATACTCATCTACCAGTTCTCCAAACTCGTCATTGCCATATTTGACCAGTTCAATCTCCGTATGTCCCAAAGCTATACGCTTCGCTGCCTCCGACAACTGTCTGACAGATCTTGCAATCTGCTTAACTAAAGATAATCCCAAGACAACAGTAATTACAATAGAAATTAATACCAGAGCCAGACTAGCATAATTAGATGTATTGGCTGTCTGATTAATGGACTGAAGATCATCTTCCTTTGCTTCCTGAAGCGTATCAATAATTGCCTGTGCCTTTGTCTTGTCTGCACCAATCTCTGTCATCTTTTCCTGAACCTTGACAACTTCTTCTTCCTGCATAGTATTGACAGATTTCTTAATTCGGTTTACGGAACTCATGCCTGCAACTGCATTGGCAGCTGTAAGAACTACCAGAATCACAAAAGCTAAAATCATTTTTGTTTTTATCTTCATATCTTTCATTTTTTTTACCTCTCTTCTTCATTCATATCGTTTGCCTGTTCCACAGTTGATAAATCCTCATCATTCAACAACTTATCCGGATCTATCAACAATTTTACAGAATCGCCTACCTTACCAATACCATAGATATATTTATTCTGTATCTTATCAGCACGGCTGATGGTAGGAGGCGGCATGATATTTTGTTCTTTAATTTCTACCACTTCTGCAATCTTTTCTACAATCAGTCCGATCAGCATAGACTTGATGCTGATAACAATGATACAGGTTCTATCATTGTATTCAAACGGATCCTGTTTGAACCGTAAGTGAATATCAATGACAGGAATGACCTTTCCTCGTAGATTAATCAAGCCTTTGATATAATCTTCCGTTTCGGGGATTTCCGTAATAGCCTGAATTTGGATAATTTCATTTACATATTGGATCTTCAGACCATAATACTCATCGCCCGATTGAAAAGTCATATACTTATCTCGCTCGCCTGAAGCAGCCAGGACATCGTCCTCCAGCCCAGTCAATTCGCCTGTTTCACTCATAACGGGTATACCATTCCTTTCTGTATTTTTAATCTATCAATCCACCTGGATCCAATATCAAAGCAATACTTCCGTCACCAAGCTGTGTACAGCCTGATATTCCCCTTACCTTTTTGATATAGGAAGGAATCGGTTTTACTACGATTTCCTGCTCTCCGATCAGTTTATCTACAAAGAGCGCAACCTTTTTATCCTCAACCTCCAAAATCAGCATCATTCCCTTCTCTACTGATTCCTGGTACTCCTTCAAACCATACCGTTTGCCAAGGCGAAGTACTGGGAAAGCTTCTCCTCGGATCATGATGTATTCCTCACCGTTAGGTTCGTGAATCATCATATCCTCCGTCACGCGGATAAACTCCTTGATGACACCGGTTTCCAATACAAAGGAAGAATCTCCTGTTTCCATTACAATACCATCTACGATAGCAAGGGTCAATGGAATCTTGAGGTTCATTACCGATCCAAAGCCCGGTGTACTCTCAATATCCAGCATACCACCGATTTCCTGAATGTTCTTCACAACCACGTCCATACCAACGCCTCGTCCGGAATACTCGGTAACCTGCTCATTCGTCGAGAAACCAGGAAGTGTAATAAACTGATATACTTCCTTGTCTTTGTATGCAGAATCCGGTTTGTTATCATCCAGGAGACCTTGATTTCTCGCTTTATTCAAAATCTTATCCCGATCCAATCCCTTACCGTTATCCTGTACACTGATCCAAACCTTACCAGCCTCGGTACGGGCAGACAGGGTAACTTTTGCTTTCTCTGTCTTACCGCTTTCCGCACGCTCCTCATTGGTTTCAATACCATGATCCACCGCATTTCTAACCAGATGCATCAAAGGATCTGAAATATGTTCAATGATGTTCTTATCCACTTCCGTGTGTTCGCCCACCATCTCAAATTCAATATCCTTGCCCAGTTTTCTGGACACATCAAAGACAATACGATTCATCTTCTGGAATGTATTGGTAAGCGGAACCATTCGCATCGACATGATAACGTCCTGTAAGTCCGTTGAAATCTTGGACAACTGGGAAGCTGCCTTGTTAAAACGGCTCAAATTCAGTCCTGGTACTTTCAAATCTGGATTTTGCAGTACCACAGACTCGGAAATAACCAACTCACCAATCAGCTCCATCAATTGATCCATCTTCTTTACATCAACGCTGATATAGGACGCTTTTTCTGCTTTAGGTCGATCTCTTGCCAGTTTCTTCTGCTTACCAGGTTCCTTGGATTTAATGACAAAGTCACCCGGTGCCATCTTTGGCTTCTCCGTTTTTTTCTCCGGCTCCTTTGCCTTTTCTGCGCCATCTTCTCCCTCTGCTGTATCGTCACTCTGAGCTTCTAGCTGGGATTTTCCTTCAATTTCCTCAACACTGGACTCTAAATCAATATGTACATCCTGATCGTCCGGATCATCAAAGCCCTGTAGAAACTCCTTTGCACTGCATTCAAAAACATCTACTTTCTGGATATCATATCCTATTCCTATAATATCCCGTATTTCCTCTTCGTCACACTGTGCCTGTAGGAGGATCTTGAACCCCTCCTCTACAATCACTTCTGCACTTTTTTCATCAGATATGATATCTTCTGGTGAGTACAGCAGATCCTCCGCAATTTCCTTTAATGCATAGACGGTTTTATATGCATGAACATTTGCCATCTCTGTTTCCGGATAAAATGTGAGATATATTTTATAAAATTTACTCTCACTGGAAGCAACCGGAGCGATATAAAACTGTTTCGGTTCTTCGTGTTTGTTTTCCGGCACCGGCTCTGCACCGTTTTCTTCTGCTTCGCCTTTGATCTGCTTGAGGAATTTATCCAGCCCCGCAATGATATCCGTAGCGTCTCCATCTACTTCATCACCATTCCGGATCTTTTCCATTTCATTTGAGATAAAGTCCTCTACCTCCAACACGTGTTCCACCAATTGCAGATGAGGTACATTATCGGGATGAGATTCTCGCAGGAAAAAGAACACATCTTCCAGCTTATGAGATACAGCCGTAATATTGTCAAACATCATGATACCGGAGGAACCTTTTATGGTATGCATGGTTCTGAATATTTCGTTGATGCTGTCTTCATCAAAGCAATCTGCGTCTTTCTGTTCCAGAACGGTTTCCTGAAGCTGTTCCAGCACCTGCTCATTCTCAAACAGAGACAACTAAAGCATGCCGTCAGTATTAAAATCTACAGACATCT